>WOZK01000018.1:0-9848 GCA_011620275.1 Candidatus Omnitrophota bacterium
GAATAAATTCTGCGTGCTTGCAGATTGTATTTGGCGCGAACGATAAAAAACGCTTGGGCTTGATGTAATGCATAGAGACGCATAAAATCCAGATAACCCCGATCCATGATGTAAAATGAACCTGCTTCGGGAATAAGGATATCGAGTATGTTGACATCGGGAAGTTTTCCGTCGCTGATATCGATGAAAGTTGGAATGTTGCCGCGTAAATCCAGGAGCGTATGAAGTTTGACGGCGGCTTTGTTCTTTCGAAAACGCGCCCAGGGGAAGAGGGATAAGCAAAGATCGATCGTTGTGGCATCCAGCGCGTAGGCCGTTTGTTCCAATTCTACACCGAAAGGTTCGTTGAGATATAATTTCCTGGCACGATGAATCAATACTTGGGTGAAGTCGGCATAAATATGCCAATCGCGTTGATTGTTGGCATCGGCTAATGTGCTTTTGGATATTAAACCGCGAAAACCCATGTGATAAAGTTTTGGTTGCATGAAGCGCAGGCAAGATTCGATGTCGCGTAAACTCTCGCGATAAGTTAATTGCGCAAAGGCCATGCATAGCATGAAAAACCTTGTACTTTGTAATCGCCGTGATAACGCTGGACGCATTTGTGGATTTCGTATAACGGCAGGAATTCTATAATTTGTGAAAAAACAGTTTTGCCCGTGTTCATATGACGCTCCTTTGTTAGCCAAAACGTCAGAATAACACGGTATCGAATTGAAATCGATTAAAAGGTTTTGCGTCATTAACATACTGAAATCAATTAGTTACGCAAATTAGTTTAAAAACGTTGGGACAGTAGTTTATACCCGCCATTTCAGCAAATGTATGAGGAGGTGTTAAAAGAGTGCAAGACATAGATAGATCAGAAGATAACAACAAGAATACAGGCAAACCGAGAAGTGTGTATATTGCAACCTTCGGCTGTCAAATGAACGTCCGCGATTCGGAAGTGATTGCCGGGATCCTCATGCAGGCGGGGTTTGAACTGACGCAGTCGGAGAACGACGCCGATGTGGTGATTTTTAATACCTGCGCGGTGAGGGAGCACGCTGAGGAAAAGGTTTGGTCGGAGATCGGGAGGGTATGTAAAGGAAGAAGAAATAAGGGGAGAGCGGCGCGGGGATTGGCCGGAAACGCGCGAGAGCTGAGGAAAGGCGTCCCGGACCCTATAGGTAGAAAACCTGTAATCGGGCTCGTGGGGTGCATGGGAAGGAATTACGGGGCGGGGGCGTTTGAGCGTTCGCCGCTCGTAGATTTTGTGGCCGGGCCGCAGGATATCGCCAAGATTCCGGAGATACTGAGAAGGATATTTCATAGCCGGCCACCCGCGCTCCACGGTAAAGGCGAAGACGAGGCTATCCTTTTTGAACGCAAGATTTTTGAAGTGGACGGAAATGTCAGGCCGGAGAAGATATATCACACCGGGTTCCGTTCGGGCAAGACACAGGCTTATGTGGTGATCTCTGAGGGGTGCTCAAACCACTGTTCTTATTGTATTGTTCCGTACGTGCGAGGCCCGTTGCGGCACCGCAGGGGCGAGGATATACTGCGCGAGGTGCGGGATGCGGTTTCGCGGGGATTAAGCGAGATATTCCTGTTGGGACAGAATGTGAATTCCTATCGTTCAGGCGATAAAGGGGATTTTGTGGATCTGCTGGAGGATGCGCAGGCGATAGAGGGGGTCAAGGAGATAACTTTTATTTCTTCTCATCCCAGGGACAGCGGCACGCGGCTTTTTAAAGCAATCGGCGGCCTGGAGCGGGTGAAAAAGTGGCTGCACCTGCCGTTCCAGTCCGGTTCGGACCGTGTGCTGAAAGCGATGAACCGCGGATATAATAGTAAATATTATTTGGAATTGGCGCGTGAATATCGTAGAATAGTGCCGGGCGGCGAATTGAGCACGGACGTGATCGTGGGGTTTCCCGGTGAAACCGAGGAAGACTTCCGGGCCACCTGCCGGATGCTGGAAGATGTGCGTTTCAATACGGCGTATATCTTCAAATACTCGCCGAGGCCGCACAGTATGGCCGCTAGCCTGGAAGACGATGTGCCGCGCCTGGAAAAGGAGCGGCGCCATAGATTGGCTCTCGATCTGCAGAAACGCATATCGCTGTCCGGTAAACAGCGTGGAAAGGCGAAATGAATCACCGATACCGTTTGAAGTATACCGGTAAGATCTACGGCCGCGCGCCGTTTTTGTTCGCCCTGACCGCGCTCTCCGCTGGCGTTTTCTTGTTTGTCATCTGGTTGATCCCGGCTGTCTGCGGAATGAATCTGGATAAACCCAAGTATTATTTTCTCAAAGGGGATTACAAGCAGGCGATAAAAGAAGGAGAGAGAATGTTGGCCCATGCCAGCAAGGATTCCCGCGGTCTCAACGAATTATACTATATCCTGGGAGTCAGTTATATGAAGGACGGCAACCTCCTGCGGGCCTCGGATATCTTCGAGATCATACTGCGCGAGTCGCGCGGTTCGGAATTCAGGACTGAAGCAGAGATAGGCCTGGCGGACACATATTTTCTGCGCGGGGACTACGCTACGGCGGAGAAGCATTATAAGCAGATGGAGGAGCGAAGGGCATACGCCCGTTTCGCGGACGGTATCTATTACCGTCTGAAACGCTGCGCCGAGAAGAAAGGCGACAACGCGACGGCCGCCGCTTACGCTGCGAAGATAAGCAAGAATTTTCCGCCTCCGGCTGAAGATAACGGACTGGATGTTCTGCGTAATCCCGGGTTTTTTTACACCGTGCAGGCCGGTTCTTTCTCCCGCCAGGCCAACGCCAACGACTTGAAAGAGGAACTCGTCGGGAAAGGTTACGACGCTTATGTGGAGAAATATCAGAAACCGGACGGCGAAAACATCCTTTTCAGGGTAAAGGTCGGCAGGTTCAACGACCGCGGCCAGGCCGAGGAATCCGCGAAGAAACTCTCCAAAGAAGGTTATCCCATCCGTATCTGTCCTTGATGCCATAATGAATAAAAAGGTCATTTTTATCACCGGCCCCACAGCCTCCGGTAAATCGGCAGCCGCCATGATATTGGCGGAGCGTATCGGAGCGGAGATAATTTCCTGCGACTCCATGCAGGTTTACAAAGGGATGGACATCGTTACCTCCAAACCTTCGGCTTCGGACAGGGCGAGGGTGCCGCATCATTTGCTGGATATCGTGCCGCCCACGGAGGAATACAACGCCTTCCGTTATTATGAGGATGCGGCCGGGAAGGTCGAAGATATCTTTATGCGGGGCAAGGTTCCGCTTTTCGTTGGAGGAACCGGTTTATACGTTTCCGCGGCGCTGGACGGGCTTTTTGCCTGCGCGCCTGAACGGAGTTCGTTGCGGGAGGAGTTTTACCGGCAGGCAGCTTCACCGGAAGGCGCGGCGGCTCTGCACGCGAGATTGAGTGAACGCGATCCGGCGGCCGGAAAGCGTATTCATCCTAACGACGTCAGGAGAGTTATCCGCGCGCTGGAGGTTTTAGTCTCTACCGGGGAACCGATCTCAGACAGACAGAAAGAGCGCAAGGGGCTCTCGGAGCTTTATGAGACGGAGATATTCTGTCTTAGCCCGGAGCGGGAGGAATTGTACCGGAGGATAGATGAGAGGGTGGAGGCGATGTTCGCTTCCGGGCTGGAAAAGGAGGCGCGCGGTCTGCTGGAGATGCCGCTTTCGCGCACCGCGGCCTTTGCCATCGGTTTGAAGGAATTGAAGGTATATTTCGAGGGTAGATGCGCGCTGGATGAGGCGCGGCGGCTGATGAAATTGAACACCAGGCATTACGCCAAACGGCAGTTGACCTGGTTCAGGAAGGATAAACGCGTGCGCTGGCTCAACCGGCCGGCGGCGCTCCCGGAGGAGGCGGCGGAAACCATATGGAAAGAGTTATCACGGTAACGGTCAGGTTCAGTCACGGAGCGGACGACGGATGGACGGTGGATGACAGCGCCAGGGAAATGGCGGAGCTCACCGCCAACACCGGCGTTGAACTGGTGGATAATATCATCTGTCTGCGCGACAGACCCACCGCGAGTTTGCTCATCGGCAGCGGTAAGGCCGAAGAGCTCGCGCTGATCTGCGCGGCGGAGAACGTGGACACGGTTATTTTCAACAAAGATCTGACCGGCACGCAGCAGCGCAATCTTGAGGATATTATCGGTAAGCGCGTGATAGACCGCACACAGCTGATACTGGATATCTTCGCCAGGCACGCGGCCAGCGGCGAGGGAAAGGCGCAGGTGGAATTGGCCCAGCTTGAATATATGCTGCCGCGGCTTGCCGGCAGGGGAAAACTGCTTTCCCGTCCGGGCGGCGGCATCGGCACCAGCGGCCCCGGCGAGACCAAACTGGAGACGGACCGCCGGCGCATACGCAAGCGCATAGACAGCTTGAAACGCGACCTCCGCGATTTGAACAGCCACCGTCAGTTGCTGCGCAAGAAGAGAAAAGAACAGGAACTGCCGCTGGTGGCGCTGGTAGGCTATACCAATGCCGGCAAATCCACGCTTTTGAACGCCCTGTGCAACGCCGGGCAGAAGGTGCAGAACGCGCTTTTTACCACTCTGGATCCGCTGTCGAAGTCTTTACAACTACCCTGCGGAGAAAATGTGGTGCTCACAGATACCGTCGGGTTCCTGCATGATCTACCGCATAATCTTATCGAGGCGTTCAAAGCCACCCTTGAGGAGACGGCGCACGCCGACCTGCTGGTGCACGTGATAGATTGCAGTCATCATCTGGCTTACGAGCACGCCAGTTCCGTTCGGCAGGTGCTGGAGCAGATCGGCGCCCAGGATATCCCGGTGGTTACGGCTTTGAACAAGCTCGACCTTTTGGAAGATAAAAGTTGGTTGGCGGCATTGCAGGCGGATATGCCCCGGCCGGTAGCCATCTCCGCCAAACTGGGGACCAATCTGGACAAACTGCTGTCGGAGATCGAGAAGGAATTCAAAGGCAGGATGACGCGGGTGGAATTGCTCATCCCTCACAGCCGTATGCATCTGCTGGACCAATTCTACCGGCACGGCAGGGTCGAGTCAGTGGAATATCTTGCGGAAGGGGTGATGGTCAGGGGAAATCTTCCGTCAGTAGAGGCCAAGCGCATGCAGGATGCCTGTTCCGAACGGGGACAATAAGGGCAATTCATCTGTTAGATATTCTAATAAAATTTGTTAATTTACCTTGACAATATTGTCTTGATATGTTATTATTCTCATAAGTCCCGCTAATAACAGGGAGGAATAGCGATGCCTGTTTTTAAGGTGAATATACGTCCAGAAGAACCGGTATATATCATCAGCGTTGTCAGCAGGCTGGTAGGTATCCCTGTCTGGACATTACGCCAGCTCGATAAGGCAGGTATTGTTTCTCCAAAGCGCCAGGGAAAGAAATCCAGGTTATACTGTCATAAAGATATCGAGCGCCTGGAATACATTCATTATCTGATGGAAGAAAAGCGCGTTAATATCAGCGGTATTCGCATCATACTGCAGATGAATAATAAGGTAAGCAAGTCTAGATAACCCGGAATAACGGGAAAATTTTTGTTTCTATTTTAGCACTCTTGTGCTATGATTGCCAATAGCGCGATAGAGGGGAATAAAAATGGATATAAACAAGTTCACTATTAAGTTCCAGGAGGCATTACAATCTGCCGCCGGTCTCGCACAGGAGCATTCGCACCAGCAGGTAGAACCTGAACATCTGTTGTTGGCCGTACTGCGGCAGGAGGACAGCCTGCTTTTACAAATATTAGATAAGGCTGGGGTCCCGAGTTTTGAGGTTATCAAATCCCTGGAAAGACACTTGAAGGAACAGCCGCGCGTGAGCGGCGCTTCAAAAGATATATATTTTTCTCCGCGTACGTCCGCAGCGTTGAAGGCGGCTGAAAAAGAAGCCGAAACGCTGAAGGACGAGTTCGTTTCCGGCGAACATTTTCTTCTGGCTTTGCTTGAGCATGGAGATTCGCAGCTTACGCGTGAGTTTCATACTCTCGGTTTGACCAGGGATAAGGTATTGCAGGCGATGCGGGAGGTGCGAGGCAGCCGGCGCATCACCGACCAGGATCCCGAGGCTTCTTTCGGGGCCTTGGAGAAATACGGACAGGATCTTACGGCCCTGGCCTCCAAGATGAGACTCGACCCGGTGATTGGCAGGGACAACGAGATACGCAGGTTGATGCAGGTGCTTTCCCGTCGCACTAAGAACAACCCGGTGTTGATCGGGGAAGCCGGCGTAGGCAAGACCGCTATTGTGGAGGGACTGGCCCTGCGTGTGGTCTCCGGGGACGTTCCCGAGGGGCTGAAGGATAAACGTATCATTTCCCTGGATATGGGAAGCCTGGTGGCGGGCGCGAAGTTCAGGGGGGATTTCGAGAATCGGCTCAAGGCCCTGCTGAAAGAAGTGCGCGACAGCGACGGCCGCATCATACTCTTCATAGATGAATTGCACACGATCGTGGGAGCAGGAGCCGCCGAGGGAGCGATAGACGCCTCTAATATGCTCAAGCCGTTGCTCGCCAGGGGCCAGCTCCGTTGCATCGGGGCCACCACCCTCGAGGAATACCGTAAATATATAGAGAAGGACAGCGCTTTGGAGCGCCGATTTCAGCCGGTTTTCGTAGGGGAGCCGAGCGTTGAAGATACGATTTCCATCCTGCGCGGGCTGAAGGAAAAATACGAGATACACCACGGGGTGCGCATCAAGGATTCCGCCTTGATTGCCGCAGCTTCGCTTTCGGCGCGATACATAACCGATCGCCGTCTGCCCGACAAAGCCATCGATTTGGTTGACGAAGCGGCCTCGCGCCTGCGCATAGAGATAGATAGTATGCCGCAGGAGGTGGATTCGGTTCAGCGGCGTATTATGCAGATGGAGATCGAGAGGCAGGCTTTGAAGAAAGAGAAAGACGCCTCCTCTACTGAACGCCTGGGCAGCCTCGAGGCGCAGTTGGAAGCATTGAAACGCGACCTCGGCGAAAAGAAGAAACAGTGGGAGGAAGAAAAGCGGGTTATCCAGAGCATTCAGCAGATAAAAGAAAAGATACAGGATGCCAAGAACGAGGCTTCGGCGGCCGAGAAGGTCGGAAACCTGGACAAAGTGGCAGAGATACGCTACGGCGTGCTGATAGAGCTTGATAAGGAGATGAAAAAACGCAACCAGGAACTGGCTGCCCTGCAGAAGCACAGCCTGATGCTGAAAGAAGAAGTGGGCGAAGAGGATATCGCTCGGGTGGTCGGTGAATGGACAGGCATCCCCGTTTCCAATCTTATGGAGGGTGACGCGGAGAAGTTGCTGAAGATGGAAGAGCGTCTCAAGAGCAGGGTCATCGGACAGGACCGGGCGATAGAGGAGATATCGGCCTGCGTGCGCCGCGCCCGTTCCGGGCTGGGCGACGAAAAGCGTCCGCTGGGGTCGTTCATCTTTCTGGGGCCGACCGGAGTGGGAAAGACCAAGCTGGCCAAGACGTTGGCATGGTTCCTCTTCGACGACGAGGACGCGCTGGTGCGTATAGATATGTCAGAATATATGGAGAAGTTCAGCGTCTCGAGGTTGATCGGCGCGCCGCCGGGATACGTGGGCTACGAGGAAGGCGGACAACTGAGCGAGAAAGTGCGCCGCAGACCGTATTCGGTCATACTGCTGGACGAGATAGAGAAGGCGCATCCTGACGTCTTCAACGTGCTGCTGCAGATACTGGACGACGGCCGCCTTACCGACGGCCAGGGACGCACCGTGAACTTCAAGAACACGGTGATCATAATGACCTCCAATATCGGGCAGGAGATACTACAAAGCAGTTCCGGGAAGGCGGATGAGGCGCTGAAGGCGCGCCTGCTGGCGGAGGTAAAGAGAATTTTCAGACCGGAGTTCATCAACCGTCTGGATGATATAATCATCTTTAACCCGCTGGACAAGGCGGAGATCGCGCGTATCCTGGATCTGGAGACGGCGCCGCTGAAGGAAAAACTGGAGGCCAGAAAGATCACATTGGAGCTGACGCAAAAGGCCCGCGATTTCCTGCTTGAAAAAGGCTTCGACCCCCATTACGGGGCGCGGCCGTTGAAACGTACCGTCCAGCGTTATTTGCAGGACCCGTTGGCGATAATGCTCCTGGAAGGAAAGCTCGCGCAGGGCGATAAGGTCAAAGCCGACTATTCTGCGAACAGCGACGGCATTTTGTTGACAAAGCGGTAAGGTGTGTTAAAATTATAATTTCCGCGAAAGAGTTTTCGGCGTAAGACGGAGAGCATATAATGAAGACGGTTGATCATGACGCAAGGCGAAAAGCGGTATTGAGTTCCGCCATCAACTTTTATATCAGGGAGGCGGAACCGGTTGCTTCGGACGACCTTTCAGCCGAATTCGACCTCAGCCCGGCTACCATCCGGAATATCTTCGCCGAACTGGAAGAAGCGGGATACCTTACGCATCCGCACACCTCCGCCGGTCGCATGCCGACCGACAAGGGGTATCGTTACTACGTGGACTTTCTGCTTTCTCAACTGGATTTGATAGAGGAGGAGAAGGCGCGTATCTTCAGCGCCTACGAGCGCGGTTTCGAGACCCTGGACGCCATACTGGAGAAGACCTCCGACTTGTTGTCCGAGGTCACCCACTACGCCGGCATCGCCGCTCTGCCGGATATGGACGAGAGATTCGTTTACCGCGGGGTGAGTTACATAATCGAACAGCCGGAGTTCCGGGACGCCTCAAGTATCCGTTTTTTGATCCGGCTGATCGAGGAAAAGAGGCGGCTGCTGGAGATTATCCGCAAGCATAACAGCCGCAAAGTGGCGGTTTATATAGGAGAGGATCTCGGCTGCGAAGGCACCGAGAACTGCGCTATCCTGATATCTTCCTATAACGTGAAGGAACAGCCGGTAGGCAGGCTGGCCGTGCTGGGGCCAAGACGCATGGAATACCGTCATGCCATTCCGGCGCTGGAATACGTTTCAGAAGTGCTTTCGGAAGTATTGAGAGATTAGGCGAGGGGCAATAGGTTATATAGGCAAAAGAATATAGTTAAGAGGCGATAGGAAATAATGAACAATAAAGAGGACCGGAATAAGAAGGACGGCGGCAAGGAAGCGGAGATAAAAGAAGAAAAACCGCAGGCCGGGGTTTCTCCAGACGGGGCATGTTTAGCGGATAAAGAAGTAAGCGTCAAGGAGTCGGAACTACGGAAGTTGAAAGAGGACGCCGCCAAGGCCGCCGAATACTGGGAGAGGCTGTTGCGTCAGCAGGCGGAATTCGAGAATATCCGCAAACGCATGGAACGCGAAAGACAGGATTTCCTGAAGTTCGCGAATGAAGGTTTGATCGTCGAACTGCTGGACGTGCTCGACGATCTCGAGCGCACGGTGGGCCTGGCGGAGAATGATTGCCGGGACGTGTCTGTTTTTCTGAAAGGTGTGGAGATGATACTGGCGCATCTTTACGAACTGCTGAAGCGCCACGGGGTCAAACCCTTGGAAGCGGCCGGTAAACAGTTTGATCCTCATTACCATGAGGCATTGATGCAGTGCGACGATGCTTTAGTGCCTGAGCATACGGTGCTGGAGGAACTGCAAAAGGGGTATCTCTTGCACGACCGGGTCGTGCGCACGGCAAAGGTGAAAGTATCGAAGAAGCCTTGCGAGCCGCCACAGACCGAGAAGCAATCTTAAATCGGCCCTGCGGGTAAATTTAACTTCGTGATGTTTTAAGTATCGCCCTGATTCTACGAAACAGAATCAGGGTAACCCGACAAACGCTCGAAAACCTCTCTTGGGGGAGAGATTTTCTCGGTCGGCCCTGCGGGTAAATTTAACTTCGTGATGTTTTAAGTATCGCCCTGATTCTA
>WOZK01000018.1:9948-19922 GCA_011620275.1 Candidatus Omnitrophota bacterium
CCTCTCTTGGGGGAGAGATTTTCTCGGTCGGCCCTGCGGGTAAATTTAACTTCGTTAAATTTAGTTAGGAGGTGCGATATGGCTAAAGTTATAGGGATCGATTTAGGGACATCTAACTCTGCCGCCGCCGTTATGGAGAACGGCAGACCGGTCATTATTCCGTCTGCTGAAGGTGCCGGGGTCGCTTCCGGAAAAGCCTTTCCTTCATGGGTGGCTTTTACCAAGGACGGACAGAAGCTGGTGGGCGAGCCCGCCAGGCGCCAGGCTTCGATAAACCCGGAAGGGACTATCTTTGCCGCCAAGCGCAAGATGGGAACAGACTTCAAGTTCAAGGCGCTGGATAAAGAATTCACCCCTCAGCAGGTCTCCGCTTTCGTCCTGCAGAAGATAAAGCAGGACGCGGAGGCCTATCTGGGAGATAAAGTGGAAGAGGTGGTTATCACCTGTCCCGCGTATTTCAACGACAATCAGCGCACGGCTACCAAGGACGCCGGAGAGATCGCCGGTTTGAAGGTGCTGCGCATCATCAATGAGCCTACCGCCGCTTGTCTGGCTTACGGCCTGGACAAGGTAGGGAAGGAATTGAAGATCATGGTCTTCGATTTCGGCGGAGGGACGCTGGACGTCACCATTATGGAGATGTGGGCGGAAGGCGGTTTCAAGGTCATGTCGACCAACGGCGATACGCAGTTGGGCGGCACGGACATGGATAATGTGTTGATCGAGCACATAGCTGATCAGTTCAAGAAAGAAACCGGCATCGACCTGCGAAGCGACAAGATGGCGATGCAGAGGCTGCGCGAGGCGGCGGAAAAGGCCAAGGTGGAACTTTCCTCCACGGTACAAACGGACATCAATCTGCCGTTCATTACCGCCGACGCATCCGGCCCCAAGCATATGACTATGACCATTACGCGCGCCAAGCTTGAGGATCTGATCGCTCCGATCATCGAGCGCTGCCGTAAGCCGATCGAGGATGCCCTTAAAGACGCCAAGCTTTCGGCCAATGACGTCGACCGCATCATCATGGTCGGCGGCCCCACCCGTATTCCGGCGGTGCAGAAATTTGTCGAGGATTTCGTTGGCAAGAAGATCGAACGCGGCGTGGACCCGATGGAGTGCGTCGCGCTGGGCGCGGCCATTCAGGCTTCGATCATCAAAGGAGAGACCAAGGACGTGCTTCTTCTGGATGTCACGCCGCTTTCTTTGGGGATCGAGACGATGGGAGGCGTGAACACCAAGTTGATTGAGCGTAATACTACCATTCCCACGCGCAAGAGCCAGGTGTTTTCTACCGCGGCGGACAACCAAACCGCGGTTACCGTGCGCGTCATACAAGGCGAACGCCAGATAGCGGACGCCGAGGGTAACGTCGAGCTCGGCAGGTTCGATCTGGTCGGGATACCGGCGGCGCCGAGGGGAGTTCCGCAGATAGAGGTCTCCTTCGATATAGACGCCAACGGCATCGTGCATGTCTCGGCCAAGGACCTGGGTACCGGCAAGGAGCAGTCTATACGTATCACCGCTCCCAAGAAGCTCTCCAAGGAGGAAATAGAAAAAATGGTCAAGGAGGCGGAGAAATACGCTTCCGAGGACAGCAAAAAGAAAGAAGAGGTCGAACTCATAAACCAGGCCGATTCCTTGGTTTATTCCACCGAAAAGTCGCTCAAAGATTATGGCGACAAGGTGAGCCAGGAGGAGAAGGCGGGTATTGAGGCCGATCTTAACGATCTGAAACAGTCCATAAAGGATAAGAGTATCGAGAAAATAAAGAAGGGGATGGAGGCGTTGACCAGGTCGGCGCACAAGCTGGCCGAAGAAGTCTATAAACAGGCGTCAGCCAAATCCCAGCAGCAGTCCGCGGGTGCAGCCGGACAGCAGGACTCAAGCAGTGCCGGCACCGGGCAGCGGCAGGAAGACCCCAAGCCAAGCAAGGACGACGTCATTGACGCCGAGTATAAGGACGAAGATAAGAAATAACAGCGATATTCTTCAATTATCGGCAACGGCTACGATACTCGTTTCTCCGGGCGGGCAAGGGTTAGCGGTTTTAAAATTACCTTAACCGCATTCGGCACGGGCGTCGTAGCCTTAGCCGTTATAACCGGGATAGCGGAAGGCGGATAGATGAGCAGTAAAAAAGATTATTACGAGATACTGGGTCTGCAAAAAGGCGCCGGCGTTGACGAGATTAAAAAGGCCTATCGTGAAGCGGCCATGCGCTGCCACCCGGATCGGGTCCCCGCCGACAAGAAGAAAGAGGCGGAGGAGAATTTCAAAGAGATATCCGAGGCCTACGCGGTGCTTTCCGACCCGCAGAAGAAACAGCTTTACGACCAGTACGGACATTCAGGTATAGACCAGAATTACGCCTACGAAGATATCTTCAAGGGCGCGGATTTCAGCAGTATCTTTCGGGATATGGGCGGCGGCGACGCCGCCTACGGCGGAAACATCTTTGACAATATCTTCAGCGATCTCGGTTTCGATATTTTCGGCGGCGGCGGCGAAAGCCGCAGAGGCCGCAGCAGGCGGGGGCGCGACCTGGAGATAGCCGTAGCGGTTACTCTGGAAGAGGCGTATAATGGCGTCGAGAAACGGATAAACGTTCCGCGGTATGAATCCTGCAGGACGTGTTCCGGCAGCGGAGCCAAGCCGGGCACCAGAAAAACGGTCTGTCCGCAGTGCAAGGGCAGCGGCAGGGTGGTGACCTCTAATGGATTCTTTCAGATGGCGCAGACCTGTCATAAATGCGGAGGGCACGGCCAGATCATTCAGACCCCTTGTCCGGATTGCGGAGGCGAGGGCAGAGTAAAGATCACCAGGCATATAACGGTCAAGATCCCGCCCGGTGTGGACAACGGTTCTACCCTGCGTATAAAAGGGGAAGGAGAGGTCGGTCAGTCCGGCAGCGGAGACCTTTACGTGGTGACCGAGATGCTGCCGCATTCCCGATTCAGCCGTAGAGGCTCGGACATACTCAGCGAAATCGGCATCAGCCTTCCCAAAGCGGTTCTCGGAGGCGAGGCACAGATAGATACCTTAAGCGGCAAGGTGGAGATGAAGATACCCGCCGGCACGCAGAGCGGCAGGATATTCCGTCTTAAAGGCAAGGGTATGCCTGACGTGCACGGCCGCGGGATTACCGGCGACCACATGGTAAAAGTGGACGTAGAGATACCGCGCAGCCTGAATTCCGAACAGCGCAGAGCGATGGAAGAATTCGCCCGCGCCTCCGGTGAATCCTGCGATTCACGGGAAAGCCTTGTGGACAAGTTAAAAAAAAGTTTCAAATAACCGGGTCCGCGGAGGAAAACCGCGGTTACCCGAGTAACGGAGGTTGCAAGATGCCTACATATGATTATAAGTGTTCGGCCTGCGGCGCGGTCTTCGAGGCCTTTCAGAGCATGACCGCCGAACCGCTGCAGAAATGCGAAAAGTGCGGCGAGATCGGCAAGGTGCGCAGATTGATCGGTACCGGCGCCGGAATAATCTTCAAAGGGAGCGGTTTTTACGTCACCGATTACTGCCGCAAGTCCGCTCCGTGTTGTGAACAGTCCAAGCCGGCAGACGCCAAGGCCGGGAGCGCGTGTCCTTCCGCGGGCGATTGTTCCGGATGCAAGAAGGCCGATGAATAAGCTCTTGCCCTGGATTCCGGCGGCAGTGGTGATGGCCGTTGCTTTTATCCTGTCGAGCATTCCCGGCAGCGGGCTTATTTAATCAAACCGCAGAAATCCCCGGCTTTCACAGGCCGGGGAGCTTCATTTTTTCTTTTCAAATTTTCTTTTCAAGATACGGCGGTTCATGCTATCATATATGCCGCATTCGGGTAAATTCCGGGGACATGATACTTAATTCGGTCGCGGTTACGGTAACCAACAGAGTTCAAACTGACTTTTCTCCCGAATGATTATCACTATCTTTTCCTCCCCTTGATGGGGAGGATGAAGGAGGGGTGGTAACTAAGGAGACTTAGGCGGGGTGATAATCTTCCCTGTCATCCGATGAGGAAGATGCAGGAAGGGTATCATCGTCCTTATTACTCTCCACCGGGGGAGGGAAATAAAAACTAAAACGAGGGTATCGTAACCGATAAACGACAGACAAGCTTCAATACCGGCAACGGCTACGGTAACCGACAGAGTTCAAACTATAGCAGAAATCACCGGTTTGGAAGCCGGTTTTACCTTTCATAAAATGACGAAAATAAGGCCTTTCCGCGCCGTAGTATATAACCAAGAGAGGATAGCAGGTATCGATAGGGTCGTCTGTCCGCCTTACGATGTCATTTCCCCGGCGAAGCAGGAGAATTACCTGCGCCGCGATCCGTTCAATTTCATCCATATAATACTGGGCAAAGACGTTCGTGGTGAGAATAAATATCTCCGCGCGGCCGCTTATTTTAACGGCTGGCTTGACCAGGGTATATTACGCCGGGACGATGAACCGGCTTTTTATTTCTACAGCCAGAAATACCGGGTGGATGGGAATACGATGCTGCGCATCGGTTTTATGGGGTTGTTGAAACTTGAAGACAAAGATTCCTCCGTTTACGGACACGAACACACGCGCCTGGAGGCCAAAGAAGACAGGCTGAGGCTTATCAAAGAGGTAAAGGCGAACCTTAGCCCCATCTTCGCCGTTTTTCCCGATAAGAAAAAGTTTATGCGGGTATTCGTGCGTAAATACATTACCCCGCGCGATCCGGACGTCTTTTTTACGGACGACGCTGGTGTGGAACATAAGATGTGGCGGGTCAGCGATCCCGCGTTATTAAAGATGGTGCGGGAAGCTTTAAGCAAGGAATGTATCTTCATTGCCGACGGACACCACCGTTACGAAGTCTCCTGCGTTTACCGCAGGCAAATGAAGGAGACGGCCGGCGAAAAGAAGGGGGAACAGAGTTACGATTACACCCTGGCCTATTTTACCGGCGCCGATCCAAACGGTTTGAGCATTCTTCCGATACACCGCCTGGTGAAAACCTCCCTGCCGCAAGGCGAGAAGCAATTCCTGGAACAGCTTAAAGAACATTTTGAGGTTTCCGCTCCCATGGGCAAGGTCGGACTCTTCGCGGCTCTGCGTTCGGCGCCGTCTTCCACTCATGTTATAGGTATGTATATATCCGGCAAATACCGTCTGCTGCGCCTAAAAGACAGAAAGTCACTCGATCAACTCATGCCGGACAAGCCCCGGGAGTACCGCCTGCTGGACGTCTCGATATTGAACCAGCTCGTTTTTCTCGGCATTCTCGGCCTGCGCCCGGAGTCGAAGGATGCGTTGAAATATTCCGAAGACCGCGAGGAGACGATCAAGGCCGTGGATGCCGGCGAGGGGCGCATGGCGTTTTTCCTGCGTCCGGTGACGATGAAGCAGATAATCTCCGTGGCTTTGAAGGGGGAGAAGATGCCCGCGAAATCGACTTTCTTCTACCCTAAACTGATCTCCGGCCTGGTTGTGTACAAACATTAAGGACGATATATGTCTCTTTTCGGCAAGCCCAAATACACGGTAGTAAAGATAAAGAAAAAGGAGATACCGGATGGCCTCTGGACCAAGTGCGAGGAGTGTTTCGAGACCCTTTACAATAAGACCCTGGAGGAGAATTTGCGGGTCTGCCCGAAATGCAATCATCATTTCACCCTGGACGCCGTCTCCAGGGTGAATCTTTTAGTGGATAAGGATACCTTTAAGGAGTTCGACGCGGACATGCTTGCCGCGGATCCTCTGGAGTTTAAAGGTCCCAAGACCTACATCGAGAAGCTCGAGCAGGACAGGAAAGCTACCAATCTAAAAGACGCGGTCATCACCGGCGAGGGGCTGATCAACGGGCACAGGGTTGCGCTGGCGGTCACGGATTCACGTTTCATAATGGGTTCGATGGGTTCTGTGGTGGGAGAGAAGATAACCCGCGCCGTGGAGTTCGCCACGGCCGGCCGGCTGCCGGTAATCATAGTCTCCGGTTCCGGCGGCGGGGCGAGGATGTATGAGGGGGTCTTAAGCCTTATGCAGATGGCCAAGACCGCGGCGGCCCTGGCGTATCATCACCGCGGCGGCCTGCCGTATCTTTCGGTGCTGACCAATCCGACTATGGCCGGGATAATGGCTTCTTTCGCCGCTCTGGGGGACATAATCCTTGCCGAACCGAAAGCGTTGATCGGGTTCACCGGCCCGAGAGTTATCGAGCAGACCATAAGACAGAAGCTCCCCCCGGGATTCCAGCGCTCGGAATTCCTCCAGGAACACGGAATGATAGACATCATCGTCAACCGTAAGAATATGAAGAATACCATAAGCTTGGTGCTTGACTATCTTGCGAATAAGGGTGTATAATTAATATTTTAAGGCTGTTTTCGGTATGAGAAATCCATTTAGATAATGCGGGAGAGAAAGACATGGCACAGGTAAGTTTGAAGAATGTATCGAAGATATACAGCACCGGCGCGAAAGTGGTCAATAATGTAAACCTTGGAGTGGAAAACAAGGAATTTATGGTCCTGGTCGGGCCTTCCGGCTGCGGGAAATCCACCACCCTAAGGATGATCGCGGGACTCGAAGAGATAACCGACGGCGACATCTATATAGGCAATAAACGCGTCAACGATGTACCGGCCAAGGATCGCGACATAGCAATGGTCTTTCAAAACTATGCCCTTTATCCTCATATGACGGTTTTCGAGAACATGGCGTTCGGGCTGCGCCTGCGCCATTATCCGAAAACCGAGATCGCCCAGCGGGTCAACGAGGCGGCTGAGATATTAGGCATCAAGCATCTTTTGGAGCGCAGACCGAGGGAACTTTCCGGCGGCGAGCGTCAGCGAGTGGCGCTGGGAAGGGCGATCGTGCGTAAGCCAATGGTCTTTCTTTTTGACGAGCCTTTGAGTAATCTCGACGCCAAACTGCGCGTGCAGATGCGCACCGAGATACACAAACTGTACATCCGTATTCAAACCACCATTATTTATGTCACGCACGACCAGACCGAGGCCATGACCATGGGCGACCGCATTGCCGTCATGAGGGGCGGGGTGATCCAACAGGTGGCCGATCCGATGACCATTTACGATAGACCGAAGAATAAGTTCGTCGCCGGGTTTATCGGGATGCCGCCGATGAATTTCATGAATGGCAAAATAGTAAAAAAGGATAGCCGTCTTTATTTCGAGGAAGGGCGAGTCAAGGTCAAGATAGTGGATGAAATGTCGAGCAAGCTTGCGCCTTACGTCGGCAAAGAGATCATTTTCGGCATCAGGTCGGAGGATATCTACGACAAGCTTTTCGCTTCCGACGCCGCCCCTGAGAATATCGTCAGGGTCAACTGCGAGGTGGTCGAGCCTATGGGGTCGGAGGTTTATCTCTATCTTAACACCGAAAAACACACTTTCATCGCCCGGGTAGGTGCGCATGACCGTCCCAAGGTCAACCAGGACATCGAAGTCGTCTTCGATATGAGCAAGGTGCATTTCTTCGACAAAGAAAGCGAAGAGACCATCGTTTAGCCGCAGAACAGGTGTTTTTTTAGCCTGTTGACTCCAGGCGCCGCTTTGCGCTATAATGTAAGCACGATGAGACCCGACAAAGTTTTCCGGGCAAAACCGCGCGGCGCTTCGCTGAGGGTGTTCCTTGCCGCCTCGGCAGGCGTCGTATTTTTTCTCCCCGCTTTGTTTCTCAAGGCGGCCCCGCCGCTTAGTCTCCTCTTGTTCTATCTCGGATTTATTTTTTTTACCTTATGGCTTTTCGCGCGCTACAGTTCCGGGCTCAGAAAGATATCTTTCGACGCGGAATGCCTGCAGGAACGCATTAATCTCGCCGGAGATTCAGTCCGCAAGCAGAAGAGCGAAATAGAATCCGCCCGCGCCAGGTCTATGCTCTACGGCGAGCTGAAAAAGATCGTAGAGAAGGTCAACGATGATTTAAGCCTGGATTCGGTGGCGCATAATCTTACCGGAGTGGTATTCGACCTGATCGGCGGTAAGACCGGCACCTGTTCCTTGTATTTAGCCGATCCCAACAGCCGCCGGCTCACCCTTTTCAAAACCCGCAAAGAGGACAAGAAAAGCGTAATCAAGGACAAGGAGGGCGACATATTTGATCTCTGGGTGATGCGGCATTCCGGCAATCTGCTGGTCGAAGACACGCGCAGCGATTTCCGTTTCGACCTGGAAAAGGCCGCGGATGCCGGCTCCAGGCCGGTGCGTTCTCTGATAAGCGCTCCTCTTGCAAGCGCCGATTCTTTCCTGGGGTTACTGCGGCTCGACAACCAGCGTCCGGGCGCTTATACCCAGGAGGACCTGCGTTTTCTTTCCGTTATTTGCGGCATAGGCGCGGTCGCCCTGGAGAACAGCATGCTTTTTCAGCGCACCAAGGAATTCGCCATACACGACGGTCTGACCGGGCTTTATACCAAAGGTTACCTGATTGAGCGTCTGCGGGAAGAGATACGCAGGAGCATGCGCCGCAAGAACAGCTACTTCTCCCTGTTGATGGTGGATATCGATCATTTCAAACAGTATAATGATAATTTCGGTCACATCGCCGGAGACATTGTGCTCAAGAATTTGAGCCGGCTGTTGACCGATTCGTTGGGGGAATTCAGCCCGGTGATAAGCAGGTTCGGCGGGGAGGAATTCTGTGTGATACTTCCCGACACGGACAAGAAGAAAGGGGCGCGTCTTGCCGAAGAACTGTGTTCCGTGGTCGCGGCTTCCAGGATAAGCCTGCGCCAGCAGCAGGAAAAGATGACGGTATCGATAGGGGTTTCGGCCTTCCCTACCGACGCCGGTTACGAGGATGAGCTGATCATAAAGGCGGATAAGGCGATGTATGCGGCCAAGAACGGCGGCAGGAACAGGGTGGTGACTGCGTGAAAGGCGGAGCTATGATCTGGTTTGTGTTTCTTTTGTCCCTGACGGTCTATGCGGCGGTCCTGCGCAGGTTGCTGGGACTGCTGTTGAAACGCCGGCAGGATGAAGTGCCGCTTTTGCGCCGCGAGCTGGAGAAGCTTAACGAGGAGGATGCCGAGCTGCGTTTAGTCCTTGAGGAAGAGAAGGGAAAACTCTCCAGGACCGCGGCTATTTACGAGCTGACCGGAGAGGTTTGTAAGTTTCTTGACGAAGATAAGCTGGCGGCGGTTTTCCGGGAGCAGGCGGTTAAATACTTCGGCGATGAAGTGCATTGCGGTTTTTTCAGACAGGAGCAGATACCCGAAAGGCGCCGGGAGGGGGAGTATTTCTTTCCGCTTTCCATCGACGGGAAGATGTTTGGTTACCTCGGCGTCTACGGTCTGAGGATGGAAGATAGCGAGCTATTCCAGATATTCGGTCAGCAGTTCATTCTCGGACTTAAGCGCGCGGAACTGTTCAAACGGGTGCAGACCCTGGCGGTCACCGATTCTCTGACCAGCGCCTTCAGCCGCCGCTATTGGGCGGAACGCTTCCGAGAGGAGATCCTCCGTTCGAAGCGTTTCCACTACCGGTTCTCTTTCCTGATGATAGATATAGACCATTTTAAGTTCTACAATGACCATTACGGGCATCTGGTGGGGGATGTTATTCTGAAGGAAACTGCGGCCATTATCAGGGAGAATATCCGCCAGATAGATCTGTTCGGCAGGTACGGCGGGGAGGAGTTTTCCCTTATCCTTACCGAGACAGACAAGGCGGGCGCGCTTTTCGCCGCCGAACGTATCAGGCACGCGGTCGAATCCAGGCAGATCAGAGCTTACGATGAAGACCTGCGCATAACCATCAGCATCGGCGTGGCGACCTTTCCGCAGGACGCCTGCGAGATGGAGAGCCTGGTGGACAGCGCCGACAAATTCCTTTATATGGCGAAGCACGGCGGACGCAACCGCGTCTGCTCCGCCTCCTGACGTCCCGTTTTTCGGCCCTTTTTAAAGAACCTTCCCGTAGATATGATATCAGGACTTTGTTAATTTTCGATTCGCTCCTTGAATCGTTGGGATTTTATTTTTA
>WOZK01000015.1 GCA_011620275.1 Candidatus Omnitrophota bacterium
ATGAAAGCCGCGCTTGTGCTTGATTGGTTAACCGGAATGCGGGGAGGAAAACAAGAAAACAATATAGACTAAACCCATTTGTATAATATAATAAACAATTGTTTAATATATTAAACAGGGGCAGCCGATGAAGAAGCAGAGTCATAGAACTATGCAGGAAATTCCGGGGACACAATACTTAATTCGTTCAAAGTTGGAATTAGGGGACAGCGCCCTTAAAAAAGGCGCTGTCCCCTATATGAATGCTAAAGGCGATAAATATGATGTTTCGGGTTATCCGGAAGCGCAATTTCAGCCCGGTTCTCGCGGTAAGGTTTTAATGAATCTGCGCGGGATTACCCGTTTGCGCGATATGGAGGCTTTGGAGACTGCGGAGCACGCACGGGTTTTGCGGGAGTATGTTGAAACTATGAATTCGAGGAAGCGGTTTACGGCGGCAGATATTCGCGCTATGCATAAGAATTGGTTGGGGAAGATATACGAATGGGCAGGGGCATATCGCAATATCAATATCGGCAAATCTGGATTTCGGTTCGCCTCGGCTGAAAATATTCCCCAACTGATGAATGATTTTGAGAAGGAGATTCTCGCGCGTTATACGCCGTGCCGGGGAGATATCGATGCGGTAAGTTATGCTATTGCGCTAACGCATGCTGAATTAGTCCTGATTCATCCTTTTCGGGAAGGTAACGGCAGATTAGCGAGATTATTGGCGGTATTGATGGGATTACAGGCCGGACTTCCGCCTTTTGATTTCTATCTTATTTCCGGAGAGAAGAGGGAAAAGCCGTATTTTTCAGCAGTGCGTGCCGCGCTTACCCGTAATTATGAACCGATGAAAATAATTTTTCGAAAGATTATAGAATATTCTTTGAAAAAAGCGGATAGAAACGCGTAGAATGTTATTTGGATAAAACGGCGGCGCTATTGTGTTTTGAATGGCTGGAGGAAACGCCATTGGCGCGGGCGTGTTTGCAAGTATGGATACCTTCCACTGCGGCCGAACTAATGGTAGTGCGTCCGAGTAAAATCGCACGGGCAACGCGGTTTCTTAAGTAGCGGTTTGTTTTAGCAAGAGTTAAATGTTTCATATTAATACTATAACATATTCTGTTAAGAAATCTACAAATTTAAGTCTACTGGTATGAAGAAAAATAGGTAAAATCTATGAGCGAAAATGAAATAGTCCAAAAAGTCTGGAATTACTGAATTAGGGGAGAGCGCCCTTAAAAGGGCGCTCTCCCCTAATTGAAAGAGGGGCTGTCCCCGACATAAAGAAATGAGCGTTACTGCTAAATGTCTATAAATTTAGTTATAGCTAAAGTATAATCCATATTATGAATAAGTTATTATATGACCAGCTGCAATTGCGCGAGATATTTCATCTTGAATTTCTCGCTTGGTTAAGCCGAAAACTTAAACCCGAATGTTATGTCCTTAAGGGCGGGGCTAACCTTCGTTTTTTCTTCAACAGCTTCAGGTACTCCGAGGATATGGATTTAGATGTCAGGGCCGCGCCGGTATTATTGATAAGGAGATGCTTAGATCGGCCATACTTAAGCATTGCTCGAAGCTCAATTTTAAACTTTTAGCCAGGGATGTGGAGCAGTTTGTATTTTCTTTGGAAGATGCGCGGAAGGTGTTACTTTTTATGGATTATATACGAGGATGGCCTGAGGGCGCGGGTTCTTAATGAAAGCCGCGCTTGTGCTTGATTGGTTAACCGGAATGCGGGGAGGAGAGAGGGTCCTGGAGGCCTTTTGCGAGCTTTTTCCCGAAGCCGAAATATTCACCCTTTTTCATTTTAAGGGGATGGTTTCTCCCCTGAATGAATCCCATAAGATCCGCTCTTCATTCCTTCAAAGGCGCGGCTTGCCTGGCTAAAATGATTATTGATATTGAAAAAACCGGGAAGATTCCGCAGGTTGGAAGCAGTAAGGAATATAACCCGGTAACCTGGGAAGACAGTTGTCGGGAATTACTTCGTAAGACTGTGCTATCCAGCGTTTCTCACTTGCGCTGATTTGAGTTTTCGACAATCATACTCACAATGGGAGAATATGAAAATCGCATTCGTGCATGATTGGCTTACCGGGATGCGCGGGGGAGAGCGTTGCCTGGAGGCGATGTGCGAGCTTTTTCCCGGCGCGGATATATATACGCTGGTGCATATCCCCGGCTCCGTTCCCGGGAGCATTGAAAACTGCAGGATCCGCACTTCCTTTCTTCAGCATTTTCCGTTCATAAGGACGCATTACCGCTATTATCTCCCGCTTATGCCCCGGGCGATAGAGTCGTTTTGTTTGCGGGGATACGATTTAGTCATATCTTCCAGTCATTGTGTCGCCAAGGGGGTACGTATTGCCGGAAGTACCCCGCATTTATGTTATTGTTACACCCCGATGCGTTATATCTGGGATATGCACGCCCAGTATTTCCGGGGCCGCGATTTGAGCTCCATAGCTATGAGACTGCTGAGGGAACATCTTAAAAAATGGGATCTGGCTTCTTCCCGCAGGGTGGGCGCTTTTATAGCTATTTCCGAAACAGTTCAAAAACGTATCAAACGGTGCTATACTAAAGACTCGCGTATCCTTTATCCTCCCGTGGACACGGAGCGCTTTCGTTACACAGGGGAGAGAGGTGATTATTATCTCGTAGTCGGCGCGATGGTTCCATATAAGCGGGTGGATATCGCGGTGGATGCTTTCAATGTTCTGGGGTATCCGCTTAAAATAGCCGGATGCGGCCCGGAAGAGGCCCGTTTGAGGAAAAGGGCAAAGAATAATATTTCGTTTTTAGGCAGGCTTTCCGATCCGGAGATCGCTTCGTTATACAGCCGCTGTAAGGCATTGATATTTCCCGGGGAAGAAGATTTCGGTATCGTTCCGCTTGAGGCGATGGCATCGGGAAAGCCTGTGTTGGCTTTTGCCGAAGGAGGCGCTGGTGAGACGGTGGTCGATTATGAGGAAGGTTCGGCCCATCCGGCCACCGGGATATTATACAAAGAACAGAATGCAGGGGGGCTGGTTCGGGCCGTAAAAAGTTTTGAAAGTATAGAGCGGGTTTTCCGTCCGGAAGAAATTAGAAAACACGCTTTAGCTTTCGACAAGAGGGTTTTTAAGGCCGGATTCAGACAGATTGTAGAGGAATTCTTATCTAATGCTTAAAAGATACGGACAATTGCTGCTTAGTTTGTTTTTTATTGTCGATATCCTCTGGGTAATTTCATGCTGGATGTTGATGTATGTTTTGCGTTTTTCTTCCCATATCTTTCCGGTTTTCAGCGAAATCCCTAATTTAAGTCAGCATTACGAATTATTACTTTTCATCGTTCCGGTCTATGCGCTTGTTTTTAAAATAGCAGGTATATATAAACCGAGACGGACTTCCCGGTTGAGCTCCGAGATAATAGACATTATCAAGGTTTCTGTCATTTCCCTGATGAGCCTTATTTTTATAATCTATTTCTTCAAACGGGGATTTCATTATTCGCGCCTTACTTTTGTTTTGTTCTTCGTTTTCAGCACGTCCGGTTTGATTTTAATCAGAAGTTCCCTGCGCAGGATATTCAGGATATTAAGGAAGCGGGGATATAACTTGCGGCATGTTCTGATCGTTGGGACAGGGCCGCACGCCCGGGAAGTATATGAAAAGATACATGAGCATCTGGAGTTCGGGCTGAATTGTGCCGGTTTTCTCCGTAAGGAGAACGGCGCGGATTGCCGGCCGGCGGTAGATCCTAAAAAGATAATCGGAACCTATAGAGAGCTCGAATCGATAATCATGGAAAAAGGGATAGACCAGGTGATCTTTGCGCTGCCTTCCGGGGAAGAGCGTATAATACGGGCGCTTTTGAAAAAAATAGAAAAGGAGGGGGTGGATATAAAGGTAATTCTTGACCTGGGGGATTTTTTTACTTTGCGCAAAAGTTTCGACGATCTGGCCGGACTTCCCGTTATAACCTTAAGAGAGAGCCCTTTGTTCGGCTGGCCCAGGATAGGTAAAAGGATGTTTGATATCGTCGGTTCTACTCTCTTTATTATAATCAGCGCGCCTTTAATGTGTTTCATAGCGCTGCTGGTCAAATTGACCTCTGATGGGCCGCTGTTATACAAGCAGGAGCGCGTAGGTTTGGACGGTGAAAAGTTTATTATTTATAAATTCAGGTCTATGCGCGTGGACGCAGAGAAAAGCTGCGGGCCGGTATGGACGACCAGTTCGGATAAGCGACGGACGCCGGTAGGGGCTTTAATAAGGCGTACCGGGCTGGATGAACTGCCGCAGTTTTTCAACATTCTTTGGGGAAAAATGAGCCTGGTGGGGCCCAGGCCGGAACGTCCGGTGTTTGTGGACAAATTCCGTGAGCAGCTTCCTAATTACATGCTGCGGCATAAAATAAAAGCGGGAATGACCGGCTGGGCGCAGGTACACGGATGGCGTGGAAATACTTCTCTGGAGGAAAGGATTAAATACGACCTTTACTATATCGAACATTGGTCTTTATTGTTCGATTTGAAGATACTTTGTATGACACTACCTGCCATTTTTAAAGGAGAGGGCGCTTATTGATTGGAGCCGTGCGTGAAGCCAGCCCGTTCTTTTTCGATTGTTTTACAGCTAATACTGAAAAATTGTTCTAACCTGGTTTAACGTTGGATATGCCGGATAAAAATAAAATATACAGATTCTTCGATAATCTTCAGTTTTACGCATTCTGCCTGATATTATTGGCTATGCCTTTCTCTTTGGCGGCGATAGAATCCTTTTTCGGCGTAGTCCTTTTATCGTCGGTGGTGAAATTCTCCGTAAGACGAGATTTATCTTTCATCAAAACCAGGCATACGGCCCTGTTGATTCTGTATATGCTTTTTCTCGCTCTGTCTCTGTTTAACAGCGGAGCGTACCTTAATATCGGACTTGAAGCCTGGTTTTTCAAGTGGGGTGAATATGCGCTTATGTTTTTGGCCGCTTCCGACACCTTCCGTTCACGAAAACGCCTGATAACAGGAATAAAAGTTCTCATTTTTTCTACCTTCTCGGTCTTCATCTCGGTTATTACCCAGATATGGATGGGAAAAGATATTCTCAGGGGAAAAATGCTTATTCCGATTGCTCCAGGTGTTAATGGAATTACCGCCTCTTTTAATAGTCATAATGATTTAGGCTGTTATCTCTCCGCAATACTCATTTTACTCTTAGCCTACTTCCTAACGAGGCACAGCCGTAGAACAAAAATATTAGTCGGATTATGGAGCGTGGTGGTCTGCGCCGGACTTCTTTTTACCTTTTCCAGAGGCAGTTGGTTAAACTTTACCGTGGCAATCATCTTTTTTCTGGCTATGTTACGCAATGTAACCAGACGGGTTTTACTGAAGGCCGGCATTTTCTGGCTTCTTTTCTTGGCCCTTATCCTGGCAGTACCGTCTCTTAAGTCCAGAATGCTCTTTACCTTCTCGGCTGAAGGGGACGCGTTAAGGTTTTCAATATGGAAAAGCTGTTGGCAAATGATTAAGGAGCATATCATTTTAGGCAGGGGGCTTGGGACATTTATGAGTTATTTCCCCAGTTTTTCTAACGATTTAAAAACGGCTTATTACGCTCATAACTGTTACCTGCAGATATGGGTGGAGTCGGGGTTGTTTTCCTTGCTGGCTTTTCTCGCTTTCGCCGGTTCTATCATTGTTTCCTCGTGGCAATATGTAAAGCGTTCCGGGGACGTGATGAAAGCGGGACTGCTTGCCGGATGCGTGGGGTTCCTGGCGCACAGCTTTCTCGATACTCAACTTTATTCTCTTCAGCTTTCGGCGTTGTTCTGGATATTGCTGGGAATGACGGCTGCGGATAACGGCAGCATTAACGGCGCGCGGGATTAAGATAATTGTAAAAGGACATAGTTAGAATATGAATATAGGGTTAGACGCGAGGATACTATCAAATCCCCGCTGCGGGATCGGAAATTATGTCGCTGAATTAACAAAAGAATTAGTTTTAAATAATAATTCACTGCGGTTTTTTTTATTTTTAGACAACCAGATACATAATTGCTACCGAGGCTTATTGAATGTTCCCCATGTGGAATTTGTGTCTTTCGGGAGCTTGGAAAGAGAGACAAAACGCTGGGTTCAGGCGCTTCTGCCCGGGCAACTTAAAAAACATAAAATTGATGTTTATCACGCGACTTGGAACAATGCCGTACCGTTTCTACGGCCTTGCCCTTGCGTTTTAACCATACATGATTTGGCTCCATGGATATTGGGAGGGCATTTTCGCAACAAACGGAAGGAATTTAAGTATAAATTACAGCATTTTTTAGCGGCAAGAAGCGCGGAAATCGTTCTTACTGATTCTAATTCTTCAAGAGCAGATATTATCCGGCTTTTGCGGCTTAAGCCTTCCAAGGTCAAAACCGTGTATTTAGGCTATCGGTTGTTGTTTGAGCCGTCTTTCCCCCAGTCGATAATAAAACAAGTGTTGGTTAAATTTAATCTATCCGGGAAAAAATATATCATTGATCCTATCGGAATAGACCATCCCCGGAGAAATCCGGTTTTTGTAATAAGAGGATTTCGTGATTTTTTGCAAAAGAGCGGCAAGGATTATTATCTGATTTTTACCGGGAATTACTTTAAAGACAGCGCACAATATATTGTTCTAAAAAAGGAGATTAGTTCATTGAAATTGGATAATCGGGTTATAATAACTGGTTGGATCCCTGATGAGCAACTATGGATCCTTCTTTCTTATGCGGAGTTGTCTGTAATACCGTCTTTATACGAGGGTTTTTGTCTTCCGCTTTTAGAATCTTTTGCCTGCGGCACAGCAGTAATAGCGACAGACTGCGGTTCTATCCCGGAAATCGCTGCAGATGCCGCAAAAATTATAGATCATCGTGATTTCAATAATCTTACGCAGTCTTTAGAGCAACTTATTCGCGATGAGGCATATAGGACATATTTGATAGCCCAAGGAATGAAAAGACTCGAGTTCTTCAGTTGGCAAAAAACCGCGGCCCAAACGTTAGATGTTTATAAACAACTCTTATCTTAGAAAATGGGAATTTAAAAGTACTTCTCGGCGATTATTATCAAGATTAGCAGTCTGCGAAAAAAGTTCCTAAAACATGGTAAAAAAGAAGCGTAATCACGAAGGGGATAAAATCCATAATGAGGAGGGGAACAGGAATTTTCCATTTTCCTCTGTTTTTTTCTCTGTTGTAAAATAGTGAAATGTCCGCTTTTTTAACAAATGAAATGTCCGCTTACAAAGCGGGGTATGGTAATATGTGATAATTAACCGGGGAGGTAGCTATGAGTAGAATCAAACCGTTTGAGTTATTTCATGGCGCTGTTCTTACAAAATTAGTACGTAGTGATAGGCCGATTACTATGAGGCTCATCCAGACCAGCGTAAATGAGGATTGGCGTATTTATTTGATAAATACAAATAAAGGAGATGTTCGTTTTTATATGCGAGTTGGAAAGAATCCGCGTCCACATAAACTAACGAAAGCGATATCTTGGTATTTCCCGATTCAGCGCGATGAGTCTATCCGAATTAAACAATTATTAAGCGAAGGGGCAGTATATATTTTACTAATTTGCGGTAATGAAAAGTTGAAGCATACAATGGCAATATGTGCTATCGCTCCCGATAAAATTAAAGACATTCTTGATCTTGATTCTAACGGTAATTCTCAAAATGTGACCGTTAAATATATTAAAGGTAGAAGTTACCGTGTCTGTGGGGCGATAAAAAATAAGGAAGTTGTTATAAATCAGAATGAGCTTGATGCTATCTTTAAAAATTTAACTTAGAAGACAATCTCTGAAAAACCTGCAATTTTACGATTGCGTGGTTATCTAAAGGGAGATATACATGTTTCAAGCAAAGTGCGCTGCCCGCTAACGAGTAACCTATCAGGGGGAAGAAGTATGCTTATTATGTGGTAACAGAACGAAAAAAGACAAACAACAAGGTTATTGAAATCGAAAGTCCGCATAGTTCTTGACAGTTTTTAATGGCAATATTTAATCAGGCCGCAGGAATTCCCGGCTTTCCGCGCTTCGAACGCTATCTTCTCACAGCATATTCTAATACCGGAACTCCGAGCATATCCTATATCTTTCTGCCTTATAGGCGGTTAGACAAAAAAATATTGTGTTTTATTCGAAAAGTAGTATACTTGATACGTTCGGCAGCGTTTAAACCGTATCCATCAAGGCGCGGAGAGAAAGACCTGCCTTCAATATCAATCCCGTCAACCACGGCCTTTAAGCCGCAGTGCTCAAGGATTGATTTAAAAAACGGAGGTGTTTCGTGACGAAGAAAGACATAATTCTTAGAGTCTCGGATGATACGAAATTGAAGCAGATAGACGTGAAAAAGGTCGTGCAAAAGACCTTTGACTGCATATTGGAAGCTCTCGTGCGCGGTGAGAAGATAGAGCTCAGGAAATTCGGGATTTTCAAGATCAAAGAGAGAAAAAGCAGAACAGGCAGAAATCCCCGCACAGGGCAGACTGTCCCTGTCCCGCCGCGTAAAGTGGTAGTTTTCAAACCGGGACTGGAAATGAAGAAGCTGGTAAAATAACCCTCCTGGTGTGCTGTTTTACACTGCTTTTCCGAAAAACACATAAAGTCAGTTCCCGCGCCTCGATAGAATACAGGCCGGGGTCCCGGCAGTCAAAAGGTTTTGAAGTTGCGGGATCTATAATCGAAAAATAAGGGACCGGGCAGACTTTCGGTTATCACCGCTTTTCATCCCGCGTCATACTATTTATGTTCAAAAAAGTCCTGGGAACCAGAGATCTCCTGCCGGAAGAAGCGGTTTTATGGAGGAATGCCGAGAACGCCGGCAGACAAGTATTCGCTTTATACAATTACCGCGAGATCAGGACTCCCGTGATAGAAGAGGCGGCGCTCTATACCCGCAGTCTGGGCGGCTCCACAGAGATCGTCGGTAAGCAGATGTTCCTCATAGAGCGGGGCGAGGACAGCTATGCCTTGAGGCCCGAAGGCACCGCTTCCGTTGTCCGCGCTTATGTGGAGAACGGGCTGGATAAAAACCAGGGGTTCTCCAAACTTTTTTATATAGGCCCGATGTTCCGCGCGGAGAGGCCGCAGAAAGGGCGCCTGCGCCAGTTCCATCATATCGGTTGTGAAGCGCTGGGGTCTTCGGATCCCTGCCTGGATAGCGAAATCATAACGCTGGCGGATGCGCTTCTTAAGGCCTGGGGCATTAGCGGGTATGAGATACTCGTCAACTCGCTGGGTTGTCTCCGGGACAAGCAGAAGCTGACGGAAAGCCTGCGCGCTTCATTACAGGACAGGCGCGCAGAGCTCTGCCCGGAATGCCTGCAGCGCTTGGACGTCAATGTCCTGCGCATCCTTGACTGCAAAAATGGGGGCTGCCGCCGCGCCGTTGCCGGTTTGAACCTCGAAGCCGGGCATTTATGTCCGGATTGCTCCGGGCATTTCAGGTCGGTATTATCCGGTTTGGATACCTGCGGGGTAAAATATACGGTTTCCGCGTCACTGGTGCGGGGGCTTGATTATTACACGCGCACGGTTTTCGAGATCACTCACTCCGGCCTGGGCTCGCAGAACGCGATAGGCGCGGGAGGCAGATACGATAATTTGATAGCGGAACTGGGCGGGCCTGATAAAGGGGCTTGCGGGTTTGCTTTCGGCATGGAAAGGGTCATGCTTGTTTCGCAGGCGCAGGCGCCGGACGCCGGCGGACCGCGGGTTTTCATCGTGCCTCTGGGGACAGGGGCGCGCGCCGTCTGCCCCGGGATACTGACGGAATTGCGCGCGTCCGGGATATCCGCCGATACCGATTACGAAGGCAAATCCATAAAAGGCGCGATGCGCGCGGCCAACTCGCAGGGAGCTAAACTCGCGCTGATAATCGGCGAGGACGAACTTAAAAACGGCACGGTGCTGATAAAAGATATGTCCACGGGTTCCCAGGAACCCGCGGCGAGAGATGCGCTTATAGAAGCGGTAAAGGAAAGGTTTAAGGGAAATGTATAGGACCCATACATGCGGTGAACTACGCGCCGCGGACGAGGGAAAGGAAGCGGTGCTCTGCGGCTGGGTGGCTCGCCGCCGGGACCACGGTAAGCTCATTTTCATAGACATCCGCGATCGTTACGGCCTGACCCAGGTTGTTTTTATACCTAAAGAGGCGCCGGAGGCTTACGCGCTGGCGCAGGAACTGCGCAGTGAATACGTGATAAAATTAACGGGAAAGGTCAACCGCAGGCCGCAAAACACGGTCAACCCCAAACTCGCCACCGGAGAGGTGGAGGTGCTGGGACAGAAACTCGAGATACTGAACGCCAGCCTTACTCCTCCTTTCGAGATAGAGGACGGGGGGGAGATAAATGAAGAGATGCGCCTGCAATACCGTTATCTGGACCTGCGCAGGCCGGCGGTTTTCGGCAATTTCGCGATGCGGCATAAACTTTATACGATAATACGCGGGTATTTGAACGCCGCGGATTTCCTGGAATGCGAAACCCCTATCCTCACGAAATCCACGCCTGAAGGGGCGCGGGATTATCTCGTGCCTTCCAGGGTCAACCGCGGTATGTTCTACGCCCTGCCGCAGTCGCCTCAGCTTTTCAAGCAGATATTGATGGTTGCGGGTATAGAGAGGTATTACCAGATCGCCAAGTGTTTTCGGGACGAGGACCTGCGCGCGGACCGCCAGCCGGAATTCACCCAGCTGGATATCGAGATGTCTTTCGTGCGGGAAGACGACATATTCGCCCTCACCGAAGGTTTGATGCAGAAGATAGTCAAGGAATTGAAGGGGACGCAGATAAAGACGCCTTTCCCGCGCCTGACATACGCGCAGGCGCAGGAAAAATACGGCAGTGACAAGCCTGACCTGCGGCCCGAAACTGGAGAGCCGTTCGCTTTCGCCTGGGTTGTGGATTTCCCTCTTTTTAAATTCAACCGGGAGGAGAACCGCTGGGAGAGCGAGCACCATCCGTTCACTTCACCACATCCGGAAGATATCAGCCTGCTGGAGACCGCCCCGGACAAGGTGCGTTCCCTTTCTTACGACCTGGTGCTTAACGGCACCGAACTGGGGTCGGGTTCGATAAGGATACACCGCCCGGAGCTGCAGGAAAAGATATTCCGGATTATCGGCCTGAGCGACGAAGAAGCGCAGAGGCGTTTCGGTTTTCTTTTGAACGCTTTTAAATATGGGGCGCCTCCGCACGGCGGCGCGGCTTTCGGCATAGACAGATTGTTGTCCATACTGGCGGGAGAGAGCAGTATTCGCGAGGTGATCGCTTTTCCCAAGAACAGCGCAGCCTGTTGTCCGTTGACCGGGGCGCCTTCGGATGTGGAAGAAAAGCAGTTAAGGGAGCTGAATCTCGTTTTTAAGAAACCGGCCGCCTGACGCAGGGCGGAGGCTCGGCATGAAAAATAACGCAAAGGGAATAACTTTCCGGGAGGGAAAAATGAAGAAGGAAACCAGGCTTTTGGGGATATTGACTCTGTCGGCATTCGTCCTTTCTGGGTGTCTGGTGAGCACCAGGACATACCCGTTGACCAAAGAACGCGTCGACCAGAATCTTTCTTCCGGCAACCGCGGGTATCTGATGGGACAACCGCCCGCCGAAGAAACCGGCAAGCCCAGGAAGGCCACGCGCGTTATGCAGGTGGTAGAGATGGAGTTCGGCAGCCGGGAAGAAAACAAAACCCCGGCAAAGGCGCCCGTCGAACAGGTTGCCTCCTACGAGCCGCAGGCGAGCGGAGAATTCTACCAGGAAGACGAACCGCAGGATGAAGCTCCTGTATCCCAGGATTACAGGAAGTACAAGGTGCAGAAAAACGATACCTTGCAGAAGATATCCGAGAAGTTCTACGGCACCACCCGCAAGTGGATGAAAATCTACGAGGCAAACCGGGACGTGCTCAAGGGGCCGAACAAGATATACCCGGGCCAGGTGATAAACATCCCGGAAGAAGGCATGATGTTGAAGGAAAGCGAAGAGAACCTGAAATGACGGATCCCCGCGTTAACGCAGCGGCAGACAAAAGATAGATGGAAGAAAATATACACATAAACGACCGCAGTGATATCCAGGCGCTGTTCGGTCCGCACGACCGGCACATCAAGGAGATAGAAGAAGAATGCGGCGTGCGTATCCATTTGCGCGGCGGCAGTATGAAGATAAAAGGTTCTTCCCGCGGCGTGGAGAAGGCAAAGAGCGTAATCGATGCAATGCTTTCGGCGGAAGAGACCGGCCAGCCGCTGGACGTCCGCTGTCTGGCCAGGAATATGCGCTCCAGCCGCAGAATCGCCTATGACCTGGAAGGGGTATTGCTTTCGGAGAAACCTAGGCAGCACCTGGAAAAAGATAAGTCAGTCGAGCCGAAGAGCGCCGGTCAAAAAGAATATATAGAAGCGATAAAGGAGCACGACATCGTTTTTTCGCTTGGCCCGGCCGGGACAGGCAAGACCTATCTGGCTATGTCCTGCGGCGTGGAAGCCCTGCGCAACGGAGAAGTGCGCAGGCTGGTGCTCACCAGGCCGGCGGTTGAAGCGGCAGGCGAATCCCTGGGGTTCCTGCCCGGGGATATGTTCGAGAAGATATCGCCTTACCTGCGGCCGCTTTATGACGCGCTGCACGATATGATAGACTCGGCGCGCATCGAGAAATACATGGAATCCGGCATCATAGAAGTGGCGCCGCTGGCGTATATGCGCGGGCGGACACTGAACGACGCTTTCATCATACTGGATGAAGCGCAGAACTGCACCGCCGAGCAGATGAAAATGTTCTTGACCAGGCTTGGGTTCGGTTCCAAGACAGTGATCACGGGCGACCCGACTCAAAGCGACCTTTCCGGAGGCAAACCCGCGGGCCTGCTGGAAGCGCAAAAGCTCCTCAAGAGCGTGGACGGGATAAAGTTCGCCTACTTAAGCGGCAGCGATGTCGTCAGGCACCCTCTGGTGCAAAAAATCATAGAAGCGTATGATAGAAACGGTATCGAAGAATAAAATACGGATAATCGCGTTCTCCGTCTTATTGTTCGCGGCGGCCGCGCTCCTCGGGGTGGATATGACCGTACCGCCCCTGCTTTTGGCGGTTGTGGCGTGCCTGATGTTCTTCCGCAAGAAATGCGGACTGGACAACTGCAACCTGCTTTACCTGTCGCTTTTATTCACCCTCATTTTTTCCTGGAGTTTCTTCGTCATAAATAACGGCCTGTGTATTTTTTACATACCTTTCGCGCTTATTCCCATGCTGGCAACACTGCTTTTTTCCAGCCTGGAACTTTCATTTCTGCTGACCGTGGCGGTATCTTTTTCCGTGGCCGCCCTATACGGCGGCAAATTGGATATAGCGGTCCTTTTCCTGGTCAGCGGCATATTTTCCTCGATACTGGTTAAGGAGACCCGGCGCAGGATGGACGTGATAAGGGCGGGGGTCGCAGCCGGGATCATTCAATCCGTGCTTTTTGTGCTGATGGAAGGATTGAAACTGAACGGTAGCTGCGGCATCGCCGCTCTTTTCATAAACGGCCTGATCTCCGGAGTGATAGCCATCGGGATATTGCCTGTATTCGAATATCTTTTCAAGACCGTGACCAACATCAGCCTGCTGGAGCTCGCGGATTTCAACCAGCCGCTCTTGCGCAGGATGATACTGGAAGCTCCCGGGACTTACCACCATAGCCTTGTCGTAGGCAATCTCGCCGAGGCGGCCTGCGGGGCGATAGACGCCAATGCCCTTCTGGCGCGCATCGGAGCTTATTATCACGACATCGGAAAACTCTCAAAACCGGAATACTTCAGCGAAAACCAGATACCGAGTTTCAACAAACACGACGACCTTTCGCCGTCCATGAGCAAGCTGGTCATTATGAATCACGTCAAAGAAGGCTCGGAACTGGCGGAAAAATACAAATTGAACCCCAAGCTGGCCGATTTTATACGCCAGCACCACGGCACCAGCCTTGTCTATTATTTTTACCGCCGGGCGCTGGAGAAGTTCGACGCCTCCAAGCCGGTGGATGAGGAAGGATTCCGTTATCCCGGCCCTAAACCGAACAGCAAGGAAACCGCGGTAGTGATGCTGGCGGATTCGGTCGAGGCCGCTTCTCGCACCATAAAAGAGCCGACACCGGCGAATATCGAAGACCTGGTTTACAAGATCATCAACAATAAGTTCATAGACGGACAGCTTGATTCCTGCGATCTGACGCTGAAAGACCTCGAGAAGATTTCCGCCGAATTCATCCGAATATTAAGCGGTATGTATCACAGCCGCATAAACTACCCCGAGAATAACGGCAAGTGACCCCTGCTGGCAAGAAAAAGACCGCTCTGACATTTTCAAATCTACAGAATAGCCTGCGTTTAGGCGCGGCGTTCCGCGCTTCCGCGGGCCGGGCTGTTTCGGCCCTGCTGAAGGCGGAAGGTTACGCCAAAGGCGGGAGTATAAACGTCTGCGTGATGGACGACAGGCGGATACGCCGGATAAACAGACTTTACCTCGGGCATGACCGTCCCACCGACGTAATTTCTTTCAACCTTCGTCAAGGCGGCGAAGAAGCGCTGGAAGCTGAGATTGCCGTCTCAGCGCAGGCCGCGGCGCGAAACGCGGCGCAATACGGCAATACAGCGCAAAAAGAACTGCTGGTTTATATCATCCACGGGGTCCTGCACGCCCTGGGTTACGACGACCGCACCGCGACTCAGCGGGCGAAGATGCAGGAGAAGACGGACTCCGTGGTCGGCAGGTTATGCGGTAAAACGACGAAACCCCAAAGGCGATAAAAATGGCCATCCTCAAAACAGAAGCTATAGTGATAAACAAACGCGACTTCCGCGAGACCTCTCTGCTGGCGGATTTCTATACCAGGGATCATGGCAAGATACGGGGAATTCTTAAAGGGATCAGGAAAGACCCTCGCAAATTCGCCAGCACCGTCGAACCTTTTTCCCGCAACGAAATAGTCTTTTACAAAAGCCGGACTTCAACCCTGCATCTGGTGAGTCAGTGCGATGTGAAAGATAACTTCACCGCCATACGGCAGGACCTCAATAGATCCGCGGCCGGCAGTATGATAATGGAACTGCTGGACGCGGTGATGCCGCAGGAGGACAAAAATGAGGAGGTATTCGACCTGACGGTCTCGGTGCTGGAGCGCATGGCCGCCGCATCCGCCGCCGAGAAACTGCTCATCATTTTTAAGATCAAGATGCTGGCGCTTTCCGGCTTCAAGCCGAATTTCGATTCCTGCGTCTCCTGCGATTCCCGTATCGGCGGCGGGGAGATACGCTTCAGCCTCTCCTTAGGCGGTTTACTCTGTTCGAACTGCCCGCGTAAAGACCCGAAATCGCGCGCTATCTTCCGGGGGACGGTTGCCTCCATACAATACATACAGAGAAACGATTTGCAAAACACGTTGGGACTCGGCCTCAATCCCCAGATTAAGAAGGAATTATACTTCATACTTGATTCTTTTATCGCTTTTCACCTCGGCAAAAAAATGAAATCTCAGGCGGTGATGGAGCAGTTACAAGTCCCGGCCGCGACCGTTTGAATTCCGGAGACACGATACTTAATTCGACAACGGTTACGGTAACAGTACTTTGTTAAAGAACGGCTCAATTTAATGGTTTTATCGTCGAGAAGTAGCGTTGAACCAACATGAAATCAAAGATAATCAACGCATTAAAATACGCGCAGCGTTTCTAATGCCAATATGTTACAATAAGATGGTTTTTGGAAAGTAAGCACAAGGAAAATAAATTTTAACAAAGTACAGTGGTAACCAATAGCGGGGAATTCCGGGGACACGATACTTAATTCGGCAACGGTTACGGTAACCAATAGGGTTTAACCTGTATTTCCTCCCCAATGGATACCCCCAATCTTTCCTCCCGAATGGGGACCTTCACTCTTTCCTCCCGAAAGGGGATCTCCAATCTTTCCTCCCGAATGGGGATCTCCAATCTTTCCTCCCCTTGATGGGGAGGATAAAGGAGGGGTGAGAATCTCCCCTGTTATCCGATGGGGAGGATAAAGGAGGGGTGAGAATCTTCCCTGTTATCCGACGGGGAAGATGCAGAAAGGGTATCATCGTCCTTATTACTCCCCACAAAGGGGAGGGAAATAAGGACTAAGACAATCCGGAATTCCGTGAATTGGTGCGCTGTTCATTGAGTTTTTCACAGCGCACAGAGTCCGCCAAAGCTTTAGTGCGGACGGTTAAATTTCGACTTGAGATTTGTAAATAGCGATAAACAATAGACCAGTATTGAAGGAGGCCATATGAAGATTGCCATCGTCGGTCCCGGGGCAGTAGGTTCTCTGTTGGCAGCCCTTTTTTCCAAGGCGAAGGCCGATATCGTTCTTTTTAGCCGTTCTAAAGAGCGGGCGGATAAGATCGAACGGGACGGTATAAACGTGGAAGGGGCGGCCGGCAAATGGAAGGCGCGCGTCAAGGCTACCTCTTCTTTCTCCGGAATATCCGGAGCGGGCGTTGTTTTTCTTTGCGTTAAATCCTATGATACCAAAAACGCGGTTTCTTCCTTCGGCCCTTATCTGGCCAAGGACGCCGTAGTGATCAGTCTGCAGAACGGCCTGGGCAACATCGAGGTAATTTCTGAGGCGGTGGATGAAGCGAGGGTCATAGGAGGGGTGACAAACATAGGCGCCACTCTGCTTGAAGACGGCGGGGTGCGTTACGCCGGAAAAGGGGAGACCGTGATCGGCAGAACGGACGGTAAGGTGACGGCCGAGATGCGCCCAATCAGGGAACTATTTTCTTCCTGCGGACTGGAATTGCGCATATCCAGAGATATAAAGAATATCATCTGGTCGAAGCTGGTGCTGAACGCCGGCATCAATGCGCTTTCCGCGGTCTTGCGCTTGCCAAACGGGGCTCTGGTGAAATCCGAAGGAGCCAGACGGATCATGCGCGCGGCTGTCACGGAGGCGGTCAGGGTGGCTAAACGCAAGAGAATAAAACTGGCCTATGACGACCCGCTGGCCAAGGCGGAAGCGGTCTGTGAATCCACGGCAACAAATATTTCTTCTATGCTGCAGGACATAATGGCCGGGAGGCGCAGTGAAATAGATACCATAAACGGAGCGATAATACGCATAGCCCAGGAAGCAGGCATTCCGGTGCCTGTTAATATCATGCTCAACGATATGGTCAAAAGTATAGAAGATAATTATGCCAGGTAATGCCGACGTAGCCGCGATTTTCCGCTCGACTGCCGCTTTGCTTGAAATAAAAGGCGAGAACATATTCCGTGTACGCGCTTATGAAAAAGCCGCGAGGAACATCGAATCCCTGCCGGAGGACATCGGCCTGCTGGCAAAGAGCGGGCGTTTACGCGAGATACCCGGCATAGGTTCCGACCTGGAGGCGAAAATACAGGAGATAGTTTCCACCGGGGAGCTCTCCTTTCTTTCCGCCCTAAAAGAAAGCCTGCCTCCCGGACTGCCGCAACTGCTTGAAATTCCTTCTCTGGGGCCGAAAACCGTGAGCCTGCTTTACAAACAAGCAGGCGTAAACAACCTTTCCGACCTGGAAGCGGCAGTTTCTTCAGGAAGACTACTCAATATACCCGGGATAAAGGAAAAAAGCCTAAAGAACATGGCGAAAGGCATAAAACTGTTCAAGAGCAGTAAGGAACAGATGACGATTCGCGACGCCGAGAGCCTGGCACAAGGGATACAAGAGAAATTTCCCCCGGGTTCCTTATCCGTGGCAGGGAGCCTGCGCCGGCGTATGGAGAGCATAGGCGATATAGATTTCTTATCTGCTGCCGGAGAAGGGAACACCCAGTTTATAAATAATTTCATCGCCGCCGTCGGAGACGCGGAGGTGCTGGCGCGGGGCGGAACAAAAGTATCTCTGCGCACCTCCGGGGGAACACAAATAGATCTGCGGTTAGTGAAAAAGGAGGAATACGGCGCAGCGCTGGTATATTTTACGGGTTCCCGGGCTTTCAACGTCAAACTGCGCCATATTGCCGGGCAAAACGGATATAAGCTTAACGAATACGGGTTATACAACGCCGCGGGACGCAGGGTAGCCGGGAAAAACGAGGAGGAAATATTCTCCCGGCTCAAGATGTCATTTGTTCCTCCAGAGTTGCGCGAAGACAGGGGAGAAATAGAACTCGCGCTCGATAAACACCTTCCACCGCTGGTGGAACAGAGCATGATCAAGGGCGATCTGCATACGCATTCCCGCTGGTCCGACGGAGAAGCAGATATCGAAAAAATGGCGGAGGCGGCGAAGGCGCTGGGGTATTCATATATAGCGATTACAGATCATTCGCAGAGCCTGAAGATCGCCGGCGGGCTGTCTCCCCGGCGTCTGTACGAGAAACGCAAGGAAATAGCGGCGGTCAACTCCAGACACAAGGGAAAGATACGCGTTCTCTACGGGACGGAAGCGGAGATAGGCCCGGGAGGCGAACTTGATTACGACGATGCAGTCCTGGCTGAATTCGATATAGTGGTCGGCGCCGTGCACACGGGGTTCAGCCAGAGCGAAAAACAGTTGACTGCGCGGATAGTGAAGGCCTGTAAAAACAGAAGGGTGCACATAATAGCGCATCCCACCGGCAGGCTGCGCGGGGTGAGGGAAGCGTATAAGATAGATTTGAAAACGGTTTTCCAGGCAGCAGCAGACACCAATACCAGTATGGAGATCAATTCTTACCATCAAAGAATGGACCTCAATGACGTTAACTGCCGCATGGCCGCGGAAAACGGAGTGAGGCTGGCGGTGAATACAGATTCCCATAATCCCGATCAATTGAAGAACATACGTTACGGGGTGGATATAGCCAGGCGCGGCCGGCTCGGACCGCAAGATGTCATCAATACTTTAGGCGTAGAGGAACTGTTAAAAAAGATAAAAAAGAAGTGATTTTTGGAGATAGGAAAGTTTGATATCTTCCTTGATTCTCACCCCTCCTTTATCCTCCCCATCGGATAACAGGGGAGATTCTCACCCCTCCTTTATCCTCCCCATCGGATAACAGGGGAGATTCTCACCCCTCCTTTATCCTCCCCATCAAGGGGAGGAAAGATTGGAGATCCCCTTTCGGGAGGAAAGATTGGAGATCCCTATTCGGGAGGAAAGAGTGGAGTCCCTATTCGGGAGGAAAGATTGGAGGTATCCGTTGGGGAGAAAAAATTGGTGTT
>WOZK01000021.1:0-7711 GCA_011620275.1 Candidatus Omnitrophota bacterium
TTTTACTTGGTACCGTCTAATTCACGACGGAGGAGCCTTCTTCGTCACACGAGCCCAGGATAACCTCAAGTGCCGTTTTATCGGACAGCATTGGGTACATCCGAGAATGCCGTTTTAACACAAATCCGGATAGCCATGTGCTATTACCTGCTTCTTACATTCATCAAATTCCAGATTAACTACCAATATTCACTGTTTTATCTACACCGAGTCATCCAGGAGACCTTATTGGCCCGGTGTACGATTATTGACTTGCTAAAGGCTACAGCAACCGTTATTCCAAGGCTTAAGCGGGATGACCCGCAATTACAGTTCTTCTAAAACTTTTACCGGACAGTAGTGTCGAAGCTTTTAATATAACTTGTTTCCTCTTCTTCCCACCGGGTCGAATCCGAAGAGTCTTTCCAGTTTGTCGGGTATTTTTTCGTTGAGTATGGCGAGGGCGGCGGCGGCCAATCCTATTTTCTCTTTGAATAGGCGGCAGCTTCTTTCGTGCGGTTTGGAGATGTCACCGTTGAAGTAATGGTTTATGTTCAGGCAGGATCCTGTGGTGCGGCAGAGGCTGAAAAGGGAGCAGGCGGAGCAGTTCTTGTATCTTCTTTGTACCTGAGCCAGGAAGCAGGCGTGTTTTTTCTTATCCAGGCCGCCTTTATAGAGATCGCCCAACTTGAATTCTCTGATCCCCAGGAAAGAGGTGCACGGATAGATGCCGCCGTCCGCTCCTACCGCCAGCTGTCCCTGTGCCGCCGGGCAGCCACCGGTGACCTGATGGTTATAATACAATCTTTGCATCAGTTTGAAGAAACGGTTAAAGAAGGTTTTCCTGTAATCAAGCCTGCCGGCAGCCGTCTCGTCTATGTATTTTAGCGCCAGGCGTTCATATTCCCGGCAAAGCAGCGCGTATTGTTCGTCGGTCTTAAAGAAGAAGGCCTCCCGCTGCGGGGTGATACGGTGGCAGGCGTCCTCGCTCTCGAACAGTTCCATCCTTTCGAATCCCATCTTGCGCAGGTCGTCGAATATCCTTGTCATCTGCGCGTGCTGCGGCGTGACCGTGGCACGGCCGACGAGACGTTTCATTATTCCTCGCGGCATATTCTTGAGGTTGGCGGCGATCGCCGGAAAACTCCCTTTGCCTCCGGCAAAAGGTCGGTTGCGGTCGTGGATGGCCCTGCCGCCGTCTATGCTGACGGCTATCTGCACTTCTTTGGAGATAAGTTCGCGCGCCAGCTTCGGGGTGAGCAGTGTACCGTTGGTGGCCAGCAGGAAGTGGAAGTTCACTTTCCATTTCTTCCGGTTCGCCCGGCAGTAGTCCACGGTTGCTAGCAGCGTTTGAAGATTTAAAAGCGGCTCGCCGCCGTAGAAATCCACTACCAGTTCTTTTTCTCTGCCTTTTAAAGATACAAGCAGGTCAACGGATTTGCGGGCGGTCTCGGGAGACATTTCGCTCTCACCGGGTTTGCTGTCGTAGAGTTTCTGCTCGGATTCGCGGAAGGAATTGTTGGAGTATTGTCCCCGGTCGTTCCAGCAGTATCTGCATCGCAGGTTACAGGAAGAAGTTATATTCAGGGTGATGTCGGTGAAATGAGGTCTGCGCGAGGTCTCGCGCAATTGTTTTTTCCCCGGCAGGGGGAAGAGCGAACTTAGGTCCGTCGGGACGCGGTGTTTGTTCGCCAGTCGGCGCAGTTCTGAACAGGAAGGGGGTGTCTTTAAGCCGGCGATCTCTTCGTTCCAGGCGCGCAGTGCAGGGTAGCTTTCCGCAGGAAGGGCATATATGTTCCCGCTGCGCGTGGATATTCCCACGCAGCGTCCGAGTTTACTGAAAAGGTATGCCGGTGGTTTCAATGAGCCGCCGGGCAGAAAAATATCGTTTTTAGGCATTTTTTAAGATTACCGTATGGTTTAGGACCGGGAAGTAACGCGGAAGATTACCAGAGCACCCTGCCTGAACGGCAATAACGGGAGAGCTGTTTCTTGGTCTTGCTTTTTTTATTCACCTGGACCGCTTTTTTCATTGAAGGTATCCTCTCGTGGAAGTTGCAATGATGGGAAGTATAATTCTCCTTTATTATAAAACCGCAGATAGCTAAGTCAAGGATAGATTTAAAGTTAATTTAGCGGGTTTTATGGTAAAATATGTTTCTATAAAGGGAGAGATATGGGCAACGGTAATTACGAGTTACTCGATCATACCGCGGACGTGGCGATACTGGTACGGGCGAAGAGCCTTGAGGAGCTCTTTGTGAACACCGCTTCCGCCATGTTCGAGATCGTTGCCGATCCGCATCTAGATAAACAGGGGCAACGCGTGACGGCAAGCGTTGCCCAGAGCGCCTCCGGACGTGAGGAACTCCTGGTTAATTGGCTTAATGAACTTCTTTTTCTTTCGGCATCCCAAGAGGCAGTGTTTCGTGATTTCAAGATTATCGGTCTGGACGGAAGTTCTTTGCGCGCCGAGGCTTTCGGGTTGCCGTTTTCTTCCTGCGAGATGCACATAGAGATCAAGGCCGCTACTTTCCACGAGCTTTCCATCTCCGAAGAAGGGGAGGCATGGCAGGCGAAAGTGGTCTTTGACGTTTAATCCCCTCGCCCAGAAATCCCCGGGTTTTACACAGGCCGGGGAGTATTCATTTAAAATCGCAGCCGCCGGTTTCAAACCGGCGGGAGGAGGTATTCATGAAGCGTCTTCTCAGTATCTTGGCCGTCGTATCGTTGTTTCCGGTATGCTTTGCCGCCGCCGCGGAGAAACCGGGCGTGGAATTGACCGTTTACAATCAGGATTTCGGGCTGGTCAAGGATAAGCGTTTTCTCGACATAAAGAAAGGGGTCTCCAGTCTGCGTTTCGAAGACGTGGCCGCCTCCATAGAGTCCACCTCTTTACATTTCAAGAATTTGAGCGACCCGGCCGGCTGTCTGATCTTGGAGCAGAATTATGAATATGACCTGGTTAGTGCCGACAAACTGCTTTCGAAATATCTGGGCAATACCGTTCGTTTGGCGGCAAAAGACGGCAAATCCTACGAAGGGACGCTTCTCAGTTACGACAACGACAGTCTTGTCCTTCGAACGAATGCCGGGATTTCGCTTGTCTCGCGCGGGAACAATATCCGAGAGATAGCTTTCCCGGAACTGCCGCAGGGGTTGATCAGCAAACCGGCTTTAAGCTGGATACTTTCCAGCAGCAGGGAAGGCAAACAGCTGGTGGAGGTCTCTTATCTGGCGCGCGGTATTAACTGGCTGGCGGATTACATCGCGGTGATAAACAAGGATGACACGCGGATAGACCTGTCCGGGTGGGTGAGTATAGATAACCGCAGCGGGGCGGATTACCATGATGCGGCGCTCAAACTGATCGCCGGTGACGTTAACCGGGAGCGCGAAGAGTCTCCGATGGTAATGTATGACGTGGTGAGGAAAGAGGCGGCTCTGTCCGGCGCGCAGTTCGAGGAAAAGGCCTTCTTCGAATATCATATTTATTCACTGCCAAGGCCGGTGACCGTGCGGCAGAACCAGAGCAAGCAGATATCCCTGCTTTCCGCGGGTGACATACCGGTGAAGAAATCTTTCATCTTTGAGAATCGCGGGCAGTTTTATCCGGGGACGGAACAGGGGGAGCGTAAAGTTAGCGTGGTCATCGAACTGCGCAATGATAAGGGGAGTAAACTCGGTATGCCTTTGCCAAAAGGCCGGATTAAAGCTTATAAACAGGACGCCGACGCCAGCCTGCAGTTCATCGGTGAAGATTCCCTTGACCATACACCTGAAGGAGAGATGGTTAAGATCAAGCTCGGCGAAGCCTTTGACGTCGTCGGGGAGAGGAAGGTTGTTAACTCGCGGCAGGGAACGAACTGGCTGGAAGAAAGCGTGGAGGTCGTTCTGCGTAATCACAAAGATAATAATATAGAAGTCAAAGTGATCGAACATTTTAACCGTAGAGCCAACTGGAAGGTCAGTCAGAATTCGCATAAATTCGCCAAGAGCGACGCTACAACGGCGGAATTCCTTATTCCGGTTTCGGTCAAAGGTGAGAGCAAACTGAATTACACGGTGAAATACTGGTGGTAGTCCATGACTGAAGGGGAGATAGAACTGCAGAAGATAGACGATTGCCGCTGGCGCCTGCCGAAAAGCGCGAAGCCCGGTATGCGCGTTCCCGGTATCATCTATGCCAACGAGAAACTCCTGAAGGATATATTGCAGGATAAGGCCGTGGAGCAGGTCGCCAACGTGGCCTTCCTTCCGGGGATAGTCACTGCTTCTCTGGCTATGCCGGATATTCATTGGGGGTATGGTTTTCCCATAGGCGGCGTGGCGGCAACCGACCCGGCGCGAGGCGGGGTAATTTCTCCCGGCGGCGTGGGGTTCGACATCAACTGCGGCATCCGCTTGCTAAGGACGAATCTTTCTTTTGATGATATCAAGGAAAGGCAAGAGGAATTGGTTTATGCTTTGTTTTCCGGCGTGCCGTCGGGCATAGGCTCAAAAGGCGATATCAGGATTAGCGCGCGCGAGGAAAAGGAACTGCTGGTTAAAGGCGCCGGTTGGGCGGTGTCAAGAGGATGGGGTATTGAAGAGGATTTGGAATACACCGAAGAACACGGCGCGATCCAGGGGGCGGATCCGGATATGGTCTCTGAGCGGGCTTACACACGCGGCAAGGCGCAATCCGGCACTCTTGGCTCCGGCAATCATTTCATAGAAGTGCAGGTGATAGATCAACTCTACGACAGCTGGGCCTGCGATGAACTGGAGCTTGACCTGGGGCAGGTTACGATAATGATACATTCCGGCTCGCGCGGTTTAGGCTATCAAGTTTGCGAGGATTACGTGCGGCAGATGCTTTCCTGTTCGCAGAAATACAACATAAACGTCCCGGACCGCCAGCTGGCCTGCGCTCCGGTGGATTCCCCGGAGGGGAAGGCGTATCTGGCAGCAATGCGTTGTGCGGCGAATTACGCTTGGGCGAACCGGCAGTGTTTGATGCACCTGGTCAGGTTGGTATTCGAGAAGGTTTTCAGGACTTCCTGGCAGAAGCTGGGAATATCGCTGATCTATGACGTGGCGCACAACATCGCCAAGATAGAGAAACATGAGGTTAATGGTGAGCTCAAACGGCTTTGCGTGCATCGCAAGGGGGCTACGCGCGCTTTCGCGCCCGGCCATCCTGACCTGCCGGAAAAATATAAGTTGATCGGACAGCCGGTGATTATACCCGGAGACATGGGAAGGAATTCTTATCTGCTTACAGGTACGGAAAAGGCCATGCAGGAGACATTCGGCACCACCTGTCACGGAGCCGGAAGGGTCAAATCGCGCTCCGCGGCTATGCGCAGCATCGACCGGGAGATTCTCTTGAAAGAATTGGAATCTAAAGGTATAATAGTCAAGGCTTCCGGGCGTGGGACACTGGTTGAAGAGGCCCCGCAGGCTTACAAGGACGTAAATGACGTCGTGGATGTGGTGCACCGCGCCGGAATATCTAAACGCGTTTGCCGCATGCGCCCTGTGGGAGTGATCAAGGGGTAATAAAAGTATACGAAGGACGCAGCATGAGGCACGAGGGACGATAAAAACGGATGTGTTCTTAGTGGACAATGGACTGTTCTTGAAAGATGCTGGACATTAAATTCATAAGAGAAAATCCTGATCAGGTAAGGAAGGCGTTGAGTGAACGCGCTTCCAAGTTAGACATCGGGCCTTTGCTTAAGGCGGAGGAGCACAGGCGCGCCGTTTTGTTGGAGACCGAGGGTTTACGCGCGCAGCAGAATGCCGCCAGCGCGGAGATCGGCGCGTTGTTGAAGAACAAACAGGATGCTTCCGGACGTATCGCCGCGATGAAAGAGATCGCCGGCAGGATAGACGTGTTGGAAGGCGAATTGCGCGATCTGGAAGAGAAAGTCAACAAACTCGTCCTTATTATCCCGAATATCCCTCATTCTTCAGTACCGCGCGGGGCCCCGGAGAATAAGCAGGTCGTGCGCACTTGGGGAGAGCCGCCGAAATTCGGTTTTAAGCCGCTTAACCACGTGGAGATCTGCCAGAAGATGGATATCGTGGATTTTGCCCGCGGCACCAAACTCACCGGTTCGAATTTTCTGCTTTTCAAGAATGCCGGCGCGCGCCTGGAAAGGGCGTTGATAAATTTTATGCTGGACTTGCACACCAGCAAACACGGATACGTGGAGATATTGCCGCCGTTTCTGGTGAACCGGGCCTCGATGACCGGTACCGGCCAACTGCCCAAACTGGAAGATGATATGTACCGTTTGAAGGACGAGGACCTTTTCCTGATCCCCACGGCGGAGGTCCCGGTGACCAATATCTTTCGCGATGAGATACTCGACGAAGACCGCCTGCCGGTTTATTACACTGCCTACAGCGCCTGTTTCCGCAGGGAAGCCGGTTCTTACGGTAAGGATACCAAGGGGTTGACCCGCGTGCATCAGTTTGACAAGGTAGAGATGGTTAAATTTGCCAAACCTGAGAATTCATACGAAGAACTGGAGTCACTGGTCGGCAACGCCGAGGAGGTACTGCAAATTCTCGGTATCCCTTACCGGGTGGTGGTACTGACCACGGAGGACTTGAGTTTCTCTGCCGCCAAATGCTACGACCTGGAAGCTTATGCCGGGGGAGCGGACGTCTGGCTGGAGGTGTCGAGCTGCAGCAATTTTGAGGCCTTCCAGGCACGCAGGGCGAACATTCGTTTCCGCAGGAAAGATTCCAAGAAGGTGGAGTTCGTGCACACACTTAACGGGTCGGGACTGGCTATGCCGCGCACCATGATTGCCATACTGGAGAATTACCAGCAGGCGGACGGCTCCATCCTCATCCCGCAGGCCTTGAGGCCATACATGAATAACTATGAGCGACTTACCTGAACTGAATGGGGATCAGAGTTTATCCGAACCGCAGTTGGAGCCGGGCATAGCGGAAGAAGATGGCGCCGGGGGCGGGTTTAAACAAAAGTTGGCCGAACTCGGGCAGAAACTTTTCGGCATCACCAAGTTTATCTTCGGGCTCCTGCTTCTGCCTTTCGTCTACACCGTGACGGTGGGGTTCATCAACGAGCTTTCCCTTATAGACCACGCCGACCGCGTTTATTTCTGGTCCGGCGTGTTTAGCCTGTTGGTCATCCATCATTTTGTCTGGGAACCGGCGATGATCTACCGCGGCGGCTATAAAATAGTGGAATTCATTTTCAGGTTCGTCAAGCCGCTGGTGCGCGTGGCCCCGTACCTCTTGCCTGTTTATACACTGGTATTATTCATGCTCTATCCGTTGGTCTCTATCTTCTGGAAAGATTTAACCGGCTATTGGGTATTCCTGAGCGGGTTTACTCTCACTCTCCACCTGATCTTCAGTGCCAAGACCATGCGCGCCAAGAAAGGCGACTTCTTAAAAGGGAATTACATCTTCGGGTTCTCCTTCATTTATATGATAAATATTTTACTCCTCGCCCTGATGTTTAACTTCATATTTGAGAAGTTTTCTTTCGTAAATTTCTGCAATTACTCCTGCCAGGTGGCGAGCAGCATCATCACCCGCATATTCACACAGCTCTTTATCCCGGCGTAGACCGCGCCTGCGAAGAGATTAGAGAAGCGGCTTTGAATGCTTCGTGGGATCTGTAGATGAGCAATAAAGATACGGGATCCCGCCGCAATAAGTTTTGATAGCTGGCGGGAAAAGCGGCAGTCTTTGATGGCTATGG
>WOZK01000021.1:7811-18307 GCA_011620275.1 Candidatus Omnitrophota bacterium
GGTGACATTACCGTAGATTTATGAGTGTAGCACTGGAGAGGTGGCTGAGCGGTTGTCCCGTAGTTCTGGATAAAGAATAAAGATACGGGATCCCGCCGCAATAAGTCTTGATAGCTGGCGGGAAAAGCGGCAGTCTTTGATGGCTATGGGGTGACATTACCGTAGATTTATGAGTGTAGCACTGGAGAGGTGGCTGAGCGGTTGAAAGCGGCAGTCTTGAAAACTGTTGTGGAGGTAACTCCACCCAGGGTTCGAATCCCTGCCTCTCCGCCATTGTTGACGCTCAGGCGAACCCTGAAGGTTGATTATCAGGGTTCGCCATGAGTAAAAAGGCGGTGTGTTCATGAAGACAAAACATAGGATAATTACGGGGGATTCTAGGAAGATGCAGGAAGTCCAAGACTCCTCTGTGCATTTGATCGTTACTTCGCCGCCTTATTGGCAATTGAAGGACTATGGTAGCAGTGACCAAATAGGGTTTAATCATAGTTACGAAGAATATATTAACAATCTTAACTTAGTCTGGAATGAATGCTATCGTGTTTTAGAGGATGGGTGTCGCCTGTGTGTTAATATAGGCGATCAGTTTGCTCGCTCTGTGTATTATGGTCGGTACAAAATTATTCCAATTCGAACCGAAATAATAAAATTTTGCGAAACTATTGGATTTGATTATATGGGGGCTGTGATATGGCAAAAAGTCACCACCTGCAATACGACTGGTGGTGCTACCGTGATGGGTTCTTTTCCGTATCCAAGAAATGGAATTTTAAAGCTTGATTATGAATTTATCTTGATTTTTAAGAAGCAAGGCACCACAAAGCCAGTGAGCCAAGAAATAAGAGAAAAATCTAAAATGACAACAGAGGAATGGAACCAGTATTTTTCGGGACATTGGAATTTTGCTGGTGAAAAACAGGATAAGCATCTGGCGATGTTCCCTGAAGAATTACCAAAGCGGCTCGTAAAGATGTTTACCTTTGTGGGCGATACTGTTCTTGATCCATTCTTGGGAAGCGGAACAACGACATTAGCGGCAAAAAATCTCAGCAGAAACTCTGTTGGATACGAAATTAATGGAGATTTCTTGCCAATCATTCAAGAGAGAATTGGCTGTAGTCAGAATCTTTTTTCTATTGAGCACATTTTTGAGATCACAGAACAGGAGAAGATAACCACTAATTTCGCAGAGGAAATTCAGAAATTGCCGTATATCTTTAAAGATCCGATTAAGTTTGATAAAAAAATCGATCCAAAGAAATTGCAGTTCGGGTCAAAAGTTGATCAAAATGGTGGGCATCGGGAGGAGTATTTTACCGTTAAAGAGGTAGTCAGCCCGGAAATTGTAAAGCTGAGTAATGGTTTGATCGTTAGACTGTTGGGCGTCAAGCAAGACGTTTTAAAAAATGGCAAGGCAACTGAATATTTAGCTAAAAAGGCTCAAGGTCAGAAGGTATTTTTGAAGTATGACCAAAAAAAGTATGACTCCGATAATAGATTATGTTGTTATCTATATCTCCAAAATAAAACTTTTGTTAATGCCCATTTGATTAAAAGTGGGTTGGTAGATGTTGATAATGAATCGGAATATAAATATAAATCAAAATTTTTAGAACTCAAGGGAGTCGCTAATGGCTAAAGAATGGATTTTAAATAGTGCAATGAACAGATTTCAGATGAACTTTAGCAGGAATGTTGGCGCTGTGTCAGAAGCGATCAGAAAATGCTCTCCCAAGCAAATCGAAGATTGGGAAACGTATTATTTTAAGAATGTTCGTTCAAGAGAACATATCGAAGAGTTAGGCAGAAAGCTATATGTAAAAATCACAGAAGTTATTGCCGCTGAAGTTGAAGATATCAAAGAAGAAGATTGCATCAAGTATATGTTCGAAATGGTTATTAATAGAACGTATCAAGGGTACGTTACAGAAATTCAAACAATTTATGGACAGTTGCAAGAAATTCTTAAGGTTAAAATCGAGCCGGCACCTGATGAATGGGATAGGTTGTATAATGTTGATTTCTTTATCAAGATCAAAGAAGCGTATATCGGATTGCAGATAAAGCCTGCGGGTGGAGTATCGCATATTCCTGAAATATTTCAAGAAAGATCCCAGCAGGCAGTCACGCATGAAAAGTTCACAAAAAAATATGGTGGCAGAGTTTTTTATGTTATTTCGGTAAAGGTAGGCAATAATAAGAAAATCCAAAATGTCAAAGTAATTGATGAAATTGCCGCCGAAATTAAAAGGCTATCAGATTAAGCTTTTTGGCGGGATATGGCGTCCGAAGTAGACAAAGCCGCGTCTACCTTTGCGGATAGTCATTTTCACAAGTAATTGTATTTCAGGTAGTTGTAGGGTTCACCTGGCGTCCACGACTACCCGTTTTTCTTCCTATAAGCAAGAAATCATCAACCAGGATTGGAGATGATTTCGCGCAGAGGAGAGGAAGAAAAACGGACTCCGAGAAGACTCCAGTCAACTCGGAGTTGGATACGTCGTAATTAAGTATCGTGTCCTCGGAATTAGAATTAAAACTATGTTCACTCCAGACAATTCCCGTCTTGTTTATTCCTCCGAACACGGCAAGATGTGTCCGAAGTGTTCAAAACCGCTGGGCGACTGCGTCTGCGATAAGCTGAAGCGCTCGGCGGTACCGGATGCCGGAGGTTCGGCGCGGGTGCGTTATGATACGCAGGGCAGGAAGGGCAAGGGGATGACGATTATCTCCGGGTTGCCTCTCAACCGGGAGAAACTGGAGGCGCTTTGCAGGGAGTTGAAGCGCAGGCTCGGTGCGGGCGGGACGGTGAAGGATTTTACGATCGAACTGCAGGGTGACCGCAGGGAAGAGGTTGCGCGGTTCTTGTCCGCCAACGGGCATGATGTGAAATGAAGCAGGTTGTTCTCCGGTCTGCCGCCGAAGAACCTATCTTGTATATGCCCCGCCTTTTTGTTATAATTTAGCTTATTCGCAAAAACTCAATTTAAAAGAAAGATAAGGTATCAAAACTATGATCACAGTAAGTAACGTCACACTTCAATACGGACAGCGCAAGCTTTTCTCAAACGTCGATATCATCTTTTCACCCGGCAACTGTTACGGCCTTATCGGCGCCAACGGTTCAGGCAAGTCCACTTTTCTGAAAATACTTTCCGGGGAGGTGGAGCCGACCAGCGGAGACGTCTCGGTGACTCCCGGCAAGCGCATTTCTGTCTTGAAACAGGATCAGTTTGCCTATGACGAGTTTACGGTTTTGAACACCGTGATCATGGGGCACAAGAAGCTTTACGATATTATCACCGAGAAGGAACGTATTTACGCCAAAACTCCTTTCACTGATGAAGACGGGTTGCGCGCGTCCGAGCTGGAAAGCGAGTTCACGGAACTTGACGGCTGGAGTGCGGAGGCGGACGCCGCCAGGCTGTTGAGCGAACTGGGGATAGAGGAATCTCTGCATACGGCGCAGATGACACAATTGGAGGCGGGGCAGAAGGTGAGAGTCCTGCTGGCGCAGGCGTTGTTCGGTAACCCGGACATACTGCTGCTGGACGAGCCTACCAATTATCTTGACGTTGATTCGCGCCTCTGGCTGGAGGAATTTCTCTGTGATTTCGAGAATATCGCCATCGTTGTCTCCCACGATAGGCATTTCCTGGATAAAGTCTGCACGCACATCTCCGACATCGATTACGGCAAGATCAAACTCTATACCGGCAATTACACCTTTTGGTCGGAGGCCAGCCAATTGGCGGCGCGCCAGCGCAGCGAGGCAAACAAGAAGGTCGAGGAGCAGCGCAAGGAGCTCAAGGAATTCATTATGCGTTTCGCCAACAACGCCTCGAAATCCAGGCAGGCCACCAGCCGAAAGAAGATACTGGAGAAGCTGACCGTGGACGATATCGGGCCGTCCTCGCGTAAGTATCCTTATATCAATTTCGACCAGGCCAGAGAAGCCGGTGACAACATCTTGAGTATCGAGAATCTTTCCATGTCGCTTGACGGACAGTCGATGTTTGCGAACCTGCGTTTCACGGCGCAAAAGGGGGATAAGATCGCTTTTGTCGGGCCCAACGACCTTGCCAAGACTACGCTTTTTCAGGTATTGACCGGGGATTTGGAGCCGGAAAGCGGCAGTTATAAATGGGGCTCTTCGGTCCAGAAGGCGTATTATCCTAGGAACAATTCGGAGTTCTTTAATTCCACGCTGAGCGTGGTGGACTGGCTGAGGCAGTTTTCCGCAATCACCGACGAAGAATTCGTCAGGGCTTTTCTCGCCAGGATGCTCTTCACCGGGGAGGAGTCGCTCAAACCGGTGAATGTTCTTTCAGGAGGCGAGAAGGCCAAGTGCATGCTGGCGCGCATGTCGGTTATACAACCGAACCTGCTTATACTTGATGAGCCGACCAATCACCTTGACCTGGAAGCCATCACTTCTTTAAACCGCGGTTTAGAGAAGTTCCGCGGCACGGTGCTCTTTTCATCACATGACCACCAGTTGGTGCAGACGGTGGCCAACCGCATCATAGAGTTCGGACCGCACGGCTGTATCGACCGCGCCGGAACGACTTTCGATGAATACCTTACCGATGAGAACATAAAGCGCCAGCGGCATGAACTCTATAAAATATGATATACCTAATTCCGGGGACACAATACTTAATTATTATAAAAACGCGGAACCACATCCTAAAATACCGTAATTAAGTATTATTCCCAGAATCCCACAACCGTTTTTCTATGTTTGGTCCGGAGAAAGAAGAACTTTTGCGTGAGGAGATGTCCCGCTTCGGGGTTAAGGAGGAGGACATCGTGGAGAAATTCGTGCGTTCGCAGGGGCCGGGAGGGCAGAACGTTAACAAGGTCTCCACATGCGTGCATTTGAAGCATCTGCCTACGGGTATCGAGATCAAATGCAGCGAGGAACGCTCGCAGTATCTTAACCGCCGGCTTGCCCGCGTATTACTTTTGAGAAAGATAGAGAACACGATCCTCGGCAAGCTGTCGCAGGAGCAGAAGCGTATCGCTAAGATACGCCGTCAGAAACACCGTCGTTCCCGCCGAGCGAAGCAGAAGATGCTGGAGGCCAAACGCCTGCATTCAGAGAAGAAACAGCTTCGTGCACCGGTACGTTTGTAATATTACCGCAGGGTCATTCATGTCTTCAAACTGGGATAGATATTATTTGCCGGAGATCGGCAGGGGAGAATCCGCTGTTCCTCCCCACAATAATCCTTTTTATTCTGGTAAGTTTGATTTGCCGGAGAACCTCGATTTGAACCGGGAGTTCCTGGGCGCTTTTGAGACTATGGAGCGGACCAATGAATGTATATTCGTCACCGGCAAGGCCGGGACCGGCAAATCCACGCTCCTGAAGTATTTCAAATCCAATACCGCCAAGAACGTCGTGATACTTGCTCCTACCGGAGTGGCGGCGGTTAACGTCGGCGGGCAGACGATTCATTCTTTCTTCAAATTCCCTCCCAGGATCATCCGGCCGGGGACTGTCAGGAAGAAGCGCGACCGCAAGCTTATCAGAGAGATCGATACCTTGATAATAGACGAGGTTTCAATGGTTCGCGCGGACCTGATGGACGGCATAGATTATGCCTTGCGCCTGAACAGGGACGCTCCGGACGTGCCTTTCGGAGGAGCGCAAGTTATTTTCTTCGGGGATCTCTTTCAACTCCCGCCGGTGGTCGAGCCGGAGGCGGTTGAGATACTGGAAAAGGAATACGGCAGTCCGTATTTTTTTCAGGCCAGGGCGTTCAGAAAGATTAAACCGCGTTATATAGAACTGACAAAGGTCTACCGCCAGGCAGATGGCCGGTTCCTTAATATTCTAAACAGAATCAGAGACGGCAGACATGATGAGGAGGACCTGGCGGTTTTGAATTCCCGCATGGCACGCGAGACGGCCGGCGACGACGAGGGTTGCATTGTTCTTACCTCCACCAACAGACAGGCGGCCATGATAAACGAACGCAGGCTTGCCGGGTTACCGGGGAAGGCGCATAACTTTCAATGTTCCGTCAACAAGGATTTCGATGAAAAGTCTTTTCCCACCGAGCCGGTGCTTAAGCTGAAACCGGGCGCGCAGGTAATAATGCTGCGCAACGATCAGGACAGGCGCTGGGTTAACGGAACCATAGCTGAGGTGGCGGAACTATCGGAAGAGACTGTTACAGTGCGCGTAAACGGCCGGCTGCATGATGTTGACAGGGCAAAATGGGAGAGGATAAAGTATGAGTATAATGCCGCCCAAGACAGGATAGAGGAGAGGGTAGCCGGAACTTTTGAGCAGTTCCCGCTCAAACTCGCCTGGGCGATAACCATCCATAAAAGCCAGGGACAGACCTTCGATAAAGTTGTAATCGACCTGGGGCACGGGGCTTTTACGCACGGACAAGTCTACGTGGGCCTGAGCAGGTGCACGTCCCTGGAAGGAATAATCCTGAGAAAACGCGTTTTTGACAGTGATATTATTTTTGACGAGCGTATCTACGAGTTTAAACACCGGTTGTGTGATTGAAGAAATGATCTTTCCGGGGTGGAAATTGTCACGATTCCGGATATAATGATATCTATCGCGGGGACTGGAGGTGTCTATGGGCGACTGGAAGCCGGCCGTGGAATGCCAGAAGTGCGGCAGCACCGATACTCGTTTCGTGGAGCCGCTGGATGACCTTTCTGTTTATGAATGTAATCTTTGCGGCTGCCGTTTCGAGACGGCGGAAGAAGAGTAAGGTTTAAGAGCGATAAGGAGGGAGGAATGCGATCTTTCCTGGTTGGTTCCTGTATTGTGCTCTTGGCGTCAGCGGCAGTCTTTTTTTCGGTCTATAGGGGGATATTGTCAAAACAAGCCGCGATCACGGCTAAATGGAATCGGGTGGAGGTGCGGCTGCAGGAGAGGAATGCCGTTATCCCTCCTTTGGAAAAAAAAGTTTACGACTATGCCGATCATGAGGATGTTTTGTTTTCTACCCTGCTGGAAGCGGAATCCGGCTGGGACAAGGCCTCCGGAGTGGAGGCGAAGATAAACGCGGCTGTAGCGCTTGACGCGGCGTTGTCTCACTTGTTGAAGACGGCGGAGAATTATTCCCAACTCAAGTCCGAACCGGAATTGACGAAGTTAATCAGGGAATTGGCCGTGCGAGAGGAGATAATTTCCTCGGAGAGAGAACTTTTCAACCGGATGGTAAGGGAATATAACGCCATGATAACAATTTTCCCGGCGAACTTTATCGCTTCCGTGTCCGACTTCAAACCTTTGCCGGAATACAATAAGATTGAGCATAAGGCCAAGACGATAGGGCGTATCAAACTGTAGCTTTATGGATGCGCGGTCGGGAAAGCGTGTCATTTATAATGATTATGAGATATCGTCGCTCATCATTCGGCTTGAGAAGCCCCGGGTTGTATCCGTTGACGTTCAGCATCGCCACGGGAATAGCCTTCGGGTTGATCAGTTACGCGGGGATAAAGCTGCTCTCCGGCAGGGGCAGAGAAGTTTCCTGGCTCGTGTATCTGTTCGCGGTAATTTTTATACTCAGGTTCGTTTATCTGAAGTCGCTGTGAACATGGAAGGGGGCATAACTATGAGTGTGAAAAAGACAGGGGAAAAGTACCGCTGTAATGTCTGCGGGAATGAAGTGACTGTTACCAAAGTCGGCGGAGGAGAACTTGTATGTTGTGGGAAGCCGATGGAGAAAACAGAAGGATGAGATAAAAGTACCGAAGGAGGAAAAGGAAAGGACGAGGCACGAAGGAAGATAATATTCAACTGAAAGGATTTTATTATGTCTAAATCATTGAAAGGGACGCAAACGGAAAAGAATCTGCTGGCGTCTTTCGCCGGAGAATCGCAGGCGCGCAACCGCTATACATATTTCGCGAGCGCTGCCAAAAAGGAAGGGCTGGAACAGATATCGGCCATTTTCCTGGATACCGCGGATAACGAAAAGGAGCATGCTAAAGTTTTATTTAAGTATCTTGAAGGAGGAGAAGCGGAGATTACCGCTTCTTATCCGGCCGGTATGGTACAGGATACTAAGTTGAACCTCACCGAGGCTGCCGCAGGGGAGAATCTGGAGTGGACGACGCTTTACGCCGATTTTGCCCGCGTCGCAGAGGAAGAGGGGTTTTCGGATATAGCGGTTTCTTTCAAGCAGATATCCAAGGTGGAAAAAGAGCACGAAGCAAGGTACAGGCAGTTGCTTGTCAATCTGGAAGCCGGTAAGGTCTTTAAGAAAGATTCCGTTGTCCGTTGGCATTGCCGTAACTGCGGTTATGTGCATGAGGGAAAGGATGCGCCTAAGGAGTGTCCGGCGTGCAGGCATCCGCAGGCTTATTACGAAATCAAGGCGGAAAATTATTAATATAAAAGACGGGTTTTGGGATCTGTGTTTTAGATCAGATCAGTGAACAGACCCTGGGAACGGAGTCCGCGGACGTTTCAGTGCCGGAGAAAGCTACAAGATAACTATCCCTTCTTCGAAAGAGGTTTTATTAAGGCATGAATAACAAGGCTGTAATGGTTATCGCCGTTATTTCTCTGATCGTTTCTTTATCCGGTTGGGTAATGTTCGTTAAGGAAAAGGCGCGGCAAGAGAAAAATAAAGAGCAGTTGGCCGAATACGTGCTCCAGCAAGTGGAAGACAGGCGTAAGATAGAAGAGTCCATCAAAGAGCAGCTTCGCCAGAAAAAACAGGAACAGGAAGTCGTCCTCAAGCTGGAATACGTACGGCAACTGCAGGATTCCATCAACAGCCAGTTAGAACAATATGAGAAGGACAGGGGGGAGATTATTACCAGGCAGTTTGACGATCTCCGTTCTTGGACCGGCGGGCTGGTTAAGCAACAGATGTATGTTTTAAGCGGCAGCCTGCGGAAATCCGTGATGGAGAAGCTCCGGGAATACGAACAAGTGGCCGAGGAGCGCGCTGCAGGACTGAATGTCGTTCTCGATAAACGCATCGCGGCTTATAAAGACGAGATTAAATCTTCTTTACGGGCGGCGATAGACTCTATTAGAGAGGACATTCAACAGGAGTTCTCGAGCCAAAGGGCGGAGATCAGGGCAGCGTTATTGAAGCAGAAACAGGAATTGGATACCGTTTTACGCGGTGCCGGTGGACAGCCGCAGATTAACAACAGCCAGGAATAGTTTTTAGCGGTTTCTGCGAAAGTGTTCCCGGAAGCACATATTGTGAACAACACTAAAGGCAACCCTCTTATAAGGGTTGCCTTTAGTTGTTATCATGCCGCACTCCTTGCTCGGCTTATCGCCTCTAGTTTTTCTTTTGTCGCGAAAAACTAATAGAATTTCATCGGAGTCCGTTTCCCTTACGGGTTAAATAATTTCTCGATAGAGGAAGGGAAACGGAGGCGAGAGGATTCGAACCTCTGAGAGGCTTACGCCCCCTCCGGTTTTCGAGACCGGTGCACTCAACCAGCTATGCGACGCCTCCAACTCTTTCCAAAGTAATTATTTATACCAGAAATCACCTAAAAAAGCAAGACGGTTGACTGAGGTCTCTTGTCCCTCTCTGGGTTATTGTATCATTCCCAGTTGTAGATGATAATTCAGTTGCTATTTACCGAGTTTTTTGGTATAAATAAGACTTGAAAGGCGGAGAATCCGGCCTTTCCGTAAAGAAAAAATTTCGAACCAATTCCTTACTGTAAATTTGAGGCTCCTTTAGGTTAAGGAGCTTTGTTGGGATTGTTGTCATCTCCTAAAGGAGGTAGTAAAATGCGTAACTGGGTAGTGTTATTATCGCTATTTATGCTGGCCGGATGCGCGTTTGTATTCACCGATGTTAACACAAGGGATTTTGCCAGCGTGACGACGGGAATGACCTCCGCTGAGGTTAAAAATACTCTTGGTATACCTTTCCAGATAAGCAAAGAGATCGTTGCCGGTAAGGAATACGAGATATGGATATATCCCGCCGATAAGATACATCCTTCTCAGTCATCCGGAAAGAGGATCGGTGTGAGTGATTACGAAGTCTTGTTTCTAGACGGAAGAGTGGACCAGTGGCGCAAGACCAGGACGATCGCCCAGCCCGGCTACCAGGTGCCAACCAAAGCAATAAAAGCGGAATAGAATATTTAAACTATAAAGTATATAAGAGTTTAAATTGCTATACAGATTTAAACTCACAGGGTATATTTTATTCTCGACACTATTTACTTTTTCAATTTAGAGAGGTGCCGGAGCGGTCGAACGGGCACGCCTGGTCCCGCGAAGCGGGATCCCGTAGCCGATTTAAAGGTTTGAAAGGGAAGCGGGAAAAGCGTGTGACTCGCAAGGAATGTGTATTGAGTAGATTTAATTACTTTGGAGAGGTGCCGGAGCGGTCGAACGGGCACGCCTGGAAAGCGTGTGACTCGCAAGGGTCCCAGGGTTCGAATCCCTGCCTCTCCGTTTTTCTTCCTATAAGCAAGAAATCATCAACCAGGATTGGAGATGATTTCGCGCAGAGGAGAGG
>WOZK01000017.1 GCA_011620275.1 Candidatus Omnitrophota bacterium
AATGACGATTTTAAAAATAATCGGGAAGAAAAATATTTTCTAACAAAGTACTGCTACGGAAAAAAACACAAGCATATAGAGGGCGGTGCCGCCGATTTCCGTCTCATGCACAGCAGGGAGATCGCGGTGGTAGGCGTCAGTGATAAAGAATATAAGACCGGTTACCGAATATTCAAGGATTTGATGAAATACGGGTTCAACGTGCACGGTATAAACCCGCGTAACGGCATCATTCTCGGCAGACAGATAAAACGCAACCTGAGGGCGCTGGATAGAGTCCCGGATATAGTGATCACGGTTGTTCCTCCTGAGGTAACCCTGGAAATCATAGAGGAATGCAGGTCGATGGGAGTAAAAGAGATATGGATGCAACCGGGTTCGGAATCGCCGGAAGCAGTCGGGAAAGCCGCCGCTTACGGTATAAAAGCAACCGCCGGCTCCTGCTTTATGCGGCAGGCCGGGATCTGGCGGTAGATATAGGAGATGATGATTATGCGTAAAGAAGTCGCCTTGGGGATTAAAGTCATAGGGATATGGTTTATTATATCGGGGGTTACGGGAGTGTTTTCTTTGCTGGATATGCGCGCATTCTATCTGAATAACACCGGGGCTTTTCCTTTTCCATATTCGCACATCAGGTTGTTCACCGATTCGCTGCTGCCGGTCCTATCTCTGGTCGGCGGTATATATCTGCTGAAACTGAAAGAATGGGGCAGGCGTTTCATCCTCGCCGTATGCTTTTTGAATCTTATACTGGTGGCGGTGAGTTTCGTGCCTTTTTCCGGCCGCAACGTCTTTGTCTCTCTTAAGGAATACACGGAAAAGAATTATGAGGCTCAAAAGCAGGAAGTTCTGCGGCGTTATAAAGCGGAATATCAGCAGGAGGCTCTGCAGAAACTGGAGCAATCGCATCGGGTCACCGTTTCATCTCTCCCCGGCATTCTTGTTTTTCTGCTGTCTCTCTCCATCCTCTGGAATTCCTGGGTCATTTTCTATTTGATGAGAGGCCCAGGGCGTCCGTTTTTCCCCGGGCCGCAGCGCGGGACGGAAGAAGAGGTGAAAGAAGCGGCGGACTGATCCTCCCAGGCCTGCCCGCCGTTCTCCGGCGGGTTCACGGCGAGTTTATACGCGCAATACGGGCCCGGAGCGGTCAATCTGGTGATTGACTGCCGCTTAATTCTATGATAAAGTTAATAAAGCCGCAGAAACCCCGGGCTTTAATCCTTCCCGTATAAAGTATCGGAAGAAGGCTGATGAAAGAAGAAAGAGGGCGCGCAGGGCCTGACGATTTGCTTCCTCGCCCGGCACACTACTGTTGTTACATAAGTTTCTGATAATCGAGAATCGAAATTAGACCGCAATCGAGAACTTTCATCGAATCAAATCTCGATTTTCGACTCTCGATTGCTCTGTGCGCTGTTTTAAAAACTTATTTAACAGCGTACGGAGTCCGCCAACGCTTCAGTGGCGGACGGTCAACTTTCTACTCTCGATTTCAAGTATTAGGAACTTGTTTGACAATGTAATACTGAGCGTTTTGCTTCTTCTTTTCGGGGCCGGTCGCAGCGTTGTCGGCATGTTGAGGCAGGAGCTAAACCCCTTACAATTTCATACGTAAACGGTTATTTGTACGGAAAGGTCAAAGTGGTTGATTTAAGCAGGGTGAGGACATATTCGGTCAAAACCAGGAAAAGCAAGGTTTCCGCCGGAGATTTTGCGCAGCCCCCGCGCAAGGGCGCGGGTTTCCGCTCTTTCTTTTCCTCTTTGCCGAACATCCTGCGCGCCGCCGATCTGCGTTCTGCGGCGGAAGCCGCGGCTTCCGCGGGACGCAGGAAAAAAGCGGTGATTTTCATGGCCGGGGCGCACGTGATAAAATGCGGACTCGGGCCGGTCATAATAGAGTTGATTCGGAAACGGGTGATTTCCTGCGTGTGCCTTAACGGCGCGGGCGTGATACATGACTTCGAGATAGCCCTGCAGGGCAGGACTTCCGAGGACGTCGCGTCCGGCCTTGCCTCCGGCAGATTCGGTATGGGGAGAGAGACGGCGGAGTTCATAAATAACGCCGTCAAGGCAGGGGCTTCCCGCCGGCAGGGTTTCGGTTACGCGGTAGGCTCGCGCATCCGCGGCAAAGAATTCCCTCACAGCCGTTTAAGCGTGCTGCGCGGGGCGTGCGCTCACGGCGTACCCGTCTGCGTGCATGTGGCTGTAGGCACCGATATTATACACCAGCACCCGTCTTTCGATCCCGCCGCCGCAGGCAAGGCGAGTTACGCGGATTTCCTCACTCTGGTGGAAGAGATACGCGGACTCAACGGGGGAGGGGTGCTTTTGAATTTCGGTTCGGCGGTGATCATGCCGGAAGTGTTCCTGAAAGCGCTGAATCTGGCCCGCAACCTCGGCTCGGAAGTAAAGGATTTCACAGCGGTCAATTTCGACATGATACAACAGTACAGACCTGCCCAGAATATCGTCTGCCGCCCGGTTTTGTCCGGAGGCAAAGGGTATTATATAATCGGGCATCATGAAATAATGCTGCCTTTGTTCGCGCAGGCGGTGGTGGAACGGTTATGAGGATCTCCGGTTACAAGAAGATAATCTCGGCTTACGACAAGGCCCGCATATTGGTTATAGGGGATCTTATACTGGACGAGTATATACAGGGCAAAGTGGATCGGATATCGCCGGAGGCGCCGGTGCCCGTGGTCTGGGCGGAAAAACACAGTTTTGTTCCCGGAGGCGCGGCGAACGTGGCATACAATATCAGCGCCCTCGACGCGGAGGTCTGTCTGTCCGGGGTGGTCGGCGACGACGAGAACGCGGCGGAGCTGTCCGGGGTCTTGAAGAAAAGAGGGGTGGATATCTCCGGGATAGTGCGCGATCCGCGCAGGCACACGACCGTAAAGACCAGGATCATTGCCGGCCACCAGCAGGTGGTGCGGGTGGACTGGGAGCACACCCATTCGCTCCCGGAGCGGGTTAACGGGAAGATATTGGATTTCGTTTCCGCCAACATAGACAAGTTTTCGGCGATAATCATAGAGGATTACGGCAAGGGCGTGGTAAATGAACAGCTGTTGTCCGAATTACTTTCTCTGGCGGTGAAAAAAGGAAAGATCGTCAACGTTGATCCTAAAGAAGAGAATTTTCAGCTTTATAGAAAGGTGACATCCATAACTCCCAACCGGAAGGAACTTGAGAACGCTGTGAGGAACCTGAAGTTGACGGATACCACCAATAATTTCAAGCTCAACAACGACAAGATAACCAGCGTGGAACAAGCCGGGAAAGCTGCCGACCAGGTGATGCGTTATCTGGAGCTGGAATCAATACTGGTGACTATGGGAGAACAGGGGATGGCGCTTTTCGAGAAAGACGGCCGTTCAATCACGATACCGACGGTGGCGCAGGAGGTATTCGACGTCTCGGGAGCGGGGGATACCGTAATAGCCGTTTTTACCCTGGCCCTGGCTTGCGGCGCCACTAAGGCCGAAGCCGCGCATATCGCCAATTTCGCGGCGGGCATAGTGGTCAGCAAGCTGGGCACGGCGGTCACAAGCCGGGAGGAGTTGTTGAAGAAGATCAAAGAACACGCTTCGCGGGGGGTGCGTTGATGGACGTTATCGGCGTTATCCCGGCCCGTTACGCCTCCACCAGACTGGAAGGCAAGGTGCTGGCAGACATCGCCGGAAAACCGATGATCCGCCGTGTCTGGGAAAGGGCGCGTAAAGCGAAACTGCTGGATGATCTGCTGGTCGCTTGCGACGATGAAAGGATAGCCGAAACGGTAAAGGGCTTCGGCGGCAAGGCAGTAATGACCGCGAAGGCCCATACCTGCGGCACCGACCGGATAGCGGAAGCGGTCTATCCGCTGGACGCCAGGGCGGTGGTGAACATACAGGCGGACGAACCTCTCCTGCAGCCGGTGATGATCGATCAGCTGGCGCAGGCTTTGCTTTCAGATGATTCAGCGTCAATGGTCACTCTGGCAAAACGCATAGAAAAGCAGGAGGAAATAACGGATCCCAACGTGGTCAAGGTGGTTTTCGACAAGAATAACCTGGCGTTGTATTTTTCCCGCTCCGCCATACCTTACCACGCGGCCGGTTCCCGTGTTGAGGCACCGGTTTATTATAAGCACGTAGGAATGTACGGATACACCAAGGATTTCCTTTTTACCTACAAGAATATGCCTCCTTCTTCCCTGGAGAAAACGGAGAAGCTCGAACAGCTCCGGGTGCTGGAGGCCGGTTGCCGCATCAAGGTTATAGAGACGCGTTATGAGACCATAGGTGTGGATACTGTCGAGGACCTGGAACGCGTGAAGGCGGCTATTGAGGTTTCGGGGGATAAATGAAGACGTCCGTAAGGGAGATAACCATAAGCGGGACAGTAAAGGTCGGCGGAAGGCGTCCGCCTCTGCTTATCGCCGGGCCCTGCGTTATAGAGTCGGAGAAACACTGTCTTTTGGTCGGCAGAAAGATTAAAGATATCGCGGCCGCGCACGGCGTCGCTTACGTCTTCAAGGCCAGTTACGACAAGGCGAACAGGCTTTCCGGGACCTCTTTTCGCGGACCAGGTATCAAGGCGGGGCTGAAGGTGCTTTCCGCGGTCAAGAAAAAACTTGATGTTCCCGTCTTGAGCGACGTGCATTGCCGCGAAGAAGTGGCCTCCGCCGCCAGGGTGCTGGATGTTCTGCAGATTCCGGCTTTCCTCTGCAGACAGACGGATCTCGTCGCGGAAGCGGCGCGCAGCGGCAGGGCGGTGAACATCAAGAAAGGCCAATTCCTTTCCCCCTGGGACATCGCCCCGATAGTCGCCAAGGCCGAGGCCTGCGGCAACAGGAGGATATTGCTTACCGACAGGGGATACTCGTTCGGTTATAATAACCTGGTCAGCGATCTGCGCAGTCTGGCCGTGATGCGCCGTACCGGATGCCCCGTGATTTACGACGCCACGCACAGCGTGCAGCTGCCGGGAGGCAAGGGCGGGGCGTCTTCCGGACAGAGAGAATTCGTGGAAGCCCTGGCGCGCGCCGCCGTGGCCTTCGGCTGCGACGGCCTGTTCCTGGAGGTCCATCCGGACCCGGACAACGCCCCGTGCGACGGCCCGAACATGATAGATTTCGGCACGCTGGACGCCCTGCTGGGGCAGGTGAAGGCAATCAGCGACAGCCTTAAAGCTGCAGTTTGAAAGAGAGCGGGTAAATGGATATATTAAAAAGGGCCAGACAGGTTTTCGACATAGAGGCGAAAGCGGTCCTGGAATTGAAGAGCGGGCTGGGCGCGGATTTCCGCCGTGCGGTGAAAATAATAATGTCCTGTAAAGGCAGGGTCGTGGTGACTGGGATGGGGAAAGCCGGCATCATCGGCCAGAAACTCTCCGCTACGCTTGCCTCTACCGGGACACCAAGCCTTTTCTTGCATTCGGCGGAGGCCATCCACGGCGACCTCGGGAGGGTCACCCGCGAGGACTCGGTGGTTATCCTTTCCAACAGCGGAGAGACGGACGAAGTTAAGAGACTGTTGCCTTTGCTCAAGAAGATGGGGGCGAAGGTCGTCGCGGTAACCGGCAACGCCTCTTCTTCTCTGGCGAAATACAGCGACGCCGTGTTGAACACCTGCGTCAAGAAGGAGGCCTGCCCTCTGGGACTGGCGCCGACTTCTTCCACCACGGCGATGCTGGCTATGTGCGACGCGCTTGCGGTCTGCCTTTTGGATCTGCGCGGTTTCAAGGAGCAGGATTTCGCTTTTTACCATCCGGGCGGGGCTTTGGGAAAAAGATTGCTGCTTAAAGTGGAGGATATAATGCGCAAGGGCCCGGCCAATCCAGTGGTGGAGGAGGACTCTAAAATCTCGGCGGTGCTTCTAAAGATAACGCACGCGCGCGCCGGCAGCGCCTCGGTCGTGGACGCCAAAGGAAGGTTAAGCGGGATATTCACCGACGGCGATCTGCGCCGCAACCTGGAGTCCGGGAAATCGATCACCGGTCTGCCGGTCAGAGAAGTGATGACGCGCAACCCGGTGAGGGTAAGAGCGCAGATGCTGGCGGCGGAGGCGGTACGTCTGCTGCAGGAGAAAAAAATAGACGAATTGCCGGTAGTGGACGAAAAGTCCAGGCCGGTCGGACTGCTCGACGTGCAGGATTTATTGAAAGCCGGCTTGATATGACGGAAACCAGCGGTATGGTTCCTTTGAAAGTGAAAGAGAAGGCCGGCAGGGTCGGGCTTCTGCTGCTGGATGTCGACGGCGTGCTTACCGACGGCAGGATCATCTACGATTCCGGGGGCCGCGATTCCAAGTTCTTCGACGTGCACGACGGGATGGGAGTCCATCTGTTGAAAAAAGCCGACATACCGACCGTGCTTATAACCGCCAAAGGTTCGAGAGCGATCAAGCCGCGCGCCAGGGATATGCGTGTGGATGCGGTATATGCGGATGTTTCTCCCAAAAGTTCGGTTCTGGAGAAGATCCTTTCCAAGTACGGGCGTAGCGCAGATGAGGTCTGTTTCGTCGGCGACGACCTGGTTGACCTTTGCTTGATGAGAAGAGTGGGGCTGCCCGTGGCCGTGGCCAACGCCTGCGAGGAGATAAAACGCGCCGCCGCATACGTTACCTCGCGTTACGGCGGCAGGGGGGCGGTGCGCGAGGTGGCGGAAATTATATTGAAGGCGCACGGCCGGTGGGACGAACTCGTCGGGAAATATTATGATATGTAGAGGCGTATTCACGGCGTTTATAATGCTGCTGCTTTTTGCGCAAGCCGCGGCGCAGGAGACGCCGAACGCCGAGAAGCAGGAAGTCCCTCAGCAGATAAATGATTTCTCTATATCCGGTTACGGCGAAAAAGGCAGGAAATCCTGGGATGTCTCCGGCAAAAGCGCGGATATTCTCGAGGACAAGATCAATCTAAAGGAAGTAAAAGGCAATCTTTACGGCGAAGATGACGACGTCAGCCTGACCGCAGACAAAGGGGTTTTTCACCGGGAGGCGGGAGTGGTGCATCTGGAAAAGAACGTTTTTATTACCACCGCTTCCGGGGTCAAGTTGACTACCGATTCCCTCGATTGGGACAGAAAGAACCAGCTGGTCGACACGCCGGACGAGGTAAACATCGAGCGGCAGAATATGATCGCCAACGCCCTGGGGGCAAGCGGAAGGCCCGCCCTGAACCAGGTGACCTTAAAGAAAAACATCAAGGCGGAGATAACTCCGGACAAACCGGACGCCGCGGAAGAGGACAGGGCGAAGGTGATCGTTACCTGCGACGGTCCGGTGGATATAGATTACGCGAAGAACGTCGCCGTATTCAGGAACAACGTGAAGATCGATAGAACGGACGCGCAGGTCTACAGCGACGAGATGACGGTGTATTTCTCCCGCAAGGCAGATGCGGTGAAAAGCGGGAAGGACATGAACGGCAGCCTGAAGCGGATAGTAGCCAGGGGCAACGTCAAGGTAGTCAGAGGGGAAAATATTTCTTACAGCGAAGAAGCGGTGTATAACGCCTCCGACGGCCGCATAGTCCTGACCGGCAAACCCAAATTGATCATCAATTCCCCGGAGGAGATGAATGCATCTTTTGGAAACTAAGGACCTTTGCAAGAGTTACGACGGCAGGGAAGTCGTGAAAGGGGTCAACATTCTGGTGAAAAGGGGTGAGATTGTCGGCCTGCTCGGGCCAAACGGCGCGGGCAAGACGACCACTTTTTACATGATCGTGGGGATCATCCCGCCCAATCGCGGGAAAATAATCTTCGACAACCATGATATAACCGGGTTGAGCATCCACGAGAGGGCGCGTTTCGGCATCGGGTATCTTGCCCAGGAGGCTTCGATATTCAGGAAGCTTACCGTGGAAGAGAACATTATGGCGATACTGGAAACCCTGCCGATAAACCGTCAGGAACGCGAAAGGCGCCTTAGGGAGCTGTTGAGTGAGTTGAACATATCCCATTTGGCAAAGAGCAAGGCCTTCACTCTTTCCGGGGGGGAAAGGCGCCGGCTGGAGATCACGCGCGCTCTCGTCACCAATCCGTCTTTCATCCTGCTGGACGAGCCGTTCTCCGGCATAGATCCGATAGTGGTAAGCGAGGCGCAGGGGATAATCAGGGACCTGCGCAACCGCGGACTGGGCATATTGCTGACCGACCATAACGTCAGAGAAACCCTTTCCATAACCGACAGGGCCTATCTTATCACCGAAGGCAATATACTTATTTCCGGCACCGCCGCCGAACTGATAAACAACTCCAAGGCCAGAGAGATATATCTGGGAGAAAAATTCAGCATGTAGGAACGCGTATCAACTCAAGGAAACATTAACCCTGCACAGGTTCAAGAAAGGGAAGTATCATGAAAACGGAAACAAAGAAAGTTGATGGAACGATTAGAGAATTGAGGGTGGAAGTCTCGGGCGATGTCGTGAAGAATAAGTTCGACGGCGCCTTCAAACAGATAGGCGCGCAGGCTAAATATCCCGGTTTCCGTGCCGGACACGTGCCGCGCGATATTCTGGAGAAGAAATTCTACGAGGCCGTGCATGACTTGGTGCTGAAAGAACTCCTGCCGGAGATTTATAATAAAGCGCTGGAACAGGAAAAACTTGACGTGGTATCCCTGCCGGAGATATCCGAAGTGAAACTGGATCTGACGGCACTTTCTTTCAAGGCTAAGGTCCACGTCAGCCCCGAGATCAAACTCGGAGAATACAAGGGGATTAAGCTTTCCTACAGGCGGATAAAGGTCGATCCCGCCGAGATAGACAGGAACCTTGAGACCGTCAAGGAAACACGCAAGGCCGGGGACTTGGATGATTCTTTCGCGCGGGGCCTCGGTTACCCTGACCTTGTTGAACTCAAAAAGGCATTCGAGCGCCAGATCGCCCTTCGCAGCGACAATATTCAGCGACAGGCGCTGGAGGATACCCTGATCGAGGCGTTGTGCGGCAAGCTCGATTTTAAACTGCCCCAGCCGCTCGTCGACCGCCAGCTCAACGATATGCTGCGGCAGGCCAAGATGGACATGGCGATGAAAGGCGTGCCGGCCGATAAACTTGAGGAACAGGAAACGGAGTTGAAAAAGGAACTGGAACCGATGGCCAGGGCGCAGGTGAAGACCTATCTCGTGCTTTCTGAGATCGCCAGGCGGGAAAAAATAGCGGATGATGAACATCTGCCGCGTAATGTCATCGAATTCCTTTTCAGGAACGCGGCGTGGGAGATAAAGGATTAACCGGAACTTTTAACTGCCGTGCCGGCTCTTCCGGCGCGTTCCAAGGAGGTACGTTGATGACAGAGAAAATGCAGACACTTGTCCCGATGGTCATAGAACAGACGGCGCGCGGTTACGAGCGGGCTTATGATATATATTCGCGGCTGTTGAAGGACAGAATAATCTTCATCGGCACGCCGATAGACGATAACATAGCCAATCTGGTCATCGCGCAGATGCTTTTTCTGCAGATGGAGGACGCCGCTAAAGACATCAACATCTATATCAATTCTCCAGGAGGGGCTGTGACCGCCGGGCTGGCGATTTATGATACCATGCAGTTCTTGAAGTGCGCCGTTGCCACCTACTGTATCGGGCAGGCGGCGAGTATGGGCGCCATCCTACTCGGAGCCGGGACCAAAGGCAAACGGTTCGTCCTTCCAAATTCCCGCATTATGATACATCAGCCATGGGGAGGGGTGCAGGGAGTAGCCGAGGATATCTCCATCCATGCCAGAGAGATACTGAAACTGCGGGACAAGATCAACGGCATACTTGCCAAGCACACCGGACAGAACATGGAAAGGATACAGAAGGACACCGACAGGGATTTTTTCATGTCGGCGGAAGAAGCCAAAGAATACGGTTTAATAGACGAGGTTATAATCAGCAAAAAATAGCTTTTTAAGCTCCGGGAGGTCGTTAAAATGAGAAAGAATTATCTGTTGACGCCTGGCCCCACGCCGCTGCCGCCGGAGGTTTGTTCGGCGCAGGCGAGGCCGATAATACACCATCGCACGCCGCAGTTCCAGGCTGAGTTGAAAGAGGCGTTCGCCGGGTTGAAGTATATTTTTCAAACGGAGAGGGATGTTTTTATTCTTTCTTCTTCCGGCACCGGCGCTATGGAGACCGCCGTGGTCAATCTTTTGTCGCCCGGCGAAACTGCGCTTGTGATTGAAGGCGGCAAATTCGGGCAGAGATGGAGCGAAATCTGCCGGGCCCACGGCATTTCCGTGAAGACACTGGAAGTCGAGTGGGGGAAGGCGGCCGATCCCAAGGCAGTGGCCGCGGCCCTCAAGGCCGATCTTTCCATCAAGGCGGTTTTCGCCACCCTCTGCGAGACATCCACCGGCGTGACCTTCGACATCCGCGGTTTCGGCGAAGCGGTAAGCGCTTCCCCGGCGGTGCTGGCGGTGGACGCCGTCAGCGGTCTGGGGGCGATAGAACTGAAGACCGACGAATGGGGAGTGGACGTCTGCGTTTCCGGTTCCCAGAAGGGATTGATGCTGCCTCCGGGATTGGGATTCATCTCTGTGAGCGCTAAGGCCTGGAAGATGGTGGAAGCGTCTAAGTCCTCGCGTTATTACTGGGACCTGCGCAGGGCGAAGAAGGCCATAGACAAGACCGATACCGCTTTCACTCCGGCGATATCCCTGGTGATAGCGCTTAACGAGAGCCTGAGGATGATGAAAGAGGACGGTCTGGAGAAGATATTCGCCAGGCACCACCGGATGGGGGAGGCGGTGCGCGCGGCGGTGAAAGCCCTGGGTCTTTCTCTATTCGCGCCTTCCGCGGCCTCGGACGTGGTTACGTCGATATACGTTCCGTCCGGCATAGACGGGGAGAAACTGGTTAAGACCATGCGCGATATCTACGGCGTAACCATCGCCGGAGGTCAGGACGAGATGAAAGGCAAGCTTATCCGGATAGCGCATATGGGTTATATAGAGGAGTTCGACATAATAGTGGGTATTTCCTGTTTGGAAAAAGTTTTGAGCAAGATGGGATATAAGTTCATTTTGGGCAGCGGTGTGAAGGCCGCCCAGGAAGTATTCTTGCAGGATTGAAAAGCGGAGGTGAGTGATGGCGAAGGTATTGGTCAGCGATCCCCTTTCCGAGGAGGGGCTTAAAATATTACAGGAGAGCGGCGGTCTGCAGGTAGATGTCAGGACCGATTTGACCCCTGAGCAGCTCAAGGGCGTTATCGGGGATTACGACGCCCTGGTGGTGCGCAGCGCCACCAAGGTCACGCGCGACGTGATATCGGCGGCGGCCAGACTTAAAGTAATCGGCAGGGCGGGCGTGGGGCTGGACAACGTCGACCTCGAGGCCGCCACGCAAAAAGGTATCATAGTGATGAATACCCCGGCCGGCAACACAATGTCCACTGCCGAGCACACGGTGAGTATGATTCTCTCGCTGGCCAGGAACATCCCGCAGGCCAGCGCCTCGGTCAAGAGAGGCGAGTGGAAGCGTTCCAAATTCACGGGGGTCGAGCTTTACGGAAAGACGCTCGGCATCGTGGGATTGGGCAGGATCGGCACCGAGGTGGCCAAGCGCGCTTTTTCTTTCGGCATGCGGATCCTGGCTTTCGACCCCTTTCTTTCCCGGCAGGTGGCCGAAGAACTGGGAATAGAGATAGTGGAGCTGAAAGAACTTTTCAAACGCTCGGATTTCATAACCATACATACCCCGCTTACCGCGGATACCAAGCATCTTATATCTACGGAGCAATTCGCGTTGATGAAGAAAGGCGTGCGGCTGGTAAATTGCGCTCGCGGAGGAATCGTGGATGAGGCGGCCCTGGTCGCGGCGGTGAAAGAAGGGAAGGTCGCCGGAGCGGCCCTGGACGTTTTTGAAAAAGAACCGGTCTCTCCCGATAACGAACTACTGCAACTTGACGAGGTCATCACTACACCTCATCTTGGCGCTTCCACAGAGGAGGCGCAAGTGAATGTCTCTATCGAGGTCGCCGAAATAGTGCGGGACGCGCTGCTCGGCCGCGGCATACGCAACGCGGCGAATTATCCTTCCCTGGAGAACGAGGTCTATAAGGTGCTGGAGCCTTACACAGTGCTGGCGGAGCGGCTCGGTATATTCGCCGGACAACTGGCCGAGGGAAGGTTCCATGAAATAAAGATTACCTACGTCGGAGACATCATCAAATACAACCTGACGCCTTTGACCATGGCGATCGCTAAAGGGCTGCTTTCCCCGATATTGAAGGAAACGGTCAATTTCATCAATGCCACTTCACTGGCCAAGGAACGCGGCATCAATATTACCGAGACAAAATCGCCTAAAGAGGGGGAGTTCGTAACTCTCGTGCAGTTGGAGATCAATACGGACAAGGAATCGCGTAGGATAGCCGGCACTTTGTCCGCCAACAAGCAGCCGCGCATAGTCAAGATCGACGATTATTACGTGGAATCTTCTCCGGTCGGAGAAATGCTTTTCATCCGCAACCGCGACGTGCCCGGTATAATCGGCGGGCTGGGGTCGCTGATGGGGCAGTATAATATCAACATCGCGGCCATGAGTTTCGGCCGGCAGATTGCCGGGGGCACGGCCCTTTCCGTGTTGAATGTGGACAGCGTTCTTACCCAGGAGGTGCTGGAGAAGGTCAGGAAGATAGAGAATGTTCTTTACGCGAAAGTGATAAAGATATGAAATATGTTTCCGGCATTTTGAAAAGGACGGCCACGTTGATATTTGTCTGCCAAGCGCTGTTTCTTGTTTCCTGTTTTTCTTCTTCCGCGGCGGAGATCACCATGGTCTGCACAGGGGACACCCACGCCATGCTTTATCCCTGTAATTGTTCCAGGGAACCGGACGGCGGAATCGCCAGGCGCGTGGCGCTGCTAAAGAACCTGCGGGGATGCAGCAGGGATTTTCTGCTGGTTGACTCCGGCGGTTTCTTCGGCGGCGGGCAGTCGGATTCCTACAGCCAGAACAGCGAGATGGACAAACGCCGGACGCTTTTCTATCTGCGCGGAATGCAGATGGCCGGTTACGATGCGGTTGCCGTCGGTTTCGACGAGTTCAATTTCGGGCTCGACTTCCTGGAGCAGAACGTCAAGGCATACGGACTGCCGGCGGTTTCCGCCAATATCAAGGCGGCCTTTCTCAAGAGATTCATCATAAAAGACGTCGCCGGGATGAAGATAGGGATCACTTCCATAGTCGCTCCTTCGGTTTCCATGAAAGCGGCCGGCCTGGAGGTGGAAGATCCGATCTCCGCGCTGAAAAAGGCCGCCGCCGAGATGAAGGATTTGAAAGTGGATTGTCTGGTTCTGCTCAGCGGGTTGAACGAACAGGACAGCAGGCTGGCGGTAAAAGAGATCCCGGAAATAAAAGTGGTGGTCCTCTCCAAGAGCGGCGGGGAAGATAGCCAGCAGGAATACGGTGGGTCGCTTTTCCTTAAACCTTCCTGGCAGGGCAGGCATCTTGTGAAAGCGGAATTAACGTTCGAGAAAGGCGTCCTGACAGGCAAGCGCACGGAAAGCATCAGGTTGTCCTCCGAGATACCCGGGGACAAACAGGCGTTGTCCGAATTGCCGGCCTGCTTCGCGGACTTCAACTGCAAAAAGGATGGTGTGACCGGCGCCTGCTTGAATCCGGGAGAGAAATCCGCCTCGTGCTCTTTCCGTAAACAGCCGAAAGTCTCCCTTACTGTGCTGACGCTGAAGGACTGCCTGGGCTGCGACACGGATACAAAGATCGCTTATCTGAAAGGGCAGTTCGGCGGCCTGGACGTTTCCTATATTTATTACCCCGGCTCGAAGGCCGCGGCTCTCGTTAAAAAGCTGGGGCTCATCACCCTGCCGGTTTATCTCTTCGGCCCGGAGGTGGAAAAAGAGACGGCTTTCACGGGGATAAAAGACAGCCTGGAGTTTAAGGGGGGATATTACGTGCTTTCTCCGGCGGTCGGCGGCATCGCTTTCTTTCTGGACAGGCCGCACGCAGCCGGCAGGCTGGACGTTTTTATGGGATTATTCGAGCCGAAATCCTCCGCGGTGATAGAGAGTTTGCGGGAAATAAAACCGGAATTGCATTTTCTGGCTAGCGATAACGAGGGCAAACTGGAGGCGCAGCGGGGTATTGCGGAGATCCAGGAATACTTAAGGGCAGTCTGCGTGAAGAAATACGCCCCCGGTTCGTTCTGGGATTATATCTCTTGCCGCTCTCGCGACATAAACAGTTCATGGTGGGAGGATTGTCTGCCTGCCGGGACGGACGTAGCGAAGATAAAGGCCTGCGCCAAATGCCGCGATGGAGAAGATTTGTTGAGAGAGAACATAGGGTTGAACAAGGAACTGGGGGTTATGGCCGGGCCGACTTTTCTCGTTAACAATACCGAGATATTCGGCGTTCGCGGAGTATTTCCTCAAGAAGACCTGAAGAAACTGCTTGGGCAGGGCCCGCGGCGGTGATAACAGGGGCATAGGAGAAATGAAATGAACAAGCCGACTATTTACTTGATCGATGTTACCAACAGGGACGGCGTGCAGACTTCGCGCATCTGCCTTTCCAAGCTCGAAAAGACCATGATAAACATCTACCTGAATGAAATGGGCGTTTTTCAGTCGGAGTTCGGGTTTCCGGTGACCAGGCATGAGACCAATTATCTTAACGCTAATCTCGAACTGGCGCAGCGCGGTGCCCTTCCCAGGATTAGGCTGGGCGGCTGGATCAGGGCCACAAAGGGGGATGTCGAGACTGCCTTCAGGATGGTGCCGGGCCTAAAACATCTTAACTTATCGATGTCCACTTCCGACCAGATGATCACGCATAAATTCAAGGGCAAACTTGATCACGAGTCCGTGATCAGCGAGATGACGGAAGCGGTCAAGGACGCCATATCCTGCGGCGCCGAAAGCGTGGGGGTGAACGCCGAGGATGCCTCCCGCACCAGGATAGAATACCTCATCGAGTTCGCAGCCGCGGCAAAGGCCGCCGGAGCCCACAGGATCAGATATTGCGACACGCTTGGCTGCGAAACGCCTTTCAGCATTTACGAAAGGATAGCGAAACTGGTGGAAGCGGTCAAGATGCCGGTCGAAGTGCACTGTCACAATGATCTTGGTATGGTGGTGGCCAACTCCGTGGCCGGCGCAAAGGCGGCGATCGATTGCGGCCAGGATGCATACATCAATACCTGCGTAAACGGTATGGGGGAACGCGCCGGCAATGCCGATCTGGTTTCCGTGATCCTGGCTGTCAAATACGGCAGCGGCATGCAGGATTACAGGCTGGATCCCGGCCTGCATCTGAAGACAGCCTGGAAGATATGTAAATACGCTTCCTACGCCTTCGGGGTTTCTATACCGATCAACCAGCCGGGCATCGGCGCCAACGCCTTCGCGCACGAGTCGGGGATACACGCGGATGGGGCGCTCAAGGACAGGCGTAATTACGAGCTTTACGAATATGAAGAGCTCGGCAGAGGGGAACCGGAGATAATCGAGACCGGCCGCAAGATCACCGCCGGGGAATATTCCGGTATCAAAGGGTTTCGGAACGTCTATGAGAAACTGGAAGTGGCTTTTCAGAATGACGAAGAAGCCACACGCATACTCGAGCTCGTGCGTTACGCCAACGTGCATAATCAGAAACCTCTGGTGGACGACGAGCTGAGTTTCATCGCCAAATATCCTGAAATAGCCGGGAAGATATTTACAATGCAGCCTTAAAGTTCCCCGCGGACTTGGTCCGGGTGGAAGGGGGAGGTCATGAATACTGTTTTGGTCGGGACGCAATGGGGTGACGAAGGCAAAGGCAAGATCATAGATATCCTTTCACAGGATGCCGATTACATAGTGCGTTATCAAGGAGGTAACAACGCCGGGCATACCGTGATAGTGGCGGGCAGAGAGCATATCTTTCACCTGCTTCCTTCCGGCATACTACACAGCGGCAAGATCTGCTGCATAGGCAACGGCGTGGTGGTGGACCCTTTGGTTCTGCTGGAGGAGGTGAACAATCTTTCCGGTACCGGCATAGAAATAAAAGGCAGGCTGAAGATATCGCATCTTGCGCATGTGATCATGCCTTACCACAAGATACTGGACAAGCTGCGGGAGAATAAAAGAGAGCACAAGATAGGTACGACCGGCCGCGGGATAGGGCCTTGTTACGCGGACAAGATCGCGCGCTGCGGCATTCGCATGGCCGATCTGCTTGACCGCAGGGGATTGAAAGAAAAACTGGCCGATAATCTCAAAGAAAAAAACGAGATTTTCCGGAAAGTCTACGGGCACGAGGGTTTCGGCTTCGAGAAGATATACCGCTCCTACTTGAAGTTCGGCGCCGCCGCCGCCCCGTACATCTGCAATGTCGCGCGTCTTCTAAACGATGCCGCGGCCGCCGGCAAGGACATCCTTTTCGAAGGAGCCCAGGGGACTTTCCTGGATATAGATTTCGGCACTTATCCTTTCGTCACTTCGTCGTCGGCCACTTCCGGCGGCGCCTGCACCGGCACAGGAGTGCCTCCGGTGATGATCGATAAGGTCGTCGGGGTGGCCAAGGCTTACGCCACGCGCGTGGGAGAGGGCCCGTTTCCGACGGAGCTTAAACGGAGTTTCGGGGAATTTCTCAGGAAGAAAGGAAACGAATTCGGGGCTACCACCGGGAGACCGCGCAGGTGCGGCTGGCTGGATATGGTGATGGTTAAAGAGTCAATCTCACTCAACGGCATCTCCGAGCTCGGCATAATGAAACTGGATGTTCTGGACGGGCTGAAAGAGATAAAGATCTGCACGGGTTATAAATACAAAGGACGCGTTTTCCGCGATTTCCCGTATGACCTCAAGGTCATAGAGAACGTCGTTCCGCTATACAAGGTGATGCGCGGATGGGATACCGGCGTCAGCGGCGCCAGGGAATATTCTGACCTGCCTGCCCGCGCCAAGGATTATCTTGCCTTTCTTAAGGACACCCTTAAGGTTAAGATATCCATGGTCTCCGTCGGGTCTTCACGGGAGCAGACCATATTCCTTTGACGGTTTAAAAAGCTTGACTGGCACAAGAGGTTATGTTATATTGAAATCCATTCCTAAAAGGAGGGGAAAAATGTCTTCCAGATATTTATTTGCGGCAGTCGCGACATTGTTGACGGTGTCTTTGTTTTCCGGGTGCACTTTTATTTTTCAGAAAGGCAGGCGTTCCGATGCGCAAAAGATAGAACAGCTGGCGCAGCAGATCGACGATCTGGGACAGGCGAAGAAACTGCTGGAAGACAGGCTTAGCCAGGAGATACAGGATAAGCAAGTCAAGCTGGAGAGGATGGGAAAGGGGCTGGTCATAACTTTCGTCGCCGATGTTCTCTTCGATTCCGGAAAAGCAGCGATCAAACCGGAGGCCTCGGCGAGCCTTGACAAGGTTGCCCGCGTCTTGCAGGAGAATGTGCCTGATCTCAACGTGGGAATAGAGGGGCACACCGACAACATTCCCATAAAGGTCTCGGGGTGGAAGTCCAACTGGGAACTCTCCTCCGCGCGCGCGCTTAGCGTGCTGCATTATCTTATCGACGAAAAAGGCATTTCTCCGGAACGTTTATCGGCCATAGGCTATGGCGAATACCGCCCGGTCGCGTCCAACGACAGCAAAAAAGGGAGACAACAAAATAGAAGGGTGGAAATAGTCATCCTGCCCAAGGTGAGCAAAGTCGCCGATGATGCCGCTGGAACTCTCGAACCGGCCCAAGAGGCTGTCGAAGAGACGGCTGAGAACCTTAAGTAGGGCCCGGACGCCGTTACACTTCAAGAGCCGGCGTTGCCCCCGGGAGGAAAATCTTTTCTTAAGCCGCGGCAGTTTGCCGCACGGGTAAATTTCCGAGCAAGAATATACTTTGTTAAAAAACGGCTCAATTTAATGGTTTTATCTTCGAGAAGATGCGTTGAACCAACATGAAATCAAGGATAATCAATGCATTGGAATACGCGTAACGTTTCTAATGACAATATGTTACAATAAGACGGCCTTGGGAAAGTAAGCACAAAGAAAATAGATTTTAACAAAGTGCTGCAAGAATAAACCACGAGTATCGTATTTTTTAACCCGCGTTCTTTGCGGAACCGGGTTTCTAACATGGAAGAAAGCCTGAAAACCCGGATAATTTTTATACTGGCGGTATTGTCGTTGATATGCCTGATCGGCATGATCGGTTCCTGCTCCAGCGCGTTCAGGAAAAGGGCGGAATACAACGGGGAGATGCGCCTGCGCCTTGATAAGGAAGAAGAACTTCTTAAAGTGAAGAGGGAAAAGACGGCCTGTATGGTAGAGGCGGACAGGCTCCGAAAGGCCCTTGATGAAGAGAAGGAGCTCTCCATGTCGTTGAAGAACGAACTGCTGCAGGAAAAGCTCGTCAACCAGAATCTTAAAGAAGAAATGCAGAAGGTCGCCAGGCTCAATGAAAGGCTTGAGAACGAACTTAAAGAGGCGGCTGTCGGGAACAAGACCCGTAGATAGCGCGTGCGAGATGGAAATAAAGCCGTAGTTAAGATTATCGATAAGGGGATTACTCAATCCCCTTTTTGTTTGAAGGGAGGATTTTATGGCTATTCTGCGTAAGATCAAGAGCGGGGTAAAAAAGATGATTTCCGGGAGCAGAAAAAGCGTCACGGCCAAGCGCGCCGTTTCTTCTTCCGCGGGCAAGAAGAACGCGCAGAAGAAAACGAAGCCGACGGCGGATAGGACTGCGAAAAGAGCGGAGCTCAAACAGCCGGAACAGGCGGCTAAAAAAGAATTCCTGGGAGTCAGCGAAACGGCTGTCGGCAGGATGAAATTCTCCACCCCTGAAGCCGTGCGTTCCGCCTCGCGCTCCATGCCCACGGAACTGCCCGCGGCCTACGGCAGGGACAGGCTGGTGATCAACCCCAGGGATCCGTACTGGATCTTTTCCTATTGGGAGGTCACGCCCGGCACTTACGACACTTTACGCGGCCGCTTGGGAGACGATTTTTACAAGGCCAAGAAAGTGCTGAGGATTTACGACGTCAGCAACATAGTCTTCAACAGCCATAACGCCCATAAATATTTCGACATAGAGGTCGGACCCGACGCGCTGAATTGGTATATCCACGTCCAGGAAGCCGGCCGTTCCTGGTGCGTCGACCTCGGTTTGAGACTTCCCAACGGAGAGTTCATCACCATCCTGCGTTCCAACGTGATCAGCACCCCGCTCGACGGCCCCTCCAGGATAACCGACGAGGAATGGATGGTACCGGAGGAACTCTTCGCCAGGCTTTACGGTATGGGTTTCGGTTTCGGGCAGAGTTCTCCGGTCGGCAAGACCTGGCAGGAACGGATCAGACGCGAACTCTTTTCGGGTATCCTTTCTTCCCCGGGGCTTTCTTCTTCCGGCAGTCCGGTCAAGGTGCCGCAGAGAGGGAAGAAAAGAAAATTCTGGATGGTGGTTAACACCGAGTTGATACTTTACGGAGCCACCGAACCGGACGCCAAGGTCACAGTGCAGGGAGTGCCGGTAAAGTTGAGGCCGGACGGTACTTTTTCTCTGCGTTTTTCTCTTCCGGACGGCACGCAGGTGCTTCCTGTCCGCGGGGTCTCCGCAGACGGTGAGGAGGAGAGAACCGTCACGCCGGTAGTATCACGAGAGACCAAGTAAACCGCAGCCCGAAGCAGGTATTCCTTCCGCAGGGCACGAAGCGCTTTATGCATTATTTCTCCGTTTTAGATGCGGCCGGGATTTCCCGGAGAGGCAGTCCATCCGCATGGACGGCCGGAAAGTCTTAACCCAGATTCAACTTTGAGCGTAAAGGGGGGGGGAATGAGCAAGGGGTATTTGTGTCTGGTACTGCACAGTCATCTGCCGTTTGTAAGGCACCCGGAGCATGAGGATTTTCTGGAAGAGGATTGGCTTTACGAGGCCATTACCGAGACTTACGTTCCCCTGATCTGGATGATGGACGGACTGCTGCGGGACAAGGTGGATTTCCGCCTGACCATGTCCCTTACGCCGACACTTACGGCGATGCTGCAGGACAGGCTTCTGCAGGACAGGTATATAAAACATATCAGCGGCCTTATAGAACTCTCGCATAAGGAAGTGGAAAGGACCCGCTGGGAGCCGCAGTTTCAGAAATTGGCTATAATGTATCTGAATACCTTTTGCCGGGCCCGGGACACTTTCGAGTATTATCACCGCGACCTGGTCAACGCCTTTCGCAATTTCCAGAACGCCGGAAAACTCGAGATTATAACCTGCGGGGCCACCCATGGGTTCTTCCCGATGATGGACGTGGTCAAGCAGTCCGTGAAGGCCCAGGTAAAAGTAGCTGTCGCCAGCTACGAGAAGGCGTTCGGCTGCAAACCGCGCGGCATCTGGCTGCCCGAGTGCGGTTATAATCCGAACGACGACGAGATACTGCGCGAGGCAGGGATACGTTATTTCTTCACCGACGCGCACGGGGTGCTGCACGGGACGCCGCGTCCCAAGTACGGGGTGTTCGCGCCGGTTTATTGTAAGTCCGGCGTCGCCTGTTTCGGAAGGGACCTGGAGTCGTCCAAGCAGGTCTGGTCGTCAATAGAAGGATATCCGGGGGATTATTATTACCGGGAATTTTACCGTGACATCGGGTTCGACCTCGATTACGATTATATAAAGGATTATATACATCCCGACGGCATAAGGATCAACACCGGCATAAAGTATTACCGTATCACCGGCAGTTCCGACAAGCAGCCTTACGAACCGGATATAGCGCGGGAAAAGGCTGCGGAGCACGCGGGGAATTTTATGTTCAACCGCCAGCAGCAGGTCGAATACCTGCACGGGATCATGCACAAAAAACCCCTGATAGTATCGCCATACGACGCGGAGCTTTACGGGCACTGGTGGTACGAGGGGCCGATGTGGCTGGATTTCCTGATGCGCAAAGTGTATCACGATCAGAAAAGCATACGCATGATAACCCCTTCCGAATACCTCAACGAGAACCCGCGTAACCAGGTAGTTACTCCTTCCATGTCGAGCTGGGGATGGAAAGGTTACAGCGAGATGTGGGTACAGGGCTGCAACGACTGGATATACCGCCACCTGCACGCCGCCTCAGACCAGATGACCGAGCTTTCTTCCCGGCATCACGATTCCCACGGCATAAAGCGCCGCGCCCTTAATCAAGCCTTGCGCGAGCTGTTGCTGGCGCAGAGCTCCGACTGGGCGTTTATAATGGGGACGGGGACGCACGTCTCGTATGCCGTGAAACGCACCAAGGAACATCTGCTGCGTTTCGGGCGTCTCTACGAGGAGATCAAATCCAATAATATAGACGAGCAGTGGCTTGCCGAGATCGAGCAGGCGGATAATATCTTCCCGGAAATAGATTACCGGGTACATGCCTGAAGCGGCAGGGAACCGATATGGACAAGATACCTACGCATGTCGCGATAATAATGGACGGCAACGGCCGCTGGGCAGGCGAACGCGGGTTGGCGCGCAGCCACGGCCACCGCCAGGGCGTTAAAAGGGCGGAGGAGATTATTAACGCCGCTTCGCGCATGGGGGTTAAAGTGCTTACCCTGTTCGCTTTCTCCACGGAGAACTGGTCCAGACCGAAGCGGGAAGTCGGTATGCTGATGCGGTTGTTATACAATTTCCTGGCAGGCAGGGCCGAGAAACTGCAGAACCGCAATATCAGGTTTCGCATGATAGGCAGAAAAGAAAACTTGCCGAGGTATCTTTCCGACAAACTCGAGAACTTTCAGGCTAAGACAGCAGGCAATACCGGGATGACCGTTGTCTTGGCTTTCAACTACGGCGGAAGGCAGGAGATTATGGATGCGGCCGGTAAATACGCGCTGGATGTTCTGAAAAACGGCGCCGTCTCCTCCGGTCTGGATGAGGAAAGATTCGGCGGGTATCTTTATACGTCCGGTATCCCTGATCCGGACCTGCTTATCCGCACCAGCGGTGAGATGCGCCTGAGTAATTTTATGCTCTGGCAGCTTTCTTATTGCGAACTGTATTTTACGAAAACCTTCTGGCCGGATTTCGGGGCGAAAGAGTTTGAAAAGGCTCTTAAAAGCTACGCGCTCCGGCAGCGCAGATTCGGCAGTCTTTAGGGAGGCGGGGATATAATGCCTACATTACATAAGGATAATACGCTGAAGAAAAGGATATTCAGTTCTTTAGTGCTGATTACCGGTACCGCCGTGGCCGCGGCGGTGGACTGGGTCTGCGGACTCGCCGTGACTTTTATCGTTGCCGCCGCCCTGCGGGAGTTCTTCGGCATGCTGGAAAAGAAGGGATTGAAGATATACAAGCGTTTCGGCATACTGGTGGGGGCGGTGATCCCGTTTTCGATAATGCTGCGTTTCGAGCTGACGCGGGGGTGGGAGTTGTTTTTCCTGGCTGCCGGACTGCTGACCCTAATAATACTGCAGTTCAGCCGCAGGGATAATTCGGGGGCGATTGTTGATATTTCCGTGACCATTTTCGGCATAATATACATCGCTTGGTTCCTGAGTTTCTTGATAAAGATACGATACATGGAGGGAGGGCTGGGGCTCATCGTTGTGCTTCTGTTGATCGCTAAAGGAGGGGACATCGGTGCGTACCTGATCGGGAGGCGTTTCGGCAGGACCCCGCTTCTTCCCCGCATCAGCCCGCGCAAGTCGGTGGAAGGAGCGGTGGGCGGCCTGCTCTTCAGCGCGGCCGCCGGGACGGTCAGCGGCATGCTGTTGAAGTTTCCTATGACGACGATTCCGCACCTTTTGTTCATCGGCATCAGCCTGGGGATACTGGCTCAACTGGGCGACCTTTCCGAATCCCTCGTAAAACGCGACTGCCAGGTCAAGGACTCCGGAAATTTCTTCCCGGGTATGGGAGGCATACTGGACGTCGTTGACAGTTTGATCTTTACCGCTCCGGTTTTCTATTTTTATCTGACGTTCAATACATACCGCTGATTTTATGAAACGGATTTTCGTTCTGGGGTCTACCGGTTCCATCGGAACGGCGGCTCTTGATGTAATCGGGAGCCGTCCCGATGAATTCCGTCTCGTTGGTCTTGGGGCTAACTCGAGCGTGGGCCTTCTGGCGCGCCAGTCCGGAGTCTTTAGACCGCCTGCGGTCTGGATAGGAGACAAGGCGGCGGCCGGGCGTTTTGTCTGCGGGAACGCCGCGGGCGGGAAAGGCGTTTTCGCGGGTCCCGAAAGTTTCCCCGCGGCGCTCGAGAAGAGCAGGGCGGATATTGTGCTGGTCGCCGTCAGCGGAGCCGCGGCCTTAATGCCTTTAATGGAAATCCTGGAGCGTGGCATAGATGTAGCACTGGCAAATAAAGAGGCCCTGGTGATGGCCGGCGGACGCGTAATGAAGCTCGGCGCGAAAAACAAGGCCCGTATCCTTCCGGTTGACAGCGAACAATCCGCGATATGGCAGTGTCTCTCCTGTAATCCTTCCCGCGTTTTCGAGAGAATATACCTGACGGCGTCCGGCGGCCCTTTACGCGGCATGAGCGTCTCGGATTTGCGCCGCGCCGGGCTTAGAGAGGTCCTGCGTCACCCGCGCTGGAAGATGGGCAGGAAGATCACCGTGGACTCCGCCACGCTGATGAACAAAGGACTGGAGGTCATAGAGGCGATGCATCTGTTCGGCGCGTCCTGCGACGACATCCGCGTCGTGGTGCACCCCGAAGCGGTGGTGCATTCCATGGTTGAGTTCAGGGACGGCAGCGTCATCGCCCAGCTATCGGTCCCGGATATGCGCATACCGATCCAGTACGCTTTTTCCTATCCGGACAGGTTGGAAAATATAGCGGGCAGGCTTGATTTTTCCAGGCTCGGCAGGCTAAATTTCGAGAAGCCCGATTTCAGGAGGTTTCCTTGCCTGGGGCTGGCCTACGCGGCCGCGCGCCGGGGAGGCACACTGCCGGCTGTAATGAACGCCGCGAATGAATCCTGCGTGGCGGCTTTCATTTCCGGCGGAATAGGTTTTATGGACATCCCGGCCGTGGTTTCTTTGGTAATGGAGGCGCACAAAGACCGAGGAGACGGTTCCTTGGAAGCGGTCTTCAAGGCCGACGCCTGGGCCAGACAGAAGGCGGAGTACTTCCTCCGCAGGAGGCGTAAATAAAATATGTTTTCCCTGTTGATTTTCGTTATACTTCTCGGTGTGCTCATCTTCGTGCATGAATTGGGACATTTTCTGATGGCGAAGCGCGCCGGGGTGAGGGTGGAGAGATTTTCACTGGGGTTCGGCCCGGTCTTGTTCAGCAGGACGGTCAACGGCACCTTGTATTCGCTTTGCGCCGTGCCGCTCGGCGGGTTCGTTAAGATGGCCGGCGACGCGGCCGGGGAGGCGAAAGGCGGCAGGGACGAATATTATTCCCAGCCGGTGTTCAAACGCGCCTTGATAATAATCTGCGGCCCTTTTATGAATTATCTCACCGGGATAATCTGTTTCATCCTGGTTTTCTGGATTGGTTATCCGTCTCTCGGCACGAAGATCGGCCTGGTTTTGGACGGTTACGGGGCGCAGGCGGCCGGCATGCTAAAAGGGGACAGGATAATTTCCATAGACGGGAGCAAGACCCTTTACTGGGAGGACGTCCAGCGATTGATGCGGCTCAAACAGTCTTCCGCTAACGCGCTGGTGGCCGTTGACAGGGACGGGAAGAGCCTAGAACTGAATGTTCAGCTTAAGGCCGGTCCCGCAACAGGGGTAAAGCCCGGGGCCTTCCTAGGGGTTTCTCCGGCGGAAGAAACGTTGGTGATAAAACGCGGTTTCATCGAGTCCGTGCGCCAGGGCATCCTGCGTTCGGGAGAATTGACGGTATTGACGTACAAAGCGTTCTGGTGGATGATAACCGGCAGGTTATCTCTGCGGGATTCAGTGACCGGTCCTGTCGGCATATTCGTGATAACCTCCAAGGCGGTCAGCGTCGGGATAAGCGCGGTGTTGAGCCTGGCCGCGGTGCTGAGCTTAAGCCTGGCCATATTCAACCTTCTTCCGTTCCCGGTGCTCGACGGGGGGCATCTGGCGTTCCTTCTGCTGGAAAAACTGCGCGGCCGGCCGCTTTCGGCAAGGGCGGAGAACATTGTCGGCAATGCGGGTATGTATGCCCTTATACTGATGGCGGTGTTCGTGACTTACAACGACGTATTGAGATTTTTCGGCGACAGGATCAAACACTTTTTTCGGTGAACGGCGGTTGCAAAAAGATAGATAAGATGAAAAGACGCAAGACCAGAACGGTGCGGATCGGCGGGGTGCGGATCGGCGGCAACAATCCGGTGGCGATACAATCCATGACCAAAGTTAAGACCTCTTGCGTCGACAAGGTCGCCTCCCAGCTGCGCCTGCTGGAAAAGGAAGGATGCGAAATAATCCGCCTTTCCGTCAAGGACGCGGAGGACGCGCTGGCGCTGCGCAGGATAAAGCGCCTGACGAAAATGCCGGTGGTGGCCGACATACATTTCGACTGGCGCCTGGCGCTGGAGGCGATACGCAGCGGCGTGGATAAGATCAGGATAAATCCCGGCAATATCAGCGACAGGAAAAATCTGGCGCAGGTGGCCGCGGCCGCTCTCTCAGCCGGCGTCGCCGTGCGCCTGGGTATAAATTCAGGTTCTCTGCCGGACGGGAAAGGGGATACGGTCTCCCGTATGGTAAAGGGGGCTTTGCATTACCTGCGTATCCTTGAGGATGAAGGGTTGTCGCGGATGGTAGTTTCGCTCAAGGCCTCTTCCGCGGGGGAGACCGTCGATGCTTACACCAGGATGTCTTCTTTATGCGATTATCCCCTGCATCTGGGGGTCACAGCCACCGGCCTGCCGGGGCATGGTCTTGTTAAGTCTTCAGTCGCCATAGGGGCATTGCTATTGAACGGGATCGGTGATACAATAAGAGTATCTCTTACCGACACCCCCCAGCAGGAAGTCAGGGCGGCCAAGCTTATCCTGGAGGCCGCAGGAGCGCGTACCTTCGGCCATGAGGTAATAAGCTGCCCGACATGCGGCAGGTGCGAAGTGGATCTCGCCGGGACGGTCAGGGAACTTGGGCGGGCGATCTCCGCTATGCCTGCGCAGAGAGGCAGGCACCTCAAGATCGCCGTGATGGGCTGCGTGGTAAACGGCCCCGGAGAGGCTTCTGCTGCCGATATAGGCATCGCTTTCGGCAAAAAAGAGGGACTGCTCTTCAAATCCGGCAGGCCCTGCGGAAAAGTCAAATACGAAAATTGCCTGCCGGCGCTTTTGTCTGAGATAAGAAAGATGAGCGGATAGTCAACGTATAAAACAAAGGGATCCGGTTATGTTATGGACGAAGTCATTCATCCCTACTCTTAAAGAGATCCCGCAGGAAGCGGAGTCGGTCAGCCACCAGTTGATGCTGAGGGCAGGATTGATACGCATGCTTGTTTCCGGGGTCTATTCATATTTACCGCTGGGCCTGCGCGTGCTGAATAATATCTGCCGCCTCCTGCGGCGCGAGATGGAGGGCGTCGGGGCGGCGGAACTGCTTTTACCGGCCCTGCAGCCTATGGACCTCTGGACGAGGTCCGGCCGTGAGAAAGATATTGCCGATATTATGATCAGGTTCGTAGACAGGAGAGGCCGTAATATATGCCTCGGGCCGACGCATGAAGAGGTGATTACCGACATGGTACGTTCTACCGTTAATTCCTACCGTCAACTGCCGGTGGTGCTCTATCAGATACAGACCAAATATCGCGACGAGATCCGTCCGCGTTTCGGGGTAGTCCGGTCCTGCGAGTTCATAATGAAAGACGCCTACAGCTTTGACCGCGACGAAGAGGGCCTGGAGAAGAATTACCGTAATATGTATGAAGCCTATCTGCGCATATTCGCTTCTTGCGGTCTGAAGGTAATGGCGGTGGAGGCGGATTCCGGGGTCATGGGAGGCAAGGTGTCTCATGAATTCATGGTGCCGGCGGCAAGCGGAGAGGACAGCGTATTTTGCTGTCCGTGTTGCGCGAAAACATACCCGGCTTCCGGTGAAGAGCGAAAGTGTCCGTCATGCGGGGCGGAGATGAAGAAACACGGCACGCTGGAGATCGGGCACATCTTTAAGCTCGGGACCAAATACAGCGCGGCGCTGGGGGCCAATTTCACGGATGAGGGCGGTAAACAGCATCCGATAATAATGGGGTGTTACGGGATCGGCGTGTCCCGTTTGATGGCCGCCGTGATAGAGCAGAATCATGATCAGGCCGGGATCATCTGGCCCGGGCAGATCAGCCCTTACAAGGTGGTGATCTCCGCGCTGGATATGACCAATCCAGTTATCGCCGCCAAGGCCGGCGAGGTTTACAACGATCTTTCCTCGCGCGGCGTGGAAGTCATTCTGGACGACCGTCAGGAGCGCGCCGGCGTTAAATTCAAGGACGCCGAGCTCCTGGGTTTCCCGCTGCAGATAATTGTCGGTAAAGAGACGGCCGGCAGCGGCAGGCTGGAGCTGAAGGCGCGCGGAAGCAGCGAGAAACTTTTAGCCGGCAAAGAGGAAATTTATAAAAGGGTGCTGGATTCTTAAGGGGGTTTCTGTTAAAATGGAAGAATGGGGCTTAGAAACGCGTTTAAAAGCGCTGGTTGAAGAATATTTCGGCGGCCGCGGCCTGGAGATAGTGGAATATTTCTGTCGTATTGAAGGTCGTACTTTTGCCTTGCGTATACTCGCGGACAGGCGCGAGGGAGGCATAAGTATGGATGAGTGCGCCGGGGCTAACCGGGAACTGACGCGCGTTATCGACGCGGCATTCGAGGGGACGGGCGGCCTGGATTATTCCCTGGAGGTTTCTTCTCCGGGAGCGGACAGGCCACTGCGGATCCGCAGTGATTTCTCCAGATGCAGGGGCGCGCTTGTGCATTTTTTTCTCAAAGAGCCCGTTGGCGGTAAAGTGGAGCCGGAAGGTACCTTGAAACAGGTTTGTGAGGAATACGTTGAAGCGGAGATCAACGGCGAAGCGATAAATGTGCCTTTCGGGATCATAAATATGGCAAAACAGGTATTGAACAGGAATAGGGAGTGATTGGGTATGAGTCAGGAATTGATTGCTATAATAGAACAGATTGAAAGAGAAAAAGGGATAAAGAAGGAAGTCCTGTTGGAAGCCGTGCAGAGCGCTCTCGTCAGCGCAGCGCGCAAGGTGCTGGACGCCGAGCAGGAAGACAATATCACCGTCGAGATAGATCCCAAGAACGGCAGGATAAAGGCCTTCAGGGACGGGAAGGAGATAGATTCCATAGATTTCGGCCGTATCGCGGCATCCACCGCCAGGCAGGTGATCATACAGAAAATCCGGGAGGCTGAAAAAGATGTAATTTTCAGCGAGTTCAACGGCAGGGTGGGAGAGATCGTTTCCGGAACCGTTTACAGGTTCGAGAAAGGCAACATTATCGTAGATCTGCTGGGAAAAGCGGAAGGGATACTTCCCAAAAGGGAACAGTCCAGCCGGGAGGAGTTTAAGCAGGGGCAGCGCATCAGGGCTTATGTGGTGGAGGTCAGGAAAGAGACCAAAGGACCGCAGATCATACTTTCCAGGGCCCATCCCAATATGGTGAAGAAGTTTTTCGAACTGGAGGTCCCGGAGATCTTCGACGGTATAGTGGAGATAAAATCCATATCCAGACAGGCCGGGGAGCGCACCAAGATTGCCGTTTGGTCCAAGAACGACAAAGTCGATTCCGTGGGCGCCTGCGTAGGCATGCGCGGCAACCGCGTGCGCAACATCGTAAACGAACTCGGCGGGGAAAAGATAGACATAGTCAGGTATAACGAAGACATCCGCGAATACATCAAAGCCGCGCTTTCGCCGGCAAAGATCAGCGAGATCAAACTTGACAAGGAGAATTTGAAAGCGCAGGTCATAGTTGACGACGACCAGTTATCCCTGGCCATTGGCAAGCACGGCCAGAATGTGCGTCTGGCCTCTAAACTGATCGGCTGGGAGCTTGATATCCGCACCAAGAGCAGCCTTTTGGAGGGGGGAAACAAAGCGGCGGGAGAGACGAGCGCAAAAGAAGCCGCCGAAACCGCTTCCTCTCAAGTCCAGGCCGGGGACGGCGCGGCGGAGGAGGAAGAAAGGGCGGGACTGAAGTCCCTGCCTGGAGCGGGAGAAAAGACCGTCGCGGCCATGAAAGAGGTCGGATTCAATTCTCTTAGCGACATAGCCGGGGCTGCGGTGGAGGACCTGATTAAAGTTAAGGGAATAGGAGAGAAGAAAGCGGGAAAACTCATAACCGAAGCGAAAGGTCTTTTAAATAAATAGAGTTCAGCGTATTGAACCGAGAGATTTTACCGATATGACCAAAAATAAAGATACGAAAAAAGAGAAAAAGGAAGAGTCCAGGGATTTGAAGAAAAGCGCCGCCGTTCCCAAAAAGGCCGCCGTAAAGACGCCCGCAGTCAAGCCCGCGAAACGCAGCATAAAGAAAAAAGAGGCGCCGCAGGCCGGGGATATCACGATCAAGGCTCCTGCCTCCGTTAAACCGGCGCGTAAGCGGGTAACCGTCGTGCGTAAGAAGGCCGCTCTCGCCGCGCCGGCAAAGCCCGAAGACAACAAACCGCAAACGGCAGAGGAGGCGGTTCCTCATCATAAAGTTGTCCCGGAGCATAAAACTGCGGCGGTAACAGCGCAGGCCGGGCAGCCGGCGGGCAAAGACCAGGTGCCGGTCAAGCCGGCCGCGCCGGCAGAACAGAAGAAGACCCCGGCTCCCGCACCGGAACCCGCCGCGCAGGCGCAGGAAGAATCGAAAGAAAGAGAACTGCTTCTGGAGATACCCATCGCCGTGAAGGATCTGGCGGTGAAGATGCAGGAAAAACCTTCCGTTCTTCTGAAAAACCTTATGGATATGAAGATTATGGCGACCATTAACCAGTTGCTCGATGAACCGACCGTCTGCCGGCTCTGCGCTAAATACAGATTCAAGTTCGTTCCGGCCCCGGGCGTGGAGGAGACCGCTCTGGGTATGCATAGCGCGCCGGACAGGAAAGAATTGCTGAAGCCGCGCGCTCCTATAGTTACGTTTATGGGGCACGTCGACCACGGTAAAACGTCGCTGCTGGACGCCATCAGGAAGACGAAGGTGGCGGATTCGGAGCATGGGGGAATTACCCAGCATATGAGCGCCTACCGCGTGGTGCTGAATAACGGTGAGATAACTTTTATAGATACTCCCGGTCACGAGGCATTCACCGCGATGCGCGCCCGCGGGGCCGGCGTTACCGACATAGTGGTGCTTGTCGTCGCCGCCGACGACGGCGTTATGCCGCAGACCGTGGAGGCGATAGACCATAGCCGCGCGGCCGGGGTCTCCATTATTACGGCCCTGAACAAGGTGGACAAGGCCCAGGCCAACCTTGACAGAGTAAAGAAACAATTGGCCGATATGAACCTGGCCTCGGAGGACTGGGGAGGCAAGACTATTACGGTCCCGGTCTCTGCTAAGACCGGTCAAGGTATAGATGATCTGCTGGAGATGATACTTCTGGAAGCGCAGATGCTCGAATTGAAAGCTAATCCCGGCAAGCCTGGGAAAGGCATAGTGCTGGAAGCGGAGCTCAGCAGGCACCGCGGAACAGTCTGCACCCTGCTTGTCCGGGAAGGAACCCTGAATGTCAACGATACCATTATCGTCGGCAAGCAATACGGTAAGGTGAAAGCGATGTTCGACGACCACGGCCGTAACGTTCAGTCGGCGCCTCCTTCGTTCCCGGTGGAGATACTCGGGTTGTCCGGTGTGCCGCAGGCCGGCGAGCAGTTTTTCGTAGTGCCGGACGAAAAGGCAGCCAAGGACATAGCTTTGAAGAGGCAGGAAGAGGAGCGCTTGCGCCAGGTCAAGGCACCCAAACGTATCAGTCTGGAGGACTTGCACACCAAGATAAAAGAAGGCATCGTCAAAGAGCTCAAGTTGATCATCAAAGGCGACACCCAGGGTTCGCTGGAAGCGATCAAGGACATCATAGTAAAAATGGCGGTGGACGAGATCAAGATGGAGATAATGCACGCCGGTGTGGGCAACATAAATTCTTCCGACGTGGTGCTGGCGGCGGCCTCCGACGCCCTGGTTATGGGGTTCAATGTCTCAGCTGACGATATGGCAAAGGATATGGCCGTCAGGGAAGGCGTGGACATAAGAATATACAACATAATTTACGAGCTCGGTAACGAGATAAAGGCCGCCCTGGAGGGGATGCTGGAACCGAAACTGAAGAAAGTATTCCAGGGCAGGGGGGATGTGCGTAAGGTATTCCGGCTCTCCAAAGGAGGGACGATCGCCGGCTGCATGGTGGTCAAGGGGCGCATACAGAGGAACGCCGCGGCTTCGCTCCTGCGCAACGGAGAACAGGTTTACGAAGGGAAAATCTCCTCGGTGAAGCGTTTCAAGGACGACGTCAAGGAAGTTAACGAAGGATTCGAATGCGGTATCTCACTGGGCGGTTTCGACGCTTTCCAGGAGGGCGACGTCATCGAAACGTACAACATCGAAAGGATCGCCAGAAAACTTTAGCGCTTCTTTAAAAGGCGGCACCTGTTCTATGAAGCAGACCATATTGAGCGGCATACGCCCTACCGGAAAACTCCACCTGGGGCACCTTGTCGGCGCGCTCGCCAACTGGGTTAAGCTCCAGGAAGAATACAGATGTTTTTTTATGGCAGCCGACTGGCACGCCTTGATGGGGGAGTATGAAGACCCGTCTTTCATGCCGGGGAACATAATCGATAACGTCGCAGACTGGCTCAGCGCAGGCATCGATCCTTCCAAATGCAGTGTTTTTATTCAATCCAGGGTCGGGCAGCACCTCGACCTGAACATGATTCTCTCCTGTTTAGTTCCCCTCGGCTGGCTTGAGCGGTGCCCCACTTACAAAGAGCAGTTGCGGGAAGTGACCATCCGCGACCTCAACACTTACGGTTTTCTCGGTTATCCGGTTCTGCAGGCCGCCGATATACTTCTTTACAAGGCGGATAAAGTGCCGGTCGGGGAGGACCAGCTTCCTCATCTGGAGCTTACCAGGGAGATCGCCCGCAGGTTCAACAGCCTTTACGGACTCGCGGTATTCCCCGAGCCCGGCGCGCTTCTGACCGACAGTCCGCGCCTGCCCGGCCTGGACGGCAGGAAGATGAGCAAGAGTTACGGCAACGCCGTTTATCTTTCCGACGACGATGCTGCCGTATTCGCCAAAGTTTCTTCGATGATTACCGATCCGGCGCGCGCGCGCAAATCGGATAAAGGCCACCCGGAAGTATGCAACGTCTTTTCCTATTACTCGGTCTTCTGGCCTGAGAAGGCGAGGGAGACCGCGGACTCCTGCCGGAACGCATCCATAGGGTGCACGGAATGCAAAAAGATGCTCGCCGTGGAACTCTGCGGGATACTCTCTCCTCTGAGGGAGAAACGGGCGGAACTGTTGAATAAATCCGGGTACATAGAGGACGTGCTCAGGGAAGGCGCCGCCAAGGCCTCGGTCGTCGCCGCGGCCACGCTCGAAGAAGCCAGGAGGGCGATGAAGATATGAGCTATAAAGTCAGGCTGGAACTTTTTGAAGGGCCGCTGGACCTGCTGCTTTACCTGGTGAAAAAAGACCATTTGAACATCTACGATATTCCTATCGCTCAAGTTACGGAGCAGTACCTAAAATACCTGGAATTGATGAAGCTGCTCGACCTCGGCATAGCCGGGGATTTTCTCGTTATGGCGGCCACGCTGATGGAGATAAAATCCAAGATGCTGCTGCCAGCGGAGCAGGAAGAAGAGCGGCAGGAAGAACAGGGAGATCCGCGCGCGGAGCTGGTCAGGCGCCTGCTGGAATACGAGAAGTTCAAGAAAGTCGCCGACGAGTTGAAGGAGAGGGAATCGCTCCGGATGAACCTTTTTAAACGGGCCCGCCCGCTGGAAAAGGAGGAGATATCCTCCGGGGAGGACGTGAAGGGAAGCGGAGAAGGGTATTTCGAGGCCAGTATATTCGATCTGATCAGCGCGTTTTCCAAGGCGATGCAGGAGGTGCCGAAAGAGATGTTCTACGAGGTGATCAAGGATGAATTCACCGTCGAGGACAAAATACATCACATCCTGCATCTCCTGCTCGTGAAACAATCGACCACTCTTTCCGGACTCTTCGGTCAGGCCAGGAACAAGGTCGAGATAGCGGTCACTTTCCTGGCCATCCTGGAACTGGTGCGCATGAAGGAGATAGTGGCGGTCCAGCGCGGTCTTTTTGAGGAAATAGAGGTGGTCAGGAACAGCGAGAACATAATTCCCTATGTCCCCTATGACAGAGCAGTCCAGACGGAAAATAATTAGCGCCGGCATCGAAGGCGGGCAGGCCGAGGTATTCGACAAGATAGAGACGGAAGAGGATGTCGTCATCAACCTTTCCGTGCGGCCGGAGCGCCTGGACGATTTCGTCGGCCAGAAGGAGACGGTTTCCAATCTTAAGGTATGCCTGGCCGCCGCCGCGCAGCGCGGTGAGCCGCTGGAACACGTTCTTCTCTCGGGCCCTCCCGGCCTCGGCAAGACCTCGCTTTCGCGCATAATCGCGCACGAGATGAATTCCAAGATAACCGCCACATCCGGTCCGGCCATCGAGAGGGCCGGGGACCTTATCGGCATATTGACCAACCTGGAAAAAGGAGATATCCTTTTCATAGACGAGATACACCGGCTTTCCAAGGTGGTCGAAGAGTTCCTTTATCCGGCCATAGAGAATTTCCAGATAGACTTCGTAATCGATAAAGGCCCTTACGCCAAGACCATAAAGTTCAATCTGAAACCGTTCACGTTGATCGGCGCGACCACACGTTCCGGACTGCTTTCCGCTCCTTTGCGCAGCAGGTTCGGGATACTTTATCATCTTGATTTCTACGCTCCGGAGGAGCTCTCCGCCATAATCAGGCGCTCGGCCGGGATATTGAACATAGAGATATCCGTCGACGCCGCCGGGGAAATGGCGCGCAGGTCGCGCGGCACGCCCAGGATCGCCAACCGTCTGCTGCGCCGGGTAAGGGACTACGCGCAGGTTGAAGGCAGAAACGCCATAGATATAGAACTGGTGCGCAGCGCGCTGGAACGTCTGCGTATAGACCAGGCCGGGCTGGATGAGATGGACCGCAAGGTGCTCAGGATGATCGCCGAATATTACGGCGGCGGGCCGGTGGGCATTGAATCGCTCGCTGCCAGTCTCAACGAGGAGTCCGATACCATCGCCGACACCGTGGAACCTTATCTGCTCCAGATAGGGTTTCTAAAGCGCACCAGCCGCGGCAGGATGATCTCCCGGCAGGCCTGCGAGCATCTCGGGTTGAAATGCCCCGCCGGAGAACAGACCGGTTTTTTTTAGATGAAGATACTTTTGCATATCTGCTGCGCCCCTTGCCTGATCTATCCTTTGGAAAGAATGAGAGAACTCGGTATTGAAGCGTCGGGTGTGTTCTATAATCCCAATATCCACGGCGCGTTGGAATACGGCGCGCGCAGGAAATGTCTGGAGGCCTATTCTTGGTCCCTCGGCCTTGAAGTGGAATATCCTGAGTACGCCCCGCAGGAGTTCTTCGCGGAGGTCAAGCACGGCGGAACGCCGTCAAGATGCGCGGCCTGCTGGCTGCTGCGTATGCGGTTCACGGCCAGACTGGCCCGCAGCCGCGGAATGGACGCTTTTTCCACCACTCTCTTGGTCAGCCCTTATCAGGATCACGAACTGCTGAAGGCTGCGGCCGGACAGGCGGCGGAAGAGGAAAAGGTGGATTTTTATTACGAAGATTTCCGTCCCGGGTTTCGCAGGGCCCGCAGGAGGGCGCGCGAAGGCGGATTGTATCTGCAGAAATACTGCGGCTGCGTTTATTCGGAGACGGAGAGATACCACGCTAAAATAAAGACCGCGGCGCCGGAGCGCTCCGGGATAATCTTGTAAGACTATGCAGTGGATGGCCAGAATACTAATATTTTCCGGACTGGCGCTGATATGCCTGGGCGCGCTGCTTCTGCTGGCGCAGAACATATCGTTTCCGGGCAGGCTTCCGGGAGATATCTATATAAAAAGCGAGAAGTTCTCCTTTTATTTCCCGCTGGGGACTTGTCTGCTCATTAGCCTTGCGGCTTCCCTGTTTTTTCGCATATTTTCACGCAGATGAATAAATTCCCCGGATCGACACTGATAATGATAATTGTTTTTTTCTCCGCGGCGGCGCTCTGTCCGGCCGCGGCTCCGGAGCAGAAGGACAGGGGATACAAGCTATCCTCACCCTGCGAACCTTATATAAGGGTCGCCGTGCTGCGCAATGTCGATTCCATCGCTCTGAAGGTGAACGGAGAATTCCACATTTACGATGCGGCCACGGGCCGCAGATTGTTGCAGGAGAAGAACGCCCGCTGGACCATAACGTCCGGGCAGAAAGGTATATCCGCAGGCGGGCATCTTTTCGCCTCCGGGGGCATAATCATAAGGCCGCGCGACCGTAACGAGATATACCTTAACGGCAGGCGTTACCGGGGGGAGATGCGCCTGGTTGGCAAAAACGGTTCCCTGCTGGCGGTGAACTATGTGGGGCTGGAAGATTACATAAAAGGGATTTTCATCAGGGAGTCTTCTCACTATTGGCCGCCGGAGGTTCTCAAAGCCGAAGCCATAGTGTTCAGAAGTTTCGCCCTGTATCGGGCGGCTGAGAATTCCTCCAGGGATTACGATGTCACCGGCGACGTTTATTCCCAGGTTTACGGGGGAATGACCGCCGAGCGTTATCGCACCAACAAGATGGTAAAGGATACCGAAGGCATGGTACTGGTTTACGACGGCAGAATATTTCCGGCCTATTATCACTCCGCCTGCGGCGGGCGCACCGAGGACGCCGCGAAGCTCTGGAACATAAATCTTCCCCCTCTGAAAGGGGTGGCCTGCGGCTACTGCGGGGAATCTCCGCATTCACGCTGGAGCAGGAGGCTCTCCAATAAAGAGGTTTCCTCAAAACTGCACGCAGAGGGTAGCGTGGGTGTTCCTCAGATAACCGTGATCACCCCCGGCATCCGGGATGCGTCCGGCCGTATGCAGAAATTGACCTTTTCTTTCGAGGATGGAGGGACCAGGACCATTTCCGCAAAGGAGTTTCGGCAGCTCTTGGGACCGGACGTGATAAAAAGTACCGACTTTGAGGCGCGGCTTTCCGGGGCCGACATAATCTTTGAAGGCGCCGGATGGGGCCACGGAGTTGGGCTTTGCCAGTGGGGCGCTTATTTCATGGCCAAGCAGGGGGCCTCGTACACGAAGATACTTTCACATTATTATCCCGGGACGCAGATAACCCAATTGGGCAGTTTCAAACCCGGCGATAGCAAAGCGGCGGGCGGCAGGCGTTGAAACGGCAGATGCAGAGACTTTCCGATTTCAATTTTGAACTGCCGTCCGGGTTAGTGGCGCAATACCCTTTACACCGGCGCGACAAGGCCAGACTGCTGGTCCTGGAAAAGAAGAGCGGCAGGGTGGAGCACCGCTTATTCTCGGATCTCCCGGATTATATGGAGAAAGGGGATCTGCTGGTGCTTAACGACAGCAGGGTCGTGCCGGCCCGCATCAAGGCGCGCAGGAGAAGCGGCGGAAAGGCCGAGGTTTTTTTGCTCGAACGCAAGAACGGGCTGGTGTTCCGCGCGCTGCTTAAGCCGGCGCGACTGAGGACCGGAGAGCGGTTGTTGTTAAGCGATCCGGATATCGTCTGTACGGTCACCGCAAAAGATGAGGTCGCCTTCAGCGGATGCGCAGAGAATGATATCTACGCGGCCGGAAGCGTCCCGCTTCCTCCATATATAAAGAGAGAACCTTCCGAAGAAGACAGGTTGTATTATCAAACGGTCTTCGCGCGCGAAAACGGTTCGGTGGCGGCGCCGACTGCCGGCCTGCATTTTACTCCGGAGCTTCTGGATACGATAAACGCCGCCGGAGCGCGGACGGCTTATGTGACCCTGCACGTGGGTTACGGAACATTCAAACCGGTCAAATGCGAGGTTGTCTCCAGGCACATTATGGAAGAGGAGCGTTACCGGATCGGAGAGGATGCGGCTTTGAGAATAAGTGAGGCCGTAGCATCCGGCAGGAAGATCTGCGCAGTGGGGACTACCAGCCTGCGCGCCCTGGAAACTTACGTTTCTTCAGGGGAAACAGAAGGGAGGACCGGACTTTTCATTTACCCGGGATACGATTTTCGCCTAGTCAACCGGCTGGTCACCAATTTTCATTTGCCGAAGACCACTCTGCTTATGCTTGTCTGCGCCTTTGCCGGGACTGAAATGGTCCTGGACGCTTACCGTCAGGCGGTGGAAAAGAAGTATCGTTTCTATAGTTACGGCGACGCGATGCTTATTATTTAACCTGTAATTTGCAATAGGGATTCGGTAAAATGTCTCTAACTCATAGCCAGAACTGCGTTTTGCCCGCAAAATCGTCCTCGACGTACTGCTTTGAGTATACCTGCAGGGATGAAGTGGTCTGTGGACTAAGAAAGCATGGGTACTTTTAAACTTATAACCAGGGATACAAGCACCTCCGCCAGGGCCGGCGAGTTGCGCACGCGGCGGGGGATAATCGAGACCCCCTGTTTCATGCCGGTGGGAACGCAGGGTACGGTTAAGTCCATCCTGCCGAGCCAGCTTAACGAGGCCGGCGCGCGCATGATCCTTGCCAACGCCTATCATCTTTTTCTGCGTCCCGGGCTGGAGGTGATAAAAAAGGCCGGGGGCTTGCATAATTTCATATCCTGGCCGGGGCCGATATTGACCGACAGCGGCGGCTATCAGTTTTTCAGCCTCGCGCTGCTGCGCAAGATCACGGACGACGGGGTGCGTTTTCAGTCGCACGTGGACGGTATGAAACATTCCCTGAGCCCGGAGGATGTGGTGGACATACAGATGGCGTTGGGCAGCGATATCATGATGCCGCTGGACGAATGCGTCGCTTATCCTGCCTTTCATCGCCAGGCCCTGAACGCGGTGAAGAGAACCGTGCAGTGGGCCGGCCGCTCTAAAGAAAGGTACCTCCATTGCTCCGTAGTCTCCGACGACGGCCTGCCGCCCGGACAATTGTTCGCCATAGTGCAGGGATCCGGGTACAGGGATCTGCGCGAAGAATGCGCCGCCGCGCTGGCCGAGACGGGTTTTGACGGCTATGCCATGGGAGGCGTGTCTGTAGGCGAGCCTAAGGAAGTGATGTATGAGGTAATGGGAATGACGTCCGCGCTTCTGCCCGAAGGAAGTCCGCGTTATCTGATGGGGATCGGACTGCCGGAAGACATACTCGAGGGTATAGCCTGCGGGGTGGATCTGTTCGACTGCGTGATCCCGACGCGTTACGGAAGGAACGGCAGCGCGTTCACTTCTCTTGGAAAGATCGTGATAAGAAATGCTTCCTATACTTCGGATCTCCGGCCGCTGGATCCGGTCTGCGGTTGTTATACCTGTAGGAATTTCTCCAGGGCTTATTTAAGGCATCTGTTCAATACTGGAGAGATGCTCGGCATGCATTTGCTTTCTTTGCATAACATCAACTTTTATCTGGGCATGATGCGTTCCGCGCGCAAGGCGATAAGCCTGGACAGGTTCGGCGCTTTTCGCGCGGAGTTCATGGAAAAATACAAGAGAGGCGGGTGTTGAGTATATGCTGCGTATCGATATAGTAACGATCTTTCCGGGGATGTTCGAAGGAGTGCTGGGAGAGTCGATGATAAAGAGGGCCCGGGACAAGAAGAAGGCGCTTATCCGGACGCACGACCTGCGGGATTATACCCTGGATAAACATCGCAAGGTGGATGACAGGCCTTTCGGGGGAGGCTCCGGCATGGTCATGTCTCCAGAGCCGATCTTTCGTGCGGTGGAGTCTCTGAAAAAAAACCGCGGACGCGGCCGGGGGAAAGTGATCCTGCTCGGCCCGCAGGGCCGGAAGCTCGACCAGAAGCTCGCGTTTGAACTGTCGCGTCTCAACTGGATGATATTGATTTGCGGGCATTATGAAGGAGTAGACGAAAGAGTAAGAGAACGTCTGGCGGACGAAGAGATTTCCATCGGTGATTATATCCTCACCGGCGGGGAGGTACCGGCTATGGTCCTGACGGACTGCGTGGTGCGGCTTATCCCCGGGGTCCTCGGCGATAAAAATTCCTTGAATTTTGAGTCATTCGAAGGTAATCTATTAGAGTATGCCCAGTACACCAGACCGGCGGATTTCCGCGGCATGAAAGTCCCGGAAGTCCTCCTGCGCGGAGACCACGGCAGGATAGCCGCCTGGCGCAGAGAAGACAGCCTGCGCAGGACAAGGCAAAAAAGGCCTGACCTGTCGGGCGGGAGCGGCCGGCTTTGACGGTGCGCCCTCCGGGCGGAGTATTCAAAGAATATACAGGGAGCGGCAACGCTCATAACATCGTTTGACCGGTAATTCCGCGTTCGGATATTTACCCCGCAGGGTGTTTCTCGGCCGTATACGGCGGGAAGGTTTCACGAGGTAGAATCCATTTAGGAGACAGTCCAATGAACAAGATTAAAGCCATCGAACAGAAATTCTCAACCAGAAAAGAATTCCCCGCTTTCCACGTGGGAGATACGGTCAAGGTTTTCGTGAGGATACCGGAAGCGCCCGATAAGTTTCGTCTGCATCCATACGAAGGCATCGTGATCGCCCGGAAAGGCAGCGGGGTCAACGAGACCTTCACCGTAAGAAAGGTCTCGTTCGGAGAAGGGATAGAAAGGGTTTTCCCTCTGGGGACATCGGCGATAGAGAAGATCGAAGTGATACGTTCCGGCAAAGTCAAAAGGGCCAAACTTTATTATCTGCGCAGCAAGATCGGCAAACGCGCCACCAAGATAGATTCAAAAGAAGAAAAGGGCGCGCAAAAGGCGTAACGGCGGCATTCACTATATCCTGTTCCGGCAAGCATGGAACCCGGGTCCCAATTGGAGAATAGAGAAGGGTTACTTTATTACGAACGAGGGCTTGAAGCCGCAGGTTGCCGGTTGATAATCGGCATTGACGAAGCCGGGCGCGGGCCGTTGGCAGGCCCGGTGGTAGCCGCGGCCGCAACCCTGCGGAATTTCTCTTTTTCCAACCGTATAGATGATTCCAAGAAACTTACTCCCCGCCAGCGCGATGCCGCTTTTCTGGAGATAACAGGGAAGGCCGACTACGGAATAGGCATCATAAACGAACAGATAATAGACAGCGTCAACATCCTTGAAGCCAGCAAGCTGGCCATGCAGGAGGCCCTTAATGATCTTCTGGCGCGCAGGAAGAGGCCTTTGCCGGAGGCGCACGCCCTGGTGGACGGAGATATGCGGATATCGCTGCCGGTCCCGCATACCTGCGTAATCAGGGGGGATTCCAGGTCTTTCAGCATAGCTTGCGCTTCCATCATCGCGAAAGTCACCAGGGACAGGATCATGGTTATATACGACTCGGTCTACCCCCAGTATGGTTTTTCCAGGCACAAGGGATACCCGACCAAGGCGCACCGGAGCGCTATCGGCCGCTGCGGACCTTCTTTAATACACCGCAGGAGTTTCACCGGTGTCTAAACCCGGCTCCGCCGCCGAGGATGCTGCGGAGGCATTTCTGCAGCGGCAAGGCTACCGCATACTGCGGAGGAATTACCGTTGTCCCGCGGGGGAGATCGACATAGTAGCCAGAGAAAAAAAAGTGTTTTGTTTCGTGGAGGTCAAGTCCCGCAACAGCGACGCCTGTGGCAGTCCGGCGGAAGCGGTTACGCCGGAGAAGAGACGGAGATTATGCCGGGCCGCGGCCTGGTATCTCTCGGAATCCGGAAATGAGGACGCGATTTCGCGTTTCGACGTGGTCGCCGTTTTGTATGAAGGGGCAGGTCCGGAAATAGAGCTTTACAAAGACGCTTTTGAATGCGAGGAGCGGTAAATTGTTCAAAATACCTGGGTTTAACCGGGGTGGTGTCCCTATAGCAAAGATAGCTTCCCGTTTGGGTATAAGAGGAAAATATCTCGTTCCCCACGGGAGGTATATCGCCAAGATAGAACCGGAGATACTTCTGCACCGGAGGCCGCGGGCGCGCGGAAGTAAATATATACTGGTAACCGCGATAACCCCTACGCCGCTGGGCGAAGGAAAGACAGTCACCACCATCGGGCTTTCCATGGCCCTCAACCGCCTCGGCGCCACGGCCTGCGCCTGTATAAGGGAATCTTCTCTGGGGCCGCTTTTCGGCCTTAAAGGCGGCGGAGCAGGAGGGGGACGTTCTTACATTATTCCCACGGAGGAATCCAATCTTCATTTTACCGGAGATATCCACGCCGTCGCTTTCGCCCACAATCTGGCCGCGGCATACTTGGACAACTACATTTATCACGGCAACCTTCCAGATATAGCGTCCGACGGCATATACTGGAAAAGAGTGATTGAGGTCAACGACAGGTCTTTAAGGAAAGTGCGGCTGCCGGACGGGTTAAAGGGCGCCGGGGATAGGGAAAGCGGTTTTGAGATCACCGCCGCTTCTGAATTGATGGCGATTCTCGGGCTGAGCGAGAACGCGCGCGACCTGCGCGCCAGGCTTGGCAGGGTGGTGCTGGCCGAACGCCGGGACGGCGGATACGTGACCGCGGAAGATATAAAGGTTTCCGGCAGCATGGCGGCCTGTCTGAAAGACGCGTTGAAACCGAACCTTATCCAGACCGCGGAAAATACGCCCTGTTTCGTGCACACCGTGCCTTTTGCGAACATAGCTCACGGCAACAGTTCCATACTGGCGGATAGAATCGCTCTTTCCTGTTGCGAATACGTGGTTACCGAGGCCGGTTTCGGCGCCGACTGCGGCGCCGAGAAATTTTTTAATATAAAGTGCAGGACTTCCGGATTGAAACCGGATGCGGCTGTGCTGGTATGTTCGGTGCGCGCCCTTAAGGCGCACAGCGGTAGGTTCAGGGTGGCTCCCGGTAAGCCGCTGGACGAAGCGCTGGGTAAAGAGGACCTGGAAGCCCTGGAGGCCGGATGCGTTAATCTCAGTAAACAAATAGAGAATATCCTCGTTTTCGGCGTGCCGGTTGTGGTCGCCGTTAACCGTTTTGCCGGAGACACCGACAAAGAGATCAGTCTGGTCTCCGCAAAGGCAATGGAATTCGGGGCGAGCGCCTGCGAGATCAGCGAGCTCTGGTCGCGAGGTTCTCCCGGCGGCATTAAACTGGCGAAAAGCGTGATCAGGGCCGCGGAATCGCCGAACAGGTTTTCTTTTCTTTATGACGGCGGGGAAAGCGTGGAGGAAAAGATCTCTGCTATCGCCGTGAAGATCTACGGAGCGCGCGGCGTGGAATATTCCGATATCGCGCGCAGAAGAATGGAACTTTACGTCTCGCGCGGCTGGGGCGTTCTGCCGGTGTGCATGGCCAAAACGCAGTTTTCACTTTCGCACGACCCGCGGTTAAAAGGCAGGCCGGAAGGGTTTGTCCTGCCGGTTTCGGATATCAGGCCCGCTATAGGGGCGGGTTATCTCTACGCCCTCTGCGGCGGTATACAGACCATGCCGGGTCTGCCGGCGCGTCCGCGCGGGGAAGAGGTGGACATAGACGATAACGGCAGGATAAGGGGGCTTTGATGTTATTATGGTGAGATACTGCCGCAAGAGCCTGGAAAAATACAACGATAGTCTGGCCGCCGGCAGCGCGGTACCCGGAGGAGGCTCCGCCTCAGCGGTAGCCGCCGCTATGGGGACGGCGCTGTTGAGCATGGTGCTTAATTTTTCGCTCGGCAGGAAAGCTTACGCCGCGCACGAGAAACGCTTGAAGGAGATCCTTGGAGCAGTTGAGAGGCTGCGCGCGCGGTTCCTGGAGTTGGCTGACCTTGATTCAGAGGCTTTTAACGGTAGGGACATGCGCAGATCTCTGGATATTTCTTTTATCATCTGCCGGCTTTCTTACGAAGTAATGAAGTTCTGCCCCGAGGTGCTGAAAAAAGGCAATCCTAATCTTTGCACCGACACCGGCACCGCCGCAGCCATGCTGGAGACGGCTTTCTGCGGCGCATATTTTAACGTGCGCATAAATCTGAAGATTATCGGGGACAAGGCGTTGTCCCGGGGTATACTCAAGGAATTGTCTGTCAAGAAAAGGTCGATGTCGAGGATAAGAACGGAGATAGAGGATGGCGTCTGCGGGATTATTGAAAGGTAGCGTAATAGCCGAGCGTATAAAAGAGGAAATCCGTTCCAAGATAGGCCGGCTCGGTTTCCGTCCCGCCCTGGCGGGCATACAGGTGGGAGATAACGCCGCCGCCGGATCCTACACGCAGATGCAATCCAGGCTGGCCTCTGCCCTGGGATTCGATTACCGCCTGCATAAACTGGCAGCCAGAACTTCTTTGGAAGATTTAAAGGGATTGATTGACAGGCTGAACCTCGACGTCGGGGTCAACGGGATCATTATACAAAAACCCCTGTCTAACGAGATAGATTACCTGGCGGCGGTGAGGGAGATATCTCCTTTGAAGGACGTGGAAGGGATGCATCCGTATAATATAGGGCATATGTTCTTTCCCCGCCCGCGCATCGTTCCCTGCACCCCGGCTGCGGTGATGGAGCTCATCAAGTTGTCCGGGGTCAGGCTGGAAGGCAGGGAAGCGGTAGTGATCGGCCACAGCGAAATAGTGGGGCGCCCGCTGGCGCTCCTTCTTTTGGACAAGCTTGCCACCGTCACAGTTTGTCACATAGGTACTCACAGCGCCGGAAAACTGCAGGAGCACGTCGCACGAGCCGAGATACTGGTTGTGGCTGTGGGGAAAGCGGGAATCATCAAAGGTAAGTGGGTAAAGGAAGGCGCGGTCGTGATAGACGTCGGCATAAACCGCAGCAACGGCATGATCGTCGGTGACGTGGAAACCGCGGAAGCGGCGTCCAGGGCTTCATGGATAACCCCGGTGCCGGGCGGAGTGGGGCCGGTGACCGCCGCCATCCTAATGCGCAATTTTCTTGAAGCGGCCTCCATGCAGAAAAAACAACCCAGGAATGATTGAGTATTTATACTACGACGGCGCCGAACAGGCGCCACCCATTATCAAAATCGTGAGTAAACTACGTCCGTCTGTCCCGAGCAAGTCCGCAGGCTCACTGTTGGAGCCCGTAGGGGGAATCAGGCCGCGGTGCGTCGAATTGATTATGAAGACCGTCGTTCTGCTTTTGATATCCAACATTTTCATGACCCTTGCTTGGTATGGGCACCTTAAATACGTCAAGGCCCCCTTATTTACGGTAATAATTGTCAGCTGGCTGATAGCTTTCGCCGAATACTGTTTCCAGGTGCCTGCCAACCGCATCGGTTACCGGGAGTTTTCCGCCGTGCAGCTGAAGACGATACAGGAGGTGGTTTCTCTCTCGGTTTTTACGGTTTTTTCTGTCCTTTACCTCGGCGAACGACTGAAATGGAATTATCTGGCCGGTTTCGCTTTGATCGTAGCGGCGGTATATCTCATCTTTAAAAAATGAGCGGATTAAGGAAGAAAATAAAAGCCGGGGAATTCGTGGTCACCTGCGAACTCAATCCGCAGAAAGGCGGGGATTTAGGAGAACTGCTTGAGGAGGCGTCCTCGATGCGCGGCAGGGTGGACGCTTTCAATGTCACCGATTCGCACGCTGCGGTGATGCGGCAGAGCCCATTGGCGCTTTGCCTGCGGCTGAAGGATGCCGGATTGGAGCCTGTATACCAGCTTACCTGCCGCGACAGGAACCGGATTGCCCTGCAGTCCGATCTGCTTGCCGCCGCGGCATTGGGGATAAAGAATGTCCTGGCGTTGACCGGAGATCATCCTTTGCTGGGGGACCATCGCGAGGCCAAGCCGGTCTTCGACCTGGATTCCGTGCAGTTATTGTCGGTTTTTTCCGCTATGCGCGGGGGCAGAGATATGCAGGGGCACTCGTTGTTCGGGGCATCCCCGGATTTCTTTTGCGGTGCCGTGGTCAATCCCGGAGCCGACCCGCAGGAACTCGAGTTGATGAAGATGGCCAAGAAGGCTGCCGCCGGAGCTGAATTTTTCCAGACTCAGGCCGTTTTCGACGCGGAGTCTTTTGCCGCGTTCATGCGCAGAAAGCCGGCTTCAAGCTCCAGAGTGCTCGCCGGCATACTGCCGTTGAGATCGGCGCGCACAGCCAGATATCTTAACCGGCGCGTACCGGGAGTGAACGTACCGGAACGGCTGATAAAAGATATCGAGAGCTCAGGGGGGGATAACGAAAACGCTGTGGAGGAGATATTCTCGCGCCTCATCAAGGAAATCAAACCGATGTGCGCCGGCATACATCTTATGCCTGCGGGATGGTTTTCAATAGTGCCGCGCCTGCTGGAAGCGGCGGGCAGATGATGGGAAATCGTTCATCGTTCGAAACGTAACCGGGTCCGAATATCTAAACGGGCTTCCTTACCGTAACCGCCTGCCGGTAAATAACAGGAGTTCGATTTATGCCCGCTCAGAAGACACCTGAAGTATTGATCATCGGCGCTACTAACGCCGGCTTCGCGGCTTGCAGCAGTCTCGCCGCGGTGAAGCCGGACTGGAAAGTGACCCTTTTGGCTCAGGACGATGATTTGCCGTATAACTGCGACCTTTTGCCGGATTACCTGGAAGGGAAAATGAGCAAACGTGAAATTCTCCTATGCGAAGAAAGTTTCTTTTCCGGGCATAACGTGGAATTAATCCGTTCCGCTGCGGTCAGCGGGATTGATTTCTCCAGGCAGAGGGTGTATCTGCGGAACAACCGCAGGCTGGCTTACGATTATCTTATCATTGCCGGCGGCCGCAAACCGGCGCTGGACATCCCGGGGAAGAGCAAAGAAGGGGTTTTCGTTTTCTTCGGCCTTTCCGACACGGATGAGATTAGGCGGAGGCTTTCCATACCCGGCAACGTGGTCGTTTGCGGCAGGAGCGACGACTCCCGGAGGCTTGCCGGTCTCTTTTCTTCCGCAGGCAGGACGGTGAAATTGCTGCTGAAAGAAGGCGGCGAATCTTCCAATATCCCGGGTGATAACCCGGAGATCCTCAGCGGAACCGATATTGTAGAGATCATCGGAGAGGGGAAAGAATTGAAAGCGGTCAGGTTGAGCGGAGGAAAGATAGTCGAAGCAGCTTCCGTGATTTTTTGCCGGCGCGGCAATCCCTGTATGGACTTTGCCGCCGGAGGAGAAGCGGAAATCGAGAACGGGCGGATAAAAACCGGCGAGAATCTGCGCGCCGGGATTGAGAATGTTTTTGCCTGCGGGGAGGCTGCGGCTGAATCGGGCGCGGAAGATGCGCGCCTGCAGGGGATCAGGGTCGCCGATGAGATACTCGCGGCCGAATCCGGCAAAACCGAAGCGGTCGTGTGACCGTTTTGCCACGGGAGAAATACGGATGTCTTCAATAATAGCTGAGCTTGGGGAAAAAGGGACGAAGGCGGTTCTGGCTTTAACGCGCGCGGAAACCGAGAGACTGGTTAAAGAGCGCGGGGCCGGGACGGCTCTGGAATTCCCGGGGACAAATTATTCCCTTCCTTTGATAAAGGCGCTCTTGAACGAAGAGGTGCGCACTTTGGGCGACTGCGGCCTCATTATTACGGAGGCCGAGAAACTCGCGGCGGGAAATCCGGCCGGCAACGGGCTTTTCCTTTCGGCAGCGGGAGGGCTGCTGAACAAAGGACTGGCAGTTCTTTTATGCGAGGAACTGCTTGCGTCTTTCCGATATCTTGAAGGAGGGCATCCCCAGCCTGAAACGGCCGGGTTCCTTTCCGATAATCTCCTTCGTTCTCTCGGCATCCAGCTGGTTGACGGCCGTATTTCCGGTATCGCGGTGATCGCCGGCCCGGCCAAAGACGCGGATTCGGCCGTGCGCCTGATACGCGATCTGCAGTCAAAAAGCATCGTAAGCCTGCTTGCCGGCAGCGCCGGCGGCGCGAGCATGCTCAAACAGCTGGCAGATTCCGGTATCGCGGTTGGGCTGGACAATTACATAGTGCCTCTGGGCGCGGATTATCTTTCCGTTATCTACGCCGTTGACTGGGCGGTGAGGGCGCCTCTGACATACGGCGGGCATAAATGCGGACAGTGGAAAGAGATACTTTCTTATACAAAAGAGAAAGTCCCTGCTTTCGTTATCCTTTTAAGCCATGTGGACGAGATTATCACTGCTACCGGGTTGGGGGCCCTGGCTATGGGGTTTCCCATAATTACCGATCTCGATATCCCCGAGGTACCCAAACTGGAGACCACTCTTTACGAGGCCCTGGTACGCCAGAGCGATTATTCCGCCATCGCGTCCGCCTGCATACAGACGCGCGGCATAAAGGTTAAGGTTTCCGAGGTCCCAGTTCCGGTGCCTTATGCCGCGGCCTTCGAAGGGGAACGCGTCAGACGGGATCAGCTTCACGCGGAATTCGGCGGCAAAAGCAGTCTGGCTTTCGAGTACCTCCACAGCAGCCCGCTGCGGGAAGTGGAAGACGGTAAAGTGGAGATACTCGGGCCGGATATAGACGCGCTGCCGAAAGGCGGCAGGTCTTTGCCGCTGGCCTTGATTGTCGAGGTGGCGGGCAGGCGCATGCAGAAGGATTTTGAGCCTATACTCGAGCGCCAGATACACCGCTTCGTGAATTACGCCATGGGTATAATGCACGTCGGCCAGCGCGATATGAATTGGATACGCGTCTCCAAAGACGCCTTTTCCAAAGGGTTCCGTCTCAAGCATCTGGGTGTCATATTGCACGCCATGCTGCACCAGGAATACCAGGCTATAGTGGACAAGGTGCAGGTGAAGATATATACCGAAAAGTCCGAGGTGGAAAAGCTTTTGCCGACGGCCGTAGGGAGTTTCGCGGAAAGGGACGAGCGTTTGGGCGGGATGACCGATGAGAGCGTGGATACCTTTTATTCCTGTCTGCTCTGTCAGTCTTTCGCTCCCAATCACGTCTGCATAGTAACTCCGGAGAGGCTGGGGTTGTGCGGCGCGTATTCCTGGCTGGACGCCAAGGCCTCCTACGAGATTACGCCCACCGGCCCCAACCAGCCCGTTCTCAAAGGCAGGATTCTGGACGAGCGCGCCGGCCAGTGGGGGAACATAAACGAATTCGTCTATTTGAAGTCCAACAAAACCGTGGATAAGGTAAGCATGTATTCTCTGCTGGACGCCCCGCAGACTTCCTGCGGGTGTTTTGAGTGTATAGTGGCCGTGTTGCCGGAAGCCAACGGTGTGATGGTCGTTCACCGGGACCATATCGGTATGACCCCCTGCGGAATGACGTTCACCACCTTGGCCGGTTCGGTGGGGGGAGGAGTGCAGACGCCCGGTTTCCTCGGAGTCGGGAAACTGTATATTGCCAGCAGGAAATTCATCTCCGCCGAAGGCGGGTTGAAGAGGGTGGTCTGGATGCCGAGAGAGCTAAAGGAAATGCTTGCCGAACGCCTGCGCCGGCGCTGCGAAGAGCTCGGCGATCCCGGGTTGTTCGATAAGATAGCCGATGAAGATGCGGCGGTAAAAATCGAGGAACTCCTGGAATTCCTTGCGAAAGCCGGGCATCCGGCATTGGAGATGCCGCCGTTGTTTTGATTGGAGCGCGCGGAGTATCCGCGCCGCAAGCAAATAAAATTTTTTTCTTGACGTTTGCGCAAAATCAAATATAGTATAAACTTAATGAACGACACGGAGAGTTTCGGGATGACTTGTAGGATCGCGGGTTTTCTGGCGGCATTCGTATTCTTGGTATCCCGGCAGGCAGCCTCTTTTTCCGGCGGACAGCTTCAGACTACTTTACAGGACCAGGCGCGCGCTTATCGCGTGGAGGGACTGCGGTATCAGAAGGAAAGCAACCTTGAACAGGCCTCCGCGTGTTACCAGAAGGCCATTTCACTGAATCCCAATTTTGTGGAGGCTTACAACGACCTCGGTATACTTTATGAAGCCAACGGCAGGCTGGAAAAGGCAAAGGATATGTACCTGCGCGCTATCGAGGTCGCCCCGAATTACCCGAGCAGCTACGCCAACATGGCTCTTTTATACGAAGGGCAGGGCGATTACATAAACGCCGTTCTTTACTGGATAAAAAGGGCCACTCTGGGCGGCCCGGGCGATCCCTGGGCGGACAAGGCCAGAAAAAGGCTCGAAGGTATAGCAAGCGTATATCCCGAGGCTTACGGTAAAATAGAAGCGCGGTACAAGGCCAACCTGCAGAAAGAGATGATGCAGGCTTCTCCGGCCGCAGCTGCCGCGGTATACAGCGATCTGGACAGCGATCTTTACGAGACCGATTATTCTCAATCCCCCGTGACCCTGTTCGAGGATGAGCTTAGCCAGGACCAGAAGTCGCTGGACAACAGGAGCAGGGCGATAACCTATCTTACCCGCGCCAAGGAAAGTTACGATAAAGGGGAATACGTGACCGCATTAAAAGAAGCTACCGTAGCAGAATATCTCGATTCTTCCAATAAGGAGATCAGTTCCTTTATTGAGCAGGTTCGCAGAACGCTCTTACAATAAGGACTGCGGATTACCATACCTTTCCTTAATGTTTTAAATAATGCAGACACTCGAGCAGTTGTATTTGTTTGACGCCACCGCATTTTATTACCGCGCGTTTTACGCCCTTCAGGGATTAAGTACTTCTTCCGGGTTGCCTGTGGGCGCAGTCTACGGCTTCATCAATATGCTGAACAAGGTGTTGAAATCCGGCAAGGTAGGGTCTGTCGTGCTGTGTTTCGACGTCTCGCGTAAGACATTTCGTTCCGAGAAATTCGCGGAATACAAGATACAGCGTCCGCCGATGCCCGAGGGGCTTGTTTCGCAGCTGTCTTTGATCAGGGAAGCGGTATCCGCTTACCGTTTCCGCGTCTGTGAGCTGCAGGGATATGAAGCGGACGATCTTCTCGCGGCCCTGAGCAAAAAAGCTTCGGCGGCGGGTATAAGCACCGTGATCGTCAGCCCGGATAAGGATATTTTGCAGCTGGTGGACGGGCATACTTTGGTGCTGAATCCTTATAAAGGCAGAGGCGTTCTTTATGACGCGGCGGCGGTGGAAAAGGATTTTGGCGTTTCCCCTTGTTTTGTTCCGCAGGTCCTGGCTCTGATGGGCGATCAGAGCGATAATATTCCCGGAGTTCCCGGTATAGGGCAGAAGACGGCGGTCGCTCTCTTGAAGGAACACGGTTCCCTGGAGGAGATATTAGCCCATCCGGAGCGGATAAAGCAGGAAAAGATCAGAAATGCGGTCGCAGCCGGCGGAGATATGATCCGGCTTAATCTGGAACTGGTCACGCTGGACGGGAGCGCGCCGGTGGAACTGGAGCCTGAAGCGTACCGCATAACAGAACCCGACTACGGCAAATTGCGCGAATTATTCACCCGGCTTGAATTCCGTTCTTTGCTCAAGACGCTGCCGGAACCGTCCGGCGCGGGACAAGAGCAGCCTGTTCCCGGCGGAGACGATGCCGCCTGCGCGGGGAACGGAGATGTTTTTATCCGGCCGCTGGACACAGGCGGCTTTATGATTTACGCCTGCGGGATGGCTTTTTCTTCGGCCGAGACCGGAGAGAATCTGAAACGAATGCTTGAATCGGACTCAGCGGGCAAATACGGACACGACTTAAAGAGAGCGGCCGGGGTTCTGCGTTCGCGCGGCATAATCTTGCGCGGAATGCGTTTCGACAGCATGATAGCCGCTTACTTATTGAATCCTTCCTCCGGCGGCTATTCTTTCGATGAGGTGTATAACGCCTACGGCGAGGGATTATCCGGGAGCGCCGCCGGAACGGAGGGAATAAGGGGATTGAACGCCCGTCTCCGGCGCTTGCTGGAGGAGAAGGAATTGCTTAAGCTCTTTGAAGAAATAGAGATGCCGCTGGCGGAGGTTCTCGCCGGGATGGAAGCCGACGGCATTAAGGTTGACGTATCGGTCCTGCGCGAGCTCTCTTCGGAGATGGAAAGAAAGATTCTCGCGCTCACCTCCGATATTTACGAATGCGCCGGCGGCAGTTTCAATATTAACTCGCCGCAGCAGTTGCGGGTCGTGCTGTTCGAGAAACTGAAGCTCCCGGTGCGTAAGAGGACTAAGACCGGTCCGTCCACCGACGAAGAAGTTCTGCGCGGCCTCGTGAAAGAGCACAAACTGGCGGCGATGCTGCTGGAATACCGCCAGCTCGCCAAACTGAAGTCCACCTACGTAGACGCCCTGCTGAACCTCGCGGACAAGGCCACGCTGCGTATACATACGTGTTTTAACCAGACCGGCACCGAGACCGGGCGTTTGAGCTCCAGCGATCCCAATCTGCAGAACATACCTGTCAGGAGCGAGTCCGGACGGAGGATACGCAGGGCGTTCGTGGCTTCGGAAACCGGGAACGAACTTTTTTCCTGCGATTATTCCCAGATAGAGCTGCGCATACTGGCGCATCTTTCCGGCGACAGCGGCATGATCAATGCCTTTGTCGAAGATAAGGATATCCACGCGCATACCGCGTCCTTGATCTACGGCGTGCCGGAAAAGGACGTGGATGACTCCATGCGCGAGACCGCCAAACGCGTGAACTTCGGTATTATCTACGGGCAGAGCGGGTTCGGCCTCGGGAAAGACCTTGGTATCACTTTAAGGGAAGCGGAGTCTTTCATCGACGCTTATTTCCTGCGTTATCCGGGAGTGAAGAAATTCATCGACGACTGTATATCTTTCGCCGAGAGAGAAGGATTTGTTTCCACGATTCTCGGCAGGAGACGTTACCTGCCGGAAATAAACAGCGGGAATATGGCGGTCAGACAGTTCGCCAGGCGCAAGGCCGTAAATACCCCGGTGCAGGGATCGGCCAGCGACCTGATCAAGGCGGCGATGATCTCTATCCAGAGCTTAATTGCCGAACGGGGACTTCGGTCGCGCATGCTCCTGCAGGTGCACGACGAACTGATTTTCGACGTGCCGCGCGCGGAAGTCGAGGCGTTTATTCCGGAAGCGGAGAGGATAATGAGGCACGTGCTGGAGCTTTCGGTCCCGTTGAAAGTGAGCGTCAAAAAAGGCCCCAACCTCTGCGATCTCGAAGATTACGCTCCTGTTTCCCGGGAGACGGATATATGAAAATAGCTTTTTTCACGCCGGAAGCCGTTCCTTACGCCAAGACAGGAGGCCTCGCCGACGTCGCCGGTGCGCTTGCCCCGGCATTGTGCGAAGCCGGTAATGAGGTAATAGTTCTGCTGCCGGCCTACGGAAAGCTCAACGTTCCCGGAGGACGGGCGGAGAGGATATTGCCGGATGTTTCTTTTCACCGGCAGCGCGGGGCGGTTTTTTATTTCCTGCACAACGACGGCTACTTCCTGCGCGACGGGTTCTACGGTTCGTCCTCGGGGGATTATCCTGATAACCTGGAGCGGTTCGCTTTTTTCTGCCGCCGCGGCCTGCGGCTGCTCGAACAGCTCGGCTTCAGGGCGGACATTCTCCATTGCCACGACTGGCAGTCGTCGCTTGCCCCGGTTTACCTGAAGTCTGAGGAGATTCATAATCCCTTCTTTCGGTCAACCGCCTCGGTATTGACCATACATAATCTGGCTTACCAGGGCATCTTTCCGGCGGAGGACTTTCCTTTTACCGGACTGCCGGAGGAGATGTTCTCGGTGGATGCGCTGGAATTCTATGGCAAGGTCAATCTTTTGAAGGGGGGATTGATTTTTTCCGATTTTCTGACCACGGTCAGCCCTACTTACAGCCGCCAGATACAGGGCAGGGAATTCGGCTGCGGGCTGGAAGGCTTACTGAGTAAGCGTTCCGCCGATCTGCGCGGCATATTGAACGGTCTGGATTATTCGGTTTGGGATCCTTCCTCCGATCCTCTGATAGTTGTTAACTACGACGCGGGAAGACTGGAAGGCAAGGGGGGTAACAAAAAAGCCCTGCAGAAGGAATGCGGACTGCGGGAAGATCCTCGGGCGCCGCTTCTGGCGGTGGTCTCGCGTCTCGCCGAGCAAAAGGGGGTCGATCTTATCGTTCCGCTTCTGCCGGAGCTGGCGGCTGCCGGTATGCAGTTCGTGATACTAGGCACCGGTGATGAGAAATATCAAAGGCTGCTCCGTAAGGCCGCGGCCGGCAGTCCGGGCGCGGTATCCCTGCATTTGAAGTTCGACGAGGCGCTGGCGCACAGGATATACGCCGGTTCGGACATTTTTCTGATGCCTTCGCGGTACGAGCCGTGCGGATTGAGCCAGATGATATCCCTGCGTTACGGGACGGTCCCGGTGGTCAGCAGCACCGGCGGCCTGGCCGATACCGTGTCCGAGGAAAACGGTTTCGTTATGAACGGCATATCGGCAAAGGAACTGTCCGTTAAGATTAAAGAAGCAGCGCGTTTGTATGCCGATGCCGGCCGATGGCGCCGGCTTGCCGAGCGCGGCATGGAAAAACGTTTCTCCTGGCAGACGTCCGCCGGGGAATATATTTCATTATATGAAAAGATCCTGCAAAGCGGCGTTCGCAGCCGCGCGTAAACGTTGCGTGATAGGCGTTACCGGCGGTATCTGTTCCGGCAAGAGCACGATTTCGGCCATGCTCAGAAAAGGCGGGGCGAAAGTGATAGATGCCGACCGCGTCGCTCACAGCGTGATAGCGCCCGGTAAACCGGCTTTTGAGAAACTGCTCAAGGCCTTTGGAAAAGGGATACTCCGAAAAGACGGTCGTATAAACCGCAGGGCGTTGGCAGTAAAGGCGTTCTACGGCGGTAAGGAAACTGCCCTGTTAAACGGCATAACGCACCCTTATATCATAAGAAATATTCGCGGGCGGCTCAAGGAAGCCGCCGGGCTGATTGTTCTGGATGCGGCCCTGCTTTTGGAGACCGGCCTGTACCGGTTTGTGGATCATCTGGTTTTTGTTAAAGCGTCAGAAGCGCTGCGCCTGGAACGCGCCTCGCGCTCGAGGGGAATGAAGAAAGAACTCGTGGCGCGCATAATCGCAGCCCAGCCTTCCGTAGTGAAAGCGGAGCGCCTGGCCGATTTTATAATAGATAACAGCGGTTCTTTGGAGCAAACGAGGAGACAAGTTGAGAGACTAAGGAGGAAAGTGTGGAGAAATTGAATATCACTAAATTGAAAGAGATGAAGATTACCGAGCTGAACAAGCTGGCTAAAGAGCTGAACATAAACGGTTCCAGCGGCATCAGGAAACAGGACCTGATATTCAAGGTCCTGCAGGCCCAGGCGGAGAAAGAAGGTTTGATGTTCGGAGAGGGAATACTGGAGATACTGCCGGAGGGGTTCGGGTTCCTGCGGTCGCCGAATTACAATTATCTGCCTTGCCCGGATGACATATACATTTCCCCTTCGCAGATAAGAAAATTCGACCTGAAGACAGGGGATACGGTCAGCGGGGAGATACGCCCCCCGAAGGAAGGCGAGAAATATTTCGCCCTGCTGAAGGTGGAAGCGGTCAATTTCGAGAATCCGGAAACCTGCAAGGATAAGGTGCTTTTCGACAATTTGACCCCGGTCTATCCGCATGAAAGGTTCATGCTTGAACGCAAACCGGAGGAAATATCGACGCGAGTCATAGATCTGCTGGCGCCCATCGGTAAGGGGCAGCGCAGTCTTATAGTCGCGCCGCCCTACAGCGGCAAGACCGTGCTCCTGCAGCGTTTGGCCAATTCCATCACCGGCAACCACCCGGACGTGGTGCTGATTGTTTTGCTCATAGACGAAAGGCCGGAAGAGGTCACCGATATGCAAAGAAACGTCCAGGGGGAGGTTATCTCCTCTACGTTCGACGAACCTCCGGAGAGGCACGTGCAGGTCTCCGAGATAGTGCTTGAGAAGGCAAAACGCCTGGTTGAGCACAAGAAGGACGTGGTGATCTTGCTGGACAGTATCACGCGTCTGGCCCGCGCCTACAACTCCGTGGTGCCGCACAGCGGCAAGGTTCTGTCTGGCGGTATCGATTCCAACGCCCTGCAGAAACCAAAGCGTTTCTTCGGAGCGGCGAGAGCGATAGAGGAGGGCGGAAGCCTCACCATCATAGCCACCGCGCTGGTAGATACCGGCAGCCGCATGGATGACGTGATCTTCGAGGAGTTCAAAGGAACCGGTAACATGGAACTGCAGTTGGACAGGAACCTGTTCCAGCGCAGGATATACCCTGCCATAGACATAAAACGCTCCAACACCAGGCACGAGGAACTGCTGTTGAAGCCGGAAATACTTCAGCGGGTCTGGATACTGCGCAAAGTGCTTAATGAATTGAGCAACGTGGAGGCTATGGAACTGCTGATAGAGAAACTGGCCAAGACCAAGAACAACGAAGAGTTTTTAAACAGTATGAACCAGAAATAAAACCCCGCGTTGCGCGAGGGCAGGAGTTATCGAACGAAAAGGAGAAGGAAGAAATGAAAGAGAAGATACATCCCAAATACGAAGAAAGCGTGGTTGTCTGCGCATGCGGCAACACCATACATACCCGTTCCACCAGACAAAACATCCGGGTCGAAGTCTGCTCGAAATGCCACCCGTTTTTTACCGGGAAGCAGAAGTTCGTGGACTCCGCCGGGCGGGTAGACAAGTTCGAAAAGAAGTACGGCAAGAAAAAAGCCTGAGAGGCGTATGTTGAAGCATCTGGAGAAGCTCGAAGAGCGTTACTGCCGGCTGGAAGAACTGCTCGCCAGCGAAGAAGTCGTCTCTGACCTGGAAAAGTGCAGTAAATACGCCAGGGAGCTTGCGGAATTGCAGGAGCCCGTGAGGCTGCTACGTTTGCACCGTAAGCTCTCCGCCGAACTGGAAGAGTTGAAACACATGCGTCACGGGCACGAAGACCGGGAGATGGCGGAATTGGTCAACCGGGAGGAAACGGCGCTTAAACAAAAGCTCGCCGGGTTTGAAGAACGTTTGCAGTCGATGCTGGAAGAAGAGGACGGCAACGCCGACAGGGATATCATTGTCGAGATCCGCCAGGGCACCGGCGGTATGGAGGCCGCGCTGTTCGCGGCGGTGCTCTATCGTATGTATAACAAGTACGCGGATGGTAAGGGTTGGAAAGTGGAGCCTATGTCGGTGAGCGAAACCGAGCTGGGCGGGATTAAAGAGGTCGTTTTCAGCATCAGCGGCAAAGGCGCCTATAGATGCATGCGTTTTGAGAGCGGGGTGCATCGTGTGCAGCGCGTCCCTGAGACGGAGTCGCAGGGACGGATACACACCTCTACGGCCACGGTGGCGGTGCTGGTGGAACCGGAAGACGTGGAAATGGCGATAGACCCGGGAGACTTGAAGATAGACACCTACAGATCCTCCGGCCCGGGCGGCCAGCATATGCAAAAAACCGATTCCGCTGTCAGGATCACGCATATCCCCACCGGAGTGGTGGTATCTTGCCAGGATGAGCGCTCCCAGCTGAAGAACAAGAACAAGGCGATGAGGATACTGCGCGCCAAGATTCTGGAAAGGAAACAGGAGGAAGAGCGGAAAAAGGTAACCACTGAACGGCGTTCCCAGATCGGTTCCGGAGAGAGAAGCGAGAAAATCCGAACTTATAATTACCCCGACCGCCGCGTCACGGATCATCGTATCAATTTTACGGTGCACAGACTGGAAGCGGTGCTGGATGGAGAATTGGAAGAGATATCCGGGGCATTGCTTAAAGCGGAAAAAGAAGCTAAACTAAAGGAAAAGCAGGAATAACCATTTCTTTGCTATGAACGAAGCGGAACTTTTATTTACCGGTTTGTTGGAATGCAACAGGATATCCCTTTGTACCGGCGGCAGGCAAAAGCTGCCGGAAGGCAAGGGGAGTTTGATCGCCGGCGTCCTGAGAAGGCGTATTAAAGGCGAACCGCTGCAGTATATACTCGGCAGGACTGAATTCATGGGGTTGGATTTTCGCGTCACTCCCGATGTGCTTATTCCCAGGCCGGAGACCGAGATATTGGTGGAGACCGTTCTGGGATATGCCGGTAAGGCAGGAGTTCGTCCGCGCATCCTCGATATAGGCACCGGTTCCGGGTGCGTGGCGGTCAGCCTGGCTCATTACCTGCCGCAAAGCGCTGTCTGCGCCGTGGAGATCTCCGCGGCGGCGCTTCAGGTGGCGCGGGAAAACGCCTCCGCCAACCGCTGCAGGGTGGATTTTCTGAACGCAGATTTATTCCCTCCCGGAGACGGGGAGTTTGACATTGTAGTTTCTAACCCGCCCTATATCCCGGATGGGGAGTTGGGGTTTTTGCAGCGCGAGGTGCTTTTTGAACCGCGGCAGGCCCTTAGCGGAGGTGATGACGGGCTGAATTTTTACCGCCGTATCTGCGCCGGCTGCGTCGGACACCTTGTTTCTTCCGGTCTGTTGATTGTAGAGGTCGGATACGGCCAGGCGCAAGACGTGCGCGCCCTGATTTCTTCCGTGCCCGGGATGAAAGTGGAAGATACCGTTAAAGATTACGCGGGAATAGAACGGGTTGTTGTAGCCCGCAGGCAGTCTTAGAAGCGGATTTCAGAATCGTTCGTTGATTCCTGAATGTTGTGTTGTTACCGGGTTTTTGATCTTATAGCGGTTACGGCTTATTGACGTTACCGTAGCCGAATATTGATACGGGTTTCATTACCTTAACCGTAGCCGGAATTTAATAAAGGAGTAGCATAAATGGACAAGCTTGTCATAGAAGGCGGGGTCAGGCTGAAAGGGGAAGTGAGCGTTTCCGGGGCCAAGAATTCGGTTCTGCCCATACTGGCGGCAACCCTGCTTACCGACGAACCCTGTGTGCTTAAGAGGGTCCCGAACCTCAGGGATACCATGACCATGCTGAAGATATTGCGTTCCCTGGGCAAGAACGTTGAGTATGATAAAGGCACGGTGCGCATACTGGCGACAAAGCATTGCGGGTATGTAGCCGACTATAAGCTTGTTTCTACCATGCGCGCTTCTTTTTGCGTTCTCGGCCCGCTGCTCGGCAAGCTCAAGAAGGCGAAAGTGTCCCTGCCTGGCGGCTGCGTCATCGGCCTTCGGCCGGTGGACCTGCACATTAAGGGTCTGCAGGCTTTGGGAGTCGATATCGACGTGCAGGGGGGCTATGTGGTTGCCGACGCCTCCGGGCTGAAAGGCGGGTATGTTTATCTCGGCGGAGTTTTCGGCTCTTCGGTGCTGGCCACCGACAACGTGATGATGGCGGCCGTGCTGGCCCCGGGGAAGACCGTGATAGAATCGGCCGCCTGCGAACCGGAAGTGGCGGACCTGGCGGATTTCCTGATCAAAATGGGCGCCAGAATCAAAGGCCACGGGACTCCGGTTATAGAGATCGAAGGGGTGAAATCTCTGCGCGGAGCCGAGCACAGGATTATACCCGACAGGATAGAGGCCGGGACTTTCATACTGGCGGCTTTAATCACCAAAGGCGATATCAAATTGAGGAACGTGATGCCGGAGCATCTGGGAGCGATGTTCGATAAATTGATCCGGGCCGGCGCCTCGCTGCAGCGGCATGACCATATGGTGCGCGCTTCCCTTAAAAAGGATTTGAAACCGGTCAGCATAACCACGCTCCCTTACCCGGGTTTCCCTACCGATATGCAGGCGCAGATAATGAGCCTGATGTGTGTCACCCCGGGTATCAGCGTGATAACCGAAAAAATATATCCGGACAGATTCATGCATGTCGCCGAGCTTAACCGCATGGGCGCGCGCATCCAGCGTGAAGGGCCTTACGCGATCGTGGAAGGTGTAAAGAAACTTTCCGGGGCGCCGGTAATGGCCTCAGACCTGCGCGCTTCGGCTTCCCTGGTCCTTGCCGGGCTGGTGGCAGGCGGCAAAACCTCCATTTCAAGGATATATCACCTGGAACGCGGTTATGAAGGTATAGAGGAAAAATTCAGGAACCTGGGCGCCAGGATCCGGCGCCAGAAGGAATAATTGCCCGGAGCGGAAAGGTTTTTTTCTAAAGGCGGGCGTTTACCAAGGAGCGGCAAGATGGTCCTGATGATAGATAACTATGATTCTTTTACCTATAATATAGTGCAGTATCTGGCTGATCTTGGCTGCCGGGTTAAGGTGATCAGGAACGACAAGATAGATGCCGCGGGAGTGCGGCGTCTTTACCCGGAACGCATGGTCATCTCTCCGGGTCCCGGAGCTCCCCGGGACGCGGGCATATCCTGCAGCCTGATCTCGGAATTCTCCGGCAGGATACCTATCCTCGGCGTCTGCCTGGGGCACCAGTGTATAGGACAGGTTTTCGGCGGAAGAATAGTGCACGCCAAATCAATCATGCACGGAAAGACCTCGCGCATTTATCACCGCGGGAAAGGGGTGTTCCAGGGTCTGCCTAATCCGTTCGAAGCGACCAGGTATCATTCTCTGGCGGTGGAAGAAACATCTTTGCCCCGGTGTCTGGAGGTCACGGCCAGGACGAAAGACGGGGAGATCATGGGGCTGCAGCACAGGAAATACAAAGTTTACGGCGTGCAGTTCCATCCGGAATCGATATTGACCGGCTGCGGCAAACAACTTCTAAAGAACTTTCTAGCCATATGATCGAAAGATACACACAACTGCTGTTTGAAGGGAAGGTCCTTTCTTCCGCGGAAATGTCGGAGGCGATGGAGATTATAATGTCCGGTTCCGAGGGGACGGATGCCGTCGCGGATTTCCTGCGGGCGTTGTCCGGACGCGAGACCGTGGAAGAGGTTACGGCCGCCGCAGAAGTTATGCGCGTGCATTGCCTGAAGATCCATACCGGAAGGGCCGACGTGCTGGATACCTGCGGCACGGGCGGGGACAAGAAAGGGACTTTCAACGTCTCCACCGCCGCGGCGTTCGTGGCGGCCGGCTGCGGCATTACCGTGGCCAAGCACGGCAACCGCTCGGTTTCCAGCAACTGCGGCAGCGCCGATATCCTCGAGGCCTGCGGCATCAACATCTGCCTCTCTCCGGAACAGACTAAAGAATGTCTCTTGAAGACCGGAATCGCTTTTCTTTTCGCCCCGGCTTTTCATCCCTCGGTCAGGTATGCCATGCCCGCCCGCAGGCAGATAAAAGGCAGGACTATTTTCAATCTCCTCGGACCTCTGGTCAATCCCGCCGGCACCAGGCACCAGCTCGTAGGCGTATACGAGCGCAACAAGACCTGTTTTGTCTGTGAGGTGCTGGCCAACCTGGGCTCACTCCATGTCCTGGCGGTGCACGGCAGCGACGGGCTGGACGAAATAACCATTGGTGGAGTCACTTATGTCTGTGAATTCAACCGCGGTAGCCTGCGCGAGTTTGAAATATCCCCCGAAGACATGGGGTTTTCGAGAAGGGAACTCTCTTCCATTGCCGGCAACGGTCCGGCAGCGAACGCCGTTATAATGCTCGATGTATTGAAAGGGGCCTCCGGCGCTTACCGCGACACCGTGCTGATGAACGCCGCTGTCGCTATCTACGCCGCCGACGCTGCGTCTTCCCTTGAGGAAGCGATGCAGAAGGCGGTCAGCGCGCTGGATTCAGGCCGGGCTCTGGAAAAGTTCAATCTCCTGAGAGAATTTACGGTCAAGCAGGAGAGAAAATGAAGAAAGACATCTTGAAAGATATAGTAAAGCGTAAGAGGGAAAGGCTGGCTGCGACTACGGAGCAGCTGCCGGAAGAGGAAGTCAAAGCGAGGCTGAAGGATATCCCGCCGCCTTTGCCGTTCAGGCAGGCGATAGTAAAACCGAGGGAGATCTCTCTTATCGCCGAGGTGAAAAAAGCTTCCCCTTCGGCAGGGGTGATACGGGAACGGTTTTCCCCGGTTGAGATAGCCGCTGCTTACGAACAGGCCGGTGCCCAGGCGCTTTCCGTGCTTACCGAAGAAGACTTTTTTTACGGTTCGCCCGTTTATCTGCGGGAGATCAAGAGAAGCGTCAAGATTCCGGTGCTGCGCAAGGACTTTCTGCTTGAGCCTTACCAGGTTTACGAGTCGCGCATGCTGGGGGCCGACGCTATACTCCTGATCGCCGACCTGCTCTCCAAAGACAAGTTGAGCGAGCTGTACGGTATCGCCTCCGGTCTGGGTATGGACTGTCTGATAGAGTCGCACGGCGAAAAGGACTTGAAGAAAGCGGTCTCTTTGCAATTTCCCTTGCTGGGATTGAATAACCGCGATCTGCGCACCCTGGAAGTGGACATTAAGACCACGGAGAGGCTTTATCCTCTTGTGCCCAAAGACAGGAATGTGGTGGTGGAGAGCGGGATACGCAGCCGTTCCGACGTCCTTTTCCTGAAAGTGCTGGGAGTGAGCGCGGTGCTCATCGGCTCCGTTTTTATGGAGAGCGCGGATATCGGCGCCAAAGTGAACGAGGTGATGGGGTGGTAGCGTTAAAGCGTCCGCTGGTCAAGATCTGCGGTATAACCAGTTTGCAGGACGCGCTCGCCGCGGCCGAAGCCGGTTGCGACGCGCTGGGGTTCATTTTCTACCGCGGAAGCCCGCGTTACATTACTCCGGAGAAAGCCGCGCGTATAATCTCTTCGCTGCCGGGAAAGATATTGAAGGTCGGGGTTTTCGTGGATGCTCCGAAGGCGTACATCCTGAGAGCGGTGAAGGATTGCGCCCTCGACGCTGTGCAACTGCACGGAAAAGAACCTCCTGAATACTGCGCCGGCCTTAAGGGGATCAAATTGATAAAAGCCTTCGGACTTAAATTGCCTCCGGACCCCGCGGTTTTGAGGCAATACAGGGGGGTCTGGGCGTTTCTTTTCGACGCCTACGCTCCTAAAGCCAAAGGCGGGACAGGGAAGGCCTTTGACTGGGATATGCTTTCCGGATTGAAGATAAAGAACAGGGTATTCCTTTCCGGCGGTCTGCACGCCGGAAACGTCGCGCGCGCGATAAAAAAAGTCCGGCCCGACTGGGTGGACGCCGGCAGCCGCCTGGAGAGCGCCCCGGGCAAGAAAGACATATGTAAAATGTCGGCGTTCATTGCGGCAGTGACCGCGGCCGTGCATAAATAGCTTTACCGGATTTTACGTTTGTGATAGATTAAACAAAATGTGTTAACCGGACGAAGGCGTATGCCGGACCGGAAGGATGATATGAAAATACCTGACAAAACGGGACATTTCGGGGATTTCGGAGGGAGCTTCGTACCCGAGACGCTGGTTTGCGCCCTGCGTGAACTGGAAGACGAATACCTGCGCGCCGGCCGCGACCCCGGTTTCCGCAAGCAGATGGATTATTATCTCAAAGAATACACGGGGAGACCGACCCCGCTTTATCTCGCTTCCCGCCTGAGCAGTTATCTCGGCATAGGCAGGGTTTACCTGAAGAGGGAAGACCTATTGCACACCGGGGCGCATAAGATCAATAATACCGTCGGTCAGGCTTTGCTCGCTCTGCGCATGAAGAAGCCCAGAGTGATAGCCGAGACCGGAGCAGGCCAGCACGGCGTGGCCACCGCCACGGTCGCGGCACGGTTCGGGCTGAAATGCGCGGTCTATATGGGAAGAGAGGATGTGGAACGCCAGAAGCCCAACGTTTTCCGCATGAAACTGTTGGGCGCCGAGGTGGTACCGGTCACTCAAGGCTCGATGACCTTGAAAGACGCCATGACCGAGGCCATGCGAGACTGGGTTACCAATGTCAGGAACACTTATTACGTGGTCGGCACAGTCGCCGGCCCGCATCCGTATCCTCTTCTGGTCAGGGATTTTCAGTCCGTTATCGGACGCGAGGCAAAAAGCCAGATATTGAAGAAAGAAGGCAGGCTCCCGGATTTTCTTTTGGCCTGCGTGGGAGGCGGGAGCAACGCCATCGGTTTGTTCCATCCTTTTTACGCCGATAGGAAAGTCGTTTTTATCGGGGTGGAGGCAGCCGGCGAAGGGCTGTCGGGAAATAAACACGCCGCGAGCCTCAGCAAAGGAAAGACCGGCGTTCTGCACGGGTGCAAGTCCGCTTTTATGCAGGATGCCGACGGCCAGGTGCTTAACGCCCATTCCATAGCCGCCGGACTGGATTATCCGGGGGTCGGCCCGGAACACGCTTTTTACAAACGGAGCGGCAGGGCGGAATACGTTTCCGTAACCGACGCAGAGGCGTTGGAAGGGTTTAAACTGCTTTCCCGTACCGAAGGTATAATACCCGCCCTGGAGTCTTCCCATGCCGTAGCCTATCTGCTGAAGATGCGCAGGCGGCTGAGAAAGAATTCCATTACCGTGCTTTGCCTTTCCGGCAGGGGCGATAAGGACCTGGGGATAGTGACGCCGAGGCTTGATCTATGAGTATTCACCTGAACAGAATAGACGCGAAGTTCGAGTCTCTTGGGAGAGATAAGAAGAAAGCTTTCATAGCCTTTCTTACCGCCGGTTATCCTTCTCTCGCTGAGACGGGAAAGCTGGTGCTCTCACTGGAAAAGGCGGGCGCTGATATAGTGGAACTGGGAGTGCCTTTTTCTGATCCCCTGGCCGACGGACCGGTGATCCAGGAATCATCCCGGCAGGCGCTGCTTAAAGGCGTCACGCTGCGCAAGATCATAGCGCTGGTAAAACGATTGCGCAGGCGCACAGCCATACCGCTTTGCCTGATGACGTATTACAATCCGGTCCTCAGCTACGGCGAAGAAAGGTTCGCCCGGGATGCGGCCGGCGCCGGGGTAGACGGCGTCATCGTGCCGGACCTTCCTCCGGAGGAAGCAGTGAATTTAAGAAAAGAATGTTCGCTCCGCGGAGTGCACACCATCTTTTTCGTTTCCCCCACCACCACTAAAGAACGCATGCGCAAGATAGCGCGGCTTTCCGGCGGGTTCATCTATTATCTTTCCGTTACCGGCGTTACCGGCGTCCGTTCATCCCTGCCGAAGGAAGCGGTCAAACAGGTGCGCCTGCTGCGCGGGCTTACCCGCAAGCCGGTATGCATGGGTTTCGGCATCTCGACTCCTGAGCAGGTGCGGGGCGTCTGCCGCGCGGCCGACGGGGCCATCGTGGGCAGCGCTATCGTTAATTGTATCCGCGTGGAGGCGGCCGGAAAAAAAGGCGGCGCCGCGCGCGGGCTGGAGATATTTGTTTCCCTCCTGAGCAGGGAGGCCCACCGTGTATAAAAAGACGGTGATGAAAACCGGGCTGACGGTCGTCACCTGCTCCATGCCTTGGCGGCGTTCCGTTTCTCTTGGTATATGGATAAAGGCCGGCGGCAGGCACGAGACTCGGGCGAATAAAGGCATCAGCCATGTCCTGGAACACATGCTTTTCAAGGGCAGTTCCAAGTATTCCTGCCGGCAGATAAAAGAATCCGTGGAGGGGGCGGGGGGAAGCCTGAATGGTTTCACTTCCGAAGAAGCGACATGTTATCTGGTAAAAGTCCCTGCGGCGAAAATGAGAATGGGGCTTGACATTCTTTCCGACATGGTGCTGCGTCCTTCTTTGCCTCAAGCGGATTTCACCAGGGAGAAGTCGGTGATCCTGGAAGAGCTTAAGATGTATAAGGACCTGCCGCAGAGCTATGTGTTTGGACTGCTCGATCAGTTGCTCTGGCCTGGACACCCGCTGGGTATGGGGATTATAGGTTTCGAGGATTCCCTGGCGGCGTTGACCAGGGATGAACTGCGCAGTTACCTTCGCGGGCATTACGTCCCGGCCGGCATCGTGGTGAGCGCCGCCGGTGCTCTGGAGCATTCCGGGTTTTGTCGGATGTGCGGTACTGCTTTCGCCTCCGCCGACAAGAAAGGCAAAGGGCAGGCAGCGTATCTGCCGGTAAAAGACGCGCTTGACGCAGGCCCGAAAGTGAAACTTTTCCGCAAAGATACGGAACAGACGCATATTGCCATGGGTTTCCGCGCGTTCCCGCGCGAACATAAGTTCAAATACGCCTCGGCTCTGCTGCATATAATCCTGGGCGCCAATATGTCCAGCCGCCTCTTTCACGAGGTGCGCGAAAAAAGGGGACTGGCTTATGAGATCGGCACGCAGGTCAGGAGATTCCACGATACCGGAGCGTTTATCGTGCATGCCGGCATAGACAACGGCAAGACCGTCCAGGCGATGGAGGTCGTGATCGCCGAACTGCGCAGGATAAGGCGCAAGCCGGTGGAAAAAGGAGAGTTGAAGCGGGCAAAGGATTATTTTCTCGGACAGTTGATGCTGTCCCTTGAGGATTCAATGGAACAGATGCTTTTTACCGGAGAGGCGGTAGCGCTGGGCGGAGACATACGCACTTACGAAGAAATCGCCGCCGGTATATCCAAAGTCTCGGCGGAGGAGATAAAGGACGCGGCCGTGGAGGTCTTTACCAAGAACAAACTGCGTTTCGCCGCCATCGGGGCGGCGGTAGACGACGAACGCGGCTTTTCGCGGCTCTGGCCGGGATTGGAATAAAAGGTATGACGGGTTTCCTGTATCTTTTCGTCACGTTGCTGGCATTGTTTCTCCTTTTTTCTCTTTCCGCCCTCTTCAGCGCTTCCGAAACCTCCATAATCGGCCTGAGCAAGATACGTCTGCGCCACCTGCTTTCCAAGGAGCCGCGCAAGGCGCAGCACATCCAGGACCTGGTGGTCAAGCTGGACAAGTTCATCGTCGCCATCTTGCTCGGCAATAATTTCGTGAACATCTCCATATCCGCCATACTCACCGCCGCGACCGTCAAGGTTCTGGGGGTTCAGTACGGCGTGTTGGTTTCGACGCTTTCGGCGACCTTCTTCGTGCTTATCTTCTGTGAGATCGTTCCCAAGACCCTGGCGATCAAGCACACGGAAAAGATCGCCATGTTCTCCGCGCCCCTGATGGGCGCTTACATACGCATATTCAATCCGTTAATAGTTTTTTTCGGCAGTGTCAGCGCCATGGTCCTCAAGCTTATGCGTGTCCCGCCGGTCAGGCGTTCCCCTCTGATAACAGAAGAGGAACTGCGTCTGATGATAGAGGTAGGCAAGGAAGAAGGGGTGCTTACCGATGAAGAGAGGAAAATGCTGCACCGCATTTTTGAATTCGGGGATACCCGTTTGGAAGAGGTGATGGTGCCAAGCGAGAAGATTGTCGCGGTCAGCTCGGACGCCGGGCAGGAGGAACTCCTGGCCATTTTCGTAGAACAGGGACACCAGCGGCTTCCGGTGTATCATGGCGGCAGGAATAACGTTATCGGTATCATTTACGCGCACGACCTGCTTTATATACTGCGTGACAGGCCGCTGGTGGTGGTTCAGGATCTGATACATAAGCCTTATTGCGTGCCTCCGGGGATGAGGGTCAGCGAACTGCTCAGGAAGTTCCAGTCGGACAAAATACAGATCGCCATAGTCACAGACGAGAAAGGCCTGGCGCTGGGCCTGGTCACTCTGGAAGATTTGTTGGAAGAGATCGTAGGGGAAATAGAGGAAGAACCGGTAAAGCACCACCAGCGGCAGAAAAGAAGTTGACCTGTTAGCGGGCGGGTGTATAATGTGGTGCGTTAGACTTTACTACGCCCAACAAGGAGGACGGCAATGGCAGAAAAGGGATACTGTGTGAAGTGCAAGGCCAGCAAGGATATGAAGGAAGAGCAGAAAGTGACCATGAAGAACGGTCGTTCTGCCGTCAAAGGCAAATGCCCGGACTGCGGTACCGGTATGTATAAAATACTGGGAAAGAAATAACTCCCCGGGGAGGCGGGTTTCGACATCGACAACAGGGCTCTATCTCTAAGAATAGTCGGCATCGCCAGGGATAAGAAAGCGCAGCGCCCGGTGATCCTGGATATGCGCGCCGTCTGCGGGTTCTGCGATTACTTCGTAATAATGAACGGCACTTCCAATACCCACGTAAGGGCTGTAGCGGAGGCTGTGAGGGAAGAATTGCGGAAAGAAAAGATCAAACCTCTTTCCGATATTCCTTCGCAGGATGAATCCGGGTGGATAGTGTTGGATTATTCCGGCGTGGTTGTGCACGTTTTCAACAAGCCGGTGAGGGAGTTTTATGCCCTGGAACGCCTTTGGGCGGACGCCAAGAGAGTAAGGGTGCCGGCGGCGAAGAGAGCGGCCGCGGCCTGATCACGGACGGGCTTCAGAGTCCGCCGATATCTTCACAATTACCGGCCAGCGGGTGTTCGTACCGCTGGCCGGCTTATTTGGATATCGTGCAAAGGTATGGTCGCGTTATACAGCCTGTTCCCGGTTCTGTGCGCGATACAATTTGATTAAAAGATGAACAAAAACGTTGATATAAAAGAAGTACTCGAAGAACTACTGAAGGAAGAGATCGTTTCGCTCGATCCCGGGTTGAACGCGGTAGCGATAATCTTCGAACTGCCCAGGGAAGGGCGTTTCGGCGACTTGGCCGTTAACACCGCTATGCAGTTGTGTAAAAAGCTGCGCAAGCCGCCGATGCAGATAGCAGGCGCTCTGGCGGAGGGTTTGAAACGGCGCATAGCGGTTTCTGCGGCCGCAGAAATGATTGACGACGTGCGCGCAGAAGGAGCAGGGTTTCTAAATTTCTATTTCAGCGGTGAATATTTCCGGCGCAGATTGCAGGTTATCCTGGATAAAGGCGCGGAGGCTTTTCGTTCGCGGGACGGTGCCGGCAAAAAGGTATTGATAGAATTTGTCAGCGCCAATCCTACCGGTTCTCTTTCCGTGGCCCACGCCCGCCAGGCGGCCGTCGGAGACGCCCTCGCCAACATAATGCGCATCTCCGGTTACGAAGCCGACAGGGAGTATTATCTGAACGATGAAGGCAACCAGATAAATATCCTGGGCAGGTCCATAGAACTGCGTTTGAGGGAACTAAAAGGCGAGAAGATATATTTCCCAGAGGACCACTATCAGGGCGACTATATCCGCGATATCGCGCGCGAGATAATGGAGAAGCGGCTTAATGTCGAAGATTACGGCAGGTTCGGCGCGGATTACATACTGGAGATAATCCGCAAGGAACTGGATGACTTCGGAGTGAAGTTTGACCGCTGGTACAGCCAAAAGGATAACTGTAACGAAGCCAGGATAAAAGAAGCCCTGGCCGATCTGCGTTCCCGAGGTTATATATACGACGCGGGAGGGGCGGTGTGGTTCAAGTCCACCGCTTTCGGCGACGATAAAGACCGGGTGGTCGTCAAGAGCGACGGGGCATATACTTATCTGGCGCCGGACATCGCCTACCACCAGGATAAATACAAGAGGGGCTACGGACTGCTGGTTAACCTCTGGGGGCCGGATCATCATGGCTATATCAGCCGCCTCAAGGCGTCTGTCGCCGCTTCCGGGTATGACCCGGAGACGCTGTGTGTGGTGATCGTCCAGTTGGCTACCATTTTTCGCAGCGGTCAGCCGGTGCAGATGTCCACGCGCAAAGGGCAGTATATCACCCTCAGGGAGGTGCTGACCGAGGTTGGCTCGGACGCCGCGCGTTTCTTTTTCGTGATGCGCAGGACCTCCAGTCATCTTGACTTCGACCTGGAGATCGCCAAGAAACAGACTTCCGAGAATCCGGTTTATTATATCCAATACGCCTACGCGCGTATCTGCGGTATTCTCAAACAGGCCGGCGCAGTTGAGCCGGGTCATCTAGATCTGCTGCGGGAAAAAGAGGAACTGGATCTGGTCAAGAAACTCTGCCAGTTGGATTATGTGCTGGAGATATGCGTTCTTAGCCGCGACCCTTATCTTTTGACGGTTTATCTCCAGGAGACGGCGGAGACCTTCCATCGTTTTTACGACAGGCACCGCGTGCTCGGGCAGGAAAGCGGGTTGCTTTCCGCGAGGGTCGCCTTGTTGAAAGCGGCCGGTATTGTTCTCGCCCTCGGCCTGGAACTGTTGGGCATCAGCCGCCCGGAGAAGATGTAGCATGCGGATACTCAACGTTCTTAAACAGGACGAAAAACTGTTGTCGACCCTCCTTCAAGAACTGCCGATCAATGAGATAATAGCCAGATTGTTGATAAACAGGGGTGTCACCGCTCCGGCGGATGCCGCGGTGTTCCTTGACGCCGGGCTGGATAAACTTTGCGACCCGTTTCTTATGCCGGAGATGGGGAAGGCTGTTGAACTGGTCAGGCGCGCCGCCTCCGAAAGGCGCAAAGTCATGATCTTCGGCGATTACGACGTGGACGGTGTCACTGCCGTCAGCCTTTTACAAGAAAGACTGCGTGTCATGGGTATGGAGGTCTATTCTTCTCTGCCGCACCGTATCAAGGATGGTTACGGGCTCAATGCCAATGCCGTGAAAGAGGCGGTGGAGAAGAGGGCGGGGTTGTTCATTACCGTCGACTGCGGCATCAATAGCCGGGGTGAAGTCGCCGAGCTGAGAAATAACGGTATTGAGGTCATCGTTACCGACCACCACGAGCCGGGGGGAGAAAAGGTTTCTTGCGCGTCGGCCCTGCTCAATCCGAAGGTCAAGGGCAGCGGTTATCCCTTTCGGGAACTGGCCGGCGTGGGCGTGGCTTATAAGTTATGCCAGGCACTGGCTCGCGACAGGCTTGAAAAAGATCTCGACCTGGTCTGCCTGGGAACGATCGCGGACGTCGTGCCGCTGAATGGTGAGAACAGGATATTGGTCAGGCATGGGTTGAAACGGCTGAGTTCCACCGGTAGGTTAGGGCTGAAGGCTTTGATGAGGGTCAGCGGCCTTTCAGGCAAGCAACTCACTTCTCATTCGGTCGGGTTCATCCTCGGCCCGAGGATCAACGCCAGCGGAAGGATGGCGAGCGCCGATATTTCGCTCGACCTTCTTTCCTGCGAGGATGAGATTCAGGCGGATTCCCTGGCCAGGGAAATAGAGTCCTTCAACCGCAACCGGCAGCGGGTGGAGAGCTGCATCATGGAGGAAGCCCAGGCGTTGATAGATTCAGAAGTTAATTTCAAGGAGCAAAACGTCATAGTAGTGGCGAAAGAAGGCTGGCACCACGGCGTACTCGGTATCGTGGCGGCTAAACTTACGGACCGTTTCAACCGCCCTACTATTCTTATCTCCATGGGGGACAAATTCTGCAAAGGTTCCGGCAGGTCCATACGCAGTTTTCATCTTTTTAACGCCTTGTGCGAGTGCGGGGATTTTCTGGATGATTTCGGCGGGCACAGCCACGCCGCGGGCCTGGTTATTTCCCGGGATAACATCCTTGATTTCCGCAAGAGGATAAACGATTTCGCCCGCGCTTCTCTCAACATAGAAGACCTCATGCCGGCAATAGACGTCGATATGCAGTTGCCTTTATCGGCAGCCACGGCCGAACTATGCGCCGGCCTGCGCGCCATGGAGCCCTTCGGCGCGGGAAATCCGGAACCGCTTTTTCTTATACGCGGGCTGTCTTTGAAAGGTGCACCAAGGCTTCTCAGAAAAGATACTCTCAAGTTCTGGGCTACGGACGGCTCGAATACTCTTCCGGCGATAGGCTTCGGCATGGGAAGTCTTCTTGCCAGTCTGGAATCCTGCGATACCTTCGACCTTGTCTGCCGGCCACAGATAGATGAATGGTACGGAGAAGATAGTGTGATTCTACATGTTAAGGAGATTGTCTTCTGTTAACAAAAGCAAAATCCGGATTTTTTCTTCGAAGGGCTGTTAAGGAAGAGTTATACTTAGTATATGAAGATAATAAGGGTAAGCTTAGTCATTGCCGCTTATTTTTTTGCCTTTCAGCCTTGCTGCAGAGCGGATTCCTTTAATCCATTCTCAGGAGATAAATCCGGAAATGACGATTCCGATGGCAGTTGGTTCATAATGCCGGTTTCCTCAAGAAACGTCAGGCAGGGAAAAGCTCCGGTAACTACCACCGTCATTTATACCAGTCCTTCCACTATTATACCCGTCTATTCTCCGCAGATTAATATACAATCAATCCCGAACGTTTCCGATCAGGCGGGCGGGATGAACCGGACGGTTATGGGTAATTCGGCTCCTGAAATAAACAATCCGGACAGAGCGGCGTCTGAACAGTCGGCCCCGGAGATTATTGCCTCGGCTGTTGATTCAGCTGAGAAAAGGGAAACGGCGGTTTCTTTGCCCGAGGTTGAACGGAGCGTTCTTGCGGGAGGAGAGGAGAATTCTCTTGCGGTGGTGCGCGGTTCTGTCGTAAAAGAACGCTTGCCCGGCGAAGCGGGGGGTGAGGATGCGTCTTTTTATGCGCATATTGCCGGGGAAGACGTCGTTAGGGAAGCGGGTGGTTTGGTTTCCGGCAATCCTGATCTTGGCCTGGTTTTCGGACAGAGTCAGGGCGGGGATAACGTTCGGCCGGATATGCTGGATGACGGATCTCTCAGGCAGGATTATTCCGTGTTCTTTACGCAGGCCGGGACAGCGGAGAAGGCGGCTTTAATGGTTGAGACGGGAGAAAGAGGCGAAAAAGGCCGGGAAGAATACTGGATATATACGCAGGATTACGACGGCAGCGATGACGAAGAAGACGGTTACGCCGATTATTATAATATGGAAAACTCCGGTGATGGCGGCAGCGCCAGACCGGGAGAAGGCCGGCTGCACAAAAAGATAATAAAACCGTTGAAAGAACTATTCTATAAAGTGTCTTATTTCAGTAAGAAAGAAGGATAAAACGGCTTTGTTATTCCAGGGCTCTGCACCGGGAAATTTATTTCTTGCTTTTATCTGCTACTTTCGTGAACCCGCCTTTTTTGATGCATTTTGCGCAGACAAAGGCCCGGACCGTTTTCCCTTTGACCAACAGCCGCATTTTCTGCAGGTTCGGATTAAAGCTCCGTTTTGACCAACGGCTTATCTTGCTTCCGGTACCGCCCTGTTTCTTAGGCATACCTTTTCGCACCACTTTTTTCCCCGTGAGGGCTCTTTTGCCGCAAATAGCGCATTGTTTTAGCATATCAGGCTCCGTAGTTACCCCCGGAACATCCCGGGTCCAAGTGTTCAGACAACTGAAGATATAAGTATACTTAAAGCGGGGAAAAAGTCAAGGAATAATGTGGGTGGAGTTTCCCCAAAATTTTCCGGTAAAACTTCTACAAGGCAAATTTAAAGA
>WOZK01000008.1 GCA_011620275.1 Candidatus Omnitrophota bacterium
TATCTATTTACATCAGTTACAGAAAATCAAAGGGAAATTTTGGGGAAACTCCACACAATATTTATTGACTGCTTTTTCAATTGCAGTATAATTATTTATCGTAAAAATCCGGCAGATAACACCTGCAAAACAACATATCCACAGATTTATTAAAGATGTGGATAATCTGTTAATTCTGTATATTACCCGGCAATGAATATTAACCACGAGGATCCTTGGCCTAAAATAACCGCTTTCTTAAAAGAACGCGCAGGGGAGACGGCTTTCGAAACATGGATCAAACCGCTGCAGCATAGGTTTGAAGGCACAGATACCCTGATATTGAAAGCCCCCGATACCTTTTTCCGGGAATGGGTGGAAAAGAACTATGGGGGACACATACAAGAGGCGGCGAGGCTTTTTCTTTCCGCCGGCGCATCTATACAGATCGAGACCGGAAGCGAACCACAACATCAACAGCAACTTGAAAAACCGAAAGAAGTTTATCCCGGACATGCCGCTCCGTCCGACGGACTGGCACTGAATCCGCGCTACACCTTCGAGAATTTCGTAATAGGGCCGTCCAATCGACACTCTCACGCATATTCCCTCGCAGTGGCCCAATCTCCGGCAAAGATATACAATCCTTTGTTTATTTACGGAGGGGTGGGGCTGGGGAAAACGCACTTGATCCAGGCCATCTGCCAGCATATAAGAAATAAAGGCGACGCGCCGAAAAAAATATGTTATTTGTCTTCGGAAAAATTCACCAACGAACTCATCGACGCCATTCAGCACCATTCTACGCCGGCTTTCCGCCAGAAATACCGGAATGTGGATGTGTTGGTGATTGACGACATCCATTTTATCGCGGGTAAGGAATCGACGCAGGAAGAGTTTTTTCACACTTTCAACGCTCTTTATGATGCGCACAAACAGATTATTATCTCTTCGGACCGCCCGCCGAAGGAGATCAATAATCTGCAGGAACGTCTTGTATCTAGATTTAACTGGGGTTTGACCACGGATATACAGCCTCCGGATCTGGAAACAAGGGTGGCTATATTAAAGAAAAAAGTGGAAAGAGAACCGGTAATAGTTCCCGACGAGGTGATTTTTTTCATCGCCCAGCTTATAAAAACAAATATACGGGAATTGGAAGGCGCGCTGATACGCACGATCGCTTATTCTTTGCTGGAGGAAAAAGCGATTACCCTTGAATTGGCGAAAGAAATATTAAAAGATTTAATGAGAGAACCGCAAAAATTGATTACCGTCGATTTTATTCAGCGCTGCGTCTCGGAAGAATTCGGCATCACTTTAAGCGAATTAAGGACAAAAAAAAGAAACAAAAATATTGTTATACCAAGGCAGATCGCGATGTATTTAAGCAGGGAGTTAACGGATATGTCTTTACCTGAAATTGGAGCGTCTTTTGGAGGAAAAGATCATACTACGGTTTTGCATTCTTATAATAAAGTAAAAAATGATTTGATAAATAATCCTGATTTAAAAAATCAAGTAAGTAAAGTTATCCGCATCATTCAACAATAAAATCACTGGTTATTCAGAAGATGTTAAAGTTGTAATACTTTGAAACGACAATTGTTTTTGTTTCTGTTAACATATTTGTCGCGGTATTAGTACTTATACAATTTTCTCTTTTCAATAAAGAAAGTAGTAATAGTAAAAGGAGTCTAAAATGAAATTTTCTGTGGATAAGTCTGTTTTATTGGAAGGCATCCAGGCTGTACAGAATATCATTAGTTCTAAAGCGGCTTTACCTATATTATCCCATATTTTGCTTGAAACCGGAAACAATTCATTAAGATTGACCGCCACCGATCTCGATATTGGAATAAGCTGTGTAATTCCTGTGAATGTTTTGGAAACAGGCTCCGTTTCCGTTCCGGCTAAACGTTTCGGTGATATTATAAGAGAGCTGCCCGGGACCGCCATCACCACGATTAATACAAAAAAAAACAACCTTGTTTTGATTGAAACAGAAAACTGTCAATTTAAAATAATAGGATTGCCGAAAGAAGAGTTTCCCAAGCTGCCGGAGTTTAAAGATAAAGAAGCGGTAAAAATGGAGCAAGGGATATTAAAAGAGATGCTGGATTTAACCTCTTTCGCCGTATCTTTCGACGAAACGCGTTATATACTCAACGGCATACTATTTAAAATAGAGAACAATTCATTGACTCTTGTCGCCACCGACGGCAAGCGGCTCGCCGTAATAGAGCGAAAACTGAAACAATCGTTCAATAAAACGGTTAAAGTAATCATACCGATAAAAACCATCCACGAATTAAACCGTAATTTATCGAAGGGTAAAGAAGTTTCCCTAATACTGGGCAACAACCAGGTGCTTTTTGATCTCGATTCCGTGGTGGTGATATCCAGGTTGATAGAGGGGGAGTTCCCGGATTACCGGCAGGTAATACCTGCCCCGTCCGATACCAAAATGCAGATTTCCAGGGAACAGTTCCTGTTGGCCGTGCGCAGGGCTTCATTACTCTCCACCCCCGATTATCAAGCGGTGAAATTCGAGGTTTTTAAAAACAAGATGGTGGTGTCGAAATCCACTCCGGATATTGGAGAATCACGCGAAGAAGTCCCGGTGGATTACCAGGGCCGGGAAATAATGATAGGTTTTAACCCGAATTATCTTATGGACGTTTTAAAGAACCTGGAAGAGGAAAAGTTGAATTTTGAGTTGACCGACGGGGAAAAACCGGGCGTGATAAGGGTGGACGGATACATTTATATTGTTCTTCCGATGCGTCTGGGGTAAAATGGAAAAAATAAAGGAAACCCTCGGCGCGGTGCTCTGCGCGCTGGAGAAAAAAAAAGCGTCTCTGCCCTCGGAAAATCCCGAAGACATAATATCCAAGATACTGGAGCAGAAAGAACTCCCTCACGCCGAATGTCACGGATGCCGGGGAGGCGTGCTCTTTATAATCGTGGATTCCACCGGATGGATGTTTCAGTTGGGGATGAAGAAGAATGAATTGCTGGAGAAGGCGCGCAAGGTTTGTCCATCGGCGGGGATAAAAGACATCCGTTTCAAATTGTCGGTTAAAAAAGCGGCAACAAGAGGGAAGGGAAATGGCAAAAGCAGATAAAAAAGACAATAAGGAGAAAGAAGCGGTGGAAATGGAAACCCCCGGTTCCAATAAAAAATACGATTCTACCAAAATACAGGTGCTTGAAGGCCTGGAAGCGGTGAGACGCAGGCCGGCCATGTACATCGGCGACACATCGACGCGCGGGCTGCATCATCTGGTTTATGAAGTGGTGGATAATTCCATAGACGAGGCGCTGGCCGACGTCTGCGATAAGATAGAGGTCGTGATACACCCTGACAACAGCGTCAGCGTGAGCGATAACGGACGCGGCATCCCGGTGGATATGCACAAGACCGAGAAAAAACCGGCGGTCGAGGTCGTTCTAACCACCCTGCATGCGGGCGGCAAATTCGACCACGCGGCTTATAAAGTCTCAGGGGGGCTGCACGGCGTGGGAGTCAGCTGTGTCAACGCGCTGTCCGAATGGCTGGAAGTCGAGGTCAAGCGCGACGGGCAGATATATCATCAGCGGTATGAGAAAGGAAGAACGGTTTCTAAACTGACGGTTATAGGAAAGGCCAAATCCACCGGCACCAAGGTCACTTTCAAGGCGGACAAGGAGATATTCAAGAATATCGAGTATTCCTATGATATTCTTTCGCAGCGTTTAAGAGAATTGGCGTTTCTCAATAAAGGCCTGGAGATTCTCCTTAAAGACGAACGCCAGGAAAAAGAAACGATTTTCAAGTTTTCAGGCGGGATCGTGTCGTTTGTGGAATACCTCAACCAGAACAAAAACCCGCTGCACAACAAGGTGATTTACTTCGGCAAGGAAAAAGAAGGGATATATCTTGAGGCGGCCCTTCAATACAACGACGGTTATTCAGAAAACCTTTTTTCTTTCGCCAACAACATAAATACGATCGAAGGAGGAACGCATCTCTCCGGTTTTAAGTCGGCACTTACCAGGGCGTTGAATCAGTATGCCAAGAACAAGAATCTTCTAAAAAACGAGATTACCATTTCCGGCGAGGACACGCGCGAGGGGTTAACAGCGGTGATTTCCGTCAAGATACCCAATCCGCAATTCGAGGGACAAACCAAGACCAAGCTCGGCAATTCCGAGGCGGAAGGGCTCATATCGTCGTCTGTATTCGATTCCCTGAGCAGTTTTTTCGAGGAAAACCCGTCGGTGGCCAACAAGATTGTGGATAAGGTGATTCTGGCTTCGCGCGCGCGCGACGCGGCCAGGAAAGCCCGGGAGTTGACACGGCGCAAGAGCGCGCTGGAATCCGGCGGATTGCCGGGGAAGCTGGCCGACTGTTCCGAGCGGGACCCGGTTTTGTGCGAACTTTACATAGTTGAAGGCGACTCCGCCGGCGGTTCGGCAAAACAAGGACGCGACCGCCGCTTTCAGGCGATACTGCCGATAAAGGGCAAAATATTGAACGTGGAAAAAGCCCGCCTGGACAAGATACTTTCCAATGAAGAGATCCGCACTATTATTACCGCCCTGGGGACCGGCGTCGGGGAGGAGTTCGACGCCGCCAAGCTGCGTTATCATAAAATAGTGCTGATGGCCGATGCCGACGTGGACGGTTCGCATATACGTACCTTGCTCCTGACCCTCTTCTTCCGTCAGATACCCAAACTGCTGGAGGATGGATATATTTACATAGCCCAGCCGCCGCTTTACAAGATAAAACGGGGGCAGAGAGAGGAGTACATCCAGACGGAACAGCAGATGAACGATCTGCTTCTGGATCTCGGCCGCGAAGGGTGTCAGTTTATGAGGCTGAAAGACAAACAGACCTTTACCGACAATCAATTCAAGGAACTTCTCGCTTGTCTTGTGGAATTGGGACGATTCGAGAAAATGCTGGGAAAAAAGAACGTGAATTTTCGCCGTTATCTGAGTTGCCGCAATAAAAAGACCGGAAAACTGCCTGTTTACAGGCTCATCGCCGACGGCGAGGAGAAATTCCTTTATTCAGACGACGAGCTGGCTGAACTGACCGGCGGCGGGCAGGAAAAAGACGATGAAAACGACATGCTGGAGATATTCGAGGCGCAAGATATAGAACAGATCGCTTCCCGGCTGGACAAGCTCGGGCTGGACATAAATACATACGTCAAGGAGGAACGCAAGGAAGAAGAGAAAGAAGATACGGGGAAAGAAAAAAACTTATTTCGGATCTCCGCCGATTCGCAGCACAACGATTTTTCTTCCCTTAAAGCCCTGCTGGAGCACATTACTGCTCAGGCCACCAGGGGAATGCATATACAGCGGTATAAAGGTCTCGGCGAGATGAACCCCCAACAGCTTTGGGACACCACGATGGACCCGGAAAAGCGCACGATGCTTAAGGTTGCGCTCGAGGACGCGGTGGAAGCGGATAAGATCTTCACGGTGCTCATGGGAGACCAGGTTGATCCGCGTAGGAAGTTTATCGAGGATTACGCGCACCAGGTTAAAAACCTGGACGTTTAACCGGATTCAATATAGCAGGCCGGCCGCCGTTTCGTCGGTCAAAAGAGAGAAGGAAAGGACAAGCAGGTTATGTACGCGAGAAACGAAAAGGTCGTCCCTGTATACATTGAGGAAGAAGTAAAGGATGCTTACCTAAATTACGCTATGAGCGTTATCGTCGGACGCGCCCTTCCCGACGTGCGCGACGGGCTCAAACCGGTGCACCGGCGCATCCTTTTCGCCATGCAGGAGCTTAATCTCGAGCACAGCAAGCCTTACAAAAAATGCGCCCGTGTGGTCGGAGAGGTTCTCGGTAAATATCATCCTCACGGGGATGCGGCGGTATACGACTCCCTGGTAAGGATGGCGCAGGATTTTTCGCTGCGTTATCCTTTGGTGGACGGGCAGGGCAACTTTGGCTCCATAGACGGGGATTCTGCCGCGGCCATGCGCTACACCGAGGCGCGCCTTGCCGCGGTGTCCGACGAGATGCTCAACGATATAGAGAAGGAGACCGTGGATTTCGGCCCTAACTTTGATTCATCGTTGAAAGAACCGCTTTTACTGCCTGCGGCTCTGCCTAATCTTCTGGTGAACGGATCCAGCGGCATCGCGGTGGGGATGGCCACCAATATCCCCCCCCACAATCTTGGGGAAGTGGCGGACGCGGTAAACTATCTTTTAGAAAATCCGGACGCCGAGGTGAAGGAATTGATGAAATACATTCAGGGTCCGGATTTTCCCACCGGCGGCGTGATCTGCGGTAAAGAGGGCATCAAAGAAGCATATTCTACAGGCAGAGGGAAGTTGACCGTCCGCGCGCGCGCCGCTATCGAACGGCAGAAGAACGGTAAAGATCTCATCGTGATCACCGAGATTCCCTATCAGGTGCAAAAATCCGGCTTGATAGAGGACATTGCCGAACTGGTGGAGGATAAAAAAATAGAAGGGATTTCCGACATCCGGGATGAATCCGATAAAGACGGCCTGCGCGTTGTCGTGGAACTAAAAAGAGACGCGGAACCGCAGATAGTGCTTAATCAGCTTTTCAAGCACACCCAGATGGAAACGACGTTCGGGGTGATCATGCTGGCGCTTGTCGATAACAGGCCTCGGGTGCTTTCCCTGCGTCAGGTGCTCGACTGTTATATCCTGCACCGCAAGAATATCATCAGGCGCCGCACGCAGTTTGATCTGGACCGCGCACTGAAACGCGCCCATATCTTGGAAGGGCTGAAAATAGCCTTAAAGTTCATAGACCGTATTATCAAGGTGATAAAAACTTCCAAGAGCGTCCCGGCGGCAAAAGAGAACCTGATGAAAGAGTTCGGCCTCTCCGAAGCGCAGTCTCAGGCCATACTGGAAATGCAGTTGCAGCGGCTGACCGCCTTGGAACGGGACAAGATCGAAGCCGAATATATGGAACTGTTGAAAAAAATCGAAGAATGCAGGGCGATCCTGGCTTCCGAGAGAAAGATAGAGCATATAATAAAGACCGAGCTCGCCGATCTCAGAAAGAGATACGGTGATCCCAGACGAACGGAGATAGTGGGCGAAGTCCAGGACATAGAGATAGAGGATCTGATCGCGGAAGAAGATGTGGTGGTGACTATCAGCCACGGCGGATATATAAAACGCCTGCCGGTCAGTTCTTACCGTAAGCAGAAGCGAGGCGGGACCGGGGCCACCGGAGCCGACTTGAAAGAAGAGGATTTTAGCGAGCATCTTTTCGTCGCCTCCACCAAAGATTACCTGTTGGTTTTCACCGATAAAGGGCAGGTGCACTGGCTTAAGGTCTATGAGATCCCTCAGGCAGGCAAGGCCTCGAAGGGGAAGGCGATCGTCAATCTTATAGATATCAGTCAAGGCGAGAAGATAAGTTCCACCATCCCGGTGCGGGAGTTCGCCGACGATAAATACCTTGTGATGGCCACAAAACTCGGGCTGGTGAAAAAAACCCGGCTGGACGCCTATGGTAATCCACGCAAAGGCGGCATCTTAGGCATAACTATCGAGCCGAAAGACGAATTGATAGGGGTCGAACTTACCGACGGCAAGCAGCAGCTATTGATCGGGACACGCCAGGGCAAGGCTATATATTTCAACGAAAAAGACGTGCGGGAGATGGGTCGGGGGGCTAAAGGGGTCAAAGGTATCAACCTGACCAAGGGGGATGAGGTTATCTCAATGGTACAGGACGCTCAAGACGGGACCGTCCTGACGGTCACAGAGCTCGGTTTTGCCAAAAGGACGCCTTTAAAAGATTATCGCTTGACCAGAAGGGGCGGAAAAGGTATTATTAATATCACTGTGACCGCCAAGAACGGCCCTGCCGTGGCGTTAAAGACCGTCAGCGACAAGGATGGGTTGATGGTGATCACGCAGAACGGGATGTTCCTTCGTTGCGAAGTAAAAGACATCCGCACTACCGGTCGTTCCGCCCAAGGTGTCAGGCTTATCAAGCTGCAGGATAAAGATAAGGTTTCTTGTATCGCCAATGTGGTAGCCGAAGAAGAGTGAGAGATTCGAAGCCGCACGGGTTCACGTTCATGGATTGACACTTCAGTCCCCATCGTCTAGTCTGATCTAGGACAAGAGCTTTTTCCCGTTTTGCGGGATCCCGCAGCAACAAAATAATTTAGGAAGCGGGACAAGCTCTCTGGTAAGATGTATTACGTGTACGTGCTTGAGAATGAAGCAGGGCGGCATTATATAGGTAGTTGCGGGGACATAGAAAAACGGCTTAAGCGGCACAATCAAAATAACGTGCGTGCGACAAAAGCACGCGGTCCGTTTCGAGTCGTATACCGGAAAGGATTTTTCAGCAGAAGCGAAGCCCGGCGAAGAGAGAATGAGATTAAGAGTTACAAGGGAAACGATAGATTCAAGCGTTTATTGACACTTCAGTCCCCATCGTCTAGTCTGGTCTAGGACAAGAGCTTTTCAAGCTCTCGGCACCGGTTCAAATCCGGTTGGGGACGTTTAGATCGCGGCACAGAGTCTCCGGGCAGCGGGATCCGGTTCTCCCGTTCGTAACCGCTCGAAAAGTCCTTCCGGACTTTTCATCGTACTCGCGGGATCAATGCCGATAGAAAAATATGCGCTGCGAAAAGAAGACGCAGCGCAGGCATTGAAAATCCGGTTGGGGACGTTTAGATCGCGGCACAGAGTCCCCGGGCAGCGGGATGATATGTAGCGATAAAAGAATTGAGGATGCGGGGCAAAGAGGCTCCCGGTTGCGGCGCGATTTCCCCCCGATTCTTATTTCAGAATCTCGAAGACCGAAGATATACAGAAGTTCTTTTGCGACGGAAAGGTTACGTTGTTTTCGGATATCAAGATCCAGAAGAATGCCGGAAACGGCGTAACCTTTTTGTTTTTAGACAACGGGGAAGACAGATATGTGCGGAATAGTGGGATATACAGGCAGTAAACAGTCTCAGGAGATACTTCTTACCGGGTTGTGCCGGCTGGAGTACCGCGGTTATGATTCTTGCGGTATCTGCGTGCAGTCGGGAGCCAGTAATAGATTGTCTGTCCGCAAGATGCCGGGCAAGGTCAGGGAATTGATCAGATCGCTGGAAACGAAGCCGTTGTCCGGGACCTGCGGCATCGCGCATAACCGCTGGGCTACGCACGGAGAGCCCAACCGGGTCAATGCGCATCCTCATACGGACTGCAAAGGGAAGATAGCCCTTGTTCACAACGGCATAATCGAGAATTTTTCCGCACTTAAAGAAGAACTGATGGCATCGGGGCACAAGTTCGTCAGCCAGACCGATACCGAAGTGATCGTGCATTTGATAGAGGATGCTTACCGGGAATTGCCCCTGGAGGAAGCTGTTAGGTCGGCGTTGCTGCGTCTTAACGGTTCGTTCGCGGTAGCGGTTATTTCGGAGAAGGAACCGGGCAAGATGGTGGGGGCCAGGTCCGGCAGTCCGCTGGTAGCCGCGTCGTGCGCTATCGGTAGCCTGCTGGCTTCCGATCTTTCCGCTCTTCTGGAGCATACCCAGGACGTTATGTTTCTCGATGACAATGAAATGGCGGTTTGCCTGCCGGGCGGTATCAAGGTGGTCAGCCTCGCCTCCGGCAAAGAAGTGAAAAAGCCGGCCGCACATATCTCTTGGGACATCTCTTCCGCCCAGAAACAGGGGTGGCCTCATTTTATGCTCAAGGAAATAAACGAACAGCCTAAGGTGCTGACGGCCATGCTGGGACACCGCGTCTCCGGCAAAGGGAAAATACATTTTGAGGAGTTGAAGATCTCCAGGGAGAAACTCTCTGCCGTTGAAAACGTGGAGATTATCGCCTGCGGCACGGCGTATCACGCCGGGTTATCCGGCAAATACGCGCTGGAAAAGCTCTGCCGCCTGGGGGTTAACGCCGACGTCTCCAGCGAATTCCGCTACCGGGACCCCGTTATCAGGCCGAACACTCTGGCTATCGCGATAAGTCAGTCCGGGGAGACCGCCGATACTATTGCCGCGGTCAGGGAAGCCAGGGCTAAAGGCGCCCTGGTATTGTCCATCTGTAATGTTCTTGGGTCGACTTTGGTCAGGGAATCGGACGGGGTTATCTATACCCACGCCGGCCCCGAGGTCGGCGTGGCTTCTACGAAGGCATATACCGCGCAGGTAAGCATCATGTACCTTTTGGCGATGCACTTGGCATCTTTGAAGAGCACTCTGCCGCGGTCAAGGATAGAAGCCCTGCTCAGGGAATTCGGCAAATGCCCGGGTCTGCAGGAACGCGTTCTGTCGGAACAGAAAGCTATTAAGAAGCTGGCGGGAAGGCATTCCCACTTCGGCTCCTTTCTTTTTCTGGGCAGAAACATCAATTTTCCGCTCGCCATGGAGGGCGCGCTGAAATTGAAAGAGATATCCTATATTCCGGCGGAAGGATACGCGGCCGGAGAAATGAAGCACGGGCCGATCGCCCTGATCGACGAATACCGGGCGGTAGTCTGCATAACTCCCGAATCGGCCGTATATGAAAAGATGATATCGAATATCCAGGAGATCCGCAGCCGCCGTGGGAGAATAATCGTCATTGCCAGCGAAGGTGACGACAAAATAAAGGAGCTTACGCGGGAAGTGGTTTATATCCCGAAAACGGACGAATTCTTCTCTCCCATTATCGCGGCTCTTCCCTTACAGCTTCTTGCTTATTATATCGCCGTCAAAAGAGGTTGTGATGTCGATCAGCCGCGAAATCTGGCAAAATCGGTAACCGTAGAGTGACCTTATCCCGCAACCGGGAGCGAGGATCTGAGAGTAATGCTTTATATTGTAGGGACGCCGATAGGTAATCTAAAAGATATTTCTTTCCGGGCGGTGGAAGTTCTTAAACAGGCCGACCTGATCGCCTGTGAGGACACCAGGCATGCGCGCATACTGCTTGCGGAATACGGAATTCACGCTCCGCTGACCAGTTTCTTTCAGCACAACCGTCTGACTAAAGCCGAATTCCTTCTGGAAAAACTGCGTGCCGGGCTTTCCGTGGCCCTCATTTCGGACGCCGGGATGCCGGGGATTCTTGATCCCGGGTATAATATCATCAATCTTGCGATAGAGAACAACATTCCCTTGTCCGTTATTCCCGGGCCGACCGCTTTGGCTACCGCACTGGTGGCTTCCGGAAAACCGGCGCACAGATTTTTGTTCGAAGGTTTTCTTCCCAACCGCAGACAGGCGAGAAAGAAGAGGTTGGCGGAACTAAGGGGGTTCGATTTTACCGTGGTCTGTTACGAATCCTGCCACAGGATCAGGGAATCTCTGGATGACATCTCCGAGATATTCGGCGACCGCAGAATATCCTGCGCCAGAGAGCTTACTAAGAAATTCGAAGAAGTAAAACACGGAAGCGCCGCGGAGATCGCGGCGGCATTCTCGGCAGGCAGACCGAAGGGCGAATTTGTTTTGATCCTGTGAGCGGAATTACGCAAGTGCGTACTTAGCATACTTGTTTATCCGGTAACAGCACTTTGTTAAAAAACGGCTCAATTTAATGGTTTTATCTTCGAGAAGATACGTTGAATCAACATGAAATCAAAGATAATCAACGCATTGGAATACGCACAACGTTTCCAATGACAATATGTTACAATAAGACGGCTTTTGGAAAGTAAACACAAAGAAATAAATTTTAACAACGTACTGCTTTAAAACAAGGCTTGTTCATTTGTATTTACAGCTTGCGCTTATCGGAATTGTGCAAGTGTTTCATCCGCATGAAAGGAGCTTGGGAATGTTCGAATTGATAGTCAAAGGCGGGCCGATTATGATCCCCATTCTGGCCGGATCCGTTATCGGTTTGGCCATTATCCTGGAGAGGCTCTGGGCTTTTCGTAGAGCGGAAAATTTAGATAGTTACTCTTTTGTTCAACAGGTATATAAGCTGTTGAAAAACGGAGAGATGCAGGCGGCGGCCAATCTTTGCGCAGCACATGAGAACGACCCTCTTGCCGCGGTCTTCAAGGTCGGAATAGAAAGGCGGATGCTTCCCCATGATAGGCTAGAAAAGATACTTGAACAGGCCGGGAATAACCAGGTCGCCAAACTGGAGCGTTTTCTCGGCTTGCTTGCTTCGGTCGTTTCCATAGAGCCGCTCTTGGGTTTCTTGGGCACCATAACCGGTTTAATCACGGCTTTCATGTCCTGGGAAAAAGCGGGTGCCAACGTGACGGTAAACGCATTGGCGGGAGGCATGTATCAGGCGATGATCACCTCCGCCGCCGGCCTTATGGTGGCGATACCGGCGGCGCTGTTCTATAATTATTTTGTCGGCAGGGTAAAGCAGGTCTCTAACGATCTGACCAACCATGCAATACAGCTGGTCGATCTGCTTTCCGAAGTTCCTGCCTCGGCCAAAACGGAGCAGTCGAAATGAGAATCTCCGGAAAAAGTACGCATTTCGTCGGTCTCGAGTCCGTAGCGATGACGGACATCGTAATGAATATGTTTATTTTTTTCTTCATTTCTTTCAGCCTGCTGTATACCTTCAGGCCGCTGAACACGAAGAGGCTGGACGTGCAGCTTCCCCAGGCGCAAAATTCCTCCGGGCCAGAGGAGTTTAAACAGATAGAGATAACGATTACGGCAGAAGGTCCGGTTTACCTGGATGGGGAACTGGTCAGTTCTTCGGAACTGAAACAGAAGATAGCGGCCGGAACCGGCAAGGGAAGTCGTCCTTCCGTGATCCTGCGCGCGGATAAGCTCGTGCCTTTTCGCAGAGTCGTTTCGGTGCTCGATGTCTTGAGCGGGGCAGGAATAACCAGGATTAGCATAGCCGCCGCAGGCCGCGATTGATGGTTACGAAGGCATTTTTGCCTTGACAGGATGCGTTTCAGGGGGTAAACTTTAATGAACCTTTAAACCGGTTCTTGAGAAACCGGGAAGGACACTTTAAAATGAAAAACATACAAGAGATCGGCCGAACCGCCCCTTCTGTTTAAAAAGAGGCGGTTTTTTTATTGGAATCCCGGGAGAAAATGAAGGAAAAAGCCAGAATACTTGATCAGGAGGCGGTCAAACGCTGCGTAACCCGGATATCTCACGAGATCCTGGAAAAAAACAAAGGGGTGAAAGGGATATGTATCGTAGGTATCCGTACCCGGGGGGCGCATCTTGCCGGCCGGATAGCGGATTGTATCTCCGGGATAGAAAAGGAACCGGTGGATCTGGGAGTGTTGGACATAACTCTCTACAGGGATGATCTTACCTCTATTTCCCAGCAGCCTGTAGTGCATAAGACGGAGATAGGTTTTGATATAACCGGCAGGAACGTGGTGCTCGTGGATGATGTTCTGTATACCGGGAGAACGGTGCGCTGCGCCTTGGATGCGCTGGCCGATTTCGGCAGGCCGCGCACTATACAATTGGCGGTTTTGGTCGACAGAGGGCACAGGGAATTGCCCATACGGGCGGATTTCGTGGGCAAGAACGTTCCTACGTCTCGGGAAGAAACGGTGGAGGTTCGTTTGACGGAGAGCGACGGAAAGGATGAAGTCGTGTTGAAAGAGCGGGGAAACGAATGATTTGGACGCGCAAGGATCTGCTGGGGCTGGAAGAACTGAACAGGGAAGAAATAGAACTTATCCTAGGGACCGCGGATTCTTTCAAAGAAGTATCATCTCGTGAAATAAAGAAAGTCCCCGCTCTGCGGGGTAAGACCGTGGTCAATCTGTTTTACGAGCCTTCTACCCGCACCAGGGTTTCTTTCGAGATCGCCGCCAAGAGGCTTTCCGCCGACGTAATCAATATAGCCGCGGAGACATCCAGTGTGCGTAAAGGAGAAACGCTTCTAGACACCGGCAGGAACATTCAGGCGCTGAAAGCGGATGTTATCGTTCTCAGACACGGGTTTTCCGGCGCGGCTGTGCTGCTGGCGCGCAAGCTGGATATAAGCGTGGTGAACGCCGGGGACGGCTGGCATGAGCACCCCACGCAGGCGTTGCTGGATATTTTTACTCTCAAAGAGAAACTTGGCCGCATAGAGGGTTTGAGGGTCTGTATTGTGGGGGATATCGCTCATTCGCGCGTGGCGCGTTCCAATATCTGGGGTTTGACCAGGCTGGGGGCGAAAGTGACGGTATGCGCGCCGAAAATTCTCATACCACCCGGTATAGAACAGACGGATGTTGATGTCAATTGTGATATTGAGGAAGCGCTGTCGAAAGCCGACGCCGTGAACGTCCTGAGAATGCAGTTTGAAAGGGACGCCAGGGACGCCTTCCCCAGGGAGATCGATTATTTCCGCAAATTCGGCATTACCCGTGAAAGATTAAAGAAGACCGGCAGGGACATCGTCGTGATGCATCCCGGGCCGTTGAATCGCGGCATAGAGATCGCCAGCGACGTGGCAGACGGGAGCAGTTCAGTTATACTCGAACAGGTAACCAACGGTATCGCCGTACGCATGGCGGTGCTTTTTCTGGTTTCACAGGCGCATGATAAAAGAATCTCTGCTGATTAAGAACGGAAGAGTTGTAGATCCGGTTTCCCGCACGGATGCGGTGAAGGATGTCTTTGTCTCCAGCGGCAAGATTGCTGCGATTTCGGCCGGCATCGGGGAGAAAGCGTCGCAGGTCATCGATGCCGCCGGCTGTATCGTTATGCCGGGTCTGGTGGACATGCACGTGCATCTGCGCGAGCCCGGCAGGGAGGACAAGGAGAACGTAGCCAGCGGCACGGCGGCGGCGGCGAAAGGCGGAGTGACCAGCGTGTTGGCTATGCCGAACACCGATCCCCCTATAGACAGCGTGGAAAACGTTGCGCTGTTCAAACGAATAATACGCTGCGGCGCCAAGGTCAATGTCTTTATTTCCTCCGCTATAACCAAAGGCCGGCAGGGGAAAGAGCCTGTCGCTTTCGACCTTTTGAAAAAGAACGGGGTGATCGCTTTTTCCGATGACGGCGCCTCCGTGGATTCTCCGGAGATACTTCTAAAGGCCTTGGTGAAGTCACGGGAGAAGGGATTTCTGATTATTTGTCACAGCGAGGATCGTAATTTATCAGCCGGGGGAGCGGTGAACTTAGGGCTGGTATCTACCAGGTTGGGATTAAGGGGGATATCGGCGGAATCGGAATACCGCAGGGTTGAAAGGGATATCGCGTTGGCCGCCAGGGCAAAAGCGCGCGTGCATATCGCGCACGTCAGCTGCGCGGAGAGCGTGAAAGTAATAGCGGAGGCGAAGAAAAAAGGGATAAAGGTTACGGCGGAAACCGCGCCGCACTATTTTTCATTGACGGAGGAAGCGGTTTTGGGATATGATACTAATATGAAGATGAACCCTCCCTTGCGCCGCCGGGGGGACCTTGAGGCGGTGAAAAAAGGATTGAGGGACGGGACAATCGACGCCATCGCTTCCGACCACGCCCCACACACGGAGAACGAAAAAGAGGTAGAATTCAATCTCGCCGAGTTCGGAGTCACCGGTTTGGAAACGGAATTGTCGGTCGCCGTGACGGAATTGGTCTACGGAGGAGTCCTGGACTGGATGGGGCTGGCGGAAAAGATGTCTTTTGTACCGGCGACCATTCTGGGTATAAAGAAAGGGGGGCTCCTGGAAGGGAGAGATGCCGATATAGTGGTGTTCTCTCCGCACGAGGAATGGACGGTCAAAAAGGATGATTTTGCTTCCCGGTCCGCGAATTCTTGTTTCCTCGGAAGGAGGCTCAAAGGACGAGTGCGTTACACGATTTGTTCCGGGAAGACAATTTATGCAGCAGAATAAGGAATTTATAGCCGATTTTCACATCCATTCCAAATACAGCCGCGCGACGTCCAAGGATATGGATATCCGGCACATCGCGGAATGGGCGGGGTTAAAAGGGATCGACCTGATGGGAACCGGAGATTTTACCCATCATTTGTGGATGGAGGAACTGCGGGGTAATTTGGAAGAGGTCGGCAGCGGTCTGCTTGTTTACAAGGGAGGGGTTTCCGGCGAAAAAAAAATACATTTCATACTCACAGCCGAGGTCAGCAGTATCTATTCGAAGAACGGCAGGGGCTACCGCATCCACAACCTCCTTTTTAGCCCGTCTTTTGCCGCGGTCGAAAAGATAAATACCGCGTTGGCGCGGATAGGCAACCTGGCTTCCGACGGAAGGCCTATCCTTGGTCTCGACGCAGCCGAGCTGGCCCGAATAATTTTCGACATAGACGAAAGATGTATGCTGGTGCCGGGGCATATCTGGACTCCGTGGTTTAGTCTTTTCGGCTCCATGTCGGGATTCGACCGTATAGAAGACTGCTTCGAGAAATACACGGATAGAATATTCGCTCTGGAAACCGGATTGTCCAGCGATCCGGCCATGAACTGGAGACTGTCGGCGCTGGATCGTTTCAGTCTAATAAGCAATTCCGATTCCCACAGCCCGGCGAGGATCGGCAGGGAGGCCAACGTTTTCAAATGCGAACTGTCTTATGACGGGATCCGGGGCGCATTAAAAGAAAAAGACCCGGCCAGGTTCCTTTTTACCACGGAGTTTTTTCCCGAAGAAGGCAAATACCATTTCGACGGGCATCGTCTGTGCGGAGTGCGTTTTTCTCCGGAAGAGACCAGGGCACACGGCGGCAAGTGCCCCAAGTGCTCAAAACCGGTAACGGTCGGGGTAATGAACCGCGTCGAGGCGCTGGCTGACCGGGCCCCGGGGTTTAAACCGAAGAATGCCATTCCCTTTCGTAATCTCATTCCTTTGGATGAGATTATCGCCGACGCCAAAGGGCTTTCTCCTTCCGCCGGGGCGGTCCAGAAGGAGTATTCCGGTATCGTGTCGAGATTCGGCACGGAATTCGAAGTGCTCCTGAGAGCGCCTAAGGAAGACCTCCTGCGGGGCGTCCCCGTGAAGATAGCGGACGGCATAATCAGAATGAGAGAAGGGAAAGTCAGGATAGAAGCGGGGTTTGACGGAGAATACGGAAAGATCTCCCTGTTCGGCGAAGAGGAAAAAAAGAAAGAAGATGACCGTCAGTTAAACTTGTTCTGACCGGCATAGGTTTTGCGCCTGTGGCCCAAAGGATAGGGCACCAGCCTCCGGAGCTGGGTGTGCAGGTTCGATTCCCGCCAGGCGCACAAAGTATAAAATAGGGCAGCAGATCGGCGGGAGAGACAGCGCTGCATAGGCAATGAGAATCTCCGTCCTCCGCGTTCCGGAGAGGAGAACGATTCCCGCCAGGCGTACGGCCGGGCTTCTAATTCCTAACAGGACTTTGTTAATTTTCGATTCGCTCCTTGAATCGTTGGGATTTTATTTT
>WOZK01000027.1 GCA_011620275.1 Candidatus Omnitrophota bacterium
GATGAAACACTTTCACGATTAGTGAACACTCAACCCTTCATATCTGGTTGAGGTGCAAGAGTTACCATATTATTACATTATCGAAAACGCAAGGCCCCGGCTATTTCTTTCTTCCCTCGCTTTTCGACATTCACGCCCCAAAGTATCCTATTATATCCTCCGGTTTCTCGGTGACAGACACCTTGACCTCCGGGGCAATCCTGCGCATAAGCCCTTTCAGGATCTTTCCGGGACCGAACTCAACGAAATCGGACACCCCCGCCTGCAGCAGACTCCTCATCGACTCTTCCCAGAGTACGCTGGAAGCTACCTGTTTAATCAGATTTTGTCTTATTTCTTCCGGCGTGGACTCAGCGGAAGCGGTAACGTTACTTATCACTTCCATCAATGGGGACTTCAACTGCACTTTGTCCAGGACTGCGGCAAGCTTCTCGGAAGCGCCCAGCATAAAAGAAGAATGAAACGCCCCGCTGACCTCCAGAACCAGTGCCCGCTTCGCCCCCAGGGTTTCCGCTGCCGGTTTAGCGGCTTCTATCGCCTCTATCCCGCCGGAAACCACAATCTGTCCCGGACAGTTAAGATTCGCGATCTCCACTCCTGTCCTGGAACAAAGCTCTCTGACCGCGGGCAAATCAAGCCCTATAATAGAAAGCATCCCGCCCGGTTTACGCGCGGCTTCTTCTTCCATATATATTCCGCGCAGGCGGACCAGGTTCACCGCATCCTCGAACTCCATTGCGCCGGCCGCTGCCAGAGCGGAATACTCACCCAGACTCAATCCCGCGGCAGAAAAATCCCCCGAATCAAGACGCAAATCAATACCTTTTTGCTTCCCAACCGCTTTAAACGCCTCAAAGGCCGCGATACTGGCCGCTAATACCGCCGGCTGGCAGTTGCGTGTTAAGGTCAGTTCTTCCATGGGGCCTTCGAAACAAAGCCGTGAGAGGGAAAACCCGAGCGCCTTATCGGCCCTCTCGAAGATATCCCTGCTCTCCGGGAACATGTGGAACAACTCTTTCCCCATGCCCACGCACTGAGCCCCCTGTCCGGCAAACAAGAAACTTCTCTTCATAAATCTTCCCCTTTCCAGATAAACCCAAGCAGTTTCGACTCGGCCCCAGGAAGAGAATTATAAACGCTCTTGCCGGCTTTATCCAGCAAAAGATAATATTCCGTTTCCGCGAGGTCTTCCGGGCCCTCGGAGGAACTTCTCAGCAGCGCGAACTGGTCCCCGGCTTTTTTCACGTCCTTTTCAAGTAGATAAACCATACCTTTCTTGAAATACAACGTCCCTCTGCCGGGAGACAGCTCCTGCGCCCTGTCCAACGATTCCAGCGCAAGATCATACTTCCCCTGCAGAGCGTAACACCCGCCCAGTTCACCCCAGACTGCGCCCGCGGCAGGAAACATCTCCAAAGTCTTCAAATACATCTCCTCCGCTTTTCCGTATTCGCCCAGGCGCAGATATATGATACTTAGCGTTCGGTAAACGACCGAAAGATCGTTCTTGTGCAGTTTCCAGGAGGATCTCAGCAATTCTTCCAGCTTTACCTTCGCTTCCGCGAACCGGCCGTACCTGGTCAATACTGTTCCCATACCCAGCTGGCTGAAGGGAGAGCCCGGGTATTTGCGCTCAAGGGAAAGATAGAGGTTGGTTTCGTTCTTCCAGTTGATATTGGAAAAAACCGCCAGCACGAGCAAATAAGCGATAAAAGCCCCCGGCAGCACATACCGCAGTTTGTTCCCTAAAGCCGCGCGACCGGACCAAAGCAGCCAGAGCGGGTATGCTGCGGCAGTCGCGAACCCGGCCAGCGGCAGATATAAATACCTGTAAGCCACCGGCACGCGGAAAGCATAGAGAAAGTTATTCATCGGAAAAAGCCAGAGAAAGAACCATAGCAGACCGAAAAGAAACGGAGGAGGCACCCTGCGGAAACGGACAAGCGCGCATAATAGGCCGGCGTATATAAACGCCCCGCAGACTGCCCTGGGCAAAGAGTATTTCAATTGGAACGGAAAGATAAAAAGCGGATCTACCGGCACAAGAAGATCTTTCAGGTAAAAAGCCGTAATATCGAACATCCTGAAAAGATTGTTCCCGACCCGCAGGGTGCCCTGCATTACCGCCTGCTGCGGCGGCATAAGAAACAGATAGATTATGAGAAACAAAACGGCGGCAACCGCATAAAAGGCGTACACGCGCAGACGTTCAAACAGACGTCTCCGCCCTCCCTGCAGAAAGTCGCAAAACGCAGCCGCGGCAGGCAGGAAAAGCGCGGTCTCCTTGGAGAACATAGCAAGAAAATAACCGGCAACGGCCGCCGCAGGAGCGCCGGCCTTTCCCTTTTTACCGGAACGCAGATGAAAGATCAGTGAAGACAAGGAAAAGAACAAAGCGAGAAGATTCGGCCTGAACGCGCTGCAGCAGAGGACCTCGACGCTCAAAGGATGGACGACGAAGATCAAAGCCGACAAAAGGGAAAAAACCGGGATGCCGAAAAGCGCCAGCAGTAAAAGATAAAGCAAAACGCCGTTGGCTGCGTGTATGAGCACGTTGGTTAAACGGAAACATACGGAATTGCTTCCGCATAGAGCGTGATTCAGCATATAACTGAGAGTGGCAACCGGCCTGTAGGTCGCCTCCCCGGACCCGAATTCCGCGCTTCCCCGGTCGAAAAGCACCTTGTCCGCACCGCTCAAATAAGCCTCCTTGTCGAAAAGGCTGCCGATCCGGCCCGGAGACGCTACGATCCTGTTGTTCACGATCACGATGTAATCGTCGAGTATAAAATCGCCGGGTACCGCGCTGGCGAAGGCGAGCAACGCAAAAATTATTATAAGAATTATATGCCTGCCCATAGTCTGAATTTTACCTTAAAGAGAGCGAACAACGCGCTCAACAGCTTTAACGCATTTAGCTTGGTCCGCCCGGAGCGCCGCTCCATGAACACTATCGGGACCTCCCTGAAGACAAAACCCTTATCCTGAAGCAGAAGTGTAATTTCCCCCACTATGGAGGGGCCGGTGGAAATAATCCTGTCCCAGTCTATCGAAGCCAACGCCCTGCGGCTGAAACAGCGAAAACCCGAAGTAGGATCGCTCAGGCGCATCCCGAGGAAGAACCGGCAGACAAATCGCGCAAGCAGGCTCAAAATGTCCCTGTAGGCAGGACGGCCGCAGATACCGGCCCGCGACATCCACCTTGAAGCTACCGCGACGCCGCATTCCCGGGCGGCGCTCAGCAGATCCGGAATATACCGCGGCTGGTGGGAAAAATCGGCGTCCATCTCCACCACGAAATCGGCCCCCGAAGATAAAGCGTATCGGAATCCTTCGACGCCCGCGCTGCCCCTGCCCCTGCCGCCTTTGCGCGAGACAAGATGAATCCTGCCGTCGGACGCCGCCATACGAGCGACTATGCCGGAAGTCCCGTCCGGAGAATCGTCGTCTACTACCAGGACCTGAGATTGAGGAACCACGGAAAATATTTCGCCGATCAAAGCGGATATGTTTGAGGCTTCATTATACGTAGGCAGGAAAACCCAGATATTCATTGATCTTCCAACAGACCGCTCAAAACGGAGAATACTTCGCCGGCCGGGATGGAATCCATGCAATTCGGCGTTTTCCCGCATTCTTTCCTGTAACACGGCCGGCAGTCCAGGGAAGATACAACCCTGGCCCCCCTGCCGTAAAAATCTATTTCGTTCTCGCAGGTAGAGCCGAAAACTGCCGCGACCGGGACGCGCAAGGCTATGGCTATATGCATCGCCGTAGTATCTCCGCTCACCAGGGCCGAGCACCGGCCGATGATAGCGGCAAAACGCGGCAGAGAATGATAACCGCCGCAATCATAAACCTTCCTGCCGGAAAACTTCAAAGCCAGCCTGGCGTTCAACCCGGCCTCTTTCCTGCCTCCGAGCAAAAGAATACTGCTTTCCGGCATACGCCCCGATATCGTCTCTACCAAAGAAACGAATCCCCGTTCGTCCCAGGCTTTATGCGCGAACGCGTCCCCGGCTCCGGTATTCACCCCGATCAGCGGATCGCCTTCCCTTATCCCCAGACCGGACAAGAACTCTCCCGCGCGATCCTTCTCCTCGGAAGGAAGGGGCAGGATGTATTCTTCTCCGCGGTACTTCAGGCCGACTGACTCGAAAATGATTTCTTGATAAGTTTTTCGGTTGGAACGAAACTTCAGGTCGTCGCAAACGCCCAGCAGGAACGCGTAGCGTGAAGCGCGGTTTAAAGCACAGACGGCCCCGGAATGCCGGTCTATGCCGAACCCCGCTTTTGCGCGCGCGCGAAGAGAGGATGCCAACGCGGCCGCCCGTTCCTCTTTATCGAAGCAGGCGACTATATCGAATTCCCTCGACCGCAGGTAATCGGCGGTCTCTGCGTTATAACACAACAGCCTGTCTATCAGAGGGTTCCCCTTCAACAGATAAAAGGCGGGGCAGCCGGTAAGCCAGGTAATATGACTGAGCGGGTATTTCTTTTTAAGGCCGTAAAGTAGCGGAGTAGTGCGGAGCACATCCCCTGTAGCGGAGAGTTTGATGATGAGTATCCTGCGTCCGAGAGGAGAAAAATGCCGACATCTACGGCAGGAGGAAAGCCTGAAAACGCACGGGCGGTCTCCCCGGAAGAAACGGCAATCAACGCGTAAACGCGAAGATATTACCATTTAATTATACAGGATCCCCAGACTAAGCCGGCGCCGAAAGCGTCGAGCATGACTATATCTCCCTTTTTGATCCTGCCGCTTTTGACGGCTTCGCAAAGGGCCGTGGCGGTCGACGCCGAAGACATGTTGCCGTATTTCCCGATATTCAGGAATATTTTTTCTTCGGGCAGACCCAGTCTTTTGGCAACGGCGGCGATTATGCGCATATTCGCCTGGTGAGGGATGAAAACATCTATGTCCCGCGCGGTGAGCCCGGCCGTTTCGAGCGCTTTCTCCGCGGCCTCGGACATCGCCTTCACCGCGATCTTGAATAGTTCGTTCCCGCGCATGCGTATATAATGCATACGTCCGGCTACGGTATCCTGCGTGGCCGGATTGCGCGAACCGCCGGCCGGCACCATCAACAACTCCTTCATCGTTCCGTCGCTGGCCATATAATGCGAGATTATACCACCGCTCTTGACTTCCGAGAGCACCGCCGCGGCTGCCCCGTCGCCGAACAGAACGCAGGTATTACGATCCTGCCAGTCTGTTATGCCTGAAAGTTTTTCGCTCCCTATCACCAGGGCGTTTCGGCACGTCCCGGAGATTATGAATTGCTGAGCGGTGATAATCGCGTAAACGAAACCGGCGCAGGCTCCGGATATATCGAAACAAACCGCCTTGCGCGCGCCAAGTCCTTCCTGCACTAAACAGGCCACCGAAGGAAAAAGCATATCCGGGGTTATGGTCGCGACGATGATCAGGTCGATATCTCCCGCGGTCATGCCGGCGGCGGCAATAGCCTCTCTGCCCGCCTTAATCGCAAGGTCGGAGCAAGCCTCGGATGAAGAAGCTATCCTGCGTTCTTTAATCCCCGTCCGGGTGATAATCCACTCGTCGGAAGTCTCCACCATTTTTTCCAAGTCGGCGTTCGTAAGCACTTTTTTGGGAAGATACTCCCCCACGCCGACTATCCCGACTTTAACAGACATAGCTCAAGACTTTCCTATCGCGCCAAGGATCCTGTCGGTAAAACGGTTCTCGACTTCGGCCCTGGCGACCCTGATCGCATTCTTGACGGCATTGGCATTGGAACGCCCGTGTCCGATTATCACTACCCCGTTAACCCCCAGAAGCGGGGCGCCCCCGTATTCGGAATAATCCACTTTCTTCTTAAAGCTTTTCAGGCTGCTTCCCAGAAGCAGCAGGCCGAAAAAGCCCAGGGGATTCTTAAGCAGGTGCTTTTTCAGCAGGTCCTGGATCATTTCGGCGAGGCTCTCCGAAGCTTTAAGCACCACATTGCCGACAAAACCGTCGCAGACTATGATATCGGTCTTGCCGGAAAAAATATCCTTGCCTTCGACGTTGCCTATAAAATTCAGACTGGTTTTATCGAACAGTTCCCGGGTTTCTTTGTAGAAATCCGTCCCCTTGCTTTCCTCTTCTCCGACATTAAGCAGGCCGATGCTGGGATTTTCTCTTTTAAGAATATGGCGGAAATAGATGTCGGCCATTATCCCGTATTGCAGCAGTTGAGCCGGCTTGGGATTTATATTCGCCCCCACGTCTATAAGCAGGGTAATGTCCTTCAGCGACGGCATGACCATGCCTATACCGGGACGTTCTATGCCGGGAAGCATCCCCAGCCCCAGTGTCCCGGCGCAGACTACGGCCCCGGTGTTGCCCGCGCTGAAAAAGGCGTCGGCCTTCCCTTGCTTGACCAGGTTAACGCCGACCACTATGGATGAATCCCTCTTCCTGCGCACGCTGGAAGCCGCCGATTCCGACATGCCGATAACCTCGGAAGAATGCTGAACGGATATACCGTCGCAACCACGGCAGCTTTTCTTCAGCAGAGGCGCGATCCTGGTTTCATCTCCCACCAGTATCACTTCGGTCTTGTATTCCCGGACTGCGTCTATCACGCCCCTGACAACCACATCGGGCGCGTAATCCCCCCCCATTGCATCAACGGCTATTTTCATAATATAAGCGGGCTGCGTGCCTGAAATTACTTTTTAGGTTTCTTTTCCTTGACCTTCACTTCAATAACCTGTTTCCCGTCGTACATCCCGCAAACTTTGCAGACGTGATGAGGCAGAACCGGCTGTTTGCATTGCGGACAGGGAACGAGTTTAGGCTCTTTCAACACCCAATGAGTTCTGCGTTTTCTTCCCCTGGTTTTAGAGTGTTTTCTCTTTGGTAGCGCCACAGGAACAACCTCCTTTATTTAAATCGGCCCCGCAACCGCGGCAGAGCCCTTTACAATTGTCATTACACAGCGGTTTAACCGGATAATCAACCATCAACTCATCCCTTATATACGGCGTCAGGTCAGCTTCTTCTTCCCCTGATTCGATACGATGGTCGAACCTGAATGCTTTTGCCAGGGGCAGAGAATAATCACACAGGCAACGGCTGCAGCTTAGTTCAAGCACCGCGCTGACGGCGACGTTTATGTCAAGTATATCCCCTATTCGGAAAATCCTGGCCTTTACCGCTGCGGGGCCGGAAAGTGACACCAGTTCGGTTTCCGGATCAAGCTCTTCCGGGGGAATGTTCTCTTCCCTGAACAGTCCTTCGGGAGGTATATTCCTGACATCTATTTTCATCTTTTCAACCCGGCGAGTTTCTTCTTAAGCGCCTCTTCCACGTAAGAAGGGATAAAACACGACAGGTCCGCTCCGAGATCACCGGCTTCCTTTAACAAACGGGAAGAAACGTAACTGTATTTCTCCTGCGGCATAAGAAATAGTGTCTCTATTTCGGGAGCTAATTTCCTGTTGGTCAAGGCCATCTGGAACTCATACTCGAAATCAGAGATCATACGCAGCCCGCGAATGAGCACCTCAGCTTTCCTCCTGCGCGCGAAATCCACTACCAGACCGTCAAAAGCTTCTATTGACACTCCCGGCAAGCCGGAAACCGCCCGGGAAAGCATATCCACTCTTTCCTGAACGTTGAAAAGCGGCTTTTTATAAGGATTAGCGGCGACTGCTACGATCAATTCCGGAAAGATTCCGATCCCCCTCTTGATAATATCTATATGCCCGTAAGTTACGGGATCAAATGTACCAGGGTATAAAACATGCCGGCTCATTTATATAACTTCCCCCGCAATTCCAGTCCATCTCTAAATAACAAATTCTGAATATATTATATATCGGGATTTTACGGCTATAGATAACCTCCGCGCCCCGGAAAACGAGAAAAAGAACCTGCCTTCTGTGCGGCTGATTCCAGCGGTATCCCCGGGAACTCAACCCGAAATCGTAATCAATTCGACGCTCCACGGACTAAAAACCGCGGTTTACTCATGATTTTGAATACTGAGTGGCGCTTATATATCTGCGCCGTCGAAGTATGAAACGGCAGTTTTGGCAGGAAAATGAAGCTACATAGGCTAAAGCCGGGGATTTCCGCGTCTCGATTAATCAAGAGCCTTTCGGAAGAAAGAAAGTTTAGTATCCCCGTATATCGCTTCTTTTATCAAATAATGTCTGCAAGACAATCTTTCCGAAATCGAATGCTGAATTACAAGCAAACCATCGGGGGTTAATATATCATACTCTTCTATGGTTTGCAAGATTTTTTTTGTCTCTCCGGCCACGTAAGGGGGGTCCAGAAAAACGATATCGAACCGCCTGCCTTCCCGAAAAAGCAGACGCATTCCCTCATAAACTGGAACCGGCAGTAAGCGGCAGTTCGAAACGTTCAGTTTAGCTATGTTCCCCCGAATAACCTCCACACAGACGGACTCCTTCTCCACCAGCACCGCCGAAGCGGCGCCGCGGGAAACCGCTTCCAGCGCCACTGCGCCCGAACCGGCAAACAATTCCAGAAAAGACACCCCTTCGATATCTCCCAATATATCGAACAACGCCTTTCTCACCTTTTGCTGCGTAGGCCTGATCCCGGCAGGCATACGCAAAGGCCTGCCGCGGTAAATACCGGTAGTTATTCGTATCATCCTGTGAACATCGCCTTTTCGTATTCGGGGAACCTGCGAACCATCTCTTCTCTCATCTCTCTGCTCTCCTCTCCGGACAAAGAAGGGTCGGCAGAGATTATACGCAACGCCTCGCTGCGAGCGGCCCTCAACAGCTGCATTTGTGCCAAGGGATCGGCTATCTTTAACTGAGACAGGCCGTGCTGCCTGCTGCCGAAGAACTCCCCCGGCCCCCTTATTTTCAAATCCTCCTCCGCTATACGGAACCCGTCAGAATAACGTTCCATTGCCGCCAGCCTTGCCAGCGCGTCCTCGCTCGCGGCATCGGAGATCAACACGCAGACCGACGGATGAGGCCCCCTGCCCACCCTGCCGCGCAGCTGATGTAGCTGTGCCAGCCCGAACCTCTCCGCGTTCTCCACCGCCATCACCGTGGCGTTTGGGACGTCTATTCCCACTTCCAGTATAGTAGTAGAAACAAGAACATCAAGTTTATTCGAACAAAAATCCTCCATCACCTTCGCCTGCTGGGCCGTCTTCATCTTGCCGTGCACCAGTCCTATCCGAAAAGAAGGAAAAACATTCCCCGTCAACTCGTCATACATACTCTTGGCGCTCAGGATGTCCGTCTCGGCCGATTCCTCAACCAGAGGATAAACGATAAAAGCCTGGCGGCCCTGCCGCACTTGCTCCTCTATCAAGGCGTAAAGATCTTCTTTCCGGGAAGATTTCAGGCAGAGCGTTTTTACCTCGCGTCTTCCCGGAGGCATTTCCCTGAGCACCGAGATATCCAAGTCGCCGTAAAGCGTGATCGCCAGGGTCCTGGGGATAGGAGTGGCGGTCATTATCAGGACGTCAGCGGTCCCGCCCTTGCCGCTCAGCGCCGCCCGTTGTTTTACGCCGAATTTATGCTGTTCGTCTATAACCATCAGGCCCAGATCGCGGAAAACCACGTCCGCGCTCAAAAGGGCGTGCGTTCCAACCACCAACTGCGAAACGCCGCTTCGCACCGCCTCCACAGCCGCGCTCCTTGCCGCCGGTTTCATCGCGCCGGTAAGCAAAACACAGTTCACTTTTACCCCGCCGGAAGGTATGCCCGACAGGAAACGCGAGACCTTGTCGAAATGCTGTTTTGCCAGTATCTCGGTGGGCGCGATCAGCGCGGACTGATGCCCCCCCTGCGCCGAAATCAAAGCCGCGATCAACGCCAGCACGGTTTTCCCCGAGCCCACGTCTCCCTGCAAGAGCCTTTGCATGGGTTTTGGCGCGGCCATGTCTATCTTGATTTCCTCCAGGCATCTCTGCTGTCCATCCGTCAACCGGAAAGGCAAAGAAGAAATAAAACCGTCCACAAGATCACCCTCTATCTTATGGCATATGCCGTCTTCTCGTTTGCGCGCGACCTTCTTCATTGCCAGGGGAAGTTGAAAGAAAAAGAACTCCTCAAAAGAAAGCCTGCGGCAGGCCCGGGAGCGGGCGTTATCATCGGGAGGGAAGTGGATATCACGCAGGCTTAAAGCGAGGTTGTCGAGTCCGCGCCGCGACCGCATATCATAAGGAAGAAAATCCCTGAGCCCGTGCATGCAGTTATCGAGCGCGTATTTCACCGTCTTGCGGAAATAACGCTGGCCTATGCCGGAAGGAAGGCTGTATACCGGGACGATCCTGCCTGCATTCAACGATTCTTCTTCCTCTCTGCTGATGATCTCTATCTCCGGGGAAGAAAACTGCAGCCTGCCGCCGTAATAATCAACCTTGCCGTGCAATATGACCCTGTCGCCGGCATGCAGATAAGTCTTGAGGTAACCGCGGTTGAACCAGACGCAGATGACGCCTCCGGTGTCGTCATCTGCGATCATCTCCACGAGAGAGAACCTGCGGCGGCGGAAAGACATCCTTTGCGCCAGTGAACGCACCGAGGCCTTGATCGTGTATACCCCCCCCGGAGATAAAGAAGAGATACAGGAAAAATTCCTGCGGTCCTCGTAACGCCTGGGGAAATAATACAGTATGTCTCCGGCGGAGCTTATTCCGCAGCCGGCGAGCAGCTCGGCGCGTTTGGGTCCGACTCCTGGAAGATAGCGTACCGGGGTGCCGAGGTTCAATTTAGACGGCATAATATTATTCCCTTGTCGAAAAATTAAAAAACCAGGGCATGTTCTTCCCTCTCTCTAACGTCTTACAGCTTCTTTACGGCCGTCTCGGACGCGAAAAACAAACTGAGGCCAGCACGCACGGGAAGCAGTAAACAGCCTCCGTTATCTTTTACGCGGACGGTGTCTAAAGAAGAATACCGCCAGCAGCAAAAGGGTCAACGCCGAGACCGCCGCTCCCGCTATAAACGGGACCGGACGATAAGAGAAGACTACCCGGTGCTCTCCCCGGCCAAGCCTGACCGCCCTGAACATGTAATTAGCCCTGAGTATCAGCGCCTTCTCCGATTTCCCTCCCCGCGGCGGATACACCCTGGCTTCCCATCCCGGATAAAAACTGTCGCTCAATACCAGATAACCGTCCTTATCGGACCGCGCGCGAACCGTTACCCTGTCCGGAGAATACTCCAGGACCTCTGCCTCCCGGATCACAACGGAGGAGCCGTCCGGCAAGGCGTCTTTTCCGTTATTATACGGGAGCATAACGGTATTCGCGGAATCGAAAGCATCCGAAACAAGCAAGGCAAGTTCCCGGTCTTTGCCCGGAGGGGCTTCTATTGCCCGGTAAACCATATAAGCCCTGGGCAGACAGCGGAGATTGCGTTCCAGCCGGGCTTCCGGCAGGACCGCTTCCTCTCTAAAAACAGACGAGTTCAAACTCCTCTTGCCGGAAAATACCGCGTATCTCACTCCGGCCATACCGAACAGCTTCACCGGTAACGGAGAATCTATAGGCTGGCCGTCGCAAAATCCCATATAATCCTGGAACCGCGCGGGGACAAGCACGTCGTATCCGTCCACTACCTGGATACCATGCAAAAGCGCCTTATTGGAAAAATAAGAGGGGGAAACGCTGACCACGCGCTGAAGAGACGGCCTTTCGCCGTTGTGAATGAGCGATACGATCTCTTCATCCCAGCCTGCCCGTGAAACGGCATCGCAGACCGCGTATTTATAGCCGAAGGAGACCAGGTCTGCCATCATCAGGAAAAAGAGACAGAAAATAAAAAGTTTTCTGCCGATGCTTTTCCTGAAATAGAAATAAACGGCGAGAAAAACAGAGTTGACCAGCAGCGTGAATTTAACCAGGCCGAACAGAAAACAATCATAGGCCTCCAGCGGGAACTCTGCTCCCGGCGGGGCTTTGAATACCGCTCTCACCCACCACTCCTGAAAGGGCCGCGGGTGCAGGAAAGCCGCCGAAGAAACGACGAACAGCGCCGCCGCAACCGCGCCCATTAGCATAAGCAGTATACGAAGGCTCCTGCCGCGTTCTTCCGTCATCTTTAGAAAGATATCGTAACCGTATGCAGAAAGCACGGAAACGGAAAGACCGGCCAGCACTATGAACTTACTGTGCCCGCGAAACTTTCCGAAACCCGGCAGTAATACGCACAGGTAACGGGCCAAAAAAGTCCCGGCTGCTACCGCGCAGAACAGCGAAAAAATTGCTAACAGCCAGAAGAACCGCACCTGCTTGCAGCGCGACCTCACGCAGGCCAACAGCCCCAGGAATAAAGGCAGCACTCCCCAGTAAACGCACATCTCCCATAATCTGTATTTCCCCCAGTAAGGGAACGAGAACATATTGCCGAAGGCCTCCGGTATCAGGCAGGTCAATAAATTCTCCGGGGGCAGCGCCCAGCTCGACACAAAAGAGAGACCGAGGGAAGAACGGGCAGACAAAAAGAAGAATTCCCATGCCGGCAATATGCGCACGGCGGCCAGGCACGCGCCGATGGCGGCCACCGAAACAAGACACAATACAGCCCGTTTAAACGTAACGGCGGAGGGCCTTCTCTCGACCGCAAAATTGAAGAAAGAATAAGCGGCAACAGCGAAAAAAGTGTAATAAGAATACTGCGGATTGCCGGCCAGGATCTGGATCCCGAAAAGCGTGCCGGAGATAACGGCATTCTTGAATCCGCCTTCATCGATATATTTCTGCGCAAAAAGGAATACCAGAGGCATCCAGGCAAACGCGTTCAACGTGCCGAGATGCCCGGCGAAGATACGCAGAAAAACGTGCGCTCCGAACATCAGCGATAAAGCGCCGAAGAGGCACGCTCCCGGAGAGAGCTTCTGGCGCCTGAGCAACATCCACATCCCGACGCCTGAGAGCAGAACGTGCAGAATAAAACTCCAGTTTATGCCGGCCGGCCAGGAGAACACCGACAATAGGACGGCGGGCGGATAAAAAAGCTGGCATTGCGGATTGCCGATGAGCGGAACGCCGCAGAAAAGATAGGGATTCCAGAGATGAAATCCGCGTTCCAGATACTTGAGCCCGGAGAAAAAAACAAACGTGTCTCCGTAAAAACTGGAGCTCAACAGACATCTCCCGAAGAGCACGCTCCGAACGCCGGGCATGCAGAGGAACGCCGCGGCAGACGCCAAAAGGAACAAAATAAAAACAATGTTATTGCTTTTTTTCTTCAGCATTTTTGCGCTATACAAACCAGAGAAGTGCCGAAAGGCAGAGGCAATAATCCGGTCAGGATACCTTCAAGATAAAAATAGACTCCGAACAGCCTGTTGACGAACCCGCCGGCCGTCCAGACCTCCCCATGCTCACTGCTCGAAGGAATGAAGCGGCTTAAGAGAAGCGGTAGAAAAAGCGAGGCGAACATGTACCGGGAGTAAACCGGTTTGAATTTATGTTCCAGAAGCACCCGCTCAAAGCTGCGCCTGCTGTAACGCCTGTAATGGCCCAGATGCTCATCCCGGACAGTGCGCAGACAATTCAACGCCGGCAGCGTAAAAAACACTATCCCCCCATCGCCGCATACCCCGGATATCGCCTCCATCCCGCTCTTTTCATCCTGCAGATGTTCAAGGATATCGAATGCCAGTATCCGGTTGAAAGACTTGTCCCTAAAAGGCATACGCAGGATATCGGCGTTCACGATACAAAGCCCTTTCGACCTGGCTATTGAACACGCCTCATAGGACCGATCGAGGCCGGAGGCTTTTATACCGGCCCGCGCCAATAACAACAGGAACTCCCCCCCTCCGCAGCCCAGCTCCGCATAACGGCAGTCTGAGCCCGAAGGATGCATCTTTTTTAAAAGCCTCAACAGCAGCTTTCTTCTGGCTGCCGACCACCAGTACCCGGATTCCTGCGCGTAGAGGTCCGAATGCAGAGAATGCACGTTACCTCCTTCTTGCCATGACATCCTGGAGAATGAAAAAAGCGGAACGCAGACACATCCTCAGCCTGCATAACGAAAACAGGCTGGCGGCGGCCATTCCGAAGAGGTAAGAAGGCCGGAAATAAAAACGCCGTATGGCCCGCACGCGCAGGCGGTTTAATTCTTCCACGCTCACCGGAGATCCCGACCAGACTGAAGCAATCCCGGACTGATCCAGCACCTCTTCTTTTTCTCCGGAGCTGTCGTCCGGCATCAGCTTGTTCCTTAACGGAGTGCCGGCTTTGGGAACAAAAACATTGAACGAGACGTAATCGCAGCCGCAGCGCACGGCGAAATCGGCGGTTTCACGGCAGGTCCCGATGTCGTCCTCCGGGAAACCGAATATGAATATACCGACGCTTTTTATGCCGGCGCGCCGGCATTTCCGGAGGGCATCTACAATCATCTGTTTGTTCACCCCCGGTTTGTAGGAACGCAGTATCCTGTCGCACCCGCTTTCGAAACCGAAAAGCACAGTGTGGCACCCTGCCGTTTTCATGCCGCGGAGCAGGTCTTCGCGCGCCACATCCGCCCTCAAGAAACACGTCCACGAAAACCCGCCGATATTGCGCATCTCTTCGCACAAACGCAAACTTCTTCCGCGGTCTGCCCCGAACGACTGGTCCTTGACGAACAGCTCTCTTATGCCGAGCGACCTTATATATCTAAGCTCTTCTGTCACGTTTTGCAGTCTTCGCAACCGGAATCCCAGGGTAGGATACACGCAGAACGGGCAGGAAAAAGGACACCCATAGTCTGTCAGGACGGTAGCGAACGGAAGTTTACGCGCAAAAGGGAAAGTATAGCCTTTGTTAAGGAACAGGTCGTGCCTGGGGACAGGGATGGAAAATTCCCCGCGCTCCTGAACCGGCACGCGGTAAATGATATCATTACCGTCCCGGAAGCTGATCGTAGAAAACTGACCTCTGCGCCCGGCGAGGAAATCCGCGCATTCTCCCGAAGTGAAGTCGTAAAATACGGCGTCCATCCAGGCAGTTTTCTCAAAAACCATTTTCTTCAGGAACAGGTCGCCCATGCCGGCAAAAAGAACGCGGGGCATCGCCTTTTTCAGCCTCTCAAGGAAAACGTAATCCTCCTGCCGGGAGACCAGTCCGCTTAAGAAAACAACGGCGTCCGGACACAGAGATACTATATGATTGAAAGCCGCCTCCGGGGCCTGCCGTCCGGCCTGGGCATCCAGTACGCTGACCCTGAAACCGGCGGCAGAAAATATCCCGCTAAGTATCAAAAGATCCAGGGGATGCTCTACATACCCGGCCTTTGTCACCTTACTGCAAAAATAATCTCTCGTGTACAATTTTCTGCCGGGAGGATTCAATAAAAGAATATGCCGTATTTTCATATTTGGCCCGGATTTCGCCGCGGCAGAATCCGCGTTTACACGCCCCTCATCCGGTCTTTCTCCTCTCCTACCCTGTTGTATTTCATGCTTTACGCTCCAGGACAGACTCATCTTTCATTCTCCGGTGAAAGAATACCCGCGATCAATAAATACATCTCCTCTCGCGATCTAACATGGCACGCCTTCTCGCGAAGCGCCCTGACATGACGCATGCCCTTGGTATACCAGGCAAAGAATTTCCTAAATATCACCACTCCGTTCTTCTCCCCGTAAAAATCGGCGCAGGCGTCAAAATGCTCTTTCATCACCGAACATATCTCGTCCGTGGAAGGCCCTTTTTCCTCCCGTTCCCCGGAAAGCCGCCGGTAAATCCGGCGGAATATCCATGGATTGCCGAGCGCTCCCCTTGCCACCAGTATGCCGTCGCAGCCGGTCTCCCGGAACATTTTAACCGCCGACTCCGGCGAAAGCACGTCTCCGCTGGCGATCACCGGCACCGACACCGCCCGTTTAACCCCGGCAATAGCGCCGTAATCTACCGAACCGCCGTAACCCTGTTCCTTCGTCCGCCCGTGTATAAAAACGGCGCTAACCCCGGCGTCTTCCGCATAACGCGCCGCATCTACGCAATTCAAGGAACGCTCATCCCATCCGGTACGCAGCTTAACGCTGACAGGGCGTGAAGAACCATCGACCATAAGTTTAAGCAAAGAATACAGCTTACGCGGCTCTTTCAGCAACCCGGCGCCTTCTCCCCGTCTTATAACTTTCCTGGCCGGGCAGGCGGCGTTGAAATCCAAAAGATCGAAATCGTATTCCTCCACGATATCCAGCGCGCGGGCCAGCCATTTGTTTTCTCCGGCGAGCAACTGTATACCGAGCGGTCTATCCTCCTCGGCGCCGGAAAGCATCTGTCGGGTTTTTTCCCCTCTGTAACCGAGAGAACGCGCGTTGATCATCTCCACGAACGCGAATTCACAGCCGAAACGGCGATTAAGTAAACGGAACGGCAAATCGCTGATCCCGGCCATAGGAGCAAGAATACATCTGGAAGTGATTTTAAGATTCCCAATCTTAAACATTATATCATTTTATATGTATTTAAGAAAAGCGTCAACTTAGATAAACGGTGGAGTTTCCCCAAAATTTTCCGGTAAAACTTCTACAAGGCAAATTTAAAGA
>WOZK01000016.1 GCA_011620275.1 Candidatus Omnitrophota bacterium
GGGACTTTCACCCTGACAGGTTACTCGTTAGCGGGCTGCGCACTTTGTTAAAATTTATTTCTTTGTGTTTACTTTCCAAAAGCCATCTTATTGTAACACATTGTCATTGGAAGCGTTGTGCGTATTTCAATGCGTTGATTATCTTTGATTTCAAGTTAGTTCAACGCATCTTCTCGAAGATAAAACCATTAAATTGAGCCGTTTTTTAACAAAGTACTGTTATCTTTTTAACTATTTTTTTGGCCAAGGGCCGCGGACTGTCTCGATTACGATACCCCCGGCTTGCGCACCGGATACCCGCTCCGGCGCAGCGGCAGAGTATATAATCAGCGGAGGCATTATCCTGAACCTCTCTCTTCCAGGTAGCCCGCTTGAACTCATTTCTTTTTCTCCTGTTTCTTGATCTTCTCCCAGTTGCTGAGGATCTGCCGCGTCGAAGAAACCTTCTCGTTTCCGAAGACGTGCGGATGCCTTCTTTTTAGCTTGTTTATAAGCCCGCCTATGACGTCCTCTATATCGAAAAGCCCGTTCTTCCCCGCTATCTGAGAATAAAACATCACGTGAAGAAGCACATCCCCGAGTTCCTCTTTGATATGCTCTTTCTTTCCACCGCGCACCGCCTTTATCAACTCCCCGGATTCTTCCTTGAAATGCGAAAGAAGCGTGGCGAAAGTCTGCTTTTTATCCCACAGGCATCCCCGGGGGCCGTGCAGTATGTCGAATATTTCCTTAAGCTCTATGAATGCGGTCTTTTTATTCTTCATGTTTTAATCCCCTCGCACAGAAATCCCCGGGTTTTAACCCGGTTGCACCTTGGCCTATCGCAATAACACCTTGCCCTTGTGTGGAATTGGGCAAGTGTTCCCTTGTGTATTACACCTTGCCCTTGTGTGGAATTGGGCAAGTGTTCCCTTGTGGGAAGATCGCCTGAATAAGCAGATAGCCGAACCGGAAAATAGAAGGAGCCGCGGGCTTTAGCCCGAAAGGCTCCACTCCGCTGTATGTAGTACACTGTTAAATAAGTCCTTTAAACAGCGCACAGAGCAATCGAGAGTCGTAAATAGAAATTTATTCGTTTGAAATAAAGAATCCGGCTGCGGGGGGATGATAAGCAGTGTGTCCGCCGCCGCAGCCGGATTCAGAAACAATTTATTTCTTTTTCTTGGCCGTTTTCTTCACTGGTTTCTTCGCGGCTTTCTTAACCGCCTTCTTAGCCGGCTTTTTCTTTTTAGTGCAGCAGCATTTCGCCATGACTTTACCTCCTCTCTTCTGTTGGCCCCCGGACAGTCAACCCGGAGACATCCGTTGTTTATCGCTCTACAACAGCTAAGGATACCGTCATTTGCGCAAAGGATATTTCCCGCAGGTGAACTTCTCCCCTTCCGGGCAGTAACCAAGCCCGCGGCATTTTGCACCGGCGGCGGAAAAGACCTCCGGCAGTTCGCGTCTGCAAAGTTCAAGCATGCGGTCAGCAAGCGCTTTTATCTCCCACTGCGCGCGCGAACAGCAGCGGAGCCGAAAAAAATGCAGCAGCTCGCGGCAATTCATAGTCACAACTACTTTAGTTTCCGCCGCCTGGGGTAAAACGAAACGCGCGTCTTCATTGGCTTTCTCAGCGGAAACCCCCGAAGCCCTGATGGCCTCTCTCAATCTGTTATAACTTTGCTGTATCGCCCCCATCACCGAAACGAACTCTTGCTTCAACACCCGGTCATTCTCGATCGCCGGCGGGACGACGTAATCGAACGAATCTTCCTTCACGTAACGCTGGCTCTGCTGGGAATAAGAAGCGAGCCGGTGACGGACCAGCTGGTGCGTCAACGCCCGGGAAACCCCCTCGACCGCAAAAGTGAACTTCGCGTGCTCCAGCGGGCTGTCGTGCCCGGAAGCGACTATCTTTCTGACGAACAGCGACTTCTTGCTTCCGTCTACGGCTGCCCGCATAATTGACCCGGCGAATTCCTCCGAATAACACTGCCGGCACGCCGCGTATATCAGATCCAGGGCATTGCGGGTAACCTCCAGAACTACGACGTTAAGCTTTGCCTGCGACACTATATCTCCATACCGGCCGGGATGGCCGTGTTTTTCGGAACTATTATTATCCCGTTGCGAATCACGCAGAATTCGTTCTCGAACTCGCTCACCTGCTTGTCGTTTATCAATTTAACCCCGTCGCCCATCATAACATTCTTATCTACTATAGCCTTTTTGATTATACAGCCGCGGCCTATGGCCGGAACCGGGATATCCAGTCTTTGTTCGCCGTCACCGGTATACAGGCCGTAATAATCATTCCCCATCAATATGGAATCCTCTATGACCGCGCCGCTGCCGATCCTGCTGCGAAGCCCCACTATGGAATGGGTTATCCTGGCTCTCTCTATCAGAGTACCGTCGGCTATGCTGGAGCTCTCCACTGCGCTGTCCGTTATCCTTGAGCAAGGCAGGTAACGGGGCCTGGTGAAGAACGGCCATCCTTCGTTGAAAAGGTCGAGCGGCGGATCTGTGCGGGTGAACGCCAGGTTCTCCTCGTAGAAAGAACCGATCGAACCTATGTCTTTCCAGTATCCGTCGTGCAGGAAGGCGTGCACCTGTTTGGTCTGGAGCGCCGCCGGTATAATCTCCCTGCCGAAATCCACCGCCTTGCTGCCGAAGAGCAGATCGAAGAGAATGTCCTTGTTGAAAAGATATATGCCCATCGACGCCGGATACTTGCCGCCGGAAACACGCAGACGCGCGATATCGGAACCCACGGCGGGTTTCTCTACGAACTCCCGTATGCGCAGGCTGTCGTCCATCCCCATTATCCCCAGTTCCGGCGTCTCCTCTTCCGGCACCAGGTTGCAAGCCACGGTGATCTCGCTGTTCTTCTCCATATGCCTGCGCAGCAATTCCTGGAAATTAAGCTTGTACAGCTGGTCTCCGGAAAGTATCAATATATATTTTACCGACGGATCGTTGAAATGCCTGAATGATTTACGCACGGCATCGGCCGATCCCTGGAACCAGTCGGCGTGCTCCATCGACTGTTCCGCCGCTATTATCTCCACGAAACTTTCGGAAAATAGATCGAAACGGTAGGCCCTGGTTATGTGCTTATTAAGAGATTCGGAATTGAACTGGGTCAGTATGAATATCTTCCTGAGACCGGAATTAAGACAGTTGCTGACCGGCACGTCGATAAGCCTGTATTTACCGGCCACGGGGACTGCCGGTTTGGCGCGGTATTTGGTAAGAGGATAGAGCCTGGTCCCCCTGCCGCCTCCGAGTATCACGCAAAGCACGTCTTTCATACAATGACCGCCTTATTGTGTCCGTCAACTGCCGTTAACTTCGTTCCCCGGTCGTCTACTCTCCTCCCGCGGGATTCTTGGGGAATTCTCCCCGCAGTGCTTTCTCCGCAAGTTCCTTGACCGAAGGGCTGAAATCCGCCGAGACTATCCATTCCAAATATTTCCTGTCTTCCCTGGCCAGATCTTCCAGGCTGTATTTCCTCGCGTATTTGCCGAACATAATGTAAAGCTTGCCGTTCCACCATCTGAATCTGCGTTCTTCGTCGTAGAACTCCGGCTTCGGCTTATAATCGAACTTGCCGAGCTCTTCTATACCGTAGCCCTCTCCTATATACCTTGTGGCCTGGGAAACGAGGACCTCCAGGCAAGCGCGGGTATCGGCAAGCGCCGAATGCGCGTCTTCCAGCGTCTTGCCGCAGTAAAATCTGTAAGCTGCGGAGAGGTCCCGTTTTTCGTTAAGATGATATATCTTCTTGGCGTCGTATATCCGGCGACCTTGCGCAGAAAACTTGTACCCGCAGGAATTAAGTTCCTTTCCCAGCAGCGGCAGGTCAAAGGCCTCTATGTTAAACCCGGCCAGATCCGCGTCGCCGAGGAAAGCGCTGACCTCGCCCGCGATCTCGCTGAAAGCCGGCGCCTCTTTAACTGCGTCGTCGTCTATACCGGTCAACTCGGCCACCGCCGGCGGGATGCTCATCCCGGGATTCACCCGTTTGCTGTAAACCTGTTCTTCTCCGGAAGGAAAACTTTTTATCATGGCGATCTCGATAATCCTGTCTTTCTCTATCCACGTTCCGGTGGTTTCCAGGTCGAGAGTAATGAGTTCCTTGGAAAGTTTCATATGGCCTCTTAATAGTAAGCGTTTCCCCGACTTCACTAAACACAGCAGCAAACTGTTCACGGATCCCGGTTTCAAAGCCGGAGATTTTTGCGGTTTGAGTAAAAAAATAAATCTATATGATTTACTATACCATCCATCTCGATTTTAGTAAACGCAATTTTATTTTTCCGGGGACACGATACTTAATCCGGTAACGGCTACGGTTACGTCTTGAAAGCGAAAAGCGTAAGACGATTGACGATACCGGCATCGTAACCGATAAACGATAGGCGCGTTTTAATTCGGCAACGGCTACGGTAACCAACAGGACTCAACCATTCTTTTCTCCCCAATAGTATACTCTAATCTTTCCTCCCGAATGGGGACATCCAATCTTTCCTCCCGAATGGGTACCTCCAATTTTTCCTCCCCTTGATGGGGAGGACGAAGGAGGGGTGACAATCAAGGAGGATTAAGGAGGGGATAACTAAGAAGGACTTAAGAGAGACGACAACTAAGAAGATTTAGGCGTGGTGGTAATAATCTATTACTGCGCTGTTAAATAAGTTCTTTGGACAGCGCACAGAGTCCGCCAACGCTTCAGTGGCGAGTCGGTCTAATTTCGATTCTCGATTATCAAAAACTCGTATCACAATGCACTAGATCGTTATCGAGACTCTGCCCTCGCCGAGAATATCTTCCATTTCGTGGATGAGATTCTCTCCGGGGGCAACGAAAAGCCCGTCTCCGACGATAACCCTGGCGCGGGATTTTGCCGAAGTGTCCACATGCAGATAAACCGGCGTCTGCCCGGGGTTGGCGGCAAGCAATTGTTTCAGCGTTTCCAGGACATTCTGCCTTAATCCGGTCAGGTTAACGTTCACGCAGGAAATAAGCCGGTAAACTTCCTCGACGGGGATCACGTCGTTCACCACTATTTTGGGCGATTCCTCCTTAAGATTAAGCCGGCCCTTGACGATCACCACCGCCCCGCTCAGAAGGTACCTGGAGACCTTCTGAAAGGTCTGCGGGAAAACGAGCCCTTCGATAAAACCTTCCAGATCTTCCAGTTTGAGTATCGCCATTTTCTCCTGTTTGGCGCGGGTAACGGTCTGCTTGATCTTCGCCAGCAGTCCCGCTATTTTGACTTCCTCTCCGTCGGCGTGGCTTTTAAGCTTGCCGGTAGTGGTGGATGCGAAACGGGAAAACTGCCCGGCGTACCGAGCCAAAGGGTGGCCGCTGACATAAAACCCGAGCATCTCTTTTTCGAAAGCGAGTATCTGCGGCTCCGGCCACTCCTTTACTTCGGGGAGTTTGACGCTGCCGCCGCCGAGGGAAGCCTCCAGCGAGCCGCCCTCGTCGAAAAAGGACAATTGGCCGCTGTTCTGCTGTTTCTGAATGCGAGTAACTGTATCCAGTATCTGCTCCAGCCCCATCGCCATCGCCGCTCGCACCGGGGAAATCGAATCAAGAGCCCCACACTTTATCAGACTCTCCAGCACTTTCTTGTTCACCGCTCTCAGGTCTATTCTGCGGCAAAGATCATACAGCGATCCGAAACGCCCGCCGGATTTTCTCGCCGCGATTATAGATTCTACCGCCGCCGCCCCCACATTCTTCACTGCCAGCAGCCCGAAACGAATGGTCTTTTCCCCGGCTACGGTGAAGAACGCGTCGCTCTCGTTGATATCCGGAGGAAGCATGCCGATTCCCATGCGCACGGATTCGTTTATGTATTCCACTATCTTGTCGGTATTGTCGCGCTCGGAAGTAAGCAGCGCCGTCATAAATTCCACCGGATAATTCGCCTTGAGATAGGCGGTGCGGTAAGAAATCAACGCATACGCGGTGCTGTGGGATTTATTGAAGCCGTAACCGGAGAAATATTCTATGAAATCGAAGATCCTGCCGGCCACTGCGGAGGATATCGAGTTTTTCTCCGCCCCCTGCAGAAAGGCGCTCCTCTGCTGCTCCATTACCTCGGGATTCTTCTTGCTCATCGCCCTGCGCAGAAGGTCCGCCTGGCTGAGGCTGAAACCCGCCAGCGCGGAAGCTATCTGCATGATCTGTTCCTGGTAAACTATGATCCCGTAGGTTTCCCTGAGTATCCCTTCCAACAGTTTATGGTCGTACTTTATCGGGACGAGCTTATGTTTGCGCTTGATGAAATCTTCAAGCATACCGGAACCTATGGGCCCCGGGCGGTAAAGGGCGAGCAGGGCGATTAGGTCCTCGAAACGCTCGGGTTCCAGCTTTCTCAGCAGATCGCGCATCCCGGAGCTTTCCACCTGGAATATGCCGACAGTCTGAGCGGAACTGAACAGCTTATAAGTGGCCGGGTCGTCCAGCGGGATATTGTCTATGTCGATGGTTACACCCTGTCTTTCCAGGATGTTTTTCAACGCCATCTCGATAACGGTTAACGTTCTCAATCCGAGAAAATCCATCTTCAACAGACCGATTTTCTCAAGAGAAGACATGCCGTAACCGGTGGTGATCTGTTCGTCCTGCGTCTTAAAGAGCGGGGTGTAGTTATCAAGCGGTTTATCGCCGATCACCACCCCTGCCGCGTGTATCGAAGCGTGCCTGTTGAGCCCTTCAAGATTCAAAGCCACATCCATCAACTCGGTAAAGGAAGGGTCGCTTTTGTAAAGCCCCTTAAGCTCCGGTTCGTTCTGCAACGCGTCCTTGAGCGTTATGTTGGAATCAGAAGGTATCAACTTTGCGATCCTGTCCACGTCCGCGTAGCTCATGCCCATTACCCTGCCCACGTCGCGTATAACGCCTCGCGCCTGCATGGTGCCGAAGGTTATGATCTGCGCGACGTTGCTGCGCCCGTATTTGCGCGTTACGTAATCTATTACCTCCTGGCGGCGTTCGAAACAGAAATCTATGTCTATATCCGGCATGCTGACCCTGGCGGGATTGAGGAACCGCTCGAAAAGCAGTCCGTATTGCAAAGGATTCACGTCCGTTATCCCGAGAAGATAGCCCACCAGGCTGCCGGCCGCGCTGCCTCTTCCGGGCCCCACGGCGATATCGCGGCTCCTGGCGTAATTGATGAAATCGCAGACGATAAGAAAATACCCGGTGAATCCCATCTGAGCTATCATCTTCAGCTCGTAATCCAGGCGCTCTTTTATCTCCGTGGTGCAAGACTCCCCGAATCGTTTCTTCAGCCCGCTGGCGCAAAGCTCGCCCAGGTACTCCTCCTTGCTCTTGCCGCCGGGGACCTCGTATTTTGGGAGATGATGCCCTTTGAAATCCAGTTCCAGATTGCAGCGGCCGGCTATCTCCCTGGTGTTGGCAATCGCCTCCGGGACTTCCGCGAATGCGCCGCGCATCTCTTCAGGAGACTTAAAATAGAACTCGTCGCTCTGGAAACGGAACCGGTTCTTATCCTCTATGGTGGACTGAGTTTGTATGCACAGCATTATTTCGTGGCTGCGCGCGTGCTCCTTTCTAAGATAATGAACGTCGTTTGTGGCGACGAGCGGAATGCCCAGCTCGGAAGATATCCTGATCAGACCTTCGTTGACCGCGTGCTGATCCGGAATGGAATTCTCCTGCAGTTCAAGATAGAGGTTATCGCGCCCGAATATAGACCGCAGGTCGTCCGCCGATTTGAGCGCGTCGTTAAAACGTTTCTCTCTTATCAAAGAAGGAACCTCTCCTTTTATGCAGGCGGTCAGCGCGATCAATCCCTCGCTGTAGGCCGAGAGCGCTTCTTTATCCACCCTCGGACGGTAATAAAACCCTTCCAGGTAACCTATGGAAACCAGTTTCATCAGGTTGTGGTATCCTGTTTCATCCTTGGCAAGAAGTATCAGATGGTTGGGGGACTCTTCCGAGGTCCTGTCCAGGCGGCTGCGCGGCGCGACATATACTTCGCAGCCTATGATCGGTTTTATGCCGGCTTTCTGGGCGGCGAGGTAAAACTCGATGGCGCCGAACATATTTCCGTGGTCGGTTATCGCCAGGGAGTCCATCTTGTAATGAGAAGCCGTCTGCAGCAATTCGTCTATCCTGCAGGCTCCGTCCAGAAGGCTGTATTGCGTGTGCAGATGAAGATGGATGAATTCGGAATGGGACATTTTTGTACCGGTTTTATCCCTTGGTTCTCAACAGGAACTTCTTTCCGGGATTATGACAAGAGCGGAATTCTACCGCGAATTACGGGATAAGATATGCCGTAATAATGACCCGCCTTAAAGACGTTTATTCCCACTCTATGGTGGCGGGAGGCTTGGAACTGATATCGTAGACTACGCGGTTAATGCCTTTAACCTCGTTTATGATGCGGTTGGATATTTTCTGCAGCAGTTCCGGGGCAAGCCTGGCCCAATCCGCCGTCATGCCGTCTATGCTCGTCACGCAGCGTAAGGCAGCCACGTTCTCGTAGGTGCGCTCGTCGCCCATGACCCCCACGCTCTTGACCGGAAGAAGCACCGCGAAGGACTGCCATATCTGCTCGTAACAGCCCGCGGCTTTTATTTCCTCGATCACGCGCTTGTCGGCTTCCCTGAGTATATCGAGCCGGGCTTTAGTCACTTCTCCGATGATCCTGACGGCAAGCCCCGGACCGGGAAAAGGCTGGCGGTAAAGAACGAAATCCGGCAGCCCCAGTTCTTTGCCCACGGCCCTGACCTCGTCCTTGAACAGTTCGCGCAAAGGTTCCAGGAGCTTCAGCTTCATATGCTCCGGCAGACCGCCCACATTGTGATGGCTCTTGATGCGGCTGCTGGGCGCGCCGGTAGGAGAAACCGATTCTATGACGTCCGGATAAAGCGTCCCCTGACCGAGGAACTTCACGCCCTTGACCCTGACCGCCTCCTCCTCGAAAATTTTGACGAATTCGTTGCCGATAATTTTTCTTTTTTGTTCCGGATCGGTCACGCCTTCGAGCTTGGTCAAAAACCTTTTAGCGGCGTCCACGCAGTCGAGATTAAGACGAAAATTGCTGGTGAATACTTTCTTAACCTGCTGCGCCTCGTCTTTTCTCAGCAATCCGTTGTCTATAAAAATGCAGCTCAGGTTCTTGCCGATGGCGCGGTGTATGAGCAGCGCGGCTACGGAAGAATCAACTCCGCCGCTCAAACCAAGCACCACTTTATCTTTTCCGACGGTTTTCTTGATGTTCTCCACCGATTCTTTAACAAAGGAAGCCATGGTCCAGCGGCTCAGACAGCCGCAGATCTTGAAAAGAAAATTGCCGAGCATCTGGCTTCCTTTTTCGGTATGGGTCACTTCCGGATGGAACTGCACCGCGTAGATCCTGCGGTTCTTGTTTGCGACCGCAGCTATCGGGCTGTTCATGGAGTGGGCAAGCGTCCGGAAACCGTCCGGGAGCTTCTTCACCAGGTCCCCGTGGCTGGCCCAACAGGTAAGGTTGCCGGGCAGATGATGGAAGAGATCGGAATTGTCGTCTATAAACAACTCGGTGCTCCCGAATTCCCTGTCTTTACCGACCTTAACCTTGCCGCCGAGCATCTCGGTGATGACCTGCATGCCATAGCATATCCCGAGTATGGGAATGCCGAGCTTGAATATGCCTTTATCCGGATAATGTCCTTTGCCTCCGGCTACCGAAGAAGGGCTTCCGGAAAGGATCAACCCTTTCGGGTCCATGGCAGCTATCTGCGCGGCAGGCGTATTATATGGTATTATGCGGGAGAAAACCTTGTTTTCCCTGACCCTGCGCGCGATTAACTGTGTGTACTGCGACCCGAAATCAAGTATAAGTATCGTTTGTCTGCTCATTTCCCCATTCCGACTCTCTGTCCAACCTGAAAGATCTTCCCTTCCGTCTGTATGGAAGGAGCTATGATGATCTCCACGTTATGCATCTCTTTAAGATTAGTCGCCCCCAGCGATCCCATGGATGTCTTCAGGGCCCCGATAAGGTTCTGTGAACCGTCGTCCACCTTGGCCGGCCCGAAAAGTATCTCCTTCAGGCTCCCGGTGGTGCCGACGTAAATACGGGTTCCCCTTGGCAGGTTCATGTGCGAAGTGGCCATACCCCAATGGTAACCCCTGCCCGGGGCTTCCTGGGCGCGCGCGAAACTGGAGCCGATCATAACCGCGTCCGCTCCGCTGGCGAACGCCTTGCAGATATCTCCGCCGCGGTTCATTCCTCCGTCGGTTATAATGGGAACATACCTGCCCTTCGTCTTGAAGAAAAAATCTCTGGCAGCGGCGGCGTCCACAGTTGTGGTGACCTGCGGCACTCCTATACCGAGCACGCCCCGAGTGGTGCAGGCCGCGCCGGGCCCCACCCCGACCAGCAGGCCGGAAGCTCCGGTCTCCATAAGAGCAAGGGTGGTCTCGTAAGTAACGCAGTTGCCGAGGATAACCGGGATCTTCATCTTCCTGCAGAATGCCTCCAGATCCAGGCTCTTATATTCTTTGGCGATATGCTTTGTAGTGGTAACGGTGGATTGAACGACAAAAATGTCGGCCCCTGCGCCGACCGCTATCTTTGCGAAAGTCTCGGCGTGAGCGGGAATGCAGCTGACTACCGCTGTGCCTTTACGCTGCTTTATCTGCTCCACTCTTTTCTTTATAAGCTTTTCTTTAATAGGAGTCGTGTAGACTCTCTGTATAAGCTCGGTAGCTTCCTGAGGAGAAGCCTTGGCTATGCGGTCCAGCACTTCTCCGGGGTTCTCATAACGGGTCTGCACGCCGTCCAAATTCAACACTGCTATACCGCCGAGCTTGGACATAGCCACGGCAAAATCCACGTCCACCACGCCGTCCATGGCCGCGGCCATTATAGGAATAGAGAAGTTTCTGCCCACTATTTCCAGGGAAGTATCCACTTCCGCCGGATTTACAGTCTTATCACCTGGAACAAGAGCTATTTCGTCAAACCCATAACACCTGCGCGCGCGTTTCCCTATGCCGATCCACTCTCCCATTATTCCCCCTTATGTGCTATTCAGCGCCGACAGTGCGGCGTTGTTGTAACTATCTAAAAATCAACGGGTTGCCGAATAACATTATAAATTATTTATAAAATTTTACTATAACCGGACGCGATTGTCAACTGTTTTTAACCTGTATTCTGCAATGCGGGTATCACAGGCTTATCTTAACATACTGCGGCTCAATATGATAATTCTGCCGCGCTGGACAAGACTGCGGAAGGCATTACGTTACGGTTATGTCTACCAACTAACATCTCCCGGACTGAAAGGCGCGTTTCAAGCGCTGTCGAGGTATCAAACCGGCAAACTTTTTCACCTTTCCCCCTTCTTCCTAACCTGTGCGGCGTTCATTCCTCCCAATTCACCACGTCATCCGAGCTTTCTGCCCCGTCCTTACCGTAGGAATAGAGATCATAATCATACGCGCGATGTGTTCCCGGAGATTTATACTGATACGCGTTACCCCAGGGATCAAGCGGCTTTTTCTCTACATAAGGACCTTTCCAGTTCTTTGCCGATGGAGGCGGGGACTGCAGGGCCGCCAGCCCTTCTTCAGTGGTAGGAAAAGCGCCGTTGTCTATTTCATAGAGCTTTAAAGCCATGGGAATATTCATGCCTATATCTGCCTTGGCTACCTCTATCCTGGCCTGCTCAGACCTTCCGGCCATTCTGGGAACTACCATGGATACCAGCACGCCCAGAATAATCACTACCAGCATCAACTCAATAAGCGTAAAACCTCTGCCTGTATCTTTATAAGACATACCCTGCCTCCTAATAATGGTTAGTGCTCGCGCCATTCCAGCACACTCCCTTTGCCGATGAGCGCCTCATAATTCATCGCCTGTTTGTTAAAAACATAAGTTTTGATTTTGACGCGGTAATACCGGGAGCCGGCCGTAAGCAGATCGGTGATCGCCGCAAGCGTTTGTTCCTGCGCGGTCATGAAAGAAACGCGGGAACGCAGCCGCCCGAGGACCTCGGACGGGCTCTCGAACACCTCGTCGTCGGAGGTCCCTTCTTTTCCATCCGCTCCTTTACGGAATTCCACTATCGCGGCCGCCAGGGACTTCTCTATGCCCAGAGCGGTCAATACCTCCGCGGGAGCCGTATTTATGTTGACCTTCCCTCCGGAATAAACGCTGACGAAATCCTTCAGGCCTTCGAATATCTCCCCGCTGATGCCTTCCACAAGCAGGAGTTCTTCTTTCGCCGCGAAAGGCCGCAAGGAGGAATTGACCACCGCTTCCGCGAGTTCGGAGTTCAACCCGGGCAGCCCGGCAATGATCTCCGCCGGACTCTGGTTGACATCTATTCTTCTTTCCTCGTCCTCGACCGTATAAACGAATCTTCCGCTGCCGACGGACTTGTCATGCTCTTCCGACAGACTGAAAAGAGTATCGTAAGCGGGCTTGTCGTTTATGAACAGACCGGCCTCCGCGTCGTTCACGGCGGACTTGGCCAGATAATACGACACTATCCCGGATTCTACCGCCTGCGACATCCGGATCCTGGCCGAGGCTATACGGTATAACCCGGCGCCGAATATTGTAAGCACCACCAATATCCATATCGCGGCGATCAGCACGCTCCCCGGGCTACCTGCCCGGCACCATAACAATCCTGCTGAATTCTTCATCACCGGCCTTGAAAGTTAATCTTACGGCGCCAAAAACACCGAGGGACTTATCCCAGGTTTCCTGCCAGACGAACGCTTGGCTGTCTTTATCGAAACTCCGGTACTCCGCCGAAAAACCGTTGAAGCATTCGACGTAGCGCTCCGACGTTTCCTCATCTTCGGCCAGGATGGAAGCCATATCGGTCTCCGAACGTTTAAGCCTGTTCTCCTCCCGGAGAAATTTATAGTTTATCCGCACCACCCTGCCTCCCGGGGAGACGAATGGAAAGCTTATCTCGTCCTTCTTTCCGGAACAGCCGACGGACTGCAAAGGCAAACACTGCCTGAGTTCCGCGCAGATCCTCTCCGCCTCAAGCGAGGCGGACATGCGGGAGAAACCGCCGCCGGAAGCCCTTTTCCATATTCTCACCCCGGCAAAAAAAACCGACATCAATCCCGCGGCGATTACCGCAATAATGCTCACGCAAACGAGCATCTCCACCAGTGAGAAACCGCAGCGCGCCGCCGGAGCGCTCCCGGTAACCGCGGGATACCGGTCATTCTTCCTTCTTTTGTTTAAAATACGCGGCCAGAACGGCATTTTTGTTTTTATTCCCTTCTTTCCAGCTAACGGTCAGGATATTCTCTACCAGGGAAATATCCTCCTCATCCGCTTGAGGATTATCCACAGCGGCCGCCCGGTTTATGCATACTGCGGCCCTGCTGCCCAGTTGCAGACTATTTTCCTCCTCCGCCTCCGCGATGCCGGACTCCTCCTTTTCCCGCAGTTCCGTCTCTGCCATTTTCTCCGCCATGAACCGCACGGCTGCAACGCGGTTGTCGCAATTGTCCAGCGCGGCCGCGATCGAAGAAAAAGAACGGACCACAAGGGCTATACCGGAGGCCAATATGAATACCGCAACCATCAGCTCCACAAGGGTGAATCCTTCGCGCACTTCATTCTTCGCTTTCATATCGGTCTCTTGTGCGGATCCCTCCCATTACAAATCGCGGGTTAAAGGGCCACTATGCTGATTACTCCTTCCAGCTTGATCGATAGCCCGGTCTCATCTTTTGGCGCGAGCAATATTCTATCGAAACCTATAAGCAGCTTGTTATCCTTTACTCCGCTCATAAAAGTCAGCACCTGCGCAAGATTACCTTCCATCTTGAAATCGGCCTTGAATTTCACCGTTTCTTTTAACTTTTCCGGTTCGGAATGCGGGCTTAACGCCACTATGGACACTCCTGTTTCTTTTGCCAGCCGTTCTATTTCCTTCATAAAGTCGGAAATGACCTGAGTATGGTCTTTTTCGGCGTATTTAAAATAACCCTGGTAAGACTTATATTCCTGGACCAGATTATCCTTGTCTTGTTCTATCACGATGTCCCTGGCGAGCCTGGCCTCCGAGAGCTTGATCTGCTTCTCCAGCGATCTCATCTTTTCGCCGATACCGCCGATTATGATCTTGTTAAAGAACAAGAGCACCAGTATGCCTGCGACGGCGGAGGCGATTATCTTCTGTTTTTTCTCGAGTTTGAAAGCGGCCATATAATGTCCGGTCCTTTGATACCCCCTCTCCTCTAAAGAAGGGTGCTGTTCTATCCCTCAATGCATATGCTTCGCCAGGCCTTGCCAGTGACTACCAGGGCAGGCCCTTAGTCTTCTTTATCAATTACGGCACTCTACGGGGAAGCCCTTAGATAAACTAAGGACAAGTCTTCTCCGCAGAAGTTACCGGCTTGATTATTAAGGAGAGCAGAAATGTCCGACACCCTACCGGCTCGACTGCCTCGAGTGAGACGATACCAGAGGTGTCAAACATTTCCGCTCAGAGTAATAAGTATCGTGTCCCCGGAATTCAAATAACGAGCTCCAGTTCAAAATCGGTGAATTCCCCGTCCTTGGTCTTTTTCTTGCGGGTATATTTCGTCTGTATCTCCTTGAAATATTTGGATTCCTCCAGAGTGGTCACGAATTTATAAACATCCGACAACTGAGGCCCCCTGCCCCTGATCTTCACGCTCTGCTGGTCCATATCGAAAACGGTAACCGATATCTCCGCAGGGATGGAGTTGAATAATTGTTTCAGTACCGACAGCGGTTTGTTCCTGGCGGCGAGATATTCCCTGATGAACCCGATCTTGCCCAGCCTGCCGAACAAATCCCCCATATCCCCTTCTATTTCCGCCGATTTGTCTTCAAGCTCCCTAAGATAATTCTGGCGGGCATACATCCTGGAAAGGAATACCGCGCATACTACTGTTAGTATGTATATTAACGTGCTGCCGAGAACGAGCAGCAGCCGTATTTTTTCCTTCAAAGACTTGCGTATCTGTATTTCAGGCACGAGGAAAAAGAAACCGTTCTCCTCCTGGTGAGAGGCCAGAGCGGCGACCCCGGAGAAAGAAACGTCCCTCCTGCCCGGGTCGGCCATCTTCTGCCCGCAGGGCGCCGAGAAGAGCGTGACCGGGATGTTAAGTTCCGAACCTACCGTGGAGCTGAAATGTCCGACAAGTTCAGCCCCTCCCAGGAATATACGCGCCGGCTTACGGTTGATCTCTTCGTTATAAAAAATTATGAGCGACTGTTTCAACTCACCTATGAGCTTGGATATCCCGGCTTCCGGAGTCATCTCGATGTCCTTGGCGCCGATGTTTATACTGCGGGTGAAAATAAGCTTATCGCGGTCGCAGATAATGAAATCCGTGAAATCCCGATCCACGTCCAGCAAAATATAGATATCCTGTCCGGAAAGTTCTCCGCGATAAACGGAGATCACCGACCTCCACACCCCGTATGAACTCAAGCTTACCCTGTCGATGGGAAGGCCGGACTTTTCCAGCATATTCACCTGTCTTCTCACCGCCCCGATATTGATGATCGCCAGGAGCACCTTGCCGTATCCCATCTCGTCCACGCCGAGAAAACTGTAGGAATAAATAATTTCCTCTTTTTTGTAGGGAACGATCCTGACCATGTGCAGTTCTACCATCTCCACTATTTCTTTTTGATCCTGAGAAGGCAAATGAAGGTTCCTGACGGTAACCAGACTGCGCTGCAGACAGAGCGTAATCCTGCCCGGGACAATCTTATGGCGGTCAAGCAGTTCAGCCGCTTTTACGGAGATCTGCTCGTCCGTGAGGGAAACTATGTTTTCAAAAAGACAAAGCGGATCCCTAAGCCTGCCTTCGTTATCCGGGGTTCCGGAAACAAGTTTCAGGCCGGACTGGTCTATTTCTATGGCAACGGATGATCTCATATTTTCTACGGTAAAAGCGGCGTTCTATCAGATTATATTGATACTCTCTGTCACTTCTCGCTTCTTGCGTTATTGTCTTTCATCTATCATAATAACACCTTGCCCTTGTGTGTTAACACCTTGGCCAATTGCAATTACACCTTGCCCTTGTGTGGAATTGGGCAAGTGTTCCCTTGTGGGAAAGTATTCCCCTGTGGGAAGCGAATTTTGCTACTGCAAAAGTTTAACCCGGAATTTGTTACGGCTCTAAGCCGT
>WOZK01000030.1 GCA_011620275.1 Candidatus Omnitrophota bacterium
AAAAATAAAATCCCAACGATTCAAGGAGCGAATCGAAAATTAACAAAGTCCTGTCCGTAGTATAAAGAAGACATCCTTGCCCCCGGGAAATACGCAATTATATTCTTACTAACGCATAAATACTATGTTTTATTTTAACCTATAAAAAGACGTTTTCAAGGATTTTTAGCCCGGATTACTTGAGTAACGGTTTCAAACCCGGGGATTTATGCGGTTCGATTAACCGCGGACGGATAGAATTTCCAGCGCCTTGCGCAGGACCTGCTGAGAAGTAATGCTCCTCATGCAGAGGTTATCCGCACAGTCCGTTTTATAGCAGGGAATTTTACAGCCGCAGGAACCGCGCAGCACATCGCATCTGTGCGCCGGCCTGGGGCCGGTAAGCGCCGGATCGGTGGGGCCGAAAAGGGCTATTATACGCCCTTTCCCTCCGGCGCAATTGGCTATATGCAGAGGACCGGAATCGGCGGAGATAAAAAGGTCAAATCTGCGGCTTAAGGCGGCGAAATGCCGTATGTCCGAACGGCCGCAGGCGGATACGGGAACTGGTTTGCCGCGCACCGCGGAAGAGATCTCCCGCGCCAGAGACGAATCCTGCGCGCCTCCGGTAACAACAATCCTGCATCCGCACTCTCCGGAAAGCGCAGCCGCCAGCGTTTTCCAGTGTTCGAGCGGCCAGCGTTTGGGCATCCAGTTGCCGCCCGGATTTATCCCCACGAGCTTTTCTCCCGGCCTGATACCACTGTCCGCAAGAAAAGAACCGGCTGCGCGTTCTTCCTCCGGGAGAACGAAAAACTCCGGATCCCTGACGGACACCGGCAGCCCCGCGCCTTCCAGAACTCCGAGGTAATAATCTATCCGGTGCACTCTGAACGGATCGGGCGCAGACGGAGCGCGCGTCAGAAGAAAACCGCGTTTCGGCGTGTAATACCCCACCCGTTCAGGGATGCCGCAAAGCCTGCAAAGCAGGGCGCGGCCGAAAGAACGGTGCAGCAGGAAAACCGCGTCGAAATGCATCCCGGACAGTTCCGTCACGAACCTGAACTTGCCGGCCAGCCCGCGCTGCGCTTCTTTCTCGTCGAAGGCGATGAGCCTTTCTATGCGCGGATTGCCCCGCAGCACGGGAAAACATCTCGGCGGGACTATACAGGAAAGGGAGCTTCGCGGGAATGTGCGTTTAAGGCTGGCGATCACGGCCGTGGAAAACAGGGTATCTCCCAGCCAGTTCACTCCGAAGACAGCTATCTTCCCGGGTTCACGTATGTTATGCATTTTAGTTTTATACATTAGCGGCCGGTAGAACCCTGCCCTTCCCGTTTAATACCCCGCTGAAAAAACCGGATTGTAGCCCGTGAAGTTTCATCTATGTCTGCGCTCGCGTATAAAGTTATAGTACCCGCTCGCCCGGAACCAGAAAGCGAAAGAACTCCCGGAGTGCTGGGAAATACGGATGCGTTTCAGCGCCATCAGGTCGTCATCGGCCGTTTTTCTCCTGGGATTGGTGGCAAAAGAGAACTCGTAACCGGCTTTCCTTACCGCTTCTTTTATTCTCTCGTCGAAGAAACCGCAGGGATAGGCGAACATCTTCACCGGACAGCCGAGATGTTCTTCCAGCGCCGCTTTCGATCCCGAGAGCTCTCCGGAGAGCTCCTGCGAAGACGCCACCGCCGGCAGTATGCAATGACTTATCGTGTGACTGCCAAAGTCGATAAGCCAGGAATCACGCATCTCCCTGATCTCATCCCAGGAGAGACGACCTTGCCTGCCCGCATCTCCCGTGATCACGAACACGGTTGCCGGCAGTCCGTATTTTCTCAATATGGGGAAAGCGTGGGTATAATTATCCTTGTATCCGTCGTCGAAAGTGATCGCCACCGTATGCAGCGGCATCCTTTTTCCTTCTTTTACATTACGGGCAAGTTCCTCCGCCGGAATGACGTTGAAGCCGCGCGTTTTCAACATCCGCATCTGCCTGTCGAAGGTCACGGGGGAAACCGCCAGGCGGCTGGACGGGTCGGCTCCCGGCGCGACCGAATGATACATCAATACAGCCGGGGTACAATTCAACCGCAGCGCTAAAGCCAGCAAAGACAGTGCGAGTAATATCAGGAGCGCCGCCGTAATTGCGGCGCGTTTTATCCGTTTATACATTCTTTATACACCTCTTCGGTACCGGAGACCATGTCTTCAATGGAAAAACCGGAGATTATGTATTCCCTGGCCCGGGAGCCAAAATCCATCATCTTGCGTTCGTCCGCCAGCAGTGTTTTTACCGCACCGGCCAGCGCCGCAGGATCCGCCGGCTTCACCAGCAGGCCGTTATCGCCGTGTTTAATCAACGTTCTTATCCCTCCCACGTCGGAACCGACGGACGGCAGGGCGCACGACATCGCCTCCATCAAGCTCAACCCCAGGCCCTCCGACAAAGAAGGCATCACGAAGAGATCCATGGTCCGGAGCGCCTCTCTGGTATCGGACACCGAATCCTTCAAATAAAACCTGTCAATGACCCCCAGTTCCTTGGCCCTGGAAAGTATCGTCTGCTTCATTTTACCTTCTCCTACTATCAGGAATGCCGCGTCCGGAAACGCCGAGGCAATGTCCGGCATGGCCTCCACGAAATATAGATGACCTTTGACGTCCGAAAGCCTGCCGATGGTGCCGATTATCCTGCCGTCAGGCAGGCCGAGGCTGCGTCTAAGGCTGCTGCGGGCCGCTTTTTCCGAACCCCGCCGCAGCGCGGGACAGAAGAAATCCGTATCTATCCCGTTGGGGATCAACCTGACGATAGCGGGGGCGGCGCGCAGATCCCGCACCAGATGCTCCCGCACCTCCGCACTGACCGCAATCACCCTGGCGCCGAAGAACGGCAGCGCCCTGCGCAGAAACCGGGGCCTGAAGAAACCATGACAGGTGGAAATATACGGTCTGCCGCCGAACATCCTCAAGCCGGCAGCTAATGCCTGGGTGACCCGGGTGTTGGCATGTATTACATCTATCCCGCGTTCTTTCAGTTGAGGCAGCAGTACGAACAGGCTTGAGACGACCAGCGGACTGAAGCTTGATTTCGTCATTATCGGTATATCTATAAGAACGATGCCAGCCCGCAGGAACCTCTCCCTGTTGGCCTGCGCTCCGGCGCCGGCCGCCGGAGCGCAGGCCAGAAACACTCCGTGTCCCCTCCTCTTCAAAGCGGAACCGAGAAAAAAACAGTAATTGGCGATACCTCCCACATTGATATGGTTGGCCAGTAACAAAACATTCATGACATCAGCCTGCAGATGGCGGAGAAAACATCCTCCGGAGATATGCCCGACATACACGTCGCCTTTTTCCGGCAGACGGGTTTATAACAAGGCGAACATTTTAGTTTTCTCTGGATAACTTCGCATTGCCCGGAAGGCGGCAAGTGCCTGCGCGGGTCGGTGGGGCCGAAAAGCGCCACCAGCGGGACGCCGCGCGCCGCGGCAGCGTGCAGAGCGGCGGAGTCGCAGGAAACGAACACCTTGCATTTCCCTATAAGGCACGCCAGCTGGTTAATGTCGGCGGTCTTGCCGCAAGCGTTAATCACGGCCTTGGAAAATCTGACGGCCGCGATAATTTTATCCGCCTGTTTTTTTTCCTCTTCCGTGCCGGTAAGCACGACGCGGATGTCTCGGCCGCAAAGCAGATTTATCAGCCCGGCGATCTTCTCCGAAGGCCAGTTCTTGCTCGTCCAACGCCTGCTGGCGCTTATATTTATTCCTACCAGCACCTGATTATCCGCAACCCATGCTTGGGAAAGCACCTCCTGCGCGGAATCCTCGTCGGAGGCGTCCGGCCAGAATTCCAGTTTCTCTCCGGAATACGTTATGCCTAACGGCCCAAGGACGCGGAATTGGTGCTCGACCGGACCGCTGCAAATCTTGTCGTCCTTCACGCCGCGGTTTAGAAGCCAGCCCAACTTGCCGTTGCGATAACCGAAGCGCTGGCCGGCCGCGCTGAGCCAGCTTAAAAGATGGCTTTTACGGTTGTTCTGAAAGTCTATGACCATATCAAAACCGCTGCGCCTGAGAACTGCTCCCCATTTCAGTAACCCGCGCAGGCCTTTATCCTTATTCCTTAGATCGCAAACTATCAGATCGTCTATGTAAGGACATCTCAAAAACACCTCGCGGCAGATTTCTCCGGTAAGCAGGCTCAGCCGGAAACCCGGCCCAAGTTTGCGTTTCACCGCCGCTATCGCAGCGCTGGTAAGGACCGCGTCGCCTATGGAGCTCAATTTTATAATCAGGGCCCGGCGTTCATTTAGACACTCTTCATACACCTTCAACGTCGCCTCGGTCATGTTCTCCGCCGTATATTTACTCTTTACTTTAACGTAAGCGGCTTCGGCCAGCCTGCGGGCAAGCTTTGGGTCCCTGTAAATACGCGCCGCGGCCAGCGCGATAGATGCCGGATCAGCCGGAGGCACCAGCAACCCCGTTACGCCGTCCTCAATGATATCCACCACTCCCCCGACCTTGCTGGCTACCACCGGGACGCCGGAGGCCTGCGCCTCTATGACCACCCTGCCGAAGGCCTCGGGTGTGGTTGTGGCAAGGACCAGCAGGTCGAGCCCGGAGAGAACGTAAGGGATATCCTTTTGCGTCCCGAGAAAACTGGTGCAATTCCACAGGCCGAGACGTCTGGTTAAGAGCAGTAACTGCTCCTTATAGGCAGCCTTCGACTCAGGCGCGTCGCCCACTATCCAAACCTTCAAATCCGGAACGACCCTGGCCAGTTTCGCCATCCCTTTGATGAAAAACAAGTGGCCTTTCAAAGGGGTTATCCTGCCGATTATTCCGACATTGAAAGAATCCTTCCGCTTTTCGTCCGGCGGGGTGTATTTGAACCTGGAGAGCCCTACCCCCCGAGGCACCAGCTTTATTCTATCGTACGGGACGCCGAAATCATCCATCATATGTCGCCCGATCACGTTACCCGGGACTATCACGCGTTTCCCCCAGCCCATTACTTTGCTAAAAAAATGTTTGCCGTAATAACCGTGGCAGGTAGTTACAAAGACCGCGCCGGTCCTTCGGCAGGCGAAGAACGCCGACCAGGCGGGGGCGCGCGAACGCGCGTGCACTATATCTATTCGCTCTTTCCTTATTATATCTTCTATAGGGCGTATCATCCGCACGATATTAAACAGCGATTTCTTGTACACCGGAAGCCGGTAATGCGAGGCCCCGCGCGATTCCAATTCCTTGACCAGCCGCCCGCCCGCGGAAACCACCACCGCCTTATGCCCCAAGGCCGCCAGGCGTCCGGCAAGATCCACCGTTCCGGTCTCCACGCCCCCCACGTTCAACTCCGGCAGTATCTGCAATATATTCATAATAGAGCATCCAGCCGTTTTAATAACTCTTCCCTGTCCTTCCTTCCTGCTCCGGCAGACGCGCCGTCCGCGGGAGAAGAAAGAACTCTCCCTATTTCCTCGGGAGTCAAAACCCTTATCAACCCGCGCGAAGACAACCCCTCCAGAAATCTTCTGTGCTTGGCCGGCAGCAGCGGAGAATCCATCACCAGCAGGCGTTTCCCCGATGCCGCTGCTTCGGAAACCATAGATATGCTTTCCGGAGTGATCACCACGGCATCGCACAACGCCAGTATCCCGCCCACGGTATCGGGAGGATTAAACTCATTTGCCAGTACCAACAGCGCCTTGCGTTCATATGAAGAGAATTCCCTGCGCAGCAAATTCTCGATCGCCGGCGGCGTCCTGCGCGAAGAAGAGACCATCACGCCGGCATCCAGAGATAACGCCGCCTTTTTCAACCCGGCGATCGCCTCGGCGACGGCCATTTCCTCAAGCTTGAACCCCCTGGTGTTCCCTCCGACCAGAAACCCCAGGTTCAGTTTACGAAGCGGCTTAACGGCGAAAGGAAGAAGGCCTTCGGCGGCGCGCGCCAGATATTCCGGTCCCACCGGGTTCAAGGCGCAGCAAGTGACGACAACGTTGCGGGCTTTGGCCGGACGATCATGCGCCGGGATCACCGCAAGCCTGAAAGCGCCTAAAGAGACCCAGGAAGGACGCATCACAGTTATGCCGGCGCAGCGATTATCCCTGCCAAGGAGAAGGTTCAAGGCGCCGAGGGAAGAACCGGCGGATATTATAACATCATACTTCTTTCTACCCAATTTGTCGTATAAAAAACGCATGCCGGGCAGACTCCAGAGCCGTCCGCAGGCGAAATCCTTTCCCCCAAACAGCGCCGCCAGCGAAAGAAAAAACCTCTGCCGCGCCCCGACTTTTACTTCCTCCTCTACCACTTCTGGGAAATATCCTTTGCCGCGCATTGCCTCGCTGACCAAAAGCGCCATACCCTGCGACTGGCGCAGGTGCCCGGCTTTTCCGTCGCTAAGAATAAGAACGCGGCGCTGCCTGCCGTATTTCCACACTTTGTACAGCCAGAGGTATTCCCGCGGCGCCGAGGTTATGAGTTTTTCGAAAATCAGCGTTAATCCCTGCAGGTTTTCCCTTATATCTTTTTCACTGTCCCCGCTGCGTTTAACCTCCAGCGGCCCGAGAAGCCGGATCCTGGTATAAGGCCCGCGCAGGCGCTCGTAGAATACCGGGATGACCGCCGCGCCGTATTTCATCGCAATCTTAACGACGCCGGCCGACATGGAGGCCTCCCTGCCGAAAAAATCCACCCGGATACCGCCGCGGCCGCCCTGGTCGGTGCTTATACCTACCGCCTCGTTCATACGCAGCACCTCAAGCAGCCTGCGCAATTCCTGCCCGCGCTCGATTATCCGGCAGCCTTTTTGCCTGCGGTATCCGTTAAGTAATTTCCCCAGCAGAGGATATCTTTGTTCCCTGACAAAAAGGTTAAACGGCAGACCGAGGACGGCGCATATTATGTTGGAAAGCTCCCAGTTTCCTTCATGTACTCCGGCCAGTAGAACGCCCTTGCCGGCGGCGAAGGCCGCGCGCAGATTCTCCATACCTTCTACGGTTATATACTTGCGCAGATATTCCTCGTCTATCAAAGGAATGAGAAAAAGCTCGGCCAGGTTCTGTCCGTAGCAGCGGTAGAACCCGCGGCATTCCTTTCTTATTTCCTCCGGCCAGAAACGGTCACCCAGAGCGGTCCTGATGTTGTCGTACACCTTCGCCCTGTGGCCGCGGTCGAGGACATAAAAAACGTCTCCCAGAAAAGCGCCTATCTTCAGACACTCTTCCGGCGGCAGCAGCCTGAACAACGGCCCCAGCGCCTTAAGAACGGTATATGCCAAGCAGTCTATCGCGTAATCTTTGATCGTCATCGTTCTCAAACTCCAATTCTATGCGCATCACCCATATCCCGGCCGGAGGCCTCCTGTCATACAGAACGGACAGCCTGGCGGCGTCCTTCTCGGTCGTGACCACCGGCCTGCCGCGGCCGCCGGCGATGATCGCCTCTATCTCGCGTCTGCCGTAAAAATAGTGGTCCGGGAATCTGCGTGCGCCGGTTATGCGCGCGCCCGTATTCTCCAGACTCTGTTCGAAAGAGCGTGGAACTGCTATGCCGGAAAAGACAACGACGTCTTTCCCGGAGAAAAATCCCGGCTCAGTAATCACCCCAGCCGCTTCTCCGGATACCGGATAAAAACCGGCTACCCGATGATTGCAGCAGAATATGCAGGCGCGCGGATTAAGGAAAGATAACCTCTTTTTAAGAAGTTCCTTCTCCTCCTCTTTTTCACAGCGTGTCAAAACAAATATATCCGCCCTTTTCAGGGCCGATAACGGTTCACGCAGCATCCCGGCGGGTATTACCCGGCCGTTGCCGAAAGGATTACCCGCATCCACGGTCACTATATCCAGGTCTTTACTTATGCCCCACTGCTGAAACCCGTCGTCAAGGATAAGCGTATCCGCGCCCCGCGTCTCCATTGCTTTGCGGGCGGAACGCAGCCTTTTTTTGTCGGTAAGTACCGGTATTAACGGCATCCGGTTCTGCAGCATCAAAGGCTCATCCCCGACGGAGAACCCGCCGGAAGCGCCGTATCCCCGGCTCAATACCGCGGGATTGTGGCCGCTACGTTTAAGAAACAAAGCGATGAATTCCACCAGCGGGGTCTTCCCGGTGCCTCCCCAGGTGATATTCCCCACGCTGATGACCGCGCAAGACAGTTTCCTGCGCCGCGCTGAACGCAGAAAAGAAAGCAGGCCGATACAGCCGGAATATAACCAGGAAAAAGGCGTAAGCAGCCCGGTGATGACCGCGGCAGTGAAGCCTACGCGCCGCGCCTCGGCTATGGAACGCAGATAATCTGCGGATATCCTCATATACCTTTCCCGTTCACAAGTAGCGCTACGGCGTCCAGCGTGCGCAGTCCTGCCCCGCGGTGCCTGTCTATTACTCCACGGGCCTTCCTGCCGGCTTCCGCCGCCCAGCCGGGATGATCTAACAGTTCCGTCCAGGCCTGCGCCAACTGCCCGGTGCCGCCTACGTTTATACAGGCATCATCGCGCGAGAATATGGATATTATCTCACGAAAGTTGAATGTGTAAGGGCCGCAAAGCACCGGTTTAGACCAGCTTGCCGGTTCTATGATATTGTGCCCGCCTCTCGGCACTAGGCTGCCGCCCACGAATACCGCGTAAGCTGCGCCGTAATAATCGAATAATTTCCCCACGCTGTCCAGGACAAAAACCGCTTTGCTGTCTTCCCGCCCGTCTCCGCCGCCTTTCTCCAGCTCCGAGACCATGACCGCATAGAACCCTCGCGCCCGCAGCAGGCCGGCGACCTCTACGGCGCGGCGGGGATGCCTGGGCGCCAGCAGCAGGCGCACGTGCCGTCTTCCTGCCGCGGCAGTTTCATACGCCCTCAATACAAGCTCCTCTTCACCTTCATGTGTGGACCCGGCTACAAGAAGACGTTCTTCCTCTCCCAGCCCCAGGGTCAGCCTGCAGGCGCCCGCGGCCGCCACCGACACTGAAGATATACCGACGTCAAACTTCAGGTTCCCTGTGACTTTTATTCTGTCGTTCTCCACCCCCAGGGAAACAAGCCTTTCGGCATCTTCTTCGGTCTGCACGCAGAAAAATCCGATCTTACGCAGCAGCGGAGCAAAAAGCACCTTCAGCCTGGCATAGCCGCGCAGCGAACGGTCCGAGATCCTCCCGTTAATCACCGCTGCCGGTACCCCGTATGCGTGCAGCGCGCTCAAGAGGTTCGGCCAGAACTCCGTTTCCGCCGCCAGGAAAAGCCTAGGCCGCATGCGCCGCAATACCGACCGCACAACCAGGCTGAAATCGAAAGGGAGATAAATGACGACGTCCTGCGGCTGCGCGAAGGAACGCGCCACCTGGTTACCGGTCGGAGTAACCGTGGAAAAAACCATCTGCACTCCCGGATAACGTCCGCGCAGCCCGGAAACAAACTCCTTAACCGCCATTGCTTCTCCCACGCTTACCGTGTGTATCCATATCGGGGAGTTGAAGACGATCCCCTTAGGCATTATACCGAGCCTGCAGAGAAAGCCTGAATGCAGTTTCCTTTTTACCAGGTAAACCGGGAGAAAGAAAAGAAAGATCAGAAAAAATATGAGGTCGTAGAAAAAAGCCATATTTTTCCCTTCCTATGCCCTGGGATGGGCCTTGTCGTAAACCGCCTTCAGGCGTTCGGTGGTAAGATGCGTGTATATCTGCGTCGTGGAAAGATTGGCATGCCCAAGCAGTTCCTGCACACTTCTCAGGTCGGCGCCGCGGTTCAAAAGATGAGTGGCAAAAGAATGCCTCAGGGTGTGCGGAGAAACCCCTTTTTTCATACCGGCGAGCCTGAAATATCCGGCTACCACCATCCGCACCCCGCGGGCCGTGATCGGGCGTCCCTTTAAGTTAAGAAAGATCTCGTCCCGCAGGGAATTCCTTTTCTCCAGGTAAGCGTTCAGGGCGCGCAGCGCCGGCTCCCCGATGGGAACGATACGTTCTTTCCTCCCCTTGCCGAGGACTTTCACCACGCCGCCTATGAAATCCACGGCCGCCAGTTTCAATCCGGAGAGCTCGGAGATACGCATTCCGGTGCTGTAGAACACCTCGAGTATGGCCTTGTCCCGCAGACGAACGGCTTCATTCTTTCCGGCACCGGGGATGGAATCAAAAAGACGGACCACCTCTTCTTCGGTGAGGAATTCCGGCAAATGCCGGTCCAGCCGGGGAGTGGAAACCCCGGAAACGGGATTATGCTTCACAAGCCCTTCCCGGCAGAGGAAATTAAAGAACGACCGCAGACAGGAAAGCCGCCGCGCGACGCTGCGGGAAGCAAGTTTTTTCTCTTTCAGCGAAGCGAGATATTTCCTTATTTCCAGGTAACCAATCGCACCCGTCTCCTGCCCGGAGCAAAAAGAAACAAAATCCTGCAGGTCTATCCGGTAATTCAACAGTGTGTGCGGAGAATAATTCTTCTCAATCTCGAGATAACGCAGAAACCGTTCCACGTACCTGCCCGTCATTTGGTCTCTCCCGGAAGGGTGCTGGAGACGTAGCGGCATTCAGGATAACGGCTGCAGCCGTAGAAAACGCCCCGGCGGGAATGCCTCTCTATCAATTCCCCCGAGCAGCCGGGCTGTGGGCATTTCACCCCCGTGGTGATGGACTTGGCGTGTTTACACTCCGGAAAACCGGAACAGCTGAGAAACTTACCTTTCCTTCCCCATTTCACCACCATCGGCTTGCCGCATTTCTCGCAGGCTTCCCCGGTGACGACGACTTCCTTCTTTATATCTCCCTGGGCGAAATCCAGGGCCTGCTTGAAAGGCTGGTAGAACTCCTCCAGCACCTGCACGTGGCGCAGTTGACCTTCCTCTATACCGTCCAGTTTCTCCTCCATGCGGGCGGTAAATTTCACATCCATTATCCCGGGGAAATAACGCACCAGCAGATCGCAGACCTTTCTCCCCAGTTCCGTGGGATGGAAATAACCTTTAATCCTGCGCACATAATCTCTCAGCAAAAGGGTCTGTATGATGGGAGCATAGGTGGACGGCCTGCCGATGCCCTCTTCTTCCAGAGTCTTGACCAGCGAGCTGTCGGAGAACCTGGGCGGCGGCTTGGTGAAATGCTGAGACGGATTCAGCCCTCTCAACTGAAGGATATCGCCTTCTTTCAACTCCGGCATCGCCGGCTGCCCCTCTTCCTGCTCCTCCTCTTTTCTATAGACGGAAAGACAGCCGTCGAAAACCAGCCTGCTGCCTGAGGCGCTGAGGGAATAAACACCGGCATTGATTGAGACCGAAGTCACGGAATAACGCGCCGGTGTCATCTGGCTGGAGATAAACCTGCGGTAGATCAGTTCATAAAGCTTGTACTGCTCCGGAGTAAGCAGATCGCGCAACTGCTCCGGGAATCTGGACACGGCAGACGGTCGTATCGCTTCATGAGCCTCCTGCGCGTTCTTGCGGGACTTATATACATTGGGTTTATCGGGAAGATATTCCGCCCCGTATTTATCTTTGATAAAATCGCGCGCCTCTTTTACTGCCGAGGCCGCCACGTTCGTGGAATCTGTCCTCATATAGGTTATCAGACCCACGGGGCCTTCACCTGCGAGATCCACTCCTTCATATAACTGCTGGGCGATCTGCATGGTGCGGCTGGAATTGAACTTCAGCTTGTTGAAACCCTCCTGCTGCAGAGTGCTGGTAATGAACGGGGGTTCCGGGTTGCGTTTCTTCTCTTTACGCGTTATCGAAACGACCGAGAAAACGCTTTTCTCGAGCTTTTCTGCGATCCTGTCGGCTTCTTCCTTGTTCTTTATCTCGATTTTCTCCCCGTCCGCTTTATCCAGCTTGGCGGCGAAGTCCGCCCCACCCGGCTTCCCGAGCAGGGCATCGATCTCCCAATACTCCCTGGGAACGAAACTTTCTATCTGCCGCTCCCTTTCCGCGATGATACGCAGGGCGACCGACTGCACCCTCCCGGCGCTCAAACCGCGCGCCATCTTTTTCCAGAGCAATGGGCTCAGATAATACCCGACTATCCTGTCCAGCACGCGCCTGCCTGTCTGCGCCTCGATCATGCTGGCGTCAAACTCGCGCGGATGCTCGAACGCGTTCTTCACCGCCTGCGGGGTGATTTCGTGAAAAACAACACGAAGTATTTTTTTGCCCGCCGGGAGCCTCTCCTTTATATGCCATCCGATGGCCTCACCCTCCCGGTCCGGATCGGTGGCCACATATACTTCCTGGGAACCGGCCGCCTCTTTCTTAAGTTTGCTCAAGAGCGACTGTCTTGATTTCATCACCACGTAACGCGGGACAAAACCGTTATCGACGTCCACTCCGAGCTGGCGTTGCGGCAGATCTATAAGATGGCCCATCGAGGAAGTAACGGAAAACCCCTCCCCGAGTATCCTGCCGATCGTTCTTGCTTTGGTTGGAGACTCGACTATAACCAGCTTCTTGCCTGATTTCATATCATATCCTCGTAAAGTAGCCGCCCGGCAGTTGCCTGATCTTTTTCCTCAATTGCAGCGACAGCAGTAATTCCGCTGCGCGCGCGGCGGATAATCCGGTTTTAAGCGTTATTCCCTCTTTGTGAATCTTTCCCCCGCTCATAACATCCAGCACCGCGGCTTCCACGGCCGGTATATCTTCGCCTTTACCGGTACTCTCATTTTTCCCGGCGTTCTTCTCCGGCCGCAGCAAAGGGAATTCATCGGTTATATCCGAAGGCGAACAAACGATCTTTGCCCCCTGCTGGATCAAAGAATTTGTCCCCCAGGCATTGGCAGAATCCACCCTGCCGGGGAGCGCGAAAACCTCCCTGCCCTGCTCCAGGGCGAAATCCACGGTAATCAACGCCCCGCTGTTCCTGGCAGCTTCCACCACCAGCACCCCGAGACTCAATCCGCTTATTATACGGTTGCGCCGCGGAAAGTTACGTTTCAGAGGCGCCGTTGAAAGCGGGAACTCCGAAACCACCGCCCCGCGGGCGGATATCTCATCCACAAGCTTCCCGTTCTCCGGGGGATAAATATCGGCGAACCCGCTGCCCATTACCGCGATGGTCCTGCCGCCGGCCTTAAGCGCCCCCTTGTGCGCCTGAGTATCTATACCGCGCGCCATACCGGAAACCACACACCACCCGGAAGCCGCCAAATCATAAGCGAACTTCTCGGAACAGGAAAGGCCGTATAACGACGCCCGTCTGCTGCCCACAACCGCCACGGCAAAACGGTCTTCATCGCGGATTTCGCCCCGCACATAAAGCACAAGCGGATACCCGGGTATTGAGACGAGGTTAACCGGGTATGCCGGATCCAGGCAGGTGATTATCCCTACCCCCAACGCGGCGGCGGCGGACAATTCCTGCCGCAGCATATCTTCTTTGAAAGAGCTTATACTCCGCGCGGACGAATCGCTTACCCCAGCGGCAACCAGCTGCGCGCAGGTGGCGGAAAATATCTCCTGAATGGCCGCGAAAGAAACCGATAAGGCCTTCAGCCGCCTGCTGCCTATATCGGAAACGAGATTAAGCGCTATCAACGCCTCCCTGTCCGTCACCGGCTTATCCTCCGTGCCACTAAAATCCGGCGTTCAAACAAAAGCATTTTACTATCTTTGCCCCCGGAACGCAAAACAAAAGTAAAGAAAGCTTCTGTATCACGTAAGTAAATACTTGGCAGATCCTCTTGCCTGAGAGCCGGGGACCTATAACCTAAAACCTGTTTCTGAACAGTCCATCCAACATAATAGACGGTATTAAACGGCAATATCTAACAGGGATTTATGAGCGTTGACGGGTGAGATCTGCGGTTTTGAATGAAGCTCCCCGGGCTGAACAGGCCGGGGATTTTTGCGGTTTGATTAAACAAAATCTACTTTTTCTCCTCCTGTCCTCTTACCTTGATTATTTTATCTTCATATAGTTTTTCTATATACGCGGCTGCATCGCCGATTCCCATAGAGGAGGTATCAACGCTCGCGTCCGCCAGAGCGTAATAGTGCTCACGCTGTTTCAACAATTCTCCTATCCTGGACACCGGATCCGGGACGTTTAACAAAGGGCGGTTGGAAAAGACGCGGGTTCTCGCATAGATAACTTCCGGGGCGGCGCAAAGGCAAACAAGTATCCCGCGCTGTTTCATCAGGGCGACATTTTCATTATCGATCACTATGCCGCCGCCGCATGACACCACTTTGCTGTCCGAAAAACAAACATCTATCAACGCCTCTTTTTCCAGCTTTCTGAAGAAAACCTCCCCTTCGGAGGCGAAGATATCCGGGATACTGCGCCTCTGCCGCGCCTCTATCAGCTCATCCAGATCGACAAAATCCCGCTTCATTCTTGCCGCAAGCGCCCTGCCTACGGAAGACTTTCCGGTGCCCATGAATCCAACCAGGAAAATGTTATTCGGCCGTCCCTGTATAATATTTTTCTCCCGAGCGCCGCTCATTTCTTTATCCTTTTGAGATAATCGCGGTAAGCGGAATTTATGTCCTCCAGACAATCTCCCCCGAATTTCTCCAGGAACGCGCCGGCCAGCACCGCGGCGCAGACCGCCTCACCGACCACCCCGGCTGCTTCCACCACCGCGACATCGGAACGTTCTACCGCGGCCTTGGCGCTTTTCTTTGTATTTATATTTACGGACTCCAGAGGAACCAGCAGGGTACAAATCGGCTTCATACATGCGCGCAGGACTATTTCTTCCCCGTTGGATATTCCGCCTTCGATGCCGCCGGCATTATTGCTTTTTCTAAAATATCCCCTGCCTCTTGAATATCCGGCAGAGTCATGGCATTTCGAACCGGGTTTATCGGCGTAACCGAATCCCAGGCCGAACTCCACCGCTTTAACTCCGGGAATAGAGATAAATGCCGCGGCGAGCGCGGCGTCCAGCCTTTTATCGTACTGCGCGTAAGTCCCCAACCCGGCCGGCACACCGGCAACGGAGACTTCAAAAATCCCTCCCACGGTGTCGCCGCTCTTTTTCGCCCTGTCTATCACGGCCTTAAACGCGGAAATATTCGTCTCTCCGCCTACTTTAAGCACGCGGGAGGTGAACTTCATCCCGAAATACTCCAACAGTATGCGGCAGAGTGAACCGGCGGCCACGCGCGCCGCGGTCTCTCTCGCCGAAGCCCGCTCCAGAACGTCGCGAACGTCCCCTAAACCATACTTGAGCAATCCGGCTAAATCGGCGTGCCCCGGCCTTGGGCAGGCTACCGAAGGCATCCGCTCTATGCTGAAATCCCGGTTCACGATCCTGATAGAGAGCGGACTGCCTATAGTCAAGCCTCTGCGCAGGCCGGAAACGATCTCAGCTCTGTCCGTCTCGATCTTCATTCTTCCGCCGCGCCCGTATCCCTGCTGTCTGCGCCGTAATTGAAAATTTATCTTCTCCGCGTCCACCCTCAAACCTGCGGGCATTCCGTCGACGACCGTTATTAAAGCCCGGCCGTGAGACTCTCCGGCAGTAAGAAATCTCAACATGACATTCCTCCTTAAAATGAAGTTCTCCGGGCTTCAATCCCCGGGTAATCCTAAGGACAAATCCACTCGGAATTTTCGCACGAGCGAATACCGAACCTCCCAATTGGTTCGGGTATCACACAGGTGAATACTTTCACACTGGTGAACACCTGCCTCTCAATTAAGGCGGGGTGTTATTCCGATAGGCCAAAGTAAATCCGGCTTGAAAGCCGGGGATTTCTGCGGTTTGATTAATCCTTCCAGAGACCGCGCCGCTTTTCCCTGGCCTCCTTGTAGCGGACGTGCAACAGCTCGGCATATTTGACGTTCGGCGAAATAGTCAATAAAGAAGCATACCCGTTGGCGACGATCTCTGCGTTAACGAAAGTCCCATCCGGCAGATAAACGTAGGCCAAAAGCCTGTTGTATTTATCCCTGCGCTCCACATCGAATTCCAGCCTGACCTTTTTCCCTTCCACGAGCCCGCGGGTGAACGCCGCGGCACTTTTTCCCATATGTTTGATCGTGCGTACATCCTGCATCGTGCGCTTGGCGTCACGGTAAAGCTTCTTCGACTCGTGGCACTCCGGGGTATCTATACCGATCAACCGCACGCGTTCACCATTCTCAAGCAGAAGCGTATCTCCGTCTACCGCGCGTTTAACGATGATATTATTATAATCATACTTTCGCCCCAGAGAAGATAAAACGCTCCCTTTCCCGGGATAAGACGAAGCGGCATAAGAAACACCGCAGGCCAGGCATAAAATTGACATTATAAAAACAAGTTTACTGATTTTTCGCATTCATTCCCCCTTATAGAGCCCCTCAGACTAAGATCCCGAGGCTACTTTTTCCGGCGAAGCCGATACACAGCGTAATATTCGGCTGTATGATCATTCCCTTACTACACGGAAGCGGCAAGGTTCGCCGCCAGCGCCTCCCCCAGAACGGCTATATCCTCGGTACAGAAAATACTGCCGGCGGTACTGTCGAAGAGCATAATGGCTTCAGCCGTGAACTCGGCGTCCGCCAGCCAGAAAACGATCTTTACCGGCACTCCGGGAAAAACCTCTATCACTACGCAGGCGTCTCCCTCCGGTAACTCACCGGCCGTCCCAGACAGCCACCTGCAGAACCCGGCGACCGCTTCACGCGGGTTTTTTCCGTATTTTGCGAGCAACGGCTCCAACGCCCGCTTACGGAAAGCCGGATAATAAAACTCCCCTGCCGGCAGTTCCCTGAAAGATATCCATTTCCCTTCCAGCCGGGGGATCCCTTTCAGCGCGGCCGCGGCATAATGCAGCAAAAGGATGGAAAGATACGGTTTACCCCTTCCGCCGGAGGAGGAAACGCATTCCCTGGAACTCGGATCAAGAAAATATTCCTGACCGAGAAAAACAGTCTTTACGGGAGCGGACGCGCGCGAGGATAATTCCTCCCATCCCTTGTTCAGCGCGTTGTCGTAACCCATACTTTATTTTACTATTTTTGCCTCACAAATCAAACATTAATAAAGACTGCTCTCCCCGAACAAAGAAAAGAGCCTCATACTTCTCGCCCGCTTACGCCTCTTGTGTTTCACCTTCTTAGTTCTTTTACGTCCCTGGCCTTAACGCTTCGTATTGTGAAATACCTGTCTTTCCGCGTGATTTTAGGCTATAATATTTTTCATGTTCAAATATGACCGTTTCCAGCAGGAAGCAATTGACCATATCAACAACGGGCATTCCGTAATCGTCTCCGCGCCTACCGGAGCGGGCAAAACCGCGATCGCCGAACACGTCATAGACACCTGCATCAATAACAACACCGGCGTGATATACACCGCGCCGATAAAAGCCCTTTCCAACCAGAAATTTCGCGATTTCCAAAACCGCCTCGGAGATAATATAGGCATACTCACCGGGGACATCTCGCTGAACCCCGAGGCCCCGGTGTTGATCATGACCACGGAGATTTTTCGCAACAAGATACTCGACGACCAGGAGTCGCTGAAGAAATACCGCTGGATCATATTCGACGAAGTGCACTACCTGGACAATGAGGAACGCGGCACCGTGTGGGAAGAGTCGCTTATCTTCCTCCCCTCACACATGAACCTGCTGGCCCTTTCCGCTACCATACCCAATATCAAGCAAATAGCGGAATGGATAGAAAGCATCCATAACAAGCCGGTGCAAACGGTAGTCGAAACCGAGCGTCCGGTCCCGCTGCATTTCCTTTTCCAGTGCCAGAACCAGGTGGTCGACAGTCTTCCTGCCCTGAAGAACATAAAGGGACTTCCGGAACTGCCGTATAAATTCCACAGGCAAAACCCGCGCACCGGTTACGGATTGAACAAGATCGGTCCGCTCATAAAACACATCCGCGAACGGGAAGGATTCCCTTGTATATATTTCGTCTTCGGCCGCAGGCGCGCCGAAGACCTGGCGAAAGATCTCTGCAGGTTCGATCTCCTGCCGAAAGACGACTGCGGTAAAATAACGGCCCTTTATGAGGAACTCTGCCGAAAGTTCGACCTGACCCGTGAACGTTCGGCGCAGGAGATGTCCGACCTAGTGAAGAAAGGCATCGCTTTTCACCACGCGGGCATGCTGCCGACGCTCAAAGAAGTCATCGAACGGCTCTTCACCAGCCGTCTGCTGAAAGTAATCTTCACCACGGAGACCTTCGCGTTAGGCATAAACATGCCGAGCAGATCGGTCGTCTTCGACGATCTGCGCAAATTCTACGGGCGCTACGTGCGCAACCTGAAAACGCGCGATTTCTACCAGATGGCGGGCCGCGCGGGCAGGCGCAGCATAGACACGGAAGGATACGTTTATTGCAGGATCAATCCCGCCAAGCTGAGTTACAACGACATCAACCGCGTCATTTACGGAAGCCCCGAGGAGGTGCACAGCCAGCTTAACACATCATATGCCACCGTCCTCAATCTTTACGAAAAATACCGGGACGACCTCTATAAAATATATCCGCTCTCCCTACATTATTTCCAATGCCGCAAAGAAGAGCAGAAAGAGGCCTTGCGCCTGATAGAGGCAAAGTTGAATCTCCTCAAAGACAATGGTTACATAAAAAACGGGGAGCTCACTCCCAAAGGGCAGTTCGCCAAGACCGTTTACGGTTACGAGCTGCTACTATCCGAGCTTTACGAACGCAACGTGCTTGAGCAGCTGGATGAATTCGGGCTGGGTATAATGGCGGCGGCGGCGGTCTTTGAACCGCGTAAAAACCAGCAGATGCTGAATCTCTCCAAAAGCGCCAGGCGCATAAGAGCGGTCTGCGAAGAGATCTACGCCCATATAAAACAACTCGAGATATCACGGCGTATCTATCCTTTGAGCAAAGAGCCTTACTTCCATTTAAGCGGGAGCATAGAATCCTGGCTGAGAGGAACGTCTTTTGAGAAAACCCTGCTTTTAACCGACACCGATGAGGGGGAGATTGTACGATACTTCCGGATGAGCGTGCAGATACTGCGCGAGATAGGGGACTCCGAGGTCGCCTCCCCTCTGCTGAAAGAAAAGATCCGTGAAACGGCGCGAGTGATCAACCGCGACATCATAGACGCGGAAAAACAACTGCGGGAAACGTAAGACGGCCGTAAACTACCTGCTCCCCTCTTTTCCCCTGAGGTAATCCTGCACTATCTTTTTATGGTCAAAAGCGAATTCCATACCGGCAAGCTCCTGCCTTGAAACGGTTTTCACCTCGGCGGCATCGTCCCCGGCGACCGGGGTCCCAGAGGAACTGCCGATAAAAACCGTGCCCACCGTGTGAAAACGCGGATCGCGCCCGGGATCGGAATAGGTATGGAACTGCCTGAGCTCCGATAACTCCAGTCCCGTCTCCTCTCTGGCCTCCCGCCTCACGGCGTCTTCCAGGCTTTCCCCGTAGTCCACGAACCCGCCCGGCAGAGCCCAGCCGAAAGGCGGATTGCTCCTTTTTATGATCACGATCCCGCCCGCGCGCTCGATAACGGCGTCCACTGTAAGAAAAGGCTGTTTGAGCGTGCGCGTCATATATTCCAGGTAGCCGCAAACGTTCTTATCGAAAATCACGGCCGTTTCTTCGTCTTTAAGACAAAATAAGATCTCCTTCAGTGCGCCGGATTTCCCGCAGAACAAAAGCCTGTGCACCTCTTGCGCCATGATCTTTGCCGCCGCCTTGCAAGGAAAACCTCCCGTGCCGCAGCCCAAAGCGGGAAAAACGACTGAAGATATATCCAGTCCTGCCGCCATATTGAGAGCGCTCCGGCAGGAAGCCCGGATCTTTTTCTCGTCGGTGCGAAAATCCATCCCCATGGTGACGGCGTGTATCACATACCTGGCTGCCAGCCTGCCCCCCGAGGTTACAACGGAATCGCCGATCTCCACCGGACCGCGGCTTACCGCTTCTTTTTCTATCTCTTCACCGCCGGCCTTCTTAATAGCCCCCGCGACCCCGCCGCCCATCAGCAGACGGTTGTTTGCGGCATTCACCAGCGCATCCGCTTTTACGGCGGTAATATCACCGCGTATAACTTTAATTTCGACGTCACGAATCAGCATATCCTATCCTTCCCTCGGTTTCACACCTTCTGGCGGTAAATACCGTCATACCCTTTTCCCGCGGGATTAATCCCGGCGAAAACCAATTGTATCAGCCGGGCGTTCCTGCGTATGCGGATCCCGGCCGGATTCTGCACCACCAGTATGAATTCGCTCCTGCCGTGAAACCCCGCGTCCCATACCCCCGTCTGCGTGAACGCGCCGCATCTCAAAAGTGAACTGCGGGTAAAAGCGAAAGCGATCAATCCCAGAGGCATGCGCACGGTCTCATTGGTAGAAACCCGGTATGCCCCCTGTTTAAGAAGCCACCAGCCGCTGTTCCCGCCGCCCGGGACTTCCCTCACCCCGGGGAGCACCCGTCCGCTGTTATCGAAATCCACAGCCCCCTCGCCGTCGAAGGCATGTATCGTGGAAGCGGTAAAATCCATGCCGTTCGGCGTCAGTTGTTTTTCCAGATCCAGGAACCCGCTAACCAGGGATTGCGTTTCTATTAAACCGCGGATCTCCTCCCCGTTCAATATATTCCCCGCCGTCACGGCTGCCTCAACTTTCTCCAGACAAAGATCACGGCCTTGCCCACCATCCAGACGAAAAGCAAAGCCGCCGCGAACACCAGGGAAAGCCCCAGCGCCGCGGACAAAAGAACGAAGACCGGGAAGAAAAACAGCCATAATCCCGCCAGCATCCCCAACACAGATAAAAACAATAACCCTACCAGGAATGCTTTCATTTTAATCGCTCCAGGAAGACAATACGCCCCGGTGATCGAACCAGAGGACGATCGAAGGCCGGCCGCCGCGTTTATACACGAACCGGGTAGAGTCCACAGCCGCCGATATCTCGTCAGGCTCACCGTAACTCTTCTTTATCTCCGCCGCCCCGCTTCCCAGTCCGATCCTGCCGGCGCGCAGGTCAGCCTCCAGCCTGTCTTTGGCGGCGGCATCGGCTTTCGCCGCGTATCCGCCGAACGAACGAAACGCAACAACGCTTTCCCTGCCGCCGCAGCACCCGGACACAAAGACAAACGCAGTTATGACGATAAAACAACCTGGGACTTTATGCATTACGCACCTCCTGGGGCCGTCCGGTTCATTCAATCTCCTCCTGAAGTTTCACAATCAGCTGCGATATCTCTTTCAATAAAGGCATCGGCAGCAATTTTTCCGTTTCAATCTCCCCGCGCAGGGTTTTCAACACGCTGACCAGCCGTTTGACCTGCGTGTTCTTTTTTTTCTCCCACGCCTCTTGCGGATCAATTTCTTCTCTCTGCCTGATCAGCGCGCTCAGGTCCTTCTTGACGTCCCCTGCATCCCTGCCGTCTTCGAAGACCTGCTTTTTAAGCGTCGAATACTCGTCGTCTCCGAGTATCTTGCGGTTCTTAGCGCTGCGCAGGATATCCACCGCCTCATAAGAAGGCAACTGCCTGGCCTCCGCGGACTCGATGAATTCCTGCTTCAGATAAGCCGGCTCCTCTTTCTCCAGGAACATATAAGACCTCAAAAGCTTCAAAGCGGTCTGCTGTTTTATTCCCACTTCTTTGGCGGTGTAAAACTCGAACTTGGAATATCCCCACTCCCGGTAAAGCTTGTCTTTCCAGACAGAATAAAGCGCCCTGCCGAACTCTATCCAGGAAGACTTAAAATCTTTTGCCGACTTGAGGATATGCTCCCTCACCGAACCCGGCTCCACCTGCGCCAGTCTCTCTTCCAGCTTCATCAACGACTTGGACATTATACTCTCCCCCTTACTTGCCGTATTACTGAAGTAATGAAGCTCCTCACCGGCTAAACTCGCCTTGATTAATTAGGATGAGTAAGCACACTCTCCTTGAATACTTCCTGTTTCATTTTCTTACCCTGCCGCTCTTTGCAACCCCGGCCTTCGGGCAGTACCGTTCCGCCGCGCATCTGCCGCAAAAAGGAGAAACCGGTCTGCAGATGTTCTGGCCGAAGGCCACCAGGACCGTGTTCAATTCTATCCAGTATCTGCGCGCGAAAAGCCCTTGCAGGGTTTTCTCGGTCTCCTCTGTCTTGACGCTCGTTACCCAGCCCAGACGGTTGGAGATACGATGCACGTGCGTATCAACGCATACCGCCGGTATGCCGTACCCCAATCCTATCACAAGATTGGCCGTTTTCCTTCCTACCCCTTTAATACTCAACAGACCCTCTATTGTACGCGGCACCTTGCCGCCGAAACGCTCCAGAATCACTCGGCTGGCGCCAAGGATCACTCCGGCCTTTGTCCGGTAAAACCCGACCGGAAAAATCAAACCGGATATCTTCTCTTCCGGCAGCCTCAACATCGAACGCGGATCAGAGGCCACTGTAAACAGCCAGCGGGAAGCCCGCAAGGCCACATTGTCTTTAGTGCGCAGGCTCAATATGCAGGAAATCAGCACCAGGTACGGATCGTCTTCAGCAGATATCTCCGTTACCGAAGGCAGGCGGAAATCTGAGGCCTGCCGTCGGATAAGACGATAAACCTTCAGATATTCTCCGGCCATGTCCGCGTCAATCCCTCCTTATAAGCGCAAAGATAGTCGGACACCCAATGTTTATGCAGGATGGAACGTAAAGGCACACAATTGAATTCTTTACCGGAAACTGTGCGCCTAAGGCCGAAGCGCATTTCGTAAATATCGCAGTAATATTGCCCGGAGGTATTACCCGGCCGCAGATGCTCGCAAGGGTCATCGAACCCCCCGCAGCAGGCGCCACACCTGCGGCAGCGCCCTTCCCAAAGCGCCTCCTGCCGAGACATATATTCTGAATAATCGGCTTCCCTATTTATTCCCATGGCTACTTTATGCTGATAATCGAAAATCGAAATTAGACCGTCTCGCCACTGAAGCGTTGACGGACTCTGTGCGCTGTAAAAAACTTATAAAACAGCGCACTCACTACCCCCCTTCATCCTCCTTGATTGCCCCCCTCCTAAGTCCGCCCCATCGGGGGAAGGAAAAATTAGAGATACCCATTCGGGAGGAAAGATTGGTTGGGGCCTATTGGTTACCGTAGCCGTTACCGAATTAAGTATCGTGTCCCCGGAATTACCAGTAGCCGTTACCGGTTACTTAATACGCCATACATAGGCACCTTTATCCAGATCGAACACCTCCACGGGCGCGCCGGGCGGCAGGCTTTCCTGAAGACGCTTAGCGTATAACTTCTCTATTTCCTCCACCGCCACCCCGTTCCTGGCGGCCAGCTTCATATAAATCACCATGCGATCGCTGTTTTCTTCCTCGATTATTTCCTTTTCCGCCCCGGAAGCCTGGCGTCTCAACTCCAGCAGTCCGGACCTGTTCTCTCCGGCGGTTCCCTTCTTCAGCAGAGCGATTATCTGCGCAAACCTGTTCTTTCTCCTCTGCACCGCGCCTTCTATTTCGGGATCGGAAACGGCGTCCGCGGCATAAGCGGCGGACGGCAGAATGACATTGAGTAAACTCTGTTTCCCGAGAGCCGACGGAGCAGAATCTGCGTTCGGAAACACCATATCCTCTATCTTATCTATGGTTTTCTCCAAATGCTGGTAAATGTCCAGCCGCATGGAGATATCTACTTTGATGGGATCTTTCGGCGCTTCCACGCGCACCCTGGCACAGCCCAGCCCAAAAGTGATGCCCAACGTCCATAAACACGCCAATAGTATTCTCGCCATAGCTACCTCCATTTTTTAAAAAAGTAAAGTCACTTGCCGCCGATCATTCCATGCAAACGCACGTCGAAAATCCTTTTCCCCTGCTCGCCTTCGAAAACGGCGTATATACGCAGTTCCCGTTCAACGGTAGATAAATTGAGGATAGCGCTGCGATAACGGTAATCCCTTAAGCTGTCATAAATAGTCTGGAGAGGACGGCCGCTCTGCACCGCCAGATAATCAAGGATCTTTTTATCCCGTATATTCATACTCCCCCCGGACTGCGTCCCCAGAGAAGCGTTTACGTCTTGCAGGCCGGAACCTCCTCCTTCTAGGACTGCCTCACCGGAAGTGATTCCGCCGAGCGCCACCTTTTCCGAGAACCCTAATTCCCGGGAGACCACCGCCAGATCGGAATTCTTAACCCGGAACCGGCATTTGTATTTTATACCGCCGTCCGCGCTGACGTAAAGATCGGCGGCGGCGGTCAAAGAACCGCTCCAGAGGGCTGCGGGAGAAAACAACGCCTGCACCGCGTCTTTTTCATCCACCCACACCTTCCCCTTCACTTTCTCAAGCCGCAAATCCTGAAAGGCAAATTTCTCTATGGTTATCTGCCCCTCTTTATTTTTACCCGGCAGATAAACGGAGATTCCCGACGCGGAAAACTTTCCGGCCCGCAGCATATCCACGCCGGCGAACAAATCAGTAAAAGACGTGCCGGAAAACCCGGCAGACAAAGAACCTTTTATCCCGAAAGCAGAGCAGTTCGCGCCGCTGCTTATCTCGGCGTTACGGATATCCAGTCTTTCAGGCATAAAACGCGGTAGTTTCAGGCCGCCGCTTATCCCGTTTCCGCCGGATTCGTTGCAGGTAAGAAGCAGCAGCGGGTTTTCAAAATAGACCCGCCGCGGCCTGCCGCAGAACAGAGAAACCGGGCTGAATTCCACACTCACTGCATCGGCGAAAAAAACGTATTTCCCGGGGACATCCAGCAGCAGCTCATTTAACCTGATATAGCCGAAAGGATTAACGCGGCATTCCTTGAAAGAAGATACTGCGGAAGGCAACAACAGGGAAAATCCGCTCTGTACCGCCCGGCGCGTCAGTATGCCGCCCGAAGCATAAAGCAGCAAGATTAACATAACCGCGCAAAGCAAAACAGTTCTTCTGCGCGTCTTATCGGCTGTCTGCTTATTCCGGCAACATTCCCGGAGCTTACCCCCATTCATCCCCGGGTTAAAACCCGAGAATTTCCGGGCGAGGAGATTACCGTTCTGGCGATCTGCCTTAGCCATAGACATTCCCCCTGATTTTCCTGAACGCCTTGCTTTTCAACATAGAGGATGCGGCCATAAAAGCCTCTTCTCGCGTATTTATCCTGCCGATAGCCCTCAGTTCTTCCAAGCCGGCAAGCAGACTGCCGATCACCGGCGAAGGTGCAAGAGCGAACCTGCGCATCAAGTCGTTGCCGTTTATCAGCCTGGGCAGGACCTTGCGGCCGAGCGAACTGAAATATTCCCGCAGCAACCCGCGGCATACCTTTTCATGACGGGAGCGTGATTCCCTGCTTGTCAAAGGACCGCGGGTGGACCTTTGATCGGCCATAGAAAGAAGCAGTATGGAAGCGGCCTCTGCGCCGGCATCCCGAAAATACCTGAATTGAGCCCTGGCGGTAACGACTTCATTGTCCGCCAGGTATCCCGGGCGCAGATGACAAAAGACCATCCTGCGCAAGGCGTCCTGTTCCGCCCGGGAAAGTTTCAGTCGTTCCGCCATGCGGCAAACTATGCGCGCGCCCGACAATTCATGTCCGTGAAATATCATCCTGCCGCCGCGGCGTTTCTTCGCCGCCGGCTTGCCGATATCATGCAAAAGCGTCCCGAGTTTAAGCAACCCCAGCCTGCGCCGTCCCGGTACGATCTCCTGCGCAAGATATGAAGAAAGGCCCGGTTCTCCGCCGAGCTCCTCCAGAAGCGACTCGAGCTGTTTTACGGACTCCAGACTATGCTTCCAGACATCAAGATGATGATACGGCCCCTGGGCTACGCCCCGCATCACCTCCACCTCCGGGAGCGCCTGACCCAACACCCCCTTATTATCCATAAGTTTCAGCACCGGATACGCATTCCCTGATTCCAGTATCTTGAAGAGCTCGTCGCGTACGCGCTCGCCGGAAACGCGGGAAAGCAAACGACGCTTGGCCGCCGTCTGCCGCAGGACTTCCTTCTCCGCTTTGAAACCGAATACCGCCGAAAGGCTAAAGGCCCGCATAATACGCAGGGGATCATCGTTGAAACTGTCCGGCCCCGCCAGCCTCAACCTGCCTGCGCGCAGGTCGGCGAGAGAACCGCGGACATCTATCAGGCCACCGCAGAACCCCGCGGTAGCGATGCGTCCCCGTATTTCCTTTGCAAGAGCATTGACCGTGAAATCTCTTTTTTCTAAATCTTTTTCTATCCCTTCCGCGCGAAAATCGGAAAAATCGAGCGTGTAAATAACGCCTGAACGCGTCTTTTTCACCAGCCGGCAGCAGCCGCGCTCTCGGTCCAGCATCACAAATCCCGCCTTAAGTTTAACGTTGAGCGCGCGGCCGAAAGACACGGCTCCTTTATCCACGGCAAAATCCATGTCCGGATTTTCTTTACGCCTTCCCAAAAAAAGGTCCCGCAGAAAACCACCGACAAGATAAACTTTACGGCCGGACTTCCCTGCCTGAACGGCAACCATCCTTAACAGCTTTATGTCTTCCGGCAAAGGCCCTTTCATAACCCGACGACCTCCGCGGACAGATCAACGGTATCCACGACCGCTACGGTTGATTTTCCGCTGAGCCAGCCGCCGCACTCTCCGGGGTTAACGGCCAGAAGAGAACCTTTCCGCTCCACCGACGGCTTGTGGTTGTGGCCGTAGATCAATATATCGGCGTGCGGCATCTTTCCATCCAGCAAAGCGATGTCGTGCACCACTACTATCTTCCTGGAAGCGAAGGTTATGGAAAGCGGAGCCTCGGTTATTGCGCCTGCGGAAACGGAGGAAAGCCCTTTGCGCTCCCCGTCGTTGTTGCCGAACACCCCCTTCCAGGGGCACTTCAATTTGTTGATCTCAGGCACCGTGAAAGGGGCGATAAAATCCCCCGCATGCACGACAAAATCTGTCTTAAGGCGGTTGAAGAGCTTCACGGCGGCGGCTATCTTGGAGAGATTATCGTGCGTGTCGGAAATAATTCCTATTTTCATTTTAAGTATTCTCTTGGGGCAGCGTATCGGTCTTATTCAAGACCTCCTCCTCCACAAAAATCGGAGTATGGGCCCTGACCGCCAGCGCGATGCTGTCCGAAGGCCTCGCGTCAAGCACGAGCTCTCCGCCGGATGAATCCTTCAAATATATCTTGGCGTAAAAAGTGCTTTCCTCCACGCGGTCGATGACTATTTTCTCCACGGAGGCGCGCAGCTTCTCGATGGTATCCTTGAACAAATCGTGGGTCAACGGCCTGGGCGGGGTCAAGTTGCTTATCTTCATTTTTATGGCGGATATCTCCGCCAACCCTATCACTATCGGCAATAGTCGCCTGCCGTGCTTCTCTTTAAGCACTATCAGCTGGTCGTGGCGCTTCTCATCTATAATAAGCTTGTTCAACTCCACCTCTATCATTTAGATAACCTCCTCTTGCGGCTCTTCTTGCTCACGGCGCGCGCTTCCCCGTCATCCAGAAGACTCTTCAACTCATGCATAAACTGTCCGACGTCCTTGAACTGCCGGTAAACCGAGGCGAAGCGGACATAGGCCACGTCGTCTATTTTCTTCAGCCGTTTGATGATCGCCTCGCCGATCTCGCTGGAAGGCACCTCCCTGGAAGCGCTCTTGTATATCTCGCGTTCCACCTGGGAAGTTATCTCCTCCATCTCCTCCAGACCCACGGGACGCTTCTCGCAGGCGCGCATTATACCGGTGAGTATCTTCTTACGATCGAAAACCTGCCGGGTACCGTCTTTCTTGATCACCATCAGAAAGACTTCTTCCACATACTCATACGTAGTGAAACGTCTGCCGCAGGAAAGGCACTCGCGCCTGCGCCTGACGGCGGAACCTTCCTTGGTGCCCCGCGAATCCACTACTTTGTCTTCCTTATAACCGCAATACGGACAACGCATAAAAATCCCTTATATATAACATTACAGTTAGCATAGCATATCGGCGTGAGAATTCAAGGCTAGAAACGCACAAGACGAGGGTTCTGGAGAAATATGCAAAAGAACAGGCCGCGGAATATAGTAATAGAAAAATGATGAGAAAAACACATTATTACGGGAACAAATTACACTTCAGCATACCGTTCTCATTCGGAGAACAATCGTACTCAATCTTAGAACATTAGTCAAGGTCTTTTACAGGTAAACTTCAGTTAACAGTCTGCTGAAAAACCCTGATTTGTCATCCTGAGCGCAGCGAAGAATCTCATCTCTCGATGAGATTTTTCGGCCTGCGGCCTCAGAATGACTACGTGTGGGACTTTTTCAGCAGACTGTTAATTCCCTTGCAGAAGTCTCTGGGCCAATTTGTTTAACTCCTGATTAGCCAGGGCGACGGCGCGTTTTCTCACCACACGGGAGAAATATTCCCTTTCGGTCTTAGTAAGTTTCTCATTACGCAACTTCTTAAGAAATAGCTCTTTTTGCTTTGGAGAAAAAACTTGTGATAAAGCATATTCCAGCCCAATCTCGTCCTTCACGGCAAGATAATCGTGGAGATCTTCCCTGCTTTGTTTGAAGTAATTGGCGAAAGTGTTCTTCATCCTTTTCATAGACATAACTTTGTTATCCACCTTCAAATCACCATCATTCTCCAACGCTTCCATGTATCCTTTATACTCTTTCCGCGCATCCAGATTCTTGAACAACGCCAGCAGATCATTCGCCCACGAGAATTTCAGGCCTAAGGTCTTATAAAGCGCCAGCGAGAACAATACTAGCGAAACAAAATCCATCCTGTCCGTATGGGATTTCAGATACTTCTCGGCTTTATTATAATCAAACAAACCCTTCTCCGCGCTATTGGCAAGCACCACCGGAAATCCTTCCCAAAGCCTAGCGTCATGCGACTTGACCATGTCGGCGAGCGTAGAATTAGACTCCTTTTCTTGGGCCGCTTCCAAAAGAGGAAATCCCCATGCCGCAAGACGTTTCATCAAATCGGCCTTATTCAAAATTCACTCCGTTCTTTTTCAAATATCCGAAAAAATGTTTCCAATTTACGTTTTATCATTTTTCTGTTTCTTATGAACTGTGGACTTGTTTTCACGGTCTTCCCCAAGACTAGAACCCGCCACTCAAAACCACTTCTTTTTTACTCAATACTCCACTCTATATTTTCGTGTATTTATCATACTTCGTCCCTCCGTATTTCTCGTCCCTCACCTTTCATCCTTCTTCCCTATCGTTATCTTCCTAACCTTTATCCCCGCTTCTTTCAGGAATTTTCGCGCGTTCTCGTCTGGATATTCGCCGCAGGTGACGACTTCGGCGATGCCGGCATTAATAAGCATCTTGGCGCAGATCACACACGGCTGATGGGTGATGTAGATCACGCTTCCGCGGGTGCCGATGCCGTGCAGGGCGGCCTGGAGCAGGACGTTCTGCTCGGCGTGCAGGCCGCGGCATAACTCGTGTCTCTGCCCGGAAGGAATATTCAGTTTCTCGCGCATACATCCGGTTTTGGAACAATGCTTGAGCCCGGACGGCGCGCCGTTATAACCGGTAGCCAGTATGCGCTTGTTCTTCACCAACACGGCGCCCACTGCCCTGCGCAGGCAGGTGGTGCGTTTGGAGACCAACTGCGCCAATTCCAGAAAATACTCGTCCCAGCTCGGTCTCTGCGTAGTCTTAACCTTTTTCGACGGTTTAGGCATTCTTCAGCTCCGGATAGAGGGGGAATTGTTTCGCCAGTTCCTTGACTTGTTCCCTGATACCGCTCTTGGCGTACGCGTCTTTGCGCACGGTCACCGCCTGGTCTATGAAATCGGCGATCTGACGCATCTGCGTTTCCTTCATCCCGCGGGTGGTCACCGCCGGAGTGCCGATGCGGATGCCGCTGGTCACCGCCGGGCTCTGTTTATCGTAAGGGATCAGGTTCTTATTGACGGTAATGTTCACCTCTTCCAGCACGTCAGAGGCCTGTTTGCCGCTGATGTTCTTGGACGTCAGATCGACCAACATCAGATGGTTGTCAGTGCCGCCGGAGACGATACGGTAACCTTTCCCTGATAGTTCTCCCGCCATCTCTTGGGCGTTAGCGACGATCTGCTTCTGGTAAGTCTTGAATTCCGGCTTCATCGCCTCGCCGAAGGCCACCGCCTTGGCGGCGATAACATGCATCAACGGCCCGCCCTGTAGACCGGGGAATATCCTTGAATCGATCTTCTTGGCGAACTCCTTGCGGCAGAGTATGAAACCTCCACGCGGGCCGCGTAGAGTCTTATGCGTAGTGGAAGCAACGAACTCTGCGTACGGCACCGGAGATTCATGCACGCCGGCAGCGATCAATCCGGCGATATGCGCCATATCCACGAACAGATAAGCACCCACAGAATCGCATATCTTGCGGAAACGCGCGAAGTTCATCTTGCGCGGATAGGCGGAAGCCCCAGCCAGGATCATCTTTGGTTTATGCTCGGCCGCCAATTCGGCGATCTTGTCGTAATCGAGCATCTCGGTGTCCTTATCGACTCCGTAAGTAACTATGTTGTAGAACCTGCCGGAGAAATTGTGCGGATGTCCATGGCTTAAATGTCCGCCGCAGGCCAAATCCATGGCCAGCACGGTGTCGCCCGGGGCAAGCGCAGCCATATAAACGGCCATATTGGCGCTGGTGCCGGAATGCGCCTGAACATTGGCGTATTCGGCGCCAAAAAGCTCTTTTGCCCTACTGATGGCGATATCTTCCACGATATCTACGTTATGACACCCGCCGTACCAGCGCGCCCCCGGGTACCCCTCGGCGTATTTGTTGGTCAACACCGATCCCTGCGCCTCCAGCACCGCCAGGGAAGTGAAATTCTCCGAGGCTATCAGCTCAAGGTTGTTCTCCTGTCTCTCGATCTCATTCTTGACCGCGGCGTATATCTCCGGGTCAACCGCTTTCAGATGTCTCATTTTTTACCCCCGCATATCTTTTTTTCTATTTCGCCTATTATTTTCAGCCGGCGCTCGTGCCTGCCTCCGGCAAAGACAGTATTCATCCATATCTCCGTTATCTTTCGCGCCTCGGCGGCGCCGACGAAAGAAGCGCCCAACACCAACACGTTGCTGTCGTTGTGCTCCCTGGAAAGCCGCGCCGCCGTCCTGTTACAGCAGAGCGCCGCGCGCACGCCCGGGAAACGGTTCGCCACGATGGAATTTCCTATCCCGCTTTTACAGATAAGTATCCCCCTGCGGTAGCGGCGGCGGGAAATAAGCCCGGCCAAGGCCGCGGCGGTAACCGGATAATCACAGCTTTCTTCGGAATACGCGCCGAGGTCCTTGATCCGTATGCCGCGTTTCTTCAAAAAAGTCTTCAGCTTCTCCTTCAGCGCGAAACCGCCGTGATCGGAAGCTATCAAGAGCGCAGAATTCATATCAATACCTCCACTTTAGCAACCGCTTCCTTTATCTGGGAAAATATCCTTTTGTACAGCTCAAGCGTCCCGCCGATCGGGTCCGGGATGTCCACATCTCCCCTGCCGGTCCCGGCAAATTCCTTGAGTAAGAAGACCCTGTTCTTCGCCTCCGGAGCCATCTCCAGTATCTTTTCCTCGTGGAGCTTCTCCATCGGCAGGATTATATCCGCGGCCTTTATCATCACCGGAGTGAGCCTGCGCGCTTTGTGCCCCGAGACATCCATACCCTCTTCCGCCAGCACGCCGCGCGTGGCCTGCATAGCTCCACCGGAGACTGCCGATATCCCGGCGGAAAAGACATCGACTCCTCCATGCTTCTTTTCCGCGAGGAGCTTTTTAAGGAACGCCTCCGCCATCACTGAACGGCAGGAATTCCCGGTGCAGACAAAAAGCACGGTCTTGTTCTTCAGGGCGGTCATTATCTCTGCCGCGCTCAAAGCTCCCTCCCTCAAGACGCGCGCCTCGCCGCCGGAAAAATCCACCACGCTGGACTCTCTGCCTATCCGGCAAGGGCCGGAATCCACCGCCATCTCAACCAGTCCGCCGAAATCCGACAAAGCGCCGGCGCATTCGACAGGAGGCTCTTTACCGGACAAGTTGGCCGAAGGACAGGCGACCGGGACTCCGGCATATTCCAACAATGCCAACGCCACGCGATGATCCGGCATCCTCACCCCGACGGTCCCGTCTTCCCTGCCTTTCAAGACCAGTGTCAACGGGCCCGGCCAGAAACGCGAAATAAGCTTGTATGCCCGCAGAGACACTTCGGAAGCGAGATGTTCCGCCTGTGTGATACCGCTTACCAGGATAGAAAAAGGTTTGTCCGACGGACGCTTTTTTATTTCATACAGTTTTCTGACCGCCGCCGGATCGAAAAAGTTCGCCGCTATACCATAGACCGTCTCAGTGGGAATGATCACCAGCCCGCCGGAGGCTATCAAAGAAGCGGCTTCCTCGAGGGCCCGGGGATGAGGATCGATTGCGTCTATGAACACCGTCTTGGTACGGCTCATAAGGAAATCTGTATTTTCCCTATCTCCTCGCGCATCTTAGCGCGGAAAGTTTCCATCCTGGCCTTGATGCCCGCGTCGGACAAAGCGAGTATCTCCAGCGCGAACACCGCCGCGTTTTTCGCGCCCCCCGCGCCCACGGCCATACAGGCCACAGGTATGCCGGAAGGCATCTGCACGGTGGAAAGCAGGGAATCCACCCCCCGCAGACTGCTTGTCTCCACCGGAATGCCGATCACGGGAAGCAGGGTATGGCCGGCGATTGCCCCGGCAAGGGCGGCCGAGCCTCCTGCCGCGGCGATGAACACGGATACCCCGCGCTCCGGCGCCGACTCCACATAAGCCGCCAGTTCTTTAGGGGTTCGGTGGGCCGACAAGACCTTTACCTCCGGTTCTATGCCGAACTCCTTAAGCAGCTCGACCGCTGGACGCACTGTTTCCAGATCGGACTTGCTGCCCATAAGCACGCTGACCGTATTCTTCATCTTCATCCCTTTCTTATAAAATATTTCTCATCTATTATGTGCGTAGTTTAGAATCAAGCGGACTTCGCCGCTATATCACGGCGGTAATGCATTCCTTCAAAATCTATCTCCCCGGCAGCGGAATAGGCGGAGGCGGCGGCTTCTTTGATATCGCGCCCCAGTGCGCTAACCCCCAGTACCCTTCCTCCGTCGCTTAAACACCTGCCGCCGGCAAGCCTGGTGCCGGAATGGAACACGGTCACGTCACCGCGCCCGACGAGCCGCTGAAGGCCTCTTATCTCCATTCCCTTCGAATATTCTCCCGGGTAACCTCCGGAAACAAGCACCACGCAGACGCATGCCCGCTCGTCCCACTCAAAATCCGGTATCTCCAGCAATTTGCGGCGGCTCACAGCCAGCAGCGCTTCCGCCAAGTCGCTCTTCATACGCGGAAGGATCGCCTGAGTCTCAGGGTCGCCGAAGCGCACGTTGAATTCCAACACCTTCGGCCCTTCGGCGGTAAACATGATCCCGGCGTAGAGCACCCCGCGATAGTCCAGCCCTTCCTTACGCAATCCTTCCATGGCCGGCAGCAGTACCGTCCGGTTTATCTCCTCCTCCTGCTTGGAAGAAAGAAAAACCGCCGGAGAATAAGCGCCCATGCCCCCGGTATTAGGCCCTTTGTCGCCGTCGAAAACACGTTTGTGGTCCTGGCTGGAAGCCAAAGGCACGATTTTTTGCGTATCCGTGAAAGCAAGGATGGATACCTCCCTGCCTTCGAGACATTCCTCTATAACAACCCTCTGCCCGGCTGCTCCGAATATCCTGCGTCTCATTATATCGTCAACCGCAGCCAACGCCTCACCGAGGCTGGCGGGAATTATCACTCCCTTGCCGGCGGCAAGGCCATCAGCCTTGATAACACACCGTCTACCCAGGCCGCGCAAATAAGCGTCGGCTTTATCGGGATCCTCGAAGACCTCGAAAGAAGCGGTAGGTATGCCGTACTTGAACATGAACCGTTTAGCGTAAACCTTGCTTGATTCCAACTGCGCGGCCTGTTTGTCAGGGCCGAAGATATCCAGCCCGCGGCCGCGGAACGCGCCGGCGATCCCGGCGGCAAGAGACACTTCCGGACCGACCACGGTCAATCCTATCTTTTCCTTCAGCGCGAAAGACATCAGTCCGCCCACGTCTTCGGCTTTTATCGGAACGCATTCCGCGACAGAAGCGATACCGCCGTTGCCGGGAGCGCAGAATATCTTCTCGACCGAAGGCGACTGCGCAAGTTTCCAACAGATCGCGTGCTCTCTCCCCCCGGATCCGACCACGAGTACTTTCATTTTAAGCGTCTTTGGCCTCTTTTTTTAAAGGCAGGATACCGGCCATCTCACCTATTATGTTCACCAGCTCCGTGCCGCCCGGCACCACCACCTTGGTATTGTTCTGCAGGGCTTTTTCCATCGCCTCCAGCTTACGCAACACCTGGGCGTTGCCGACGAAATATTTCTCCGCGGCCTCGTTGACCAGCATGATCGCCTCCGCCTCTCCCTGTGCCTCCAGTATTCTGGACTGCTTGATACCTTCAGCCTTCTTTATCTGCGCCCTCTTCTCGCCGTCGGCAACGGTCTCGGCGGCGGTGGCGTAGTCGACGGCGGCGATCTTCTCGTTCTCCGCCTTGACCACTTTATTCATCGTCTCCTGCACGTCCTTGGGCGGGTCGATCTCTTTCAATTCGGTCCTGACTATCTCTATCCCCCAATTGGCGGTCTCGGTCATCAAAGTGCTGTGCAATTCATCGTTTATCTTGCCGCGCTCGCTGTTGGCCGATTTCAAAGTAAGCGTGCCGATGATGTTGCGAAGGGTGGTCCTGGCCAGGTTGACTATCTGGTATTGATAGTTGTTGACGTTGTAAAGCGAGCTCTTGACGCTCTGCTCGTCGGACTTGACTTTGAAATACACCTGCGCGTCCACCCGCGCGTTCAGATTATCGAAAGTGATGATCTCCTGAGGGGCTGCGTCAACCATCTGCTCGGTAACGTTCACCAGGTACATGTTCTCTATGAACGGTATGATCCAGTGGAAGCCGGACTCGGCGAAACGGGAATATTTGCCCAGACGCTCTATCAGCCCGCGGTGCGTTGGACGGATGATGCGAATACCGGACAGGAAAATAAAAACCCCCGCGGCTATGGCCAGATAAACGTTATTCATTTAAATTCCTCCTTTTTTTATGCCGGAACTGCACTACTGGATTATACAACCGAAACCTTCCTGCCGCCGGTGACGATCTCACCTATCTTCCAGCTCTTGATCCCCTGCCCAGAGAGGAATGCGCAGATGTCTCCGCAAGCCGCGGGTTCTGCTATAATTACCATGCCCACGCCCATATTGAGCGTGCGGAACATCTCGCCGTCTTCCACATTACCCTTGTTCCGAATGAGCTTGAATATCTTCGGCACCGCCCAGGAATTCCTGTTTATCCTGGCGTCAAGACCGGCGGGAAGGATCCTGGCGATCTTGTCGTAAAAGGCGCCGCCGGTGATATTGGCGATGCCGTGGACCGGCATACCGGCGTTCTTGGCCCTGGGATTGAATGAAGCGTCGTTCAACAAAGCCAGCACCGGCTTGACGTAGATACGCGTGGGTTTCAGAAGTTCCGCGTGCATTCTCTTCTGCTCCTGGAGAGAAAGCACCTTGCGCACCAGAGAGTAACCGTTGGAATGGAGTCCGCTCGACTCCAGGCCGATGACCGCATCGCCCGCTTTGATCGAGTTGCCGTCGATCAGCTTGTCCTTTTCTGCAACCCCTACACAGAAACCTGCCAGGTCATACTCTCCGCAGCGGTATATACCCGGCATCTGCGCGGTCTCGCCTCCGATCAAGGAACAACCGGACTGTATGCACCCATCGTTGATACCCTTCACTATATCGTAAAGCGTCTCCGGCTCCAGGCTGCTGTAGGCGATGTAATCAAGAAAGAACAACGGCTCGGCGCCGGTGCAAAGGATATCGTTGACATTCATCGCCACCAGATCGATACCCACGGTGGCATGCCTGCCGGCAAGCACGGCAATCTTCAATTTCGTTCCCACGCCGTCGGCTGAAGAAACCAGCACCGGCTCGCGGAATTTATCACTGCCGATGCGAAAAAGACTGCCGAAACCGCCGATGTCGGCGATGACCTCCGGCCGGAAAGAACGCCGCACCAGCGTTTTTATCTTCCCCTTGAAAACCGACGCCTTATCTATATCCACGCCCGCCTGCTTATAAGTAACTTTTTTCATAAACCGGTTCTCTCCTTAAAAAATCTCTCCGGGCTTCAAGCCGGGGATTTCTGCGGTTTGATTAAACGCCGCCCTGCCCGCAGCAGTGCCTTTCGATGGCTAATTTACCGGCCATTTTTTCCACCGGTAAAGGATACTTACCGCTCCAACAAGCAGTGCAGTAATAACCCGGGGGATTCCTCAAACACCCCAGCATGCCGGAGAGGCTCAAATAACCGAGGGTATCCACTTCAAGGTATTTACGCACCTGGTCCAGCGACTGGTATTTATTGGCTATCAGTTCGCTGGGGTGGTTGAAATCTATGCCGTAGAAGCAGGGAAATTTGTGCGGAGGACAGGATATCATCATATGCACCTCCTTGACTCCGGCCTGGCGCAGGTTGCGCACGCGGATGCGGGAAGTGGTTCCCCTGACGATGGAATCGTCGACTATGACAACCTTTTTGCCGCGCAGAACGGTCTTGAGCAGGTTGAATTTCACCTTTACTCCCATCTCCCTGGAGTCCTGCGCCGGCTGTATGAACGTCCTGCCGACGTAATGATTCCTGATTATCCCCATCTCAAGCGGTATGCCGGAAGCGGAGGCATATCCCATAGCGGCCGAGAACCCTGAATCCGGAACCGGGATCACCAGGTCGGCCTTGATCGGGTATTCCGCGGCGAGGCGCTCGCCGAGCTTTCTCCTTACCAGGTGCACGTTATCGGAAAAAACCGTGGAATCCGGCCTGGAGAAATAAACATGCTCGAAAGTGCAAAAAGCGTATTTCTTGGTATGATGCAAATGCGACGGCCGCACCGAACGGAAGCCGTTTTTATCGATGATGGCTATCTCCCCCGGTTCGAGTTCTCGCACGAACCTCGCCCCGATAAGATCGAAAGCGCAGGTCTCAGAGGCCAGGCACCAGGCGCCGCCGGCTTTCCCGAGGGACAACGGCCTGAAACCGAGCGGATCACGCACTCCGACCAGAGAATCATTGTTCATCAGCAACAACGAATACGCTCCTTTTATCCTGCGCAGGGCGTAAACCAGGCTCTCGATGAAATCGCCGCTCTGCGCCCTCGCCATAAGCTGGATAATGATCTCGGAATCCGTAGTGGTCTGGAATATGGAACCGCGCCTTTCCAGGTATCTGCGCAGTTCGAGCGAGTTCACCAGGTTGCCGTTATGGGCGATGCAGACCGTGCCTTTGGCGTAATCTATAAGCAACGGCTGAGCGTTCTTCAACACGCTGGAACCTGTGGTGGAATAACGCACGTGCCCCACCGCGCAGTTTCCTTTCAATTTATGGAACACATCGGGGGTAAAGACGTCGCTCACCAACCCCATCCCTTTGTGCACAGAGAGACGGCCGTCGGACGCGGTCACTATGCCGCACGACTCCTGGCCCCGGTGCTGCAAGGCGTAAAGCCCCATATAAGTCAGCCAGGACGCCTGTTTATGCCCGAAAATACCGAACAGACCGCAGAACTCTTTCGGTGAATCGTCAAAGCAGTTTCCGCGCATAGCGCACTCCGTTCTTGAAGATTAATATGCCGTCCGGCTCCGCGGATTTGCGCCCCCTGCCACCGAACGGATGCTGAGACGATTGCACGTGCCGCTCCGGATGGGGCATCAATCCGAATATCCTGCCGGTGGCGTCGCAGATTCCGGCGATGTCCGCCTGCGAACCGTTGGGGTTGGCGGGATACACCGCCGCCGAACCGTCTTCATTGCAGTAAGTAACCACCGCCTGTCTTTTATCCAATATGCAGCGCAAAGATGCCGTGTCGGCGGTCATGAACTTCCCCTCCCCGTGGGCCACCGGCAGATAGATCACTCTCCCTATGCCTTCGGTCCAGACACAAACCGACTCGGGTATCCGCAGGTGAACCCAGCGCGCCTCGAACTTGCTTGAATCATTGATCACCAGGCTGGCTTCCTGCTTCCACTGCGCGTTCCCCGGCAGCAGGCCGCTTTTCACCAGTATCTGAAAACCGTTGCAGATGCCGATGACCAGCTTTCCGGCGGAGATGAACCTCTCCACGCTCTCACGAAGTTTACAGCGCAGTTCGTTGGCCAGGACTTTGCCGGCGGCTATGTCGTCTCCGTAGGAAAAACCTCCGGGCAGGGCCAGGATATGATAATCATCCAGCTTGCGCCCGCCCGCCGCGAGGAGATTGACATGCACAAGCTCCGCCTGCGCCCCGGCGAGCCCGAATGCGAAAGCTGTCTCCGCGTCGCAATTCGTGCCGGCGGTTCTCAATATACATACTCTCGGTTTCTTCATACAGGTTTCCCGTTCCTATATCCCGCTAACGGAACGCAGCCGCGCTCTTCTTCCGCGGCGGTAAAACTCCCGGATGACGCGCACCGCCTGGGCGGACGTATCCGCGACCTTGAATATCTCCAGTTCGCTTTTGTCCACGTTCCCTTTCGCCACCACCGTCTTTTTGAGCCAGTCCAGCATACCCTGCCAGTAGGCGCGCCCGAAAAGCACCACCGGAAATCTGGAAATGCGCCCGGTCTGAATCAGGGTCACGGCTTCGAAGAATTCATCCATTGTTCCGTACCCGCCCGGCATGATCACGAAAGCGCTGGCGTATTTGACGAACATAACCTTACGCACGAAAAAATAATGGAATTCCAGCAGGGTGTCGACGTAACGATTTGCCTTCTGTTCAGAGGGGATCTGAATGTTCAGGCCGATCGATTTACCTTTGGCCCTGCGCGCCCCTTTATTGGCGGCCTCCATTATGCCGCCGCCGCTGCCGGTGATCACCGCGAATCCCGACTTAGCCAATAAATAAGCAGTCTCTTCCGCCAGTTTATAATACTTGTTCTGTGGGCTGGTCCGGCTGGAGCCAAAAATGGACACGGCTTTCTTAAGAGAGCTTAATATCTCGAACCCCTCGACGAACTCCGACATTATACGGAACACGCGCCAGGGATCTTCCTTCACAAAATTGTTGTCGACATCTCTCGCCATTCTACCACCTCAACGGTTTCTGCCAGGCTTCTTTGAGCCCGGCGATATCCTCACGCAGGCAAACTCTTCCGTCCAGCCCGCGGACGATAAGCTGTCCGTGTTCCTCCAGCGTGCCGATAAGAGAAAAGGACAGCCCTTTAAGTTCTCTTTCGAACACGCGCTTTTTATCCGGGGAAATCTCCACGATAAAACGGGAATTCGATTCTGAAAAAAGGATAAAGTCGTTCCTGCGGCGTTTCTTATCCGCGCATTTATAAACGGCATCGGCCAGGGATATTTCCATCCCCAGCCCGCCGGAAAATGCCATCTCGGCGGCGGACACTCCCAGTCCGCCTTCGGAACAATCATGCACTGAACGCAGCGCCCCGGCTGCGGCGAGCCGGTTCAACGCCGAAAATATCTTCATGGCCTGCGCGGGATAGATCATGGGCACGCTAGACCCTGTCAATCCGTTCTGCTCATAATAAAGCGATCCGCCCATCTCATCCCTGGTTAGTCCCACGACGTATATGAGGTCTCCGGCTTCCTTGGCGTACATAGAAACGGTTTTTGAGACATCATCCAGCACGCTGACCGCCGAGATCAGCAAAGTGCCCGGTATGGCCCTGGATTTGCCAGCGTACATGTATTCATTGTAAAGACTGTCCTTACCTGAAATAAAAGGCAAGCCGTAGGCTTTGGCGGCGTAATAACAGCCGTAAGAAGCCCTCACCAATCCGCCCAGCCTGTCTGGCTTGTCCGGGTTACCCCAGCAGAAGTTGTCCAGCAAAGCGGTGCGGTCCACGGGACCGCCGCAGGCTACGACCTGGCGCAGGCCTTCGTCTATGCAGGAAGCAGCCATCCAATACGGGTCTATCCTGCCGAAACGGAAATTTATCCCGTTGGAGACTATCACCGCCTTGCGCGAGGACATCAGCGGCCTGACCACAGCGGCGTCCGCCGGGCCGTCGCAGGCAACCCCAGTCAGGGGTTTCCCCGCCGAACCGCCCTGCACCTCGTGATCATACTGCCTGATGATCCACTCTTTGGAGCAAACATCATAGGAAGAAAGTATCTTTTTCAAAGCCGAGCCCAGATCGGACGGACACGGCTTCGCCGTTTCTTTATGCGCCGGCAGTTTGAACACGGCCTTCTTTTCTATGTCCGGCCTGCCGTCATGCATGAATTTCATATCGAGATCGGCTACAAGGTTGCCGCGGTAAAAAAGCTCCAGCCTGCCGCTGCCGGTAAATTCTCCGATGACCGCGGCCTCGACGTTCTCCGCGGCGAAAAGCGCGATCAACTCATCCGCCTTTCTCCCGTCCACAGCCAGCACCATGCGCTCCTGCGACTCCGATATCCAGATCTCGCTATAGGAAAGCCCGCTGTATTTCAAAGGGACTTTTTCCAGTTCGACCTTCGCCCCCAGTTCGGCGCCCATTTCGCCCACAGCGCTGGATAGTCCGCCTGCGCCGCAGTCGGTGACGGAACTGTAAAGCCCGCGGTCGCGTGCCTGCATCAGCGTATCCACAAGCTTCTTTTCCTCTATGGGATTACCGATCTGCACGGCACCGCTTGATACAGTCTCGGATTCTTCGGTCAGCTCCCCGGAAGAGAATGTGGCGCCGTGTATCCCATCCCTGCCGGTCCTGCCTCCGGCTACCACTATAAGGTCGCCTTTCCCTGCTTTCTTGAAACATTTATCCTGCGGGATGATACCGGCCGTGCCGCAATAAACCAGCGGATTACAGGTGAATCCCTCATCGAAAAGCACCGCGCCGTTGACCGTAGGGATCCCCATTTTATTTCCGTAATCCCTGACTCCGGAAACCACGCCTTTCATTACACGCTTGGGATGCAGGGTCCCGGCCGGAAGATCTTTGAAAGAATAATCGGGGAGCCCGAAACAAAAGACATCAGTGTTAAAAACCGGCTTTGCCCCCAGCCCGGTTCCGAGACAGTCGCGGATAACTCCGCCTATACCGGTATTGGCGCCGCCGAAAGGCTCCAGCGCCGAAGGATGATTGTGCGTTTCCACCTTGAAACAAACGTTGTTCCTACCCTCAAACTTTATGATGCCGGAATTATCCTCGAACACAGAGACGCACCAGGGTTTACGCAGCTCGCGGGTCACTTTCATTATAGTGGATTTAAGCAGGCCTTTTATCATACGGCTGCCGATCCTGCCTTTATAGGAACGCGGCAGCGTCTCGGAATACTTTATCCTGCCGCGGAAGGTTTTGTGCGAGCAGTGTTCGGACCAGGTCTGGGCTATGGTCTCCAGTTCGCAGTCGGTGGGATCGCGGCCGATACCGGCGAAATACGCTTTTATCGTACGCATCTCGTCCAGGTTAAGAAAAAGCTGGCCCTGAAAACTGAGCCTGCGCAGTTCGGCGTCTGAAGCGCCGATTATCCTGACACGTGAAAGACGGAAGTTGTATTCAGACGGCGGATGAGAAGAAGACGCGCCGCGCCTGACGATGTGTTGAATGAGTTTGTTATAAAGCAGTTTTTCAGCGATGGAATCGGCCTGGGAGACGGAGATATTGCCGTTTATGCGGTATTTTCTCGCGGTCTTTACGCAGGCCGCACCTTTGATACCCAAGTCAAGGATGCCCTTCTTCACAGACTCTTCCACGGGATCCATTACCCCCGGGTTATAGGCGACCTCCACGCTAAAACCTCCGGCAGGCTGTTCCGGTTCGTAAAAAGCCGCGTCACAAAGCAGATAGTCCTGCGAAATCGGATCAGCAAGCAGTTCCCGGCAGATCCGCCCGGCGTCCGCGCGGGTAACCTCCCCTTCAATAAGATATACCTGCGTATAACGCACTTCCGATACGCCGCTGATCCCGAGGTCTGCGATATCCCTGACTATTCCTTCCCCTACGGCGTCGAACAATCCCGGTTTGTCCAGAACTTCAATGCGGTAAATCATTTTAAGGAGTTATTTTATCCGCACGATATTACGGCGGGCAAGACTTCGCGGCTGTTCTATTTATACAAAATGGACCCGGCCTCTATAGGCAGGGATCACTACCTCTTTTTTTCTACCGTGCGTTTGAATATTCTGCCGACGTTGCGTAAATAATAATCCAGGTCAAAAATACGCTTGAGTTCCTCGCCGGAAAGATACGAAGCCACCTCCCGGTCGGCCAGAAGGTTATCCAGAAAAACGCCTCCCCCCTTCCAGGTGAGCATTGCGCACCTCTGCACCATATCGTAAGCCTTAGGCCGGGGCAGCCCCTTTTCCATCAGCTCCAGCAGTACCCTTTGCGAGAAAATCAGCCCTCCGGTCCTCTCCAAGTTCTCCCTCATCCTTTCCGGAGAAACCTTCATACCTTCGACCACCGAAATGAATTTATGAAGCATATAATCCAGGACGATCGTCGAATCCGGTATGATCACCCTTTCATTCGAAGAATGGCTGATATCGCGTTCATGCCATAAAGCGATATTCTCCATGGCGACCTGGGCATTTCCGCGCAGAAGCCTGCTCAGCCCGCAGATACGCTCGCAGATAACCGGGTTGCGTTTATGCGGCATTGCGGAAGATCCCTTTTGCCCTTTGCCGAAAGGCTCTTCCGCCTCCAGCACTTCCGTCCTCTGCAGATGCCTGATCTCCATGGCGAACTTCTCCAGGCTGCCGCCGATCAAAGCCAGTACGCAAAGGTAAGCGGCGTAAACGTCCCTCTGGATTATCTGCGTGGAGATGGAAGCCGGCTTCAGCCCCAACCTGCGGCAAACGAACAACTCGACTGCCGGGTCTATGTTGGAGTAAGTCCCCACGGCGCCGGACAATTTGCCCTGCGCCGCCTCTGCGGCGGATGTTTTCAGACGTTCGATATTGCGCAATGTCTCTTCATACCAGACCGCCAGTTTCAACCCGAAAGTCAAAGGTTCGGCGTGCACGCCGTGCGTGCGGCCGATGCAAACCGTGCGCTTGTGGCGCAATGCCAGGCGCTTTATGGAAGATAAGAGTCTCTCCAGGTCGCGCAACAATATCGCGGAAGCCGATTTCAACTGCACCCCGAGAGTAGTGTCCAGCAAGTCGGAAGAAGTCAGGCCGGCATGAAAATACTGCGCGTCCGGACCTATGGAAGCGGAAACGTTGGCCACGAAAGCAACGATATCGTGGTTCGTGCTTTCTTCTATTCTCTTTATCTCGTCCACATCGAACCGCGCTTTTTTGCGCATTCTGGACGCGGCGGCAGCCGGTATCCTGCCCCGTCCGGCAAGCGCTTCGGCGGCGAGCAATTCTATTTCAAGCATGGTGCGGAACTTAAAGTCGTCCTTCCAGACGGCGGACATTTCAGGCAAACTGTATCGCTCTATCATATTCCCTCCAGAGAATGTTATTATATCAGAAATACACCGCTTCGCAATAAAAAGTCCCATAAAACTATTGACAAAAAAATTTATAATGTTATAGTTATTTTGTAATTTATAAAAGTGAAGGAGAATTTTATTGCGTGATAATCGGAAAAACCCGTAAAGCAAGTAATGAGCTGAGCTTTACGGATTTTTTTTAAAAGGAGGGGAAAAGCGGCAATGGCAAAAGGCAAAGTAAAGTGGTTCAGCAATCAGAAGGGTTACGGATTCATCACCGGGGAAAACGGCAAAGACGTATTTGTCCACTACAGCGCGATCAAGGGCGACGGTTACAAGAGCCTTGAAGAGGGACAGGACGTTGAATTCGAAGTCACGCAGGGCCCAAAAGGCGAGCAGGCTTCCAACGTCACCAAAGCATCTCCTTCAGTATAATTTCTCTACATCCTATTGCTGTGCAGAGCCCCCTGCCGCGCAAGCGGCGGGGGGTTTTGTTTGCCCAAAACAATACCGGGTCTGCCTGCCCTTTTGCCTCAGCGGGAGTTTCTGCCAAAACTGTTCCCGCTATCAGACAATGAAACAAAACAAGAATGAATTTCCTGAAACTGCGAGGTGATTTCAAGGGAATCAGCGAAGCGACCTGCCAACGGGAGTATTCCATAGCCTCCCCCAAACAAAAAAAAGAGCCTCTTTCGGCTTTCTCTTATTCGAAATGGTGCCGAGGGAGGGACACTAGCCCGCAGGGCGAAGGGCCCCGATCTCGGCAACTGTATTTGCGAGAAATTCAACGGGAAAATTCATTTTTACGGGGGATTTCGAAGCAAATACAGGCGATTGCCGCAGGCAATTGCGACCATTTCGATGTCCTTCCGAAATGGTGCCGAGGGAGGGAATCGGTACCCCCCGTCGCTCTCTACGTTCGCTCCTTAGGAAGGGGCAAGCCCCTTCCTAACGCCCCAAAACACGGGGCTGGTCTTCCCCAAACGTGGGGGAAATCTTCCCCCACACCCCTTTCGTGTGGGGGGTCCTCTGTTCCCAAATAAAAAATGAGCCTATCTTCAGACTCATTCTGTAAAAGTGCCGAGGGAGGGAATCGGACCCCCCACGCCGGCCTTTTCAGGGCCGCGCTCTACCACTGAGCTACCTCGGCATCAACGTTTCATATATTGTGGAATTATAACATATTTCCCGTCCCAGGCAAGGGAAATCTCCACTCTCTACTCTACGCGAATCTCAAGCTGAATTTTTTGTTTATAAATTTGTTCTATTTCTCTTCCTCTGAGTATGTATCGCGCAAGGTACCAAGCTTAGTATTCCCCTGTGCATTTCCACCATCTGCATCAAGCACTTCAACAGCATATCCTGGATAAAGAGAATTAAATCTTCTAGTTTTCCATTCTTGAATTGTCATATCATTCTTGGCCATATTAGAAAAATTATATGTCGTTAATATTACTTTTGCTCCGCTAACATTCCTGCCGTTTTGCATAAAAGCAACATCAAATCCCTCCACATCCCATATCCTTTTCTCAATATTCTTAACTTTTGGCATGACTCCTCCTCTGTTTAAAGGTTAATCCAGGCAAGAAAAATTTAACCGGCGGTGGATAGACAGATTCATTTCTCGGACAGACGCGCCCCTTCGGCGATGATCTTGCTGAAAACTTCCTTGGCCATATCTATCCTTGGCTCCCCTTCGTTCTTAACGGTTATGCGCAAACGGTTGATCTTCCTGGTCATGCGGATTATGCGGATATCCATAATAGTCGAGAGAACGTCAAGCTGTAAATAACCCCTTGCCCTGCTTTCCTGCCTGATCACCCCCTTGATACGGCTAACCATATAAACGGCATCCCAAAGGTCCCGGTAGAAAATATCCGTATCTCCCTGTATGGTATTCCTGCCGACCATCTTGCCGGAAGTCATTAACGTTTGTGACTTTGACGTCCAGAAAAAAGGGGTGCAGCCCTGCAGCGACTGCATCATCAAAACCGCCGCCAACATTAAGACTGCCGCCATTCCCGCTGTTTTTCTCATCATTTCAGCTCTTTCCTGGAGAATATCTTGACGAAACAGAAGATATTCAACGCTATTATACCAAACCAGAATATAATGAAAAATACCCACCCGCCGGCCGTCATTTCCCCTCTTTTCCCGGCTCTCTTCTTTTCCATGCCGTCCTGACAAGCGAAGCCAACAGAATGAATATACCCAGCAGAACGCATCGGGTAGCCAAAATAAAAGGTTTATCCTGCGATGGCACCCCTTTCATCTTAATCACCGGCAGCCATTGTTGAAAAAACCACATCCCCAGTATAGCAAACAAGAACAACGGAGTCACATATTTAATGATGAATTTATACACTGAAGGGACAGTCAGATCCGCCCCCTTATGTATCTCTTCCCAGGCGTTTTGCATGCCGAGAACCCAGCTGAAGAGTATAGTCTCTATTGTGGCGAATACCACCAGAAAAACCGTCCCGCCCCAGAAATCCAGTTCATCCACCACCCCGTTCTTGAGAAAAAATATCACGGGCTGGCAAAGAAGAAAAGCCGTGACGGCGAATATCATCACCGCTTTCCTCCTGTCCAGGTTGAATTCATCCTCCATAAAGGCTATCACCGGCTGCGCGAGCGATACGGAAGAAGTGATGCCCGCGAGGAAAAGCAGGAAGAACCAAAAGAAACCGGTGATCTGGCTCCAGGGCATACTGTTTATGATCAGGGGCATTGTGACGAATCCGAGGTCAAATACGCCCGACCTGGCGATCTCTCCCGTCTCCTGCGGCCCGAAGAAAACAAAAGCGGCGGGAATTATGATACCGCCTCCAAGTATTACCTCGGCAAACTCATTGGTGCCTGCCGCGGTAAGACCGGAAAGCACGATATCATCCCCTTTGGAAAGATAACTGGCATAGGTGAGTATCACGCCTATCCCGACGCTTAATGTAAAGAACACTTGACCCGCGGCTTCCAGCCAGACCTTTGCCGACTTCAAAGCCGTGAAATCAGGGTTCCAGAGGAAACCGAAGCCGTTGGCTATATTCCACTCAGGATGCAGAACATTCGGGGCGCCCAGACTGACCACCCGCAGCAAGAGTATCAATCCCAGAGAAAGAAGAAGCGGCAGCGCCACCTTACAAAGCCGCTCAATACCACCCTTGATACCGTAATACAGAACGACGACGTTCAGGATAAACGTGCAGATAAAGAAGAAATAAGCGGGGCCTATACCGAAGAAGTATCCGTTTTTCTCCACCCCCTGGAACCCGTGAAGAAAAGCACGCATCATTCCCTGCCCGGTTATGCCGCGGTAACTCCCGGCAAGGGAGAAAAAGCTGTAGGCCAGCGTCCATGATTCGATGTAGGAATAATATATGTATATGACCAGCGGGCCGAACAGTCCAATAACGCCGAAGTATTTAATGAACCTGTTCTTGCGCCAGATGGAATGGAATATGCCCGGCGCCGTCCCGTGCCCGAAACCGCCTCCGTAACGTCCAAGCGTCCATTCAATCCACATCAACGGGATCCCGAGCAGAAGAAAAGCTATAAGATAAGGGATCATGAAAGCGCCGCCGCCGTTTGCCGCTGCCTTTGCCGGGAATCTCAAGAAATTACCCAGCCCGATGGCGGATCCCGCCACAGCCATGACCACGCCCAGGCGGCTTCCCCAATTCTCTCTTTTTCGCTCGGACGAATGCTTAACCGGAAGTTTCTTGTTCATCTGCACCGACGGTCGGTTTCGTATCATTCCGTTCCGGGACGACGGAAGGTTCCTGCTCGGGCGCCGAAGGAGGAAACAATACCGACAGGCCCTCCCTCACCGTATTTCTGGCGTAACTGCTGGGGGAGGCTATTTCGATCTCGGTTTTGCCTCCTTCAAGCCCGCGCAGGAAGACACCGGCAACGGTAGTATTCTCGGCGGACATATAAAACGCTATTACCCCTTCGTTACGCTCCCGGCGGTAAATATACCTGCCTGCCTTCTTCAACTCGGCCAAAACCGCGGTATAAACCGCATCGCGATCCCCGGGAACAACCATTTTAACCGACTTTCCCCGGGACGCTTCTATCTCTCTTATCGAAGTCCCCAGCACGCCGCGCATTTTCTCTCCCACAGAAGCGCATCCGGAAAACAAAATGCTGCCTGCCACCGCCGAAGCTATCAGAATCTTTCTCATCTTTTTCCCGCCTCCTTATAATACGGGGACTACACCAATTCCCTGATCTGCTGTAAATGCAGTCTGGTCTCCTTTTCTCCTCTTAACGAGAATTCAGCGGCACGGTGCAGGTCAAGCCAAAACAAGCCGGAAGTATCCGGATTGATCACAACGTCCGCCAGGGCTGCTTCCTTGCGCGCCAGTTCCGACTGCATATATTCCACGCTGCTGAAAATAAGATTAAGGATATTCAGACTCAACCTGCTCTTCAGGAATCTCGCCAACGCAGGGCGTTTCGACTGCTCCTGCGATATCTCTTCCTGCGCGCGTTCCAGCCCTCTGGACAATCTTTCCTTAGAAGGGGTAACGTTGACGGCGATTATCCTGCGCGCCCCTGACTGTACCAACACTTCCACCGGCAGCGGATGGGCGATCCCCCCGTCGAGCAGAATGTCCCCCCCGGAAATAAAAGGCCTGAATATCCCCGGCATAGAACAGCTGGTCATTATCGCGTCCACCAGCGAACCGCTTTCCAGTACGCGCGCCTCTTTTCTTCGTATATCGCTGGCGACAATCTTCAACGGCAGTTTCACGTCCCTGAAAGTCTTGTTCCCGAGGTGCCTTTTCAGGAACCGGTAAAGCTTATTACCTTTTATAAACCCTGTCCAGGGAAATGTCAAGTCAATGAGTTTCCATGCGCAGGTATAGTCCTTGAATTCACCGGCAATCTCGAGTATCTCCCCGCTGGATTTACCGGTGACCCAGAGGCTGGCAATCACGCCCCCCATGCTGGAGCCGGAAATGACGTCTATCGGGACCTTCTCCTCTTCCAGCACTTTAAGAACGCCCAAATGGCAGAGCCCGTATGCAAAACCGACGCCCAGGGCAAGGCCGGTCGTGCAGCCGCCGCTCTGTCGGGCGATGCGCCGCACAGCCAGGGAATACCCGGTTGCCGGGTTCTTCTCCATCTCCAATCCTTCGGCCGGGGGACCTATCACGGGCAGCGTGGCAAAAACACTCCTGTTGAGCACGCCGGCTCTCTCCTCCGGACGCAGACGCGCATACCCGTAATCGTTGACTATCAACTTTATATTATCCCTGGAGAAAGATTTTTCTTTCTCCAGCTTGTCCGAGAAATTCCCTGTCTTGCGCAATTCGGCGAAAGACGGCCCGCTTATTAAATGAAGCGTTTGCGCCTGCCGCAGGAGCCCGGAGACGAATTCGTCTCCGAAAGGCGGCAAGTCTATTATTATATAATGGTATTTCGAGAACAGCGAACTGAGGATATCAACCACGGTCGCCGCCGATTCGTCTCCGGTGCCGGTATAATTCAAACACAAGAAATCCAGACCTTCCCTGCCTTTCATTATCATAGGAGAGACATCGAAACCGCGGTATTGCCTGTAATCCGATAGGTCGAGCTCGGGATAACTATTCCCTGTCCCGAAAATGGCCGGCATAGCGTGCAGTTTATTCTTATGCCTGACTTCCACCACAAGGATATTCTTTAAAGTCTCCCTGCGCAGGCTGAAGGCCAGGTTGGCGGTATAGAAAGTCTTGCCGCTGTTGGGGGACAGCCCCATCACCGCGATGATCTCGGTCTCGAAAACCTTTTTGCGCAGGCTGTTCCTGCTCCTTAAACGCCGGGAAAGCGTACGGCTCAGGTCCAGCCCCATGCGCGGGATCTTCTCCAGGAGGGCCTCGAAATCCGCCCTCTTTATTATCACCAGTCTGCTGTCGTTGAAAGCCTCGGCCGTCACTGAATGCGATTCTCCGGTCAGGAGGGAAATAATGCCGAAATACTGCCCGCGGTGCAGGTAATCTATAAAGAGGTTCCTGCCGCGGTCATCCCTGAGGTAAGCCGCCACCCTGCCGGAAAGAACACAGTAGAAAGCTCCCGGAGGGTCCCCGTAGTTATATATGATCGTCCCTTTGGGATAGGCAACGATATCGTATTTCCCCTCGAGAATCCGGTATTCTTCGGGGCTGAATCCGGCGAAGAAGGGAAGGCTTCTCAATATCTCAATACCGAATTCAGGCGTCATTCCGGCAACTCCCCCGTCCTGCAGACACACGAGAACCACGACGCGCTTTCCCTCGCCCTGCGTTCCTGGGTGGCATAATCCACTTCCACCAGTCCGAAACGGGGAGCGAATCCTTTATCCCATTCGAAATTGTCCAGCAATGACCAGTAGAAATAACCTTTAAGATCAACCCCGGCTTTTATCGCGTCCGCGGCGGCTTCGAGATGACTTTTTATGAAACTTACTCTTTCCCGGTCGTCGGCGGTGGCTATCCCGTTCTCCAGTATGAGCACCGGCAACGCGTATTTCCTGAGGCTAAGCAGTATCTCCGACAGTCCCCGCGGATAAATATCCCATCCCAATGAATTCTTTTTCCAGGCATTATCGGAACGCGTCCCCGACAAAAGAGACCGGGGGTTACGACTTTCCACGCTCACAAGCTGTCTGGTGTAATAATTCAATCCGATATAATCAAGCGTCCCGGCATGAAAAGCGGCGTCCAGGAATATACGGTTGAACATCATATCACGCAAGAAGACTCCCAGTTGATTCCACTTTCCGGGCCTCCAGGGCATAAAATACTGCATATGATGAGCCACGCTTACCGAAGGCGCCGTATTTTTATAAGCCCCGCACCTATCATGTATTATGCGGTAAGCCAGTTCATGCGCCGAGAGCAGATTACGAGAGACCCGCACAGCTTTAATGAACGAACGTTGCTGGGGAGGCCAAACACCGGTAAGATAAGAATGGTAGGCGTAAACAAGCGGTTCATTCACGGTCACCAAGTAACGGGCTTTGCCAGACAGGACATCGGTCATTTTCTCTATATAACGGCAAAAGCAGGCAGTATTGGCGCGCTTCAGCCATCCGCCCTTGCGGCTGAACCATGCCGGGCTGGTGAAATGATACAGAGTTACCACCGGTTCCAGATCGTTGGCGGCAAGAGCGTCCAGAACGGAAGAATAATGGTCCAGGGCGGACTGCGAAAAACGTCCTTCTTCCGGTTCTACACGGCTCCATTCGATCGAGAAACGGTGGGCGTTATGCCCCAGTGAACGGGCGAGGGCGAAATCTTCCTTATAAAGAGAGAAATGCCGGCAGGCGGCGGAAGATCTATCAAGCCCGCCACCCGACTGCTCCCATTGCCACCAATCGTTGAAGAAGTTGTCCCCTTCCACCTGATGAGAGGAAGTCGCGGCACCCCAGAGGAACCCTTCAGGAAAAGTAAACATCTGTAGTTATTATATTTAGCAGCCGGTTCAAAACGGAAGAGAAGTATTCTTATATTATAATATAAACAAAAAAAATCCCAACGTAAAAGTTGGGATTTTTCTCAAGTATAAGCCGATAAAGGTGGCATCACAACTTGCTGCCGCACCTTTAACCGGTAGCCCAGCCACCATATTACCCACCTCTTTTGACCGTCTTAGCGGCCTCAACTGAACGTGATGTAACGTAGGTCTGTGGCTTTGCGCCCCCCGGTTTTCCCGAGGTTTACCTTTATCGGCTACAAAAAGTATACCTCATCTCCCCTGTTTTTTCAAGGCAGAGCTTTTTATGTAGAGCTTTTTTAATCAAGACGCAGAAAACCCCGTTTCTCAAACCGGACTTACCCTTAGTTTGTCTAAGGATTACCCGTCTGTGTTATATCTTGGAACCGCTTTTATTGCAACGGAATAGTTTATTCCGTTGCAACGGTCCCGGCGGCGGAAGTCAAATGCTTCTCAAGAGCGGCCCAGGTCTTGGGGCCGACTTTACCGTCTGCCGTCAACCCGTTGGATTTCTGGAATTCCTCTATCGCCGCTTTCGTCTTTGGCCCCACTTTGCCGTCTATATTACCGGAATAATATCCCGCGTTTTTAAGCGCAGTCTGGATGTCCTGGGCGGACGGCTTATACGGCCCTGAAGGAGGTAAAGGGTCCAATACCGGAACGGCGGCGGCGGAAACCGCTTCAGCCGCCTTCTCTCTGACGGCCGGTGTCTCGGCGAGAAACCTGTTTTCCTGTATCGCAATCTTATTATCCAGTGTCTGCCCTCCCAAAGAATCAGCCGACATGGGAGCCTGCATCTCTTCAAGACTCTGCTGTTTCTTATTGCACCCGTTTACGGCCAGAAAAGACACGGCCACCGCTATCACCGCTGTGAAGATCTTCGTTCTCCCCATTGTTTCATCTGCTCCTTTCATGAATAATAATGGAACCCCCTCACGCAAAAGCAGGAGGCTCATATTTTCGGTAAAGCCAAGGCTTTACCGGTACTCGCCGCATATCCGGTTCTACACTTACTCCGAAGACCTCCCTCTACACTCACGCCCAAGGAATAAATTTATTTTAAACCTTATTACCGAAAAATCAAATCATATTTAGGATCCCGCTTCGGGCGTCAATCTCCACGCAGCCCTTCCTCATACGCCCGCGCGCTCCTGAAATCAAAGCTGTTTATCATAGGTAGAATAATAATACGGAGTGAAAGCCTGGAACTCGGCGGCGCAGGTATCAACAAGCTTGAAATCCGGAAGTATACCCAGAGATATTCTTAAAGAAGATATCTCCTCCTCTTTCTTGCCGGTCAGCAAAGCGATCTGCCTGTCGCTGAACCCCATTTTTTTTACTTCCAGAAGCGTATCCTTGTCGAGATCGCCTTCTCTCGTTCTCAGGCGCGTCTCCATCTCGACGATCTCCCGTATATTGTGCAGGAACCAGCTGTCGATCCGGGTCAACTCATGGATCGTTTCGAGTTCCACTCCCGACCGAAACGCATCCGCCAGCAGGAAGATGCGTTCCGGGGACGCCGTCCTGAGCCTCGCGCAAAGGGATTCCTGTTCCCCTTCCGCGCACCTGCCGAGGCTCTCCAGACCGTATTTATTTATCTCCAGGGAACGCAACCCCTTCTGCAGGGCCTCCTTAAAGGTCCTGCCTATGGACATAGTTTCACCCACCGATTTCATTGAGACCGAAAGCACCGGATCCGCCGAAGGGAACTTCTCAAAAGTGAATCTCGGTATCTTCACCACGCAATAATCTATGGCCGGCTCGAAACAGGCCGGGGTCTTCAGTGTTATGTCGTTGGCGATCTCGTCAAGCGTATATCCGACCGCGAGCCTGGCGGCGATCTTGGCGATGGGAAAACCCGTGGCCTTGGAGGCCAATGCCGAACTCCTGGAAACGCGGGGATTCATTTCTATAACCACCATCCTGCCGTCGACGGGATTGACCGCGAACTGTATGTTGGATCCGCCGGTCGAGACACCTATCTCGCGTATACAGGCGATCGCCGCGTCGCGCATACGCTGATATTCCTTATCCGTAAGAGTCTGCGCGGGGGCCACGGTTATGCTGTCCCCTGTATGCACTCCCATCGGGTCGAGATTCTCTATAGAACAGACGACCACGACGTTATCCTTAATATCGCGCATCACCTCCAACTCATATTCCTTCCAACCGGAAACCGATTCTTCTATGAGTATCTCGCTAATCATGCTCGATTCCAGCCCGCGCTTGGCCAAAACGCGGAATTCTTCGGCATTGTAAGCTACGCTTCCGCCGGTGCCGCCGAGAGTGAAACTGGGCCTGATGATCACGGGAAAACCCACATCCTGCGCCACTCTCAATGCCTGTTGCAGATTGTAAGCCTTGTTGCTTTTCGGAAGGTCGAGCCCAATCCTTATCATCGCCTCCTTGAAAAGCCTCCGGTCTTCGGCCTTCTTTATGGCCTTTATATCGGCGCCGATCAATTCCACGCGATATTTCCTGAACACCCCGCGCGCGTCCAGCTCCACCGCCGTGTTCAAAGCGGTCTGCCCGCCGAGGGTCGGCAGCAACGCGTCCGGTTTCTCCCTCGCGATGATGCGTTCCACGATCTCCGCGGTGATAGGCTCTATATAAGTCCTGTCGGCGGTATCCGGATCGGTCATGATGGTGGCCGGATTGGAATTAACCAAAACCACCCGGAACCCTTCCTGCCTCAACACCTTGCAGGCCTGGGTGCCGGAATAATCGAACTCGCACGCCTGGCCGATCACGATCGGGCCGGAACCGATAATAAGTATTTTCTTTATGTCGGTGCGCTTAGGCATTTTTCTTCCCGCGGCATTTGTGTTTCGCTACCGAATCTACGAAAGAAACGAAGAGATAGGCGGCGTCGTGCGGCCCCGGGGACGCCTCCGGATGGAACTGGACGGAAAAAACAGGTAGTTTCCTGTGTTTCATCCCCTCATGCGTATCGTCGTTAAGGTTTAGATGAGTAACCTGCAGCTCTTTTTCGTTCAACGATTTCATATCTACGCAAAATCCGTGATTCTGCACGGTAATAGCCACTTTACCGCTGTTCAAATCCTTAACCGGATGATTAGCTCCGTGATGCCCGAACTTTAATTTATAAGTCTTACCGCCGAAGGCCAGGCCGAGCATCTGGTTACCGAGACAGATACCGAACATGGGAATACCGGAGGATGCCAGTTCCTTGACCGTGCCTATAACGTAGGTCACCGCCGCGGGATCGCCCGGACCGTTGGAAAGCATAATGCCGTCCGGTTTCCAGGACAGTATATCCGAAGCGGAGGTAGCGGCGGGGAAAACCCGGATCCGACAGCCGAGCCCGGCAAGGATACGCATGATGTTGTATTTCACACCGCAGTCCAGGACAGCCACTTTATATTTCCCCTTGTCGTTCCAATCATAAGCTTGCCGGCAGGAGACTTCCTTTACAAGATCGATGCCCACAAGGCCGCTCCAGGAACGGGCCTTTTCCAGCAGCGCCGGCACGTCATCGCAGGCCGTCCCGGCGGCGATAACGGCTTTAAGCGCTCCGGCCTCCCGTATGCGTAGTGTAAGCGCGCGAGTATCCACTCCCTCCACCGCGGGTATGCCGTGCGCGCAAAGATAATCCGGCAACGAACTTTTCGACCTCCAGTTACTGGCAATCCTGCTGCATTCTTTAACCACGAAACCCTCCACGAAAGGCCGGCCGGATTCCGCGTCTTCTTCATTTATGCCGTAATTGCCTATCAAAGGGTAGGTCATAGCTACTATCTGCCCCTTATAGGAAGGATCGGTAATTATCTCCTCATACCCGAACATGCTGGTATTGAAGACGATCTCCCCGCAGCGGACCCCCTGCGCTCCGAACGATCTCCCCCGGAATACGCTGCCGTCTTCCAGGACTAAAGCAGCCTGCATGTTTACCTCTTTATTTTTAAAGCGCACCTGATAAAATCGCGGAATATCGGATGGGCCTTGTCGGGTTTCGACTTGAATTCAGGATGAAACTGCACCGCCATGAAGAACGGATGGCCGGGCAGCTCCACGATCTCGACAAGGTTCTTTTTCGGGTAAATACCGGAGAAAACCATACCTTTCTTCTCCATCAAACGGCGGTATTTATTGTTGAATTCGTATCTATGCCGGTGCCTTTCTTCTATCAGCCTTTTTCTGTAACAGCACTGTGCCCGGGTATTCGGCGATATCTGGCAGGGATAAGCGCCCAGGCGCATGGTACCTCCCATATCCTCAACGTCTTCCTGTTCCTTTAGAAGGCTGATCACCGGATCTTGGGTATTAGGGGCGAACTCGCTGGAATCAGCGCCCTTGAGACCGCAGATATTCCTGGCGAATTCGATGACCGCGCACTGCATCCCAAGACAGATGCCGAAAAACGGGACGCGCTTGGTCCTGGCATATTCAATACTCTTTATCTTTCCTTCTATGCCGCGGGATCCGAACCCGCCCGGCACCAGGATACCGCAGACATTACGCAGGTAATGTTCCGCCCCTTCTTTATCAATATCCTCGGAATCTATCTTTTCCACTTCCACTCTGCAGTCGTTCGCGATGCCGGCGTGCGCCAATGCCTCATAAATAGACTTGTATGCGTCCTGCAGGCCGATATATTTACCTACTACGGCGATCCTGGTCTTGTGGCGGGGGGAAACAGCCTTCTCTACCACGTTTTTTTCCCAGTTTTTCAGGGTAGAAGGCCTGGCTCTAATGCCGAAATGTTTCAGTATGAGCCTGTCGAGAGACTGGTCCTTGAATATCAAAGGGAGCTGATAGATCGAATCCACATCTTTGGCTTCGATGACAGCCTCCTGCGGCACGTTGCAGAAAAGCGATATCTTCTCTTTTAATTCCATCGAGAGGCTTTTTTCGCTGCGGCAGATAAGGATATCCGGCTGTATCCCTATCTCGCGCAGGGTGCCGACACTATGCTGGGTAGGTTTTGTTTTCATCTCCCCAGCGACCTTTATATAAGGAACCAGAGTAAGATGGGCGTAAAGAACGTTATTCTGACCGGCGTCCAGCCTGAACTGGCGCACAGCTTCCAGAAAAGGGAGGCTCTCGATGTCGCCGACCGTGCCGCCGATCTCCACCAGCACCACCTGCGCCCTGGAAACGGCCGCCACTTTCTTGATACGGTCTTTTATCTCGTTGGTAATGTGCGGGATGACCTGGATGGTCCTGCCGAGGTAATCTCCCTTGCGTTCGCGCGAGATTACGGCGTGATATACCTGTCCGGTAGTGACGTTGTTGAATTTGCCGGTTTTGGCGGAAGTGAACCGTTCGTAATGCCCGAGGTCGAGGTCGGTCTCGGCGCCGTCGTCGGTCACGTATACTTCACCGTGCTGGTAAGGGTTCATCGTGCCGGGGTCAACGTTGAGATAGGGATCGAACTTCATCAAGGCGACACGCAGACCCTGAGATTCCAGTATCTTGCCTATGGAAGCGGCAGTAATCCCCTTGCCGAGGCTGGAAATAACGCCACCGGTGATGAATATGTATTTACACATGGTTGTTTAAAAAAAAACGTTTCTGAACCGATAGTCCTCCGGTCCACAAACGCCATTGTTCCAGATATAGTCAATTCCCGTTGAACCATTGGCTTTAATATAGCACAGACCTGAAGTATGTCAACACAGATTATAAGACCCTGATTACAAACCCCTTTTTGCTCCGATTAGGAAATAAATTCTTTAAACAGCACCATAGAGTACCGGTGCTGACGCGGTTTTATTCTATCATAAAAAATGACTTCAAAGGAAGAAAAGGTTTTCGTTCTTGTGCGCCGGCAAAACGCGGCAGCGGTCAGAGGCTAAGCCCCGCGTACCGCAGCCGTGCATGAGCGGCACCGGGGGCTGTGCGAGCAGCGTAAAAAAACAGGCGCCCGGCTAATATCAGCGGGGCGCCTGCCTCATCCTAACGCCACACGGCACTACTTGCCGAACAACACCTTTTCCGCCTCTTTACGGAAGGCATCCATCACATAAGGGATACCGCACACTTTCTCGGCTTCTTCGCTCAGGGACATGAGATCCCTGCGGGATATGCTGCTCAAGCTGAAATTGCGCGAACCTGCCATCAGCTGCTGCAGCCCCACCTTGATGCGCTGGCTGAAAGTATATATCCCGACCGCGCCAAGAGGGATATCCTTCATATCCTTGCCGTATTTCTCGGAGAGCTCCTCATAACAAACGAATATCTCCTCCGGCTTACTGCCGAACTCGGATACCGTGGGAGGCAAATTGCCGCTTTTAATCCACTCCTGGATATTTTTCCCCACGAAACCGGGGATCATCAAAGCACGGCCCATGCAGACCGCCTTGACATACGGCGCGCCCATGGCAAGCACTTTGAAAACATGGTCCTCCATAGCGAAGCCCCCGGCGATGGCGATATCGGGAACACGCATTTTCTTTTTGTTCATTTTTTCGCAAAACTCATAGGCGAGCGACTGCAGGTAAAAAGTTGGGATACCCCACTCCTGCATCATTTTCCAGGGGCTCATACCGGTGCCGCCGGAAGCTCCGTCTATAGTCAACAGGTCGACCTGTGCCGCGGAACTGAATTTCAGGGCCTGAGCCAGTTCCACCATTGAATAAGCCCCGGTCTTCACGGTTATCCTTTTGTAACCCAGGTCGCGCAGGCGTTTAATCTCCTTCATAAAACCTTCCTCCGAAACAAACCCAAGCCTGGAATGCCGCTCGAATTCCTTGATCGCCCCGGCCTTAAAGGCCTGCTGTATGGCCGGGACTTCCGGGTCGGGAGTCACGATATAGCCTTTTTCCTTGAGTTGTATCGCGCGCTCCGGGGTTTTTACCTTGATCTCTCCGCCGATACACTTGGCCCCCTGTCCCCATTTAAGCTCAATCGTCTCCAGCTTGTGCTTTTTGCGCATATACTCGGCGACGCCTAACCGTGTGTCCTCGACATTCATCTGCACTAGTATCTCTCCGTAACCGTCGTAGAAACGCTTATACAACTCTATACGCCTGTCCATATCCGGGGCGTTCACTATCTTGCCTTTGGCGTCCAACTCCAGCCTGGGATCGATACCGCAGACGTTCTCCCCGCAGACGATGGTGATGCCGGAGATCGCCGCCCCCACCGCAAAATGCTCCCAGTTCTTCCTGGCGATCTCGGTGGAACCGAGGGCCCCGGTGAAAACAGGAACGCGCATTTTAACTTTCTGGGCCCATCCGTATTCTGTCGTCGTGTCCACAGCCGGGAATATGGCGGTATCCGGACTTCCGGAGACTCCTTTGGGAAGTCCATTTGCTCCCTGAGCGTAACCCTGAATGTTCAGGTGCGAATAATCCACCGGATATTCTTTATCGCCTCCCGCGGTAATCTCTCCGAAAGGCCCGGGGTAAATTACCTCCCTGCCCCGAAAAGAAGATTTGAACACTTCACAGTTGCCCCGGCAGGAATCAAGACAACGTGAACAGAGGCCGGAACAGCTGACCACGTTTTTGGAACGGTTAAAAGTGCGCGTAGCGTCGTTTCCTCCCGCAGTGCTAAGGTTCATATTCCCTTTTCCTTTCTCCAGCCCGCTGGTTTAACGTATGCCGCGGCCGGCCAGCAGGGCTAAGAAATGTACACCGGCCGCTTATCCTTCCATCGTTTGGGCACAAAAAAAACGCCCGCCTTTATGGCGGACGTCTTTGTCCTCAACAATAAGTATACACCCTTTCGGACTATTGTCAATCAATTCGGCGTGTCACAATATCAGGCCTTATCCGTGAGCCTGTTTATCTGTTCCGGATCGGACTTGAACCGGCTATCTCCGGGAGAGGATACCGGCAACGGCGTCAAGCAGGCTAAAAATCCCTGCGGCTTTTTCTTCACCCAGACTGCCGAGGCCGCAGCTCGGGCTGACGATAAGCCTTTCCCTGACTTTCGCCGCATTCACTCCTTTGCGCCTGAACATCTCCACCCCGGAATCTATCTTTTCCAGCAGGGACTCCGGCGTCTCAGCCCCGGTAAATTCCCTGGTAGGTGCGATACCCCAGCAAAGAATCCCCCCTTTGTCGAGGAAAGCCGAAACTTCGGCTGCGTAAAGCACAATTCTGTCCAGAAAATTGAAGGCATCGAAGCTGATTATATCCACTCCGGCCGCCTCGGTAAGTATGGACCAGTCGGTATTGCCGCAGCAATGAACCCCGGTCAATGCTCCGTGCGCCTTTATGTCCGAACACAATTCGCTCATTACATCCAGCGCCGTCTGCCGGGTGACCGGTGTATAGGCGGAGCCGAAACAACCGAGATACGGCTCATCCACGAAAATAATCGTCTGCCTGCCGAATTCCTTAAGGAACTCGATTTGCCATTTAGCTTTGCCCGCCAGACCTTTTACCACAACCTGCATCATTATTTCGTTATGCAGAAGGGCCGTCCCTTTTTCATCGGTAACCGAGGCCGCGAAGGTGAAAGGACCGGTTATGTGTCCCTTGAGGAAATCAGCGCCTTTGGCGCCGTTCCTGCGCAGCCTATCGCGGTAGGCGTAGATCCCGGGGGCAAAGTCAGGGGTAATGGCAAAATAGGCGTTGTCGCCTGCTATCACCTTTTCGTAAAAAAGCTCGAGTTCGCTTTCAGGAGCGGACGCATCCAGATAAACGCCTCCGTCTTGGAGTTTAAAACAAGGGAAATTCTGGGAAAACTGCGCCACCATCCCTTCGCATGCCCCTCTCTTGGGAAGCTGCGGCCAGAACGGCGCTCTCGGAGTGCGTCGGAAAATAAGATCCAGCGCGGTCTCCGCTTCACGATAAGGCAAACTGCCTATGCCGGTAGCCAAACCTTTAAGAACCTCCGCGTCTCTCATCTCACCCGCCCCCCGCCGAACCCGCGGAACAAACCGCCGTTTCCTCCGCTCCTGGTCTTTTTGTCGCCGGTCACGCTGCCGCAGACAGCGCATCTGTATTCATAAAGGCAGCCGTCGGGTAATACCAACAGCAGCCTTTCTCTTACGGGCGTGGAACGCCCGCAGGAAGAACAGAAAAGCCTGCCGGCATTGAGCTCTTCGAATTGTCCTTTCGGTCCACGGCCGTTCATCACATCAAACCCGGGATATTCAATCCCGTGATCTCCTTCATTTTCTGCGCCGCCAGGTCATGGGAATGCTTTATCGCGCGGTTATAGACATCCTTTAACGCCTTTTCCAGCCTGGTTTTCGCCTCCGGAGGAAGCGTTTCACATCTAACGGTTACCGCTTCCACCTGTTGTGAACCATTCATAGAAAGACGCACACTACCGTCCTGACTCTCGGTATCGAACACTGTTTTATCCAGGCTTTCCTTAATCTCCCTGGCCTTCTTCTGCATTTCCATTATGGATTTAAGTTTGTCGAACATTTCTTCTCCTCTGCATGACCCTACGGGATTTAACCGGAGAGACCCTCCTATTTTTCCTGCGAAACAGCCGGATTATTTACCCGGGACGGCTGTAAGCAACGATTTATACTCCTTGTAAGGGAACTCGTTGGTCTGAAACAATATCCTTCCCTCCCGGTCTACCAGTGTGTAAGTAGGCACTCCGATCAGCCGGTAAGTGTCCGCTACCGTTCCGTATCCGTCCAGGAAAGAAGGAATGCTTATACGATTACGGCTGAGGAAACGCAAGACTTTCTCTTCGCTTTCCCCCACGTTGATGGGAATGACCTCGATCCCTTCCGCCGACATCTTTTCGTACTTTTCATTCAGCATCTTCATCTGCCTGACGCAATACGGGCACCAGGTGGTCCAGAAGAAAAGCAGCACCGGTTTTACACCCCGGAAATAGCTCATGGTGACCGTCTTGCCGGAAGTAGCGGTCAGGCTAAAATCTGACGCGCTGTCGAAAGCCCAAAGGCTACCGGCGCAGAACAACGATAACACCAGGATAGAGACGGCGAATATTTTTATTATCTTCATGTTCTCCTCTCTTTATGCGCCGCTGTTTACCGCCGCAGGCTGTTTATCTCCAGGAGGACGATAACAGCAGTCATGCTACGACAAGCTCAATTCAATTCTTTTATTATAAAATACACCCCGCTGGCGCACAACAATAAAGCGCAGGCTTTCTGTACATATTCCAGCCATTTGCCGGACTTGGGCAGCCGGGAAAGGAAATAACCGGATGTTCCGGCGACAATGAACAGCAGGCTCATCCCGTACGCGAAAGTAAGCAGCAACAGCGCGCCGTAGAGCACATTCTTGCGCGAAGCGAGATAGACCAGGATGGAACCGAGCACCGGGGTAACGCACGGACTAATCAACAGTGCCGACCCGCAGCCGAGAAAGAAAGCCCAGAAAATCCCGCCGTGTCCTTTGCCTGTTGGGCGCACTCCGATAAACCGCTTTACAGGCAGCTTCAGGATACCGGACATGAATACGCCGAAAATGAATATCAATAGGCCGGAGAGGACCGATATCCATGCAGAAGCTGCTAATCTTGCCATAGCCCTGCCGCCCAGCGAAGCCAACACGCCCAGCAGGGCGTAAATGAAAGCGGTTCCGCCGGCGTAGGAAAAACTCAACAGAAAAGCCCTGCGGCGAGAAACACAGGAAGACGCCCCTACATAACCGATTATGACCGGCAAAAGCGGATATACGCAAGGAGTAAAACTCCAGAGTACCCCGCCGGCAAAAGCTATGACGAAATCAAACGGCGTTCCCGACAGATTCATTTATCCAGGAAAGATATTCTTTCGTCCCGGCGACAACAGGCAAAGCGATGATCTCCGGCACGGAGTAGCTATGGCAAGATCTGACCTCACCGGCCAAGCGCGAAAATAAGGATTTCTTGGTTTTTATGACCAACAGGCATTCACGGCAGTTATTGACGCGCCCCTTCCAACGGAAGAATGAGGATATCCCGGGAACGACGTTCACACAGGCGGCCAGTTTCTTCTCCACCAGGCGGCGGGCTATCTTCTCCGACTCTTTCTTACTGCAGGCGGTGACGAACACGGTGATATACATGGGCGATTTTCCTCACGCTGACGGTCCGGCCGCGAGTTTCTTGACCAGTTCGGCGACCCTGCCGCCCAGCCTCAGGCATTCGTCCGCGGCTCGCTCGTCGCAACTTCCCACGGCAACCGGGCCGTAATGGTCTCCTTTAGGATCGCCGTGTATGATCATACCATGCACGAGCAGAACATGCAAGATATCCAGAATGGTGCTTTCGTTGCCTCCTGCGAGGTTGCCGCTGGAGGCGAACGCCGCTCCGATCCTGCCGTCGAGCCTGCCGTGCAGCTTTACCGACTCGTCCACCAGCTTCTTTATTTCGGCGGCCATGGTCCCGTAATAAACCGGTGACCCTATTATCACGCCGGAATAAGCAAGCAGTTCATCCACTCCCACAGATCCCACATCCCGGACGTCCGTCTCCACCCCGTGGCTGCGCGCCCCCTCGGCCACCAGTTCCGCCATGCGCCTGGTGGTGCCGCCCCGCGAATAATAGATCACTATTATCTTCTGCATGCTCACCTCCCGGATACAGTGGTTTCTTCTATTTTAGCCGACCTTATCTTCCCGTATTGAGAACAAATGTCGAATACCAGTTCCGGATCATCGGTCCCCAGAGAAACGTGCATGCATGATTCCCCGGGAACACCAGCCTCCCCCTGAATAGACAGCTCTATATCTTCCCCTATCCCATCCAAAGCCCGGCGCAGTATATCCTCCGAGACGCACCCTACCCCAAGTATGAATTTCATCCTGAATTTTCTTAAAAGGAACATACGCCTCCTATTGCGTTTTGCTAAGCATAATCACTGAAAGCATCCTCCCCGCGAGCCCTCCTTCCCTGCGGTAAGAAAAGAAATCTCTCCCCATACACATGGTGCACTGACCACCGCTCTCATGTATATTCTCAGACCTCACACCGCAGACAAGCAATGCTTGTCTATTGAAACCGGAGAGGTCGAAAAACGTATCCTCTCCGTCCATAGCGACTGACCCGGGAAAAATCTCCCGGAAATCTCCTGAGACCCGGTAACAGCATTGTCCTATGCAGGGCCCCAGCCATGCCGAGACCGCTTCCGGCCTGGTGCCGAATTTTTCCCGCATCAAACGCAGGGTATTGCCGATTATCCCGTCGCGGCTCCCGCGCCATCCGGCGTGGACGGCCGCCGCCGCCGGCGCCGCGGGATCGAAAAGCAATACCGGCAGACAATCGGCGGTAAGTATGCCGAGCGGCAGTCCGGGAACGCAGGTAACTAGGGCGTCCGCCCGGGCCACGGAAGTCTCGAAAGACAAAGCCCCTTTGCCGGCGTCGGCGGAAGTGACCTCCACGGCTCTGCCGCCGTGCACCTGGTCGCTGCAGACCAGACGGCCGGGGACGGCGCCTATCGAAGCAAGAAAATTCCCGCGGTTAACCAGCACGTCCGCCTTATCCCCGTGCCGGAACGACATATTTATGCGCCCGCGGCCGAAAGCCAGGCTGATCCCGCACAGCTCCTCAGACGTCATTTTCCTGCCTGTCCACGGAGGCAATCCTTTCCGCCAGTTTCTCGAGTTTTCTGGAACTCTCTTCGTATTTACGGCCCGCGTCCTGCAGATGCCTGCCCACGAGCTGATAATCATCCCGGAATTTGTTTATCTCGCCCGATAAAGAAGCTATAGTCTTTAATATGCGTTCCGCGTTCTCTTCCACGCGCAACCCCTTCAATCCCAGGCAGATTATCTGCAGGTAGGCGTAGAAAGTAAGCGGCGACACCGGATATACCCTGCGCGAGATCAAATAAGACAAAAGGTCTTCCGTGGCTATTATCTCATAATAGACGTTCTCCGCCGGGATATACATAAAAGCGAAATCGTAGGTGTTCTCGGCCGGGAGGATGTATTTGGAAGCTATCTCGTCGGTCCTGTCCTTGACGTCGGAAACGAACTTTTTCTTCAGGGCCGAGCGCGCCTGTTCCTGCGGTTCAGCCGTCATTTTCTGAAAGTTCTCCAGGCTGAACTTGGCGTCCACCGGCAAGAGACGCTCCCCCAGCCTGATAACCGCGTCCACCGTATCGGAGGTGCGGAAACGGTATTGCACCTGGAAGAAATCGGGAGGCAGAACCTGGGAAAGCAGGTTTTCCAGGAAAGTCTCGGCGAACTTTCCCCTGAACTTGGGGGCCCGCAGCAGTTCCTGCAGACTGGATATGTCCTTGCCTATCTCGTATATCCTGCGGTTTACCTCCTCGACGCGGGCTAATTTATCCTGGACCCCGCCAAAAACTCCGAGAGTATCGCCTATATTCTTATTCAAAGAGTCTCCGCTCCTGCGCACCGCCTCGGCCATCGCGTCCATGCGGGAACTAATCTGGAAATAAAGGCGTAGCAGCACGAAGAACACCGCGAAAACCGCCAGTACCGACGCGATCACCAGAACTATGACCATTTCTCGTTCTCCCCTTTACGGACCCGGCCTCAGCCTACGGCAGATATTCCCGTTTTATTCTTTTAACACTGCGGAAGATATTGGTTTTAACGTCCGGACACACGCGCTCCGCCTGCGCTATGAAACGCCCCACAAGCGCCCGGTTAGTTTTACCGCTGTGCGGACACCGGCATTTCTGCGCCGGTATTTTGTAAGCGTCGGCAAAAGCTATTATCTCCTTCTCCTCAACGTATGCCAGCGGCCGTATCAACGTCAACTTCCCGCCGAAGAGTTCCTGTTTAGGGCACATCGCCGAGATCTCCCCGTGAAAGAAGAAATTAAGAAGTATGGTCTGAACTATATCATCCTTGTGATGACCCAGAGCGACTTTGGAACACCCGAGCCTGTCCGCCGCCTCGAACAACGTCTTGCGCCGGTTCCAGGAACACCAGAAACAGTTAATTTTCCCGCGGTCGCTGGAACGCAAGGCGTCAGATCTCTCTATGTGGAACTCAACGCCGATGCCGCGCAGATTACGTTCCAACCTCGCCGGATTTACTCCCCCATACCCCAAATCGACGTGCACCGCGATTATATCGTACTTTATCGGAACAAACTTCCGCCTCTCCTGCATTATGCGCAGAAGGGCAAAGCTGTCCTTACCGCCGGAAACCGCCACCGCCACCCTGTCCCCGTCGTCAAGCATCCCGTAATCGGTAATCGCCTTGCCGACCTTTTTGGAGAGGAAATATGCCCGGCCGGAAAGATACGCCATTTATCTCCTGCCGGCCCTTGTGTCGCGGGTCGCCGCCAGAGCCAGGTATACCTCTTTCAGCATATCGCAGGACAGCAAAAGCAGCGCCGCAGACACAGCGACCAGGATATAAGCCTTCTGCCGCCAGAAAACAACCATCCCCGACCCGAGCGCGAAAACGGTGGTAACCGCCATAAACAACGCCGGCAATAACGTGTATAAAGACGGCCGGCCTCTTTGTAAAAGATAAACGGAAGCCGTCAACAGCACCAGGGCGGCGATCAACTGGTTCGCCGCGCCGAACACCGGCCAGATCACCTGCCAGGAGCCGAAAGCCAGACAGGCCGCGGCCACCACGGAAATCACGCCGAACACATATTTATTATTCATTTTCTTCCTTTTCAGAGACTCCCCGAATATCTCTTCCGTAAGGTAACGCGTGATCCTGGTTGCGCTGTCGAGAGTGGTCATCACGAAACTGTTCAAAAGAAAAACCGCTATGGTCGTCCCGGCCGCGGCGCCCACCAGAGGGGCAGTGAGATTACCGTAGCCTTTACCGAAGGTCACTATCCAGCCGCTTTTCTCCGCCAGTTCAGGATAGACCATGCCCTCCGGCCCGCCGCTCCAGAAAAGACCGGCGCAGACGGAGATTATGGCAAGCAGGGACATCGCCGCCTCCAGCAGCATGCCTCCGAAGGCTATACGCTTGGCGTCGCGTTTACACGCCAGCTGCTTGGAGGTCGTCCCGGACGAAACCAGCGAATGAAAACCGGAGATGGCGCCGCAGGCTATCAAAACGAACATGGCCGGCCACAAACCGGCGCTTCCGGCTGGAGCCTGAATATAGAAAGGAGTCGACATCTTCGGATGAGAAACGAATACTCCGGCGTAGCCCAGGAGCAACCCCAGAAACAGCACGACCATTGAAAGATAGTCGCGCGGCTGCAGCAGCAAGTTCACCGGGACTACCGAGGCGATATAGGCGTAAACGAGCAGCAGCGCCGTCCAGAACGCCATAGCCTGGGGAAACGCCAGCTGCACCGGAAATACTTCGCCCGCGTAAATGGAGCCGGCCATAAGCAAAAGAGCGACCACGGTCGCCGGCAATTGTTTCACTTTCCAGCGGTAAATCATAAAACCTAGTAAGACGGCTATAGGGATGAGCCCCAGGGTAGGTATGACGATCTCCGGTTTGACAACAAGAGTCTGGGCGGTAACGGCCGCGAAGACCGCCACGATAAGAACCAGGGCCAGCCAGAGAAAAATTGAAAAAAACAGACGGTAGCGGCGGTTTATCACAACCTCAGAAACCTGCCCCACCGATTTCCCTTTATGCCGCAACGAAAGAATAAGCGCAGAATAATCGTGGATCCCTCCGATGAAGATCGAACCTAAAACCACCCACAGCGCGGCCGGCCCCCAGCCGAACATGGCGCAGGCCACCACCGGCCCGATTACCGGGCCGGCCCCGGCTATCGAAGAAAAATGGTGGCCGAACAGAATGCTCCAGTGCTTTGCCGGCATATAGTCCAGCCCGTCGCCGTATTCCACGGCTGGGGTCTTACGGCTGTAGTCCACCCCCCATATTTTCTTCTCGCTGAAGGCCGCGTAATAATGGTAACCCGCTGCCAGCGCGCAGGTCCCGACCAGCAGTAACCATAACGAATTCATTCTTGCTCCCTAATGCCGGTTCAACATCTCCTGTTTTCCACGGCTGTTCTTTCTATTATACTGCCGGGAAGGATAATTTTCACAAAAAATTTATGGAACGCGGATTTATTTCCGGCGCTAAAACCGGCGGCGGCTCCTGCTCTCTATTATCGGCAGTACCGCGGATATCCCGCCGACTATCATATCTGCCTTACTCAGATATTCGGCAGGCAGGCTGGTGGAAACCGCCACGCAAAAGATTCCGGCGCCGGAAGCTGAGGCGATACCCAGAGGCGCGTTCTCCACCACCAGGCATTCCGCCGCTTTGAGACCGAGCAGACGTAAAGCCATTTTATAAGGTTCCGGATGCGGCTTGCCGCGCCTTACTTTATCCCCGGTGACCATAACGTCGAAAAGCCTGCCGATCCCAGCCGGCAGCATGCGCTTTATCTCAATGCCCGGTGTGCCGCTGACCAGAGCCAGTTTGTAACCGCGCATTTTGAGCTCCCGCAATATCCGGAAAGCCCCGGGAAAGAATCTCATCCCCTTAGAATATCTACCGAAAATACGCCTGCGCCGGCGGAAAATACGCTCCAGTAGCTCTCTTGACGGCTTTATATTATTCTGCGCCAGGAAATCACGCGCGGATTTTTCCCAGCGCTCCCCTTCTCTACAATAGACGTCCAGACAACCGGCTCTCACTCCATAAGGGCGCAATGTTTCAAACCAGGCTATGAAATGATACGGCATCGAATCCACGATCACCCCGTCGAAGTCGAAAATCACCGCTTTCAAAGGGATGCCCGCGGAACGGGACATGTTCTTGAATACGATTTTTTTACTCATAGGAATATCCGGGGCGGGAGCATAAACGCCGGGCTTTCCCGGCAGGCTGTAGAAGGTTGTTCCGGTTTATGCGCGGCCGGAGCCGGCTATCATCTCTTTTATTACCGTGTTGAATTCATGTTTAAACAATTCTTCCAGCGGCAGGGGCATTTTCAAAGACCAGTTCTGCGGACCGACGGTACCGGGGGTATTCAAACGGTAATCATACGGATCTCCCCTCAATATCCCGGCCGGATAAAACCAGTCCAGAAGGGTCTGCACGCAGAAAACCGCCCGGGAACGCAGATTCAACGCCAGAGCCTTTCTGCCGAGTCCGGGATCGGCTTTTTCAGCGGGAACGCCGTTCAAGCCGAGCTGCGCCCAGAATTTATCTTTTTCTCCGTAAGTATCGGCGTGCATCTTCAATATGTCTCCGACTTCATTCATACGCCTTCCCAGAACGGAAGCAAGCGCGCCCGGATCACTCATGCCCTGAAGCCAGCGCAGCCTGCCATGCCTCGCGAGAGCCGGATCGAAAAGCAGTCCTTTTATATAACCGTAATCTATTCCTTTCTCGTAGCACTTACGCATAAAAAGCCCCTCGTCAACCGTTCCCGCCTCGTTCTCCCACCAGGCGGCGAAGTTGGTGGTATCGTGGGTGGAAAGCATGGAAACCGCGAGGAAACGCTGCTTTTCAGGCGGAAGGAAATCGTGGAGCACGTCCCAGTCCTTGACCCAGCGCTGCACGTCGTTCCCCGGGATACCGTAATTTTGCAGCGTCTCGGTACATACACGGGGTATCACGCCCAGGTCTTCCGCGCACAACAGCATGTCCGTGTTCTCCAGCATGACGGAGAGGATCTTTCTGCCGTGTTCTCCCCAGGAATTCTCGTCGCAGGGGTCGAAACTGCCGTGCAACCCCTGGTTTTCCAACGGGTCGCCGTAAGGAATACTCCATATCCTAAACAACCCCACCACATGGTCTACACGCAGAAGATCGTAAAAATTCTGCGCGTAACGCAGCTTTTCCTTAAGATACCTGTACCCGTCGGATTCGATCCTGTCCCAATCATAAACCGGCATGCCCCAACGCTGCCCCTTGGAACAATACATATCCGGGGGGGCCCCGGCGGCCGAATCTAACTTAAAAAACTCCGGGTGCGCCCAAACATCGGCGCTGTCGCGCGAAACCAGTATCGGCAGATCTCCTTTCAGCAATACGCCCTTGTCAGCGGCATACTTCTTTACCGCGGTCATCTGCTCAGAAAGACGCCATTGCAGCCATTCCTGAAACAGCGTTTCCTCTCCATGCTCCCGTTCGAAACGCGCCAGCGCCTCTTTATCGCGGCGGCGGTAAACATCCTCCCAGTCATACCAGGCTTTGCCTTGAGAATAATACTTGAGGACCTTGAAAAGCGCGAAATCTTTCAGCCAGTATGAGTTATCCTCGCGGAAAGAAGAAAAAGAAACGCCGGCAGTATCCGCCTTTCCCTTCTCCAAAAACATCTCCCAGAGAAAAGAAAGCTTATCCCACTTCAAGTTATAATCCACGCGCGGCGCTTCCGCGGGAAATTTCTTCCGCAGGGCCCGGACATACCCGGATGCGAGACGTCCGTCCCCGGAAAAAGAATAATAGAACGGCTCAAGCGCGAAAGAACTTATGGAATCATACGGACAAAAAACGGCCCCCAGTTCATTCATCGGCAAAAGTTGCAGAATGCTGTTGCCGGTAAAAGAACACCAGTCAACGAGCAGGCGCAGATCGTTTATATCGCCTGCCCCTGCGCTCTGTGAGGAATAAAGCGAGAAAAGCGGGGCGAGCACTCCCGCCCTGCGCTTCACGCCTATCACGCTCCATTTGGCTCCGGATGCCGAAGCAACCAACGCCTTTTCTTCTGACGAGAGATCCATAGAATTCATCTCCGGGGACACGATACCTAATTAGGCTACGGCTAAACCCGTTTCGGATTGCGGTCACGGTTAGGTCTTAAAACCGAATTAACAAAAACTCGCAGGATATTTACGCTACATATATTATCCGAGGCGCAAACGAAGGTCAATATATAATTATGATCGTATGATCGGGAATGGGAGAGATGCCGGACGAGACACGAATGTGGATTATGGACCATTGACTTTTTAACCGGGGGGCTTGAAATTTAGGAAGGCGTGTGGCATACTTAGCGTAGAAGTGAAAAAACCAGTCGACATAAGGAGGTCGGCAGATAGCGAAAGCTATTGAGGTTTATCGCCTCCAAAGAAGGCCCTCGAGTCGAAGGGCCTTCTTTGTTTTATGCGGGGACCAGCTCTGAACTGCGGGACTTCATAACCCGCTGTTATTGGCCGCTGGTTCTTGAGCCGGCCGAAAAGGCTTTGAGCAACGGCTTCAGCGATAGATCAGGGAAGCGCTCGTCAGAAATCACTCTAAAAAAACTTATGCGGGAATTCACCTCTGCCGTGAGCAGTTCAAGCAGTCCACCCTGCCTTTCGATTTTCGCACCCGTTATGCCGAATTCCGCTTCAAAACCTCCGGGGGGGCAAAGAAACGGACACTGACCTTTATATCGCGGAAATCCACTCCACCAATGAAATAATTTGTAAAAGCGATCCCGGAGCCAGGCTCTCCCGCCTGCGCCTCGCAGGAACGCGCCTTCTTGAGCTCCTTCATATATTGCCGGTAAATGGCGACGGAATGCTCAAAGCCCGCTGTCCGTAGGTTCTGCCCGCCGGCGCAGTACCCGATCCCGGAAAAACCTTCCGGCGAGTTCTCTTTATGCGCTCGAGCCAAAATCAACCCTTTATAAACACAGCTCAAAGACGCGTATTCCCTATCCTGGTTCACCCTTCTATTCAATTTCGGCAGAATGACAGTGGTAAAAAGCCCGTCGGCATACTCCTGTATCCCGCCCCGCGGCGCTTCGGTATTGCCGGGCGACTCCCGGCAGACGCGAAGGCTGCATCTCAAAATACACGGGGCTCCCTTTCTCATATAGACGCACGCTTCGGCGGGTTCGATCCAGACCTTGTTCAACACGACTACATTATCCGAAGCGCCCATCTCCGAGGCTTTTTTCCTTACCGACTCCCAGAACAGGGCGCCTTCCGGAGAAACCGCGGGATTGATCAGCTACGCGATGTCCTGCTTCAAACGAAGATCGCCGTACAGCAGCACACGTCCTGTGATAGTATCGGAGATCCCGGAATCAAGAACCCTGCCGGGTTCCATGTAATTCAAATTGGCCCGGAATTTGTCCTGCGGAAACTTTAATCCCGCCATAAAAGCGTCAAAACACACCGCGAGCGCTTTGCTTATCTCATCGCTGCCGCGTTTCAGACAAACGTCATCCGCCTTCAGATAGAAATTGATACTTTGTTGCCCTCCGCTCCTGCCGGCTGAAAACGAAACGGAAACGAGATCGGCGTCAATCCCGCTGGATAACACATTACAACGGCCGGGATCGCGCGCTCCGGCAAAAACCAGAAAAATGCAACAAACGGCCGCCGACAGCACCGCCGCCATAATCCAGGGAACTGTCTCACTTCTTCGCTTTGCCGTTTATGAAAGAAGCCCCTCCTTTTTTAAGAGGGGCTTCTTTAAAACCTATATTACCTTGTCCCATTATACTCCTATATCAGTCAGAGACTGTTCAAGCCGTTTTACCGTAGCCGTTATGTTCTCCGAAGCCTCAAGTTTAACACCGGCCAACCCTTCAAATAATGTGTCCATGGTCACATGAGTTGATACCGCGTCGTTAGCCTGCTTCGATACAGTGAAACCGGCCGGCACGACCTTATCGGCTTCCAGTTTATTTACGAACCCCCACATATGCGCGTTAACACCCTGCCCGTAGAACTCATACACGGCTTTGGCCAAAGCCAGCAGGGAGACTTCCGAGGCTCTGATCCTGCGCACCGGTTTACCGGATATGCTGACCAGGGGATCATTTTCCTCCGGGGAGACTATTATAATGGTATTCTCCAGCATTTCCTTACTGCCTGTTTCTAGGAAACCGGTGAAGTCCGGAGCTGTCTTCATCGCCTGGTCCTTTACTATATAGTCGTCAAGCTGCACCAATTGAGCGATGGCCCCGGCATCTTCTCCGCAGATAACGAACTGAACTTTCCCCTTGCTTTCATTAATAAGATTCTCCATCCCTGTGAGAAATCCCGGTTTCAGGGCTTCACGGGAGGAAACGGCGATAACGCTACCGGCCCCGTCTATATCGCTTGTAAATACACCGGCCAGGTATTCGTTAAATGCCCTGCCGCCGTTCTGAATAAAGGCTTCGGCCTTCACCTTGGAGAACGCCGCAACCCTTGTTTGCGCGATCGCCCGGTCAATGCCCAGTTTTCCGGCGACCGCCTGGACGAATTCACTAGAATACTCTTTAACGGCGTCTATACCGGTGTAAACCCTTTTAACCTGAAGCAACGGTCTGATGGCGGGCATATTCTCCAGGCCCTTAGCCAACGCCGTCTGCAGCGCACCCCCGGCGGTATCCACGAAGAACACATCAGGATAGTCGCTGAATTTATAGCCGGTCTCCGATTCGAACTTTTCCACCGCCTTCTGGGTATCTCCTCCGCCGAAGAACACGACCACTCCTCTTTTGACCCCCGCATTCCATACCGCGAATAAAGTCTCCTTAGTGGCAAACCATGTATTCTTATCCCCGGAATCGAACATCCCGGTGCCGCCGTTAAAAACGATACCGTCGCCTCCCTTAAGGGCATTGATACTGTCGAGCAGCATCGCCAGCGTTTTGGCCCCGATATCCACCTGCGCCTCATCGGCAGCGATTACATCTACGCCATAGGCTTCTCCGATAAGTTTTCCATCCGTGCCCACTTTCTTAACCAGGAAATCCACCGGCAGCATTTTTCTTGCATCCGGGACCTTTGCCAGCTTATCTTTGCCGCTTCTCACCTTCTTCATTACCTTTTCATCGGAAGCCTTCGGCATCATGGATTTACCTAAAGCGAACCCTTCCGGTTGCAAGGGATTAGAAAGTGCGCCCACTATCACTACTTTGTTGCCGGGCTGGAGGGCGAAGTCCCCTACCGTATCGGCCTTTTCGTATTTGGCCCCGCCCATAATCCCGAGTTTTATACCGGTAACCTTATTGCCATAAAAGGCGATTTTATGCAAAGTCTTCACCATATTGTTGCCGGCCGCTATATTTTCGACAGGAAAATATTTTATCATCTCCACGGAAGCATCTTTAGGACGATGCGCTTTATCGAAAGCGGCGTTGATAAAAGCCACCTCATCGGCATCATGCCCGGTCAGAGCTATCAACCTCCTCGCGAAAGCCTCGCGCACCGCAGAGTCTTTTGCCTGTTCTTCGTTATAGAAACGGATGTTCTCGAAAACGAAAACTATTTTCTCTCCCGGTTTGACGCTATCTTTTGCATTGACGATGGTCAACTCCGCGAGATTAAGATTATCCTTATAGATATCGTCTTGGACTACAGTGGGGGCCGGAAGCAACACTACCTTAACATTAGGGTATTTCTTCTCAACCCTATTCTTGAAAAGTTCGAAGATACCGTTCTCCCCTAAAGAAAACTCTTTTTGAAAAGCCAGCCCTTTCTCTGGTCTGCCGAAATGAGACATCACATAAGCGAATTGCGCCGTGGATGAAATAAAGCCGTCTTCCAGGTCTTTCAGAAGATTATCCAGGCGTTTAGTCTTGAACTTCCCCTGATCATCCTGAGGCAAGTTTATATCAGCGCAGAAAAAAATATCATTAATTCTCTTCTCCTTTATCTTTTCTTTCAAGGCATCCATCTCCCGGATGCCGGTGATTATCGTCTTTATGACGCTGCCGCCGTCATAACCCGCGTCACCCCTCAGAAGGGCTATTCCGATATCTTCTACGGAGGCGCCGTTCTTGCGCAGATTATCGGTATTAACCGCGGCAAAAGCCGTGTAATGAGTTGTCATCAATAATAAAATTGCCACCGGCACCAAGCATATCCTGCATTTCATCATCCCCATTTCAACACCCCTTTCCTATTTTAAACTCAATGTTACTCGTCAGCTACATCTTCCTCGTAATCATCATACACATCTGTTTTCTGTTCCCTGAGCACGGAAAAATAGAGCGAAGAATCGCTCCCGGAGGTGATAACTGGGGCCAGCACGACGTAAGAATACCCCCGGGCCCTCAACGCCCTGACCATGCCCGGGGTATGGAACCCCCCTGTGATCAATACAGCCGCCTCTTCCCGCGATTCATCCATTTTCCTTTGCAGGTTTTTGACAAAAACCTTCTCCCTCGCGGCCCCCAGTTTGTAGAACTCTTCAAGGATCCCTATATTCCCGTCCACGGATTCTACCGAAACCGCGGGTTCCGGAATATTGTATTTCGCGCAATTCTCCTGCAAATAGCTTTTCCAGGAAGCGACGCTGAACTTGTCTCGATTGGTTTTAAAATAGGAGTATTCCTCTGGAGTCAGTTCCAGATCAAAAAAATGTTTAAGCATAACCGCCATCCGCGATATCTCCGACAGCCTACGCTGACTATCGTTAGTAAATGCCCTGTTCTTCAATTCCTCTTCCAGCGCCGATATCTCTTGGATCAGCTTTACCGGGCTGACGGAATTATCGCCGCAGATATAATCAATATACTTTGCCATGGCAGGATAATCCGTCTTTATATCGATGGCCGGCTGCGCCAGCGACTTCAAATAAGAATAATAATCTTTCGCGGTGATTTCCCCGTCCTTGAAACTCTGCGTTTTAGAGACCAATTTCTTGACTTCTCCGCTTTCAAGACCGGAGGCCAGGGTTTTAATGAAAACAACGCGTTCCGCTTCCGCCGATTTCAGATCCATGTTTTTCTCAATCTCGACGGTCCTGGTAAATTTTTCTATCGCCGGATAATTGTTCAAAGCGACGGATACCTTGGAGGCGCAAGAAGAAAGATAGACGCAGTAATCGGCCAATTGCACTCCTTTCGACTCATAAGCCTCCTTCTTCTGTTCCAATTGCCGCAGCTCATCGCCATACAGAAAAAGCTTCAATTTATTCAACGAAGAAATTACCCTGTCCAGATGTTTAATCCCTTCTCCCCTTACCGCGTCTATCTTCCAGAACGCATCCAAGTGAGCGTCATATAATCCTTCCTCGTCTATTCCGTATAATTCTATATCGCTGTCGGAAACAATATCGAAATATTCTTCCCCGGAGATCCGGCCTTCACGCAGGTAACGTTCGGCGACCTCCTGTCGTGTTTTTAGAGGCGCATATCCCCTTAAGGAAGAGAGCCCGACATAACCGTAACCGCCTTCAACCATTATCAAACGCAATCCGTAATTCCGCACAAGGTAATCAAGGACTTCCGCCGTATTCTTCTGCGCTTCATAGTTGCAGTGCGCGTCCTGGATACAAAAAATGATTTTGGGATCGTTGTTTGTCGGAGTAGTTGCGTCAAACGTTTCTTTGATCAATATATTTTGGGAAGGGAATTTATAATCTTTTACGTGGAGCGCAGCTTGAGAGTTAAGGAGAGGAACAGTCAAGAGGAGGAAACTGAAGAAAACTATTTTAATTTTCTTTCTGTAACCAATTCTGCTCAGCATAAAAAAACGCCACAGGAAAAATGTTAAATTACATATTTATTCCGTGGCGTGGAACTGGTAATTGGTATTTCAGGAATCGCGTGTCAAATTGTTAGTCACTAATATACATCAAAAGGAAGATGCTGTCAAGACTTTCTCAACAGACTTTCTTAAATTATTTTTAAGGAATAATAAAAGCCAATATTCTGTGCCCAAACAGGAACGAAAATATAGCTGCCAGAGAAAGAAACGGCCCGTAAGGAATTACGTGGCTCTTCTTGAAAACCAGATTAATGATACCCGCGATCGCACCCGGAAACGGAGCAAGAAAGAAAGTCATCACCGCCTTGTCCGGCCCCAGGAATGCCCCGATCATCGCCATCAATTTCACGTCTCCCATGCCCATAGAAGAAGTCTCTCCTTCCACCGGGGGGTTCTTCAGGATGCGGAAATATACCAGGTCGAACAAAGCCCCGGCCGCGTAGATGATGCCTGCCCCGGCCGCTGCGCCCAAGAGGCTGCGAAGAACAGGATGCCAATCAAAGATTACCGGCTGCGGCCTTATACCGGATAAAACGTTCAACAGCAGCGCGGCCGCGGTTCCTCCTATTGATATTTCGTCCGGGATGATCTGATACTGTATGTCCACGAAAGTCGCTACGCAAAGCAAAGAAAAGAACAGACAATAATATACCGCCTGGGCCTGTGCACCGTAAATCGCCCCCATAAGCAGAAAAAAAGAGCCGGTAATGAATTCCACCAGCGGGTAACGCAGGGATATCGGTTTGCCGCAATGCCGACATCGGCCTTTCAAGATAAAAAAACTCAACAAAGGGATATTATCGAACCAGACGATGTCTTTGGAACAGGACGGACAGTGCGAACGGGGAAAAACGATCGATTGGTTCAACGGCATTCTGTGGATGCAGACGTTCAGGAAACTGCCGACAATGGCGCCGAAAACGAAGAAAATCAGCGGGATGATCATAGGCCGGCCGCCTCTTTCAATGCTTTCCGCATCACCTCCACCGGAGCCTTACCACCGGTCCAGAACTCGAACGCCGCCGCGCCCTGGTGCAAAAGCATCCCCAGCCCGCCGGAAGCGGCGAGCCCGGCCGCGCGGGCGTCATCCAGCAGACGCGTGGCACGGTTATAAACGATATCGTAAACCGCCGTGCCTTTTTTCAGCCATTCCTTTTTGATCGGGCTGGGATCACCTTCCTTCATTCCCAAAGGAGAGGTATTCACCAGTATATCGCACTCTTCAAGCCTGACGGGCATATCCTCCTCTCCGATAAAAGTAATTATTTCTTTTCCTTTCCCGTTCAGCATTCCGTCAATACCGTTCAAAGCGAATTGCTTTTCGGCATTCCCGCGGGATTGCGGGCTCTTCTCATATATATATATTTTCCCCGCTCTATCAGCTTCCCAGGTAAGTCCGGCAATGATCGCCCTGCCCGCTCCGCCGCAGCCGATAAGCATCACACTCTTGCCTTTCGGAGAGAAATCGAGATCCTCCTTCAAAGAAATGAGGAACCCTAGAACATCGGTATTACGGTAACTGATCATGCCGTCTTGATTTTTTACGGTATTGACCGCTCCGGAGACGCGCACATAATAAAGCTCGTTATCCCCCGCCGGCTGTCCGGGGTATTTCTTCTCCAATATTTCTTTTACGGCTATTTTATGCGGGATGGTAACGTTGAAACCGGAAAGGTCGGCCAGTTTGTATCGCCTGCTCCCGGCGGTATCGCTGAAGGAATAAGCCGGATCATTCAAAAATAAAGGTATGTCCTGCGGGGGGATTTCAAAAAGGTGGTAAGAAGCGCCCATGCCCAGATCGCGGAAAGCGGCGTTGTGCATCGCAGGGGAAAAGCTGTGCTTGACCGGATAACCGACTAACCCGTAGGTCATCGCCCGCTCAACCGGTTTATGGCGTCAAGATAAGCTTTGATGGCAGCTTCGATGATATCGGTGCTGGCCCCCCTGCCGCCGAAGACCCCGGCTTTCAGCTTAAGACTCAAGCTCGCCTGACCGAGGGCATCCTTGCCTGAAGTAACCGACTCCAGACGGAAATCCTGCAGCCTGGCTTTCAAACCGGTAATCTTATCTATTGCCTTGAAACAACTGTCCACCGGGCCGTCACCCGAAGCCTGCCCACTCAACAGGCGGTCGTTCTTCTTCAAGCGCACGACGGCAACCGGAGTAGAGCCGCTGCCGCAGCAAACCTCGAATCCCTGCAACTCCCACAAAGGTTTGCTATGCCTGAGCTGATCATCGACGATTATACGCAAGTCGTCGTCGTAAATTTCCTTCTTTTTATCGGTCAGCTGTTTGAAACGCGCGAACGCGCTGTTGAGCTCTTCGGCCGTGAGCTTGAAACCCAAGGTTTGCAGCCTTTCCCGTAACGCGTGTCTGCCGGAATGCTTCCCCAGCACGATCTCGCTGCCGGCCACCCCGACGTCTGCTGGATCCATGATCTCATAGGTCGTCCGCTTTTTTAACACCGCATCCTGATGTATGCCGGACTCGTGGCTAAAAGCGTTCTTTCCCACGATGGCTTTATTCAACGGCACCACGAAATCGGTGAGCTTACTGACCAATTTGGAAGCATTCAATATTTCTTTCGTATTTATCGAAGTGTGTAAATTGCTGAACGCATCCTTCCTGGTTCTCAAAGCCATCACAACTTCTTCCAGAGATGCGTTGCCGGCCCGCTCGCCTATGCCGTTCACCGTGCAATGCACCTGGCGCGCTCCGGCTAACACCGCCGATACGGAGTTTGCGCTCGCCATGCCGAGATCATCATGGCAGTGAATGGAAATGACCGCCTTATTTATATTAGGAACGTTGTCCTTTATCTCCGAAATAAGGGAATATATCTCGGCAGGGTAACTATAGCCGACCGTATCCGTAATATTCACGGTGGAAGCTCCGTTCTTTATCACGTTCTCTATTACTCTAAAAAGAAAAGAGCGCTCGCTGCGGGTGGCGTCTTCCGGGGAGAACTCCACGTCCGGGCAGAGTCTTCGTGCGGCCCTCACCGCCTGCACTGCCAACTGCAGTATCTCGTCTTCTCTTTTGTGGAACTTATACTGCAGGTGTATCTTGGAGGTGGCGAGGAAAACGTGTATACGCGGTCTCCGAGCTTTCTTCAAAGCCTTGGCCGCGGCATCTATATCCGGTTTCAGGCAGCGCGCGAGGGCGCAAACGGACTTCTTTTTTACCGAAGACGCGATGCGAGCCACGGCCTGAAAATCATCCGGACTGGATACCGGAAAACCGGCTTCGATAACATCCACCCCCAGCCTTTCCAGTTGAAAAGCAACCTCAAGCTTTTCCTGGGAAGTCAGCGAACCTCCGGGGGCCTGTTCTCCGTCCCTTAACGTTGTATCGAAAATTATGACCTTTTCCATTTGTTTCATGTTATACGCAACAGCATACTGTTACGATCGCGAATTAAGTATCGTGTCCCCGAAGAATAGTAACCGTTATCCTGCCTTTTCTACGCCTTCTTCATCCAGGGCATCATCTCCCTGAGTTTACGGCCGACTTTTTCTATCTTATGGTTATCTCCGGCCTTAAGCAGCTTGTTGAATACCGGACGTCCTTTTTCGTTCTCTTTTATCCATTCCTGGGCAAATTTTCCGGTCTGTATTTCCTTGAGTATCTTTTTCATTTCCTGTCTGGTTTTTGCGGTAATCACCCTTTTACCCCTGGAAAGGTCGCCGTAGCAGGCGGTGTTGGAAACTCCGCGGCGCATGCCGGCTATGCCGCGCTCCTGGATCAGGTCGGTGATAAGCTTCAACTCGTGCAGCACCTCGAAATAGGCTATCTCCGGCTGGTATCCGGCGTCTACCAGCGTATCGAACCCGGCCATTATCAACTCGGAAACTCCGCCGCATAATACCGCCTGCTCGCCAAAAAGATCGGTTTCGGTCTCTTCCGCGAAAGTGGTCTTGATGACTCCGGCGGTTGTCGCCTTCAGGGCCTTAGCATAAGCCAGCGCCAGATCAAGCGCCTTTCCACTGGCGTTCTGATAAACCGCCACCAGAGAAGGAACGCCTTTCCCTTCTTCATACATCTTGCGCACCAAAGCGCCGGGACCTTTGGGAGCGACCATGAACACGTCCACGTTCTTGGGCGGCACGATCTGCTTGAAATGGATGTTGAACCCGTGCGAAAAACAAAGCGCCTTGCCGGCGGTAAGGTTCGGTTCTATCGCCTTACGGTAAACGACCGCCTGCACGTGGTCCTGTGTGAGGATCTGTATAATATCGCCGCGGCGCGCCGCTTCTTCTGCGCTTACCGGAGAGAACCCGTCCTTTTTTGCCTGTTCGTAGTTAAGCGTCCCGGGAAGCTCTGAAACCACCACTTTACAGCCTGAATCGCGCAGACACAACGACTGCCCACGCCCTTGTATACCGTAACCGAGGATAGCGACTGTCTTATCCTTCAAAAGGTTCAGATCCGCATCCTTATCGTAATATACCTTAGCCATCTTCCCTCCTTTATGCTGTTTTTGACTTTGGCGTGAGGTCTCCGGTCGCCATCGCGATCTTGCCCGCCCGCACCAGTTCTTTTATGTTGAAACGTTTTGCCTCTTCCAGCGTCTTCTTCAGTTTTTCCTGATCCCCGACTATCTCGACTATCGCCGTATTTCCCCGGCAATGAGTGACTCCCGCTCCCCATTTCTTCGCCAGCGACTCCAGCGCCGCCTTGTCTCCGGCGGTACAGGACACCTTGATCATCATCAACTCCCGGTCTATGTAATCCTTCTTGGTGAAATCGGTGACCGTGATAACGTCTATCAGTTTGTTCAACTGCTTCTTGACCTGTTCGAGTACCTTCTCGTCCCTGGTATCCACCACCATCGTAAGATACGATATGCTGGGGTCGAGGGTCTCGCTGACGGAAAGCGAAATAATGTTGTATCCGCGGGCGCTGAACAACCCGGCAATCCTCGCCAGCACTCCGAATTTGTTTTCCACCAGTATAGATATCGTGTGCCTCATAAAGACCTTCTTTCCTTAAGAACAGTTGAGAACTCGATAATCGAAATTTAACCGCAATCGAAATCCTATTCTCGATTCTCTATTTTCGATTGCTCTGTCCGCCTTCGGCGGATTAAGCCATCCCGCCGATCATCCGGTTGATCGCCTCCCCTGCCGGCACCATGGGGAAAACGTTCTCCTCCGGTTCAATGCGGAAATCTATCATCACCACGTTGTCTATTTCTATGGCCTTCTCTATCGCCGGTCTCACTTCCTCTTTCTTGGTGACGCGTATGCCCTCGGCTCCGTAGCTTTTTGCCAGCTTCACGAAGTCCGGATTTAAAAGCGCGGTATGCGAATAACGACGCTTGTAGAAAAGCTCCTGCCACTGCCTGACCATACCAAGATAGCCGTTGTTCAATATCGCGATTTTTACGTTGATCTTGTTGCTAACGCAGGTGGCGAGCTCTTGAATGTTCATCTGTATGGAGCCGTCCCCGGCTATGTCGAAAACTATCCTCTCCGGATAAGCGACTTTAACCCCCATCGCGGCCGGGAAACCGAACCCCATCGTGCCCAGGCCCCCGCTGGAGATAAAAGTCCGCGGATAATCGTATTTATACCACTGCGCCGCCCACATCTGATTCTGCCCAACCTCCGTGGAGATAAGCGCCTTACCCTTGCTGGCCGCGTCTATCTGCTCTATCACATACTGAGGCTTGATCCTGCCGCTTTCTTTATAGACCATTGGATACTTTTTCTTCCAGCCGTCCAAGGTTTTTAGCCATTCTCCGGTATCGGGACAAGATTTTAGCTCCTCCAGGAGCTGGCCCAGAACGTTCCTGGCGTCTCCCACCATCGGTATGTCCACCTTAACGTTTTTGCTTATGGAAGCCGGATCGATGTCTATATGTATTATCTTGGCCGAAGGTGCGAAAACGTCTATCCTGCCGGTGACCCTGTCGTCGAAACGCGCGCCCACTGCTATGATCAAATCGGACTCCATAATCGCGTGGTTTGCGTAAGCGGTGCCGTGCATACCGAGCATACCGAGGGAAAGCTTGTGCGTGGCCGGGAAACCCCCGATACCCATAAGGGTCCAGGTAACCGGCGCGTTTATCTTTTCCGCCAATTCCCGCAATTCATTGTGTGCCCCGGAAGTGATTACACCTCCTCCCGCGTAGATCAACGGCCTACGCGCGGAAGAGATCATCTTCGCGGCTTTTTTGACCTGCCCTGGGTGCCCGAAAAGCGTGGGGCGGTAACTGCGGATACAAACCTGTTCGGGCCAGACGAACTCGCACTCCTGCTGCTGCACGTCAACCGGGATATCCACAAGCACCGGCCCCGGTCTGCCTGTGGAAGCGATCCAGAAAGCCTCCCGGATAATCAATGCCAGGTCTTTAACATCCTTCACGAGATAATTATGCTTGGTGATGGAACGTGTTATGCCGGTAACGTCCGCCTCCTGAAAAGCGTCGTTGCCGATCAGCGAAGTCTTCACCTGGCCGGTAATGGCGACCACGGGTATGGAATCCATATAAGCCGTGGCCAGCCCGGTGGTCAGGTTGGTCGCCCCCGGCCCAGAAGTGGCCAGGCAGACGCCGGGCCTTCCTGTAGCGCGTGCGTAACCGTCTGCCGCGTGCGCCGCCGCTTGTTCATGCCTGGTGAGCACGAATTTGAGACCGGCGTCGTAAAGGCTGTCGAATATCGGCAGAACGGAGCCGCCCGGATAACCGAAGATAACTCCGATATTCTCCCTTTTTAAACATTCAATCAGTATGTCCGCGCCCTTCATTTTCATTGTAAAGCGTCCTTCTTCCTTCGTGCTTCGCCCTTCAGTCTATCGGCTATGGACTTTCTTCACTTTACCGCACACCTTATCGGCGGAAAGAACCGCGCCGCGGTCGGCAGAAAGAACCATAGCGGAATATCTAGCAAGGTAACCTTTGGTTATCTTTGGAGGAACGGATTTCCAGCCGCGGAACCTTTTTGCGATCTCCGTCTTCGTCAACTTGACTTCCAGTTTCCTGGCCGGGATATCTATCTTTATTATATCATTCTCGCGGATAACGGCAATAGGCCCGCCGCTGGAAGCTTCAGGAGAAACATGCCCTATGCAGGGGCCTTTTGTCCCGCCGGAGAACCTTCCGTCGGTGATCAAAGCTACCGAATCCGCCAGTCCCATTCCGACTATGGCGGCCGTGGGCGCCAGCATTTCGCGCATACCGGGGCCGCCAGCCGGCCCTTCGTATCTGATAACGATCACTTCTCCACCCTTGATCTTCCCGCCGAGGATGGCCTTCATCGCTTCCTCTTCCCTCTCGAAGACCCTGGCCCTACCCTCGAAACGCATCATCTTCGGGCCGACCGCGGCCTGTTTTACCACCGCTCCGTCCGGGGCGAGATTCCCGTAAAGAACCGCGATCCCACCTTCCTTATGATATGCCTTATCGAAAGGCCTGATGACTTCCTCATCGAGTATAGTGGCGCGGGAGGCTATACTATGGACCTTCTCACCGCTGACCGTGATAGTATTGTACAGTTTATCCCGGAGACGGCGCATTACCGCCGGTATCCCCCCGGCAAACTCCAGGTCTTCCATATAATGCGTGCCGGCCGGTTCGATATTCGTGATGTGCGAAGTGCTCCTGCTGATACGGTCGAAAGACCGCAGATCCAGATTTATTCCGGCTTCCTGCGCGATCGCCATCAAATGGAGTACGGTATTGGTGGAACCTCCGAGAGACATATCCACCATTATGGCGTTCTCCAGGGATTCCCGGGTAATGATATCGCGGGGACGGATGTTCTTGCGCACGAGATCCACCACACGCTCACCGCTGGCCTGAGCGATGCGTCGCTTCTTGGCGGAGACTGCCAGTGCCGTCGCGCAACCCGGCATGGATATACCCATCGTCTCCAGCAAGCAAGCCATGGTATTGGCGGTGTATAACCCCTGGCAGGAACCGGCGCCGGGGCAAGCTTCCATTTCCAGGCACTCCAGCTCCGAAGGAGTAATCTCGCCCTTCTTGGCGCGGGCAAGCGCCTCGAAAGTATCGTGCACAAACGCTAGCTTGCGCGTCCCCAGCCTGCCGCTTAACATCGGCCCGGCGGTCACTACCACCGTGGGAATATTCAGCCTGACGGCAGCCATTAGCATGCCCGGAGTGATCTTATCGCAATTGGTCAAGCAGATCAGGCCGTCCAGCTGGTGCGCGTTGCAGACGGTTTCCACACTGTCGGCAACGAGCTCCCTGGACGCCAGAGGATAACACATCCCTAAATGTCCCATCGCGATCCCGTCGCAAATACCGGGTATGCCGAAGAAAAAAGGCACGCCGCCGCCATAACAAATACCTCTTTCGATATATCGCTCGAGGTCGCGCATACCGGAATGACCGGGGATGAGATCGGTAAAAGCAGTCGCTACCCCTATAAAAGGCCTGTCAAGATCTTTCCGGCTCAATCCCGTGCCGTGCAGCAAAGCGCGATGAGGTACTCTTTCCAAACCCTTCTTGATCATATCCGAACGCATATCGATCCCTCCTTAAATAAGCGGATAACTTACGGAACGCAGTGAATGAAAGTTATAGCCCGATGTTTCATGGCGTCCGCTAATTTAATCCTGCGAAGCATATAAAACTTATCGCAGAAATTCATATATTTTGCGCAGCAGGATTATATCCAATTTCTACAGGCAGAACAATCGAGCAATAGGAATCTGACCGCAATCGCAACTCTCTATTTTTTATTGCCGATTGCTCCGTACGCTGTCATATTTGATGACAACGTACTAATCCGCGCCTTCCCCGTCGTGCACTACCGCCTCGCGCTCCGTTCTCTTGCGCGAGATGACCCTTTTTAAGGTAATATATTTGTTGACCAGTTCCCTGTTGTTGACGTTGTTCAACTGCTTGAACAGAAATTCGAACTTGGCCTCGATCTCCGCGGCGATCGCGTCCTTTATTTCCTTAGGCAGGGCCATTATCTCTTTCTTAAAAGGGCCCAGCGCCTTTTTGCGGGCTTTATAGAAAAACTGCTCCTCGGTCTCGCCTTCCTTGCGCTCCGAAGCGGCGTTAACTTTCAGCCATTCGTATATCTTCGTTTTCAATTCGGCGGGGAAATGCCTGCTGTCCAGTATCATATTCTGAAATTCGGTGGCAAGATGCACTTCCGCGGTCTCCGCGGCCGGGAAATTATGGAAGGCCTCGGCCGGCAAAGTGGACGCACCATGCTGGACCGCCCCCGCCAAGCCGAACTCTTCCCTGGCCAGCTTAGAAAGGGTCTTCAATGTATCGAAATCCAGCTTGACCTGGGCTATACTGCCGTCGGGTAAGACAACGCCTCCGTGCGAAGTCCCGGTCTGGACGCTGATCTTGCTGATCCCTTTGCGCCCCTTGCGCAGCCTCTCGCGGAACCCCTGCATGAACGCGCGCAGATCCTCGGGAGTAGAATTCTTGGCGCCGACCTCTCCGATCTCGCCGCCGACTGAAACCTCGATGCCTCGCGGCTGCACCTGCCTGATGTACTGGGTGAGACGCGCGCAAACGTCGTAATTATTGAACTGCTGTTTACGCACTTCCGGCTTGGAAAGATCTACAAGCGTGGAAGAGTCGATATCTATGTTATAGAAGCCGGCCTCCACGGCTTCGGCTATAAGCGCCTTTAGGCTCCCCATTTCTTTCTCCGCGTCCTCTTTGAATTTCTTGGCGTTGACCTGAAAATGGTCTCCCTGCACAAAAACCGGTCCTTTATACCCTTCTTTGATCGCCGCCGCCAGGATCACCGCCGAGTATTCAACCGGGGGCTGCGCCGTGTATCCCATCTCCGACTTGGCGATCTCGAAAATGAAAGCCCCGGAATTATTCCTTATTGCCGTCCTGAACATCGCCCTGGCCAGGTCATAGGTCATACTGCGCAGGTTCACGGCCGGGACGGTGAACCCGGAAAACTCGCCTTTGCCGCGGGCTTCGTAAAGCCCCTCTATACTGGAAAGATAAACGCCTTTTTTATAAGCCAGGGCCCTGATCTTTTCCGCCAACGCCTTCTTCGCCGCCGCGTCCTCGCTGTTGACCAGTTCCATTACGATCTTGTCGATATCCTGCGGTTTTCTGCCCATTTCCAATTCTCCTTCCCTTGCTATCACCCGGTACTTTATAAGAACGCGGGCTATAGTCCGTGTTCATCAAGTTTATGAATAATGTTGTCTTTCAAGTCAAAAGCTTCAACAGGCGATAGAGCCCGGCGGTCTTGAATTCCTTCTTGCTCACCGCTGTTTCCAGGTCAACCTCGTTCAGATTATCCGAGGTCACTCCGACTGCCTTGCCGGCGTGGCCCTGCACCAGTAGATTCACTGCTTCAGAGCCCAGCCTGCTGGCCAATATGCGGTCCCTGGCTGAGGGTGATCCCCCGCGCTGCACGTGTCCGAGCACCACTACGCGAGTCTCAAGATCCGTCATCGCTGTTATGCGGCCGGCGATATCGCCGGCACTGCCGACGCCTTCCGCGACAATGATTATCCAGCTGATCTTGCCGCGGATGTTCCCTTCCACGATCTCGTGGCACATAGAGTGAAAATCGAACTGTCCCTCCGGAATCAAAGCCTCCTCCGCGCCGCTGCCCAGCGCCACCTGAAGACAGATATAACCGGAGTCCCTGCCCATTACCTCCACAACAAAAATACGCTCCATACTGGTGGCCGTATCGCGGATCTTATCGATCGCCTCCATGGCAGTGTTGACCGCGCTGTCGGCGCCGATGGTCTCGTCGGTACCGTTTATGTCGTTATCTATGGTGCACGGTACGCCGATACACGGCACGCCCCATTTACGCGCCAAAGCCATACCGCCGTGATAGGTGCCGTTGCCTCCCAAGATGACCAGACCGTCTATTTCATATTTCTTAAGCGTCTCCACGGCGCGTTTCTGCCCGTCTTCCGAAAAGAATTCCGGGCAGCGCGCGGTCTTCAAGATCGTACCGCCCCTGTTTATGATGTTTGAAACCGACCGGCGGTCCAACGGTTTCAATTCTTCGTTGATCAAACCGCTGTAGCCGCGGAATATACCGTAAACCTCCAGTTTGTGCGCCGACGCCGACCTGACCACGCTGCGTATAGCCGCGTTCATCCCGGGCGCGTCGCCTCCTGAAGTCAATACGCCGATCCTTTTCAAGTGCCCATCTCCCAGCTGGCGAGATATTTCTTTTGTTCGGTGGTAAGCGTATCGATCTTTATCCCCATACTCTTGAGTTTCAGGACGGCGATACCGCTGTCTATTTCATACGGCACTCTATAGACCTGGTGCTGCAGCTTGCCGTGGTTTACGGCGATGTATTCGAGCGAAAGCGCCTGGTTGGCGAAAGACATATCCATCACGTGCGCAGGGTGGCCTTCCGCGGCGGCGAGATTAATCAAACGCCCCTCCCCAAGGATATACACCCTTCTACCGCTCTTCAACGTGTATTCTTCCACCGAGTCCCTGATCACCCTCGGCTTGCCGGATATCCCACGCAGGCCGGCGATGTCTATCTCGACGTTAAAATGGCCGGAATTGGCCACGATGGCCCCGTCTTTCATCAGCTTGAAATGCTCTTTCCTAATCACATTGATGTCGCCGGTTACCGTAACGAAAATGTCACCTTTGACTGCGGCGTCTTTTATCGGCATTACTTCATATCCGTCCATCACCGCTTCCAGCGCCTTTAAAGGATCGACCTCGCAGACTACCACTTTGGCCGCCATCCCCTTGGCGCGCATCGCCACGCCTCTGCCGCACCAGCCGTATCCGCAGACCACGAGGGTCGCGCCTGCCAGCAGTTTATTGGTGGCCCTGATGATACCATCTAAAGTGGACTGCCCCGTTCCATAACGGTTATCGAAGAGGTGTTTAGTGTCGGCGTCGTTCACCGCAATTATGGGATAACGCAGCTTATTCTGGTTGGCCAACGCCCTCAGCCTAATGACTCCGGTAGTAGTCTCCTCCGTGCCGCCCACAACCGGTTTCTTCATATAACGTCCCGGATTCTGGTGGATGGTAGAGACCAGGTCCGCTCCGTCGTCCATGGTGACGTCCGGCTGCGCTGCAAGCACGGCTTCTATGTGCCTGTAATAAGTTTTCGTATCCTCGCCCTTAACGGAAAAGACCGGTATCCCGAGGTGCTTCACCAGGGAAGCGGCGACATCGTCCTGCGTGGAAAGCGGATTCGAGGCGCACAGGGAAACCTGCGCTCCTCCGGCCTTCACCACCTCCATCAATACCGCGGTCTCGGTGGTAACATGCAGACAACAGGCGACCTTCAGGCCCTTCAAAGGCCTCTCTCTGGAAAAACGCTCCGCGATCAACCCGAGAACAGGCATATTGTTGCGCGCCCATTCAATACGCAAAGCACCCCTGGAAGACAATTTTATATCTTTGACATCATAATTCATTCTGATCGGCTCCCTGATGGTTGCGGTCCAAACGCGGTTAAATTTTCTTGCCGGCGGCTTTTTTGAGCACCGGAGCTTTGTCGGTACTTTCCCAGCTGAACTCCGGTTCCGTTCTTCCGAAATGCCCGTAGCAGGCTGTCTTGATGTATATCGGCCTCAACAGATCGAGACTCTTTATCATCCCTTTCGGCATCAATTCGAAGTTCTCCCAGATCAATTTCACGAATTCCTGCTCCGAAAGCTTTCCGGTGCCGAAACAATCCACCATTACCGCCAGCGGTTCAGCCTTGCCGATAACGTAAGCCAGATGCACCTGGCATTTGTCCGCCAGGCCGGCGGCGACTATGTTCTTGGCGATGTAGCGGCACATATAAGCCGCCGAACGATCAACCTTGGTCGGATCCTTGCCGGAGAAAGCCCCGCCGCCGGGAGAAACCACGCCGCCGTAAGTGTCCACGACGATCTTCCTTCCGGTCATGCCTGTATCCGACTGCGGCCCTCCGACCACGAATTTCCCGGTCTCATTGACATAGAACTTGGTGTCTTTATCTATGAAATCCTTGACCACCGGCCTGCCTATAACCTCTATTATTTCCTCTTTGGCCTTCTTGGTAATAAACTCTCCACTTGTATCCAGGATATCCTCGGTATGCTGGCATGCCAGGACCACCGAATCCAGCCTTTTCGGATGCCCGTCGTGATATTCAACCGTAACCTGCGATTTACCGTCCGGGCCGAGATATTTCAGCGTCCCGTCCTTGCGCACCTTTGCCATGCGCGCCACCAGCTTATGCGAAAGCATAAGCGATAAAGGCATCAATTCCTCCGTCTCGCGGCAGGCGTAACCGGTCATGAATCCCTGGTCACCGGCGCCGCCCCTGTCGACCCCCTGGGCGATGTCCGGCGACTGGGTATGTATGGTATTGATGACCGCGCAAGTCTGATAGTCGAAGCCGTACTTCGGATGTGTATAACCTATATTCTTAAGCACGGTTCGGGTAAGATTGTGGACATCCACGTAGCTTGTCGTGGTGATCTCCCCGCCGACTATCAAAAGCCCCATGGTAACGTATGTTTCGCAGGCGACCCTTCCGTAAGGATCGTGCTTCAACACATCGTCAAGCACGGCGTCCGATATCTGGTCGCAGACTTTATCCGGGTGCCCTTCGGCTACCGATTCCGAGGTAAAATAATGCTTGCGCGGATTCATCCCTTTTCCCCTTTCGATTACTTTAACGTTATATGTATATTTACCCGGTCACGCTCACTTCCCGGCGGCGCGGAAATACGCATCAGCTTCCCTGTAAGAATCATGATGCCCTATATCATACCAGCGGCCGCCGAAAACAAAACAAAAAACATCCTCTTTTCTTCTCAACCACTCTATGAAGAAACCTACGGCGTCTTTTTTATTGCCCTCTTTAAGATACTCATCCACCAGGCCCAGCTTGAAGCCGGGAAGGTAATAAAGGCACATCCCGACCAGCGCCGAGGCAGGATGTGCCGGTTTTTCTTGAAAATCTACCACCCTGCCCGAATCCAGGCTGACAACGCCGTATTTCCCGGCTTTTCTACTGTCTTTGATATCGTAGGCCCCGATGACGACGGCCGGAGATTTACTGAAAGAGAAAACGGCGAATTCCTCGAGTCCGGAGTCGAAAAGATTATCCCCCCCGATCACAAGCAGGTCTTCCGTGATACCCTTGCTGCCGATCACAAAATGCAGATCGCCTATGGCCCCCCTGCGCAATTCCGGGGTGGAGGTCAAATCGTCCACCACCGTTACCCGAAGGCCTCCGCTACGCCTCTTAGCCCATCTCTCGAACAAAGAAGCGAATTTGCTGTTGGTGACCACAATGATCTCGTCCACGCCGCGTAGCGCCTCGATCTTGGCGGCGATATGATCTATGATCGGCTTGCCGGCAACGGGAAGCAGCGGTTTGGGATAATTCCTGGTCAACGGATACAGCCGCGTGGCGTAACCGGCGGCTAATATAAGCGCTTTCATTTTCTCCTGGCTATCCGGTTATTTCCCGCAACTTCTTTTGGCCGAATTCCTCCACTTCCCTGCCGGTGGAAAGGCTGAGAACTCTCCTGGCGAATTCCTTCGCTTCATCGAGGTTCAAAGAACGTATTATGTATTTTACCTCGGGGATGCCCAAAGAAGGCATACTGAATTCATCCAGCCCTAACCCCAACAATAAAGGAACGAACGCGGGATCGCCGGCCATTTCCCCGCACATGCCGACTTTTATGCCGCGCTCATGGGCGGCGCTGATGACGCTCTGTATCATACGCAGCACCGCCGGGTGGCTGGGTTCATAAAGATAGGCGACCTTCTCGTTCGTGCGGTCCACCGCCAGGGAATACTGGATCAGATCGTTCGTTCCTATGCTGAAGAAGTCGGCTTCTCTGGAAAGCAGGTCGGCGGTGATCGCCGCGGACGGCACCTCGATCATAACACCCACTTCTATATTATCGCTGAACGGCGCGCCTTCGCTCTTAAGTTCGTCCCTGGCTTCCTGCAAAATCCTGTTAGCCTGCCTAAGTTCTTCTATGCCGGAGATCATCGGATACATCAACCGAAGACTGCCGTGCACCGAGGCCCGCAGTATGGCGCGCAATTGGACCTTGAATATGTCCGTCCTGGCGAGACAGAAGCGTATAGCCCTCCAGCCCAGGAAAGGCTGCATTTCGCGCGGGATCGCGAACTGCGAAAGGAATTTGTCGCCTCCCAGATCGATAGTGCGGATCGTCACCGGATAAGGCTTCATCTCCTCGGCCACATATTTATATGCCTGGTAATGTTCCTCCTCGGAAGGCAGGTCTTTCCTGTTCATATAAAAAAACTCGGTCCTGTAAAGCCCTATGCCCTTTGCCCCGTGGGCCTTCACCGCGGGGATCTCTTCCGGGAGCTCTATATTGGCGTGTATCTCGACGCACTTGCCGTCCTGCGTGACCGCATCGAGATCCTTGACGGACAGAAATTTCTCTCCGATCCCCTGCAGTTTACGGAACTCTTCCTGATACTCGGCGAGAGTGTCCTGGTCCGGTTCGAGGATGACGATACCGGTGCTTCCGTCTACGATAAGCATATCGCCGTTCTTTATCTTTGACGTCGCCGTTTCTGTCCCGACGACCGCCGGGATCTCCAGCGATTTTGCCATGATGGCGGTATGCGACGTCTTCCCGCCGATGTCCGTCACGAACGCGCTGACGTTTTGCTTGTGCATGGCGGCGGTGTCCGAAGGGGAAAGGTCGTGCGCCACCACTATGACCTTTTCCGTAAGCCCTTCCAGCCATTTGCCCTTCTTGCCGAGCAAGTTGCGCATTACGCGCTTGCTGACGTCGTTTATATCGGAAATGCGCTCCTTTATGTATTCGTCTTCTATGCGGGAGAAAACCTCGACGTATTTCTTCATCACCTCGAAAAAGATGAAGGCGACGTTGAAACGTTCTTTTTTCAGGCGGGAGATCACCTCTTCAATGAGCATACGGTCTTCGAGCACCAGCAGGTGCGCGTCGAATATCTGCGCCTGCTCCTGTCCCATGTCGACGGCGATCCGCTTCTGCAGCTCTATGATTTCCTTGCGGGTCTTGATCAGGGCCTCTTCGAAGAGCTGTATCTCATAGGGGATATCCTGCTGGGATATCTCCTTTTTTGGAATATCGAACTCTTCCTTGCCTATCCTGTAGGCCTTGCCCACCACAATCCCGGGAGCTGCGGCTATTCCTTGAAGCTTTATCATCTCGCTATTCCTCGGTGTTTACTATCTTTTCCAGCTCGTTTAAAGCGTTCTCCGCGTCGTCGCCGTCAACCTCGATAATGATCTGCGTGCCGTTCTCAGCGCCCAGCATCAGGATGCCCATTATGGATTTACCGTTAACGGTCTCTTGGTCCCTGCGTACCGTCACGTGAGAATTGAACTTGTTGGCTACCTGAACGAACAAAGCCGCGGGGCGAGCATGCAGCCCCTGTTTGTTCTTTACGGTAAGTTTTTTCTTTAAGTGTGCCATGTTTATCATCCCCGCAGCCGCTTATTCCTCAATCGTATCTATGATAAGCCTGGCCAGCCTCGAAGTGTCGTGCCGAATCAAACTTTCCGCCAGCGCTATTTCGTCTTCTATCACCCTGTATCCCATCTTGTGCACATTCGCTCTGTCGTTTATGACCGGAAAGGCGTTCATCTGGGTATATCTCCTCAATATCTGAGCCGGGATATCTCCGGTGTTGACTACGCAGTAATTAAGGATACCCGGGTGGCTGTGCCTCACGAGAGTTTTGACGTGGTCCGAGAGCCTGTAATTATCGGTCTCTCCGGGCTGTGTCATCACGTTGCAAACGTATATCTTGACGGCTTCCGAAGCCACGATCGCGGAGGTGATCTCTTTTATCAGGAGATTCGGTATGATACTGGTATATAAAGAACCCGGCCCAAGGATTATCAACTGGGCTTCTTCTATTGCCCGCAGGGCTTCCGGAGTTGCCTGGGGATTATCCGGCCTGAGCCTGACTTCCTTGATAGGCATACGGACCTTAGGTATCTTATCTTCCCCCACCGTGATGGAACCGTCCTGGTATTCGGCGGCCAGCACCACATTGGTCAAAGTCGAAGGGATGACTTGCCCGCGCAAGGCCAGGACCTTGCTGGTTTCCTTTATGGCCTTCTCGAAGTCCCCCGTGACCCTGGTCATCGCCGTGATGAACAGATTGCCGAAACTGTGCCCTGACAATTCCGAGGATTTGTCGAAACGAAACTGAAAGAGGTCCCGCATCAGCGTAGGCGCGTCCGCCAGCGCAACCAGACAGTTCCTTATGTCTCCCGGAGGCAGGATGTCGAACTGCTGCCTTAACCTGCCGGAAGACCCGCCGTCATCGGCCACGGTAACTATCGCAGTGATGTTAGAGCTGTATTCCTTTAGCCCGCTCAACAGCACGGAAAGGCCGGTCCCTCCGCCGACCGCCACGATCTTCGGCCCACGGGAGAGCTGCTTGCGCTGGTAAAGCAGGTCAACAAGCTCCGTATCCCTGGAAGACGGAACAAACACGCTTACCAAAGAACGGACCAGGCGTTTTACGCTGAGGATGAGGATTACGATGCCGCAGAACACGGTGACCGCGTCGAACACCCTTATCAGCCAGTATTCGGCGCTGCGAAAACGCAGAGCGCCGGCCATAAGCAGGCAGACCGCAAAACTGGCCAGCCCTATCCACCGCTTTATCCCCATTCCGGGGTAGAACCATTTCAAGAAAGCCCCGGCCTTGGGATTGAGGTAACTCACTTCAAATCTTTTTTTCATCCTCTTGGCTGATTATGCGGATAATCGCTTTATCGTCGGCGCAAGAACGCAGGCTGTCTCTAAAATATTTGTCTTTCAGCAGGCGGGAAATTCTTGCCAGGGCCTTCAGGTGCGGCCCGGCAGAATCCTGCGGAGCAAGCAGCAGGAAAAATATGAATGCAGGTTCCCCGTCGAGAGAATCAAAATCTATACCCTTGCGCGATAAAGCGAAAGCCGCGACTAACTTTTCGACGCAGTCGCATTTCGCGTGAGGGATAGCCACTCCCTGTCCGATGGCGGTGGAGCCGAGCGCTTCCCTGGCCATAAGCGCTTCGCAGAGCTTGGCACGATGGCGCTTGTCAACTTCTCCGGCGTCAACCAGGGCGCCCACCATCTCCTTTATTACATCTTCCTTCTTGACGGATTTTATGTCGGTAAGTATGGCTTTTTGAGACAGAAACTCGAGTATTTTCATTCTTCCTTCTCCTTTAGGATTCAACCTTGGACCTCCGGCATAGGATGCCGCGATCAAGATTATATACTGAAAACCGGAAAACAGCGCCGCTTATGCGCGCCGGCGGATGAAATGGAGCGGGAGACGGGATTTGAACCCGCGACATCAACCTTGGCAAGGTTGCGCTCTAGCCAGCTGAGCTACTCCCGCAAAACATCTGCAGTGCCGCATCATACGGGCCGCTTTATTTTAAGATTTTCAATCTGAAGCACCGCGAAGAGCGCGGTTTCAGCGCCGTCGAAGTATCATAAACCCGTCATCGAATAAAATCAATACCGTTTTTACGGTGGCACACTGTTCCGCCCTTGAAAAAAATGGGCGGAAGAGGATTTGAACCTCCAAGGGTTGCCCCAGCAGCTCCTAAGGCTGCCGCGTCTGCCAATTTCGCCATCCGCCCGTAGTGCGCGGTTCTTTAAACAGCGCGCAGAGCAATCGAGAGCCGAAAATCGTGATTTAATGCGATAGAAACCTCCGGGCGCGGCCTGATTCAGCTTTCCGGCTATCAGAAACCTGTGCAGCAATACTTATATAGCCTCTGCGCGAACCCTGTTCGAAAGACACGCCCCCGGCACGCCGGCCGGCAGTTACGGTATAACCGCGCGTATTGTTTACGTCTTGGGATAAAGCAAGGTGTTAAAGGAACTTTTCGCGTCCGGCCGTTCCTTAACCACGCGTTCCCTGCTTAAGGACCTACACAATAATGGTGAGCCACCCGCGACTCGAACGCGGCACACCCACCTTAAAAGGGTGGTGCTCTACCGGATGAGCTAGTGGCCCGGAAAACTTATTACAGTATACTTCACTCTTTCATCCCCTAAATGGGGAGGATTTAGGAGGGGGGGGATAATAACCATAGTCGTAGCCAATAGATGATATTACTACCCGGCATTCGGTAATTCTACGTTTCGCTCAAGATTCCAATACTTCTTTTTCCTTAGACTTAAGCAATTCGTCTATCTTGGCGATATACTTATCCACGACTTTCTGTAATTCTTCCGCCGCCCTGAATTTGTCGTCCTCGCTGATCAACTTGTCTTTTTCGCTTTTTTCAAGGGCTTCTTTGGCGTCGCGCCTAACCGTGCGCAGCGAAACCCGCCCTTCCTCCGCCATCTTATGCACCACCTTGGCGAGTTCCTGCCTCCGTTCCTTGGAAAGCTGCGGAATAGAAAGCCTGACCACCTTGCCGTCGTTGCAGGGCTGGATACCGAGACTGGATTTCGCGATGGCTTTCTCTATCTCCGTTATCGCCGAAATGTCCCAAGGCTGAATCATTATCATATGCGGATCAGGAACGGTTATGGACGCCAACTGCTTCATCAAGGTAGGCGTGCCGTAATAATCCACGTGCAGGCCTTCCACCATACCCGGGCTCGCCCTGCCGGTCCTGATTTCGGAGAATTCCCTTGTTACCGACTCCAGCGCCTTCTTTAACTTATCTTCAGCCCCGTGTAATATTTCTTTAGTAGTCATCGCACCCCCCGTTCGCGCCCCGGACCTGTTCAGCTTACTATCGTGCCGAGTCTTTCTCCCAAAACTACCTTCCTGATATTACCCTCTTTGTTCATATTAAAAACCACGATGGGAAGCTTATTATCCATACAAAGGCTTACCGCGGTATTATCCATCACCTTAAGCCCTTTTTTCAGGACATCGAGGTATTTAAGGCTCCCGAATTTCTTGGCCCCCCGGGTCTTCAGCGGATCGGCGGAATAGACGCCGTCAACCTTCGTCGCCTTCAATATGGCTTCGGCGTGTATTTCCATTGCCCTTAAAGCCGCGGCGGTATCCGTGGTAAAATAGGGATTGCCGGTCCCAGCCACGAAGATCACGATCCTGTTCTTCTCCAAATGTCTGATAGCGCGCCGCCTTATGTAAGGCTCGGCCACCCTCTGTATCTCCATCGCCGTCATCACCCTGGTCGGGACACCGGATATTTCAAGCGCGTTCTGAAGCGCCAGGCCGTTGATAACCGTAGCCAGCATTCCCATGTAATCGGCAACGGCGCGGTCCATATTAAGGCCGCGCGAATGAGAATTCTCCCGCCCGCGGAAAATATTGCCTCCCCCCAGCACCACGGCGACCTGAACCCCCATGTCCCGTAATTCCTTGAGCTGGCCGGCCAGAGAAACCAGGACCCTGCTGTCTATTCCATGACTGCCGCCGCCCTGCAGAGCCTCTCCGCTGAGCTTCAGCACTATCCGTTTATAAACGGCCTGGGGTATTTTCATGCTCCGATCTTATATCTGGCGAACCTGCGTATCATTATGTTCTCGCGAAACTTGGCCAGCAAAGCCGCCATATAGTCGTTTATCGTCATACCCGGATCTTTGATGAACGGCTGCTCGAGAAGGCAGTGGTTTTTGTAATAAGCCGCCTTGTCGTGCTCCTGGGAAATAATCTCTTCGGGGACGTCTTCTTTCTTTATATAAGAAGGGTTGCACGCCGCTATCTGCATCGCCAGGTCTTTGGTGAATTGGCAAAACTCGGCGTTGCGGGCCACGAAATCGGTCTCGCACACCACTTCCAGCAGCACCCCGATCTTGTTGCCGTTATGAATATACGCTTCCACCCTGCCTTCCTTGGCCGCCCGGTCCTGTTTATTGGAAGCTATCTCCAGCCCCCTTTTACGCAATAGGGTCACCGCCTTGTTCAGGTCGCCTTCCGCTTCCTCAAGGGCCTTCTTACAGTCAGCCACGCTGGCAAAAGTCATATTTCTCAAATCTTTCAACTGTTCTAACGATATCTTCATTGGAATTACGCCTTTCTTTCATTCTTATCTTCTACCGGCTTGATGCGGGATTTCTTTGCCGCTTTAGCTTCCGCGCTCTCCGGGGTCGTGCTCTCAATCAGATCCTCGATCTCCTTAATCTTGACTTCTTCTTCCGGTTTCACCGCCGGTTCATCAAGGGCCCCCTGCTGGGCAACGTTCTTCAGAGCCTCCTGATCGGAAAGATAAGAAAGGAACTTCTGCCTGCCTTCCACTATGGCTTCCGCCAGCATACTCACGATCACCTTGATGGACTTGGTGGCGTCGTCGTTACCGGGTACCGGATAAGCGATGTGCGTCGGATCCGAATTGGTATCCACCAGGGCGATTATCGGGATACCGAGCTTCAATGCCTCCAGGACGGCCGTATCTTCCTTGTTCGTGTCTATGACGACTACGGCGGCCGGCATCTTCTCCATATTCACGATCCCGGAGAAGTTCTTTTTCAGTTTCAGGCACTCTTTCTCCAGCCGGGAGACCTCTTTCTTGGTCAGCTTCTCGAACGTCCCGTCCGTGCGCATCTTATCGATTTCCTTGAGGCGCTTGATGCTCTTTTTAACCGTGGCAAAATTGGTAAGCATACCGCCCGGCCATCTTTCCGTAACGTAATACATCCCGCAGCGCACCGCATCCTGAAACACGACTTCCTGGGCCTGTTTCTTTGTCCCGACGAACAAAATCATCTCCCCTTTAGCCGCAGACTCCATAAGGAATTCCCTGGCTCTGTCAAGGCATTCGCTGGTTTTTTCCAGGTCTATAATGTAGATCCCGCTGCGCTGTCCAAAGATGAATTTCTTCATCTTGGGGTTCCAGCGGGATGTCTTATGACCGAAATGCACCCCTGCTTCAAGTAACTGCTTTATGGTTTCCGTAGACAACTTTACTCCTCCTTGCTCGCCGCCTTCACCTGCCCGGGGGCAGCCCGCGTTTCAGCTTACGGGATGTAGGAAAGGCTTTGTTAGGATTTTATCCCCACATTGTCTTTGCTTCAATCCGCCGCGCCGGCCTTCAAGCCGCCGCGGATTTTCTGTTTTTTGACGGGATAAGCGTGTTTTTCCCGCCTGATTCCCAAATTAAACTGTTATTTTAACACAAAAATCCTTTTATGCAATAAAAAGTTTTTTTTAATTCCGGGGACACAATACTTAATTGAGTAGCGTAACCGACATTTACAATAAATGAAATCCCCAGGGCTGAACAAATTGGTCGAATCAATCTGTAAAAGCCGGGGATTTCTGGGTGAGGGGATTAAACCCCACAACCCGATACCCAAAAAGCATCTTTTATTATCACTCCGCCAATTCCTGCATTCGGCAGAGCCTATTGTACAGACCTCCGCTTTTTATCAATTCTTCGTGCGTGCCGATCTCAACGATCCTGCCGTTCTCAAGCGCGATTATCCGGTCTGCGTGGCGCACCGTGGAAAGCCTGTGCGCGATAAGCAAGACCGTACGGCCGCTTATCAGACGGTCTATCGCCTGCTGGACCAGTCTCTCCGATTCGGCGTCCAATTGGGAAGTAGCTTCATCCAGGATCAGTATAGGCGGATTCTTAAGCAGGGCCCTAGCGATCGCCAGCCTCTGCCTTTCTCCGCCGGAAATCATCATACCGCGGTCGCCGATCACGGTATCGTAGCCCTTGGGAAAACGCATGATGAAATCATGCGCGCAGGCCTGTGTGGCCGCCGCGATGACCTGTTCAAAAGATGCTTCGGGTTGGCCGTAGGATATATTAGCTTTAATGGTATCGTTGAAAAGTATCGTCTCCTGGCTTACTATCCCTATGTTGCTCCGCAAAGAAACGATGCTGAAGTCCCTGATGTCCCTGCCGTTTATCAATATAGAACCCTGCTGCGGGTCATAAAAACGCGGCAGCAGGTCCAGCAAAGTGGTTTTGCCTGCCCCGCTGGGGCCTACAACGGCCACGACCTCACCTTTGGAGACCTTGAAACTAACGTTGTTTATGACCTTTTTCTTGTCGTAGGCGAAATGCACGCCGTTGAATTCTATTTCTTTTTCCAGCCCTCGCATCTCAACGGCTCTCGGTTTTTCCGCGACGGAAGGGACGGAGTCCAGCACTTCGTATATACGGATGCCGGCGGCGACCGCCTGCTGATTGAGGGAATTCACGGCGCTGAGCTTCTTGAACGGCCTAATCAAAGAGAGTAAAGAAGCCAGAAAAAGCCCCAGGATGCCGAAAGAGAGCTTGCCGGCTATCACCTCCCTGCCTCCCCAGTAAAATACGAACACCCCGGCCAGGCAGCCCAGGAATTCCGTGGCCGGGCTCAAAATGAGCGTCCGTTTTATCGACTTCATGGAGATGCGGAAATAATCCTGGTTGGCGGCGGCAAACCGTTTCTTCTCGTATTCTTCCATGTTAAACGCCTTGACTATCCGCGCGCCGATGATCGTTTCGTAAAGCAGGGAATTTATGTCCGCCATCTTCTCCTGCCCCCGCCGGGAAAGCTTACGAAGGACCCGCCCGACCTTTATTATAGGAAAACTGATAAGCGGACAGATCACCAGTATTATCAAAGCGAGCTTCGCGTAGATGAAAAAGGCCATTAGCGCGAAAATCACTACCTGAAGACTCTGATACACCAGGTCCGTGGAACCGTAAGAAACGGCGTTCTCCACCAGCCTGACGTCGTTGGTTATACGTGAGATCATCTCGCCGCCGCGTTTATGCGTGAAGTAATCCAGCGAAAGCGAGTGGAACTTGGAATAAAGAAGCGATCGGATATCCCTTATCACCCTTTGCCCGAGATCGGACATAAGATAACTCTGCAGAAAGGTAAAAACCTCTTTGAGAAAAAAGAGCACAAGGATGAAAACAGATAGATAATTGAGCAGGGCCTGCTGAGACATACCGTTCATCATCACGACGAAATCGGCCAGAAAACCCGGGACTTTCCCGGGCAAAATGATCTGTTTGTTCGTCATCACCTTATCCGCCAGCGGCACCATCATCGCCAGAGATACCCCGTCGAAAAGAGCGGAAACCGCCATGCAGAAGACCGCCGCCGTAAAAAGCGCCCAGTAAGGTTTTACGAAACGAAACAGCCTGAAGTAATCTCTCATATTGTTAAGAAAAATGCGGTTCCCCGGGCTGATCCTTGGTCAAGCCTTGGCAACGAACCTGTCAAACTGCTCAGAACACGCGCCCGGGGCTTCTTTCGCGATTAACCCCGGTTTGAAACCGGAGATTTCTGCGGTTTGATTAAAAAACCGGGAATTGGTATCGTCCCCGGTATCATCACGGAACATATAGACAAAATATAATAACACATTACCTTCCAGCTGTCGAGGAATAAAATAAGGCCGAAGCTCCTTTTTTCCCGGCGTCAAAATACATTTGCCAAGGGAACCCGTATTTGCTATGATAATGTGCGTCTTAACTGATAATATCATAACACCGACCGCGGCGCCTTAAAATGAAAAATACCTCTCCCAGAATACTGGTCGTCTCCGGAGAAGCATCCGGAGACATGTACGCAGCCGAGCTTATCAAGGAAATCCGCAAACGTCTCCCTTCCGCCCATTTCTACGGACTGGGAGGGGAAAAATCCAGGCTTGCCGGCATGGAAATCATCGCGGAAATGACCGCTCTCTCCGTAGTAGGCTTTGCGGAAGTATTGCAAAAACTGCACAAAATCAAAGTCGTCTTCAATAAAATCCTCTCTGTCTCCTCCTCCCTGCGTCCGGATGCCGCCATACTTATAGACTACCCCGGGTTCAATCTAAGACTGGCGGCTAAGCTAAAAAAAATCGGTATCCCGGTCATTTATTACGTCAGTCCGCAGATATGGGCGTGGGGAGCCGACCGCATAAAAGCCATCCGCCGTAACGTGGACATGATGATAGTCCTGTTCAATTTCGAGGAAGAAATATACAAGAAGGCGGATGTGCCGGTCTTTTTCTCCGGGCATCCTCTGGCGGGGATGGTTAAAACCGACCCGGTCAGAAAAGCCGCCTTTATCCAGCATAACCGTATACGCAAAGAGCTCCCCATAGTCACGATCATGCCCGGATCGCGCCGGAAAGAAATCACGGCCCTGCTTACCCCTATGCTCGAATCCTGCGCGATATTGAACGAAATGCTGGCCGGCAAAGTACAGTTCCTCCTGCTGCAGGCTCCCGGCATACCTTTCAAGATGTTTCAGGACCGCGTTTACTCTTACGGGCTGGATATAAAGATACTCTACGGATATAATTATGAAGCTCTCGAGACAAGCGATTTCGCCCTGGTTGCCTCCGGCACAGCCGCCCTCGAGGCGGCGATACTGGAAGTACCTATGGCTATAATGTACAAACTATCATTCCTTACCTGGATGCTTCTGAGAATGATGCTGAAGATAAAATACGTGGGGATAGTGAACATAATTGCGGACAGAGAAATAGTGAAAGAATTTCTGCAATACGACATAAAACCGGAGCGTATTGCCGGATATGCCTACAATGTGCTTTCTGACCGAACCGCGGCCGCAGTGATTAAAAAAGAATTGCGCCGCATAAAGGAAAGTTTGGGATCTCAGGAAGCGGTGCCAAGAGCGGCGGAAGCGATCGTGGAACTTATAGATAGAAAACGAGGAATGAACGGTCTTAAAGAATAATCACGACAAAGCCCCCGCTGAATAACTGATTCAGCGGGGGCTTTATATTATCCTGCCGGGAGCCGAAAAATAAACTATAAGGACAATTTTTCCGCGGCTGCCGCGACGCAATCGAAAAAAAGTAATGCCCGGTAAAGGGAATTACGCTCAGCTTTTAACTTTTCCTGGCGGAACAACGTTCACGAAAGTCCGCATTCTGCCGTGCGGCGTTTTCCTGCGGCTAAAGCTTACTTTCCCGGGGCAAAGGGCCATGATCGTGCCGATGCCTTTGGTATTCATCCCGGCTTTATAATGACTGAAGCCGCGCACAAGGATCTGCCCGGTCTTCACGCTCTCTCCTCCGGAAACTTTGGTTCCTCTGTCTTTCTTTGGTGTTGCTTTTCCTCCAGCCATGTTGCTTTCTCCTTTTATCTTGCTTTAGCCCAAAGGGCCCTCGCCAGACCCATCAATTCTGCTTTCTCCAGCCGGACCCCGGCGCGGCACAATCCGTCCTCGCGGTTCTTCAATGACCAGACGACCTCCGCCCTGGTATAAAAAGGCTCGGCCTGTTCGGGGATTTGAAGCCATACCTCCAAACGGGAACTAACCGGCAAACTGCTGCGTGAAGTCAATCCCATACCGTTAGCGCTGATATCGAAGGTTTCTCCACTGCTTTCTTCGCTTGCCGTGGCCTCCAGAAACTTGAGAGGGAACCGCGCCTGCATCCGTTCAAAAACCCTCCTGTCGTCCATGAGGTTTCCTTTCTCCGTGGCTTTGACCTAATTGTATCAACTTATTCCATTTTAGCAAGTTTTATTTTACGAAATAAAACCGCTTGCAACAAATTGAGTTGCAGTTACTTGCGCCGGCAAGCCGTCTCCTTTCTTCTCTCTCCGCCATTACAGACTTTTATCACAGATAAATATCCGTCATATTGCAAACCCCAGACAAACCGATACTTATGAAACTTAATGAAGGCAGTGAAAAAGACATCCCCTGCGTATAGAAAGTGGAACCATTCTCCTCGCCGCGAAAGACTGCGTTGTATTGTTCAACAGGCCTCCATCCTTGCGCAGAATCCATCCCAGGTTCAAGAAAGCGCGCTGCGTCTTCATCGAATATCCCTACCGCGTCCCTTTCGCTGCACCCTCCGTCCAACGGGTTAAAAACCTCGGCTAAAACAGCCGGCGTTCTCTTCGGATCAAAATCTTTAATAAGCTCATCATTGCCATTTCTTAACGCTCGGATAAGCTCTTTATCTACGAATTGCCGGCCAAGAATATACACAACCATCCCGTCGATATCTTTTAATTCCCCTATTTTCCCTTGAGCCTCCATCAACTCGATCAAAAAGATAAATCCGAGCATCGATTGCGGTTCTCTCCGCGTGCGCAAACGGGTAAAAATATTGATTATCGAAAACATCCTGTCCGCCATATAATACAGGCAGACAACGTTTTGTATCAAAACAGGTCTGATACAATTCAAAAGAAGCAACCGGATCATACCGATAAACGCCTCCGGCTGGTTGTATCCGGCGCGCTCTGAGAGATAGAGAAAATCTTTTATTATCCCCTCTTTCTCGGTTTCAGCGAGACTGAATTTACGGGCTATTTTTCCGGCAGCCGCATAATTATCAGGTGATAATGAAGAAAGGATATTACGCCTGTGGCCGGGATAATCATGCTTAAAAGTGTCGATAGTGCTGTATAATGAAACGGCAATGGAATTTTTTTCTTCGGGAACCGGCCGATTTTCCGCAAGCACCGCTCCGTCACGATATACAACGGAATTAACCGGCACATAGCGCAGAAAACTCAAATAATCCAGTAAAGTCCTGCCTTTGTTGTCTCCGGAAAGCGCCTCTTCCGGTAATATTATATGCACCGGCCTGTGCTTATTGAATACGGCATAAACGATAAAGATCCCATAGGCCTTAAATATACAATCAAATAATTCTCCTCCTGTCAAAAAGACGGTTATGGGCGTTTCAGCGAAACGCGGACATAATCTATCGGCGGAGCCCCGTATCGCATCGACATCCGTATGATAGATAATCCGGGGAATTCTCATACATTCGATTACGCAACCCCAGTCTTTTCCCCACACGTCAAGAGCAGCTATCAATTCATCTTCCGCCGCACGGTGTGATTCTTTATAATCTGCAACGGTAAATACGCCTATTACCCCTCTTCGCCCGCTTCCTCCATCTGCCACAACCGTGCCGCCGTTAACAACCCGTGCCTTTATCATTTCCACGTAAGGCGCAATATCGTTAAGTATCACATCCCCTTGATCGCATTCTCCGCCGTCGCCCTTTTGCCCTTGCCCTTTTTCCGCAAGATTGAAACCGGGATGCGTTTTCCTCATCTCAAACGCAACGGTTATGCCGAATTCCCGGGCGATAAAATCTACGTACGGCATGGAGGGTTTTTCCCCCGAATAACTAAATTTTTTCTTAGCCATAGACACTAATATCTGCCTGTCTAAAACAAGCTTCCCCTTCCTTTTTTCCAAGATTCCTTTCCCACTCCAGAACACGCTTAAAATCTTACCGGGAGTGTAGCGGGAATTTGTAAAAACCGATACCGGGATCAGCCTCTTCAGGTATTTCTCATCAAATACAAAAGGCCCTTTTTCCCATTGTTCCCGTATAATCCTCATTAAAACCGGAATCACATAGTTTTGAGTCGCGGGGAAACTCATGGCTGTATTTTTTGTCAAATCAGGCAAACAATAATAGGTAAACATATCTTTTCCCAGTATTCCGCGCCGCTTTAAAAAATCCTCGAAATTTTTATCAAAAACCCGTAATCCCCATTCACCTACGGAAGAGGTGATCATTCCGGCGTTAAGCTTATTCAGTTTGTTTTTAATAAAATCGTATTTGCCTTTGGACTTACGGCTGATCTTAAGATATTCCATAACCATTCCCGAAGAAAAAGGATATCCCAATTCACCGGATTTTATTCCCGCCAGGATTTCAAGTAAGAAATCCAGCGACCCTCCCGGCAAAACAGACAACTCTTCCCAGAATTTATTTTCAATGCCCCAAAACCGGCCGTTCTCTATTTCCACAACCGGTATCTTATCCATGCCTTTTAATTCTTCGTATAATCTTATGTCGGCCCGCATCCGGAGCAATTGGCCATACGTACCGTCAAGCAGGGATTGGTGAAATCTACCGGTAGAAACATATTCGCATAACAGCATTTTATCCGCCTCCAATTGCTTGACTATTTCTGCAACTGTTTTCATATCCTCCGCACAACCAAAATGCGAGAGCACATCTTCCCGGGTAAAATCCATCTCCAGGAACATTCCGCATTTTCCCGGGATAATAACCGCGCTCTGTTCGGCTATCCAGCGTATTACGCTTTCCCGGCATACCGATCCTTTTAAATATGCTTCATCTTCCATTAATTCCCACTCTTTCAATAATTCCCCGATAATCCTGATCGTTTTTCCGGACACTTGCCTTGCCGAAAAGTAATTTTTATCCTCCGCGCGCACCGCCGCCAGCATCTCACGCATACGCACGGGAGATCCGCCGGTTATTTCGAAAATTCTTTTCAAAACATGGGATTCCCGGGCGGATAACGGATGAGACTTTATGCCCGCGATAGTCAACCTTCTCCCGGCATTTTTCTCTTTAAAGAACTTCATAAAACCGATCAAACGGTTAAACCCGCCGGACCCGCCGGATAAAATCATAGTTTGAAATTTATCCGTAACGGAATACCTCTTTTCTACAACCCCGCTCCGCTCAAGATTCTCCGCTATCGCCGACACCGCGCTTCGGTCGGCGGGAGTGCGGTTTCCCGGAACAAATTGTTCAAGAATATCTTCGATGGTAAATACAGACCTTAACAAAACTTCTGTACCGCCCGAAATTACCACACTGCTTCGCATAACCATCCATTCGATTAAATTCTCTTCACTCAACTCCTTCTTTGACCGCTCATCAACGGCATCATCCGTAAAACCTCCGGTAACCGCGAATCCGCCGTCACGCTGTCTGACCGCGCGGCTATAATCAATCTGATCGCACAGTAATGAATACCGGTCCGATTTTAGAAACAGCAAGAGAGGCTCCTGTCCGCCTTCAGCTCTTATTTCCAGCACAACCGGCCGCGGCCGGTAAAGCGCCTGAATATCCAACCCGGTAAAATGAATAAGCCAAATATACGCATCGTAACGGTCTGCCATCCTTTTAATGATCCGTGGATACATATCGAGCCCCCGGCATATACGATGCCGCCGGCTTTCTTCGTCCCGGGCTTCTTTTATAAAACGCGTATCAAAGCCGAACTGACTGGTTATCCCGTTGCCTAAACGCGGGACCCTGAACCTTCGCAAGGCCCTGTTCCCTCCTTCAGTAAGAACCGGCCTGTATTTATGTATGAAATCTCCCACTCGCGCATCGAAAGAAGAATCTTCCAGGGGGACATCAAGCCCGACCGCTTCTGCCAGATATTCTTTGATGCCCGGATATAATTCCTCGTACCGTTCTTGGGTAATCCCTGCGGCTTGATTAACCGCTTTCCAGTACCAGAGGAACACCCAATCGGTAATAGTCTTTTGTATATTGATCAAAGCGTTCAACAGCCGCGTGTGATAGGCATGGTCGAAATCGAAAGTAAGCCCAAAATGCGGATAGACGCGCAATTTCCGCACCAGGGTATCGAGATACAGGGGGAAAGACAAATAAAGATTACTTTGCGCGGAGGCCCCGCACACCGGGCCTTCAATGAGGATCTTGACGTCCTTACTCACAGACGGATGGTTGTAGATTCGGTGAAACGCCAGCAGCTTATCATCGAAGGACGAATACAACTCGCCCCTTAATTCATAAAGCACCACTCCCGCGGGTTTTTCTCTCTGTATGGAAGCAAGAAAAACAGCCAGTTCCCGGCAATAGGATATGTATACGGCAATTTCTTCCGCTGGAAGCGAAGTTATACTATTAGGAGAATGCACGGAGACACACTCCATGCCGAAATCCTGCCTGATCCCGGCCAAAAGCATCTTCATATTCTCCAGATCATCAAGCTCCGAAAGAGTTCCTATAAATAATTCGAAAGTGCGAAAATCCAGCCTCCAAAGCCTGCGCGCCTGCTCCAGATTGGCATCCAACGCGCATTTACCGCTGAATACTACACCTAATTGTCCGGTCCCGCCGTCCTTGTCCTTTTCTTCCCATCCCGCCTTTTCTTCCACCGCTCTTTTATCCCTTTTCCAGGAAACGGTTTTATATAGCGCATACGCCGCCGCTCCCACGGCCAGTAATATATATTCACATTCCAACATATGTTCACTCCATACCCCGAGATCCTTCACCGCGGAATTAAGGCTGTAAACCATCAGCAGATATAAATAGCCGTATCCGAACGCCTCTATGGCTCTGTAATATATCTTCTGCCGTTTCTTCTCAATTTCTTCCGGTTCCCAATTCTTTACCAGCTCCAGCACAAAATACGTAATGACCATACCGGCCGATAAAGCGGCAACCGTCAAGTATGCCCCGTATAATTGCAGAGATACAAAGGTATTGACCAACAACGCCGGGCCGGAGATCAAAGGAAACGCCAACGGCATAATCCAATAAGGAATACGAGTGAATGCGCAGGGAATGGGAATCTGCGGAGTGATGTATATGAACAGCAATGTTACGCTTACGATTTTCAGCATTCCCAACGCGGAAGGACTGACAGCCGCTCCGGTATATCCTATAAAGACGTAGAATCCCCCTATCAAAACCGAAACAAGCAGCGCTCGCCGCACTCCTTCTGTTTTCTGGCCGGCATTCAAGTTCAATCCGCCGGGGCCGGTAATGGCCATAAAAGAGGCGAGTAACCCGGGATAACTTATAGCCAGGATGTAACCGGCCAGCACGACCACGAAATCCGCCGCATAATCCGCGCCGATAACGGCGAAATAGGGTAAAAAAGGCGCCCCCGCTATAAACGCCGGAATAAAAAACCCCGTTGCGTGTATCCAGGCCCAGCGCGCGCGAATGCTCACTCTTCCCGCGTACGCGCGCCAGTACAGCCTGTCCTTCCAGCCGCCGTCAAGATGTTCTTTCCCGTCCGCATTGGGAATAGGGCCGTTATCTATTAAGAAATGGACGCCGGCTGATGGTAAAGAATTTAGCTCGGGCTTAAGGACAGGCGCATTTCTATATACCTTTACCGAAAAAGCAGGCAGCACCATACGCCCATGTTCCCCTGCCCATATTACTTCACTTGTCGAACCGCATCCCCGAGAAGTAAACCCCGTTAGAGAACTTCGTCCTCTAACGGTTTGCTCTGACGGTGGCATTAAACTACCGTCAGATTGGGAATCGGAAGACCACCTACTAAAGTCGGTGGCTTTCTCTAACGGGGTAAACATGCCGACACTCTGCAACTCTTCATTCGCATAATCGGTAATTTGGCGATCCGTCGACCTGATCCGGCTTATATCTACGCACACAATCCGATCCCCGACTTTTCTGTATGCTTCCACCATCGGCAACGTCCAGACGATAATCAACCCGTCTTCTTTAACAATCCGCCCAAGCAAGTCAGCAACGTATTTTTTAATATCAAAGTCCCCGGACAAATCCAGCCAGCCGAGGCCTTTTAAGACTAAATAATCGGGCTTCTCATCGGTCAAATATCCATTCTCTTTTAATCGCGCCAGTTTTTCTTTAATAACTCCAACTTCTCTCGCATCAACCGCTATATTGATGAATGAATCGAAACAACGGATACGTTCATCTCCAGAATTATATTCGCTGTCGAACAGTCCGGAAATACCATTCCTCACGGCCCCTACAGTTTGAGATGCCGCGTCCTTCATTGTCTCCGGAGTGATATCATTCCCCCGGGTATCTTCATCGAGATTGACGCTGATAATTATTCCCGTATATGCTTTTTTTCTTGTCGTCAATGCCGCGAAGGGAACAAAATCGCCTCCGGCCAGAAGATAAATCCCGGTTTTCTTTTCTAAACCGAATTCTGCCACGACTCTTTCCCACAAATATAAATATTGGGTCCAAGCATCTTTTTTTGTTGGCCGGGCATTTCCGCCGTCCGTATAGTCAGACTCATCTTCCACGGCTGACGCAAGTCCTTCTGCCAGCATTAAGGCATGTTTCTTAATCTCGCCCTCCGGTAAATGCGGAAGAGTCGTTATGACTTCGTCCTGAAAACCTTTACGGGCAAAGTGATATGTTTCTTCGGGAACCCCCTCGATAGAAGCGGCATTGAGGTCCTGGATCATATTAGGAAAGAAATTTTCGAGGAAGTAACCTCCGGTAACTAAATCCAGATACAACTTGGGCGCAGCCAAAAACTCATATCTCAGCAGGGAGAAAATCTTCAGCCAATGATAAGATGTCCTTCCTATTTCCAGCGCGTAGGGAATAATCTCCGCGGTCTCATTACCGGCTGTGCCGCGGCACAACTCGCTCATAATTTTGGCCTGGACATACGGCCACGAATTCAAAGCTGTGAACTCATCACGGCGCATATCCGCCTCCGGCCACTGTCTGCACAAAAGCTGTTGAAGCGCGGCGTCTGCCGCGTCACTGCCTGTCTGCTCGCCGAACGGCAGTTGTCCATCCGAATCAATCCTTCGACGCAATTCATAACAATGACCGGGCCTGAAAACGGCTCCGTGTATATCCACCAATATCCGGACATTCCCTGCCGTATTTAGACCAAACGCTGCCGCTGCAGGCTGAATACCGGGTCCGCCGCGAGCGGTCCAATAATCCGGAATTATTGTTTTATCCGAGAACAAAACTTCTCCCCGGACATTTTCTCTCCGCACATTGCTGTCGGTTACCGACAAGGTTTGAATGATCCGATGCAGACTCAAGAAAGGCATATTCACGATAAGCTTACCCTCATACATTACCGCGGACTGCCTGAACATAAGTAACCTGTCTGATTCCAGAGGTTTTTTCTGCAGAAGCGCGAGAAATCGCGGCATATCGAATGTGCTACCTGCGCGCTTTTCCTGAACGCCGGATTCATTCAATAACGCGAAAATTTCGCGGAACATCTCCCGGAACTCATCCCAAATATCCGAAGAAACAGTCAATATTTCTTCCGGGCCGGAAACAGCCGAACGTACTTCCTGATCAATCCGCGCGTTAATACGCCGTGTCTCGTGCAGAATATCCTCGATTCCACGAAGCGAATCATCACTTCCACCGTCTTTTTCATCCGGATGCATCGCCATCCAGAAATCGACGAACAAGTGTTTCCGTAGATGATCAATGGTATGGGGATTGCTAATACGCAAATATGAAAGGAGGAATACGGCAGTGCCGACGGGCAGTGCGGAAGCTCTGCTTCTCGGGGGGCCGGTTTTACTCTCTAGGTAAAGTCCGAATAAGGCCACGGCTAAAATACCGGTTTTGTTCCGCAGGGCACTCCCGGCAGCAATATAATCTTTCAATTTCTCGAACTCAGCCGCTGATTCAGGCCGGCTCTCTCGGACGAAACGCGAAAAATCATCCGCGCTCAAACCTCCCGGATTCCCCTGGGGGATAACCGCGTCTATTCTGCGCGCGCATTCCTCAACAGCCCCGCCGTCTGAAGCCGAATCTTCCTTCACTTTTTTTTCTTCCTTTTCCATTGAATTCACATTCCTGATCCGTTCGGAATCTTTTAAAACACTCCTCTTTATTCCTTCATATAACACTTCCCGCAGCCGTTTAACGATTGCGTCTATGAAAGGCGCATTACCATATATATCCATAGCCCGCTCGGGATAACCGCTTAATCCCGTTTTAACATTTCTGTTGCCTCCGTCGCCGAAAGTTCTCTTTTCTTCATCCCCGATAAACGGATAGTCCCACTCTTGCACAAGTGAGCTGTTTATACGCTCTACAATAATACTTCCGGACAAATCAACATTGACTTTCAGCAAACCGTTCAACGCGAAACTAAAATATCCCCGGTCTTCATTGCAAAACACAGGGTCTTCATAAACCGCAGATATCACATCATGCAAAAAGCCGGCGTATGTTTCTTGCTGTTGCTCCGATGTACGCGAAGAAATATGCTCGAGAGATTCGAGAAACCGCTCTCTCTGATAAGAAGCTGCGGGCTTATATCCTTTCTCCTGCAGCTCCGCTTTCACCAGATTATCCGCACGTAATAGGACGACCAACAGTGTATTGATTATATACTCCAGATCTTCCAGGTCCCTGATGTCCACCGCGGAAAGTCGATTATGTAACACCTCATATAATCCACGCGGAATCACCACGGTTACTTCTCTACTCATATCCGGCGTATATCCCTCCTGAAGATTTTCAAGATAGAACCTCCTCTTTGTAAGTATCCGCCACAAGCCTTCGTGCTGCTGAAATTCCGCTATGATATTCTCCCAATAGGGATAAACGAAAATTGAAAGATCGCCTCTATAGGAAAGGCCTGTAAGTATAGGAAAAAACACAATGAGACCTATGGCCATTTCTAAAGGCGTTCCCAACCGGATCAAATATAACCCTATAATCGAATGCATGAACGAAGGCAGAAGAACGGCAAACATATCTTTGGCAAGATTTTCCGCGGGCAAACCGCATGTTGACATAATATGATAACAAGAAGCCTGTGCTTGGAGTCCAAGCAAATCATCCTTCTTCCTTTGGGGAACCGTTGAACTGCGTACAAGTGTTTCAAAATCACCGCGAAATATGAGTTTTTCACCGGCGGGATCAATAAAAAATACGTTCCACCATTCTTCATCCCCCGCTATTTCCAAAACCTTTGCTCTATCGACAGCGAGCAAAGCATTCCTGGATTTGAACAGGGATGGGAATAACCTCTCCAATGCCCCTCCTCCCTCATAGCGCGATACGACAATCCGCAGCCGCCTTTGGCCAAATAGTGTCCCGGCGCAATAATGAATAATCTCATGCCCTATACCTATGCCCCAGAATAAAGGTATTGCGGCCGCAAGAAACAGCATGACCGATCCCCCTAATCCCAGGCCCCAATGAGCGCTCAGAGAAAAACCCGGTAGCAAACCGGATACGAACCATCCCCCCGCAATAATCGCAAAAAGCGCCAACCGGGAATAATTGAATGATATCTGCCGCGCGCCCGCGAAATAAAACTTGCGCATAAAGTGATGTGGCCTGGAAATCGCTCTATCCCCCGGGTTATCGGCATACGGCCTGCCGCCGTCGCCGTTCTGTGCGCGAGGATATCCTTTCAGCGAGGACATTATATGGTTTGCCAATGTTTTGCGTTCCCAGAAATTTGGGCTTCTACGGTCGGCTTGCTCATGTTTCAGAATCACCGGCAGAACAATCCGGATATTCTTGCCCGTCGGATCGACATCCAGAGATCCCATACCGAACTTAAAAAACAGGTAAGTATATTTATTTGTTGGTCTGCTATCTACGGGCTTGCCCGCCGCGTAAGCATCAGCGAGACAAGTTTCGCCATGGAAGCTTTCGGCGGCGAGGCTCGCGGCTATATTCAGGCGTATATAATCAAGCGGATGCGCTAAAATATGCTCAAGAGCCTCGCCGTCTCCACGGCTTATCCCGATCAAATCATCGATGATTTCTCTTTTGGAGTCGTCCGAAATACGCGAGAAGATTTCTTCTCCTGAACACCATTGGATCTTATAGTGTGTCGACGCCTCACCCCATTTCTCGCTGTATTTTTTTATCCGGCTCAGATAAACAAAGAACCTGCCTACTATTTCTTCTCTGCCGCTGAGAAACAATACTCTCGTCTGATCGTCATCCCCGCCTTCAGGGCCTAAGCTATCAAAAAACATCAATTCCTTGAATAACGCATCCCCACCCCATTCCTCGTCATTCCACTGCTCTTCAAGCCAGTTCTCCAGCTCTTGAAGGATAGACGAATAGTTAATAGGGAAATCCCCGTCACACAAATATTCACCCTCATTGATAATCCTGTTTTTCCCTCCGTCCGGATTATTAAGCCGCCGCTCTTCGCGTCCCACGCCAGACATCCCCCCGGACTTTTCTGCCACCATTGTCAGGATACGCGCAAGCTTTGCCGCCTGCTCGCTATCACCTTTCTCTATCAATTCCAGGATCCGCTTTTCAAATCTTTTGGCAATAAATCTTATGTCATCGTCCGGCAAAGAATAGAATTCCCCGAATCTGCAAATAGCGTCTAAAATAACGGTGTTATCCGAACCCAGCAGGAACGGAAATAGCGCCCGTACTTCCCTCCCCTCCAGATAAAGCAGATCGCGCGGCCTGCGGTCCTGCATGATCAGCAGGCTTACTTCATGGGATAGATCATTCACTCTTATCCAGGTGTCCTCAGCAGGTTCACGCCGCAGTTCTATAAGAGAATCTATAAGTTCAAGGAACAATCCGGACAATTTCTGCTCCCATTCAGCCCCGCCGTCAAACAATTCCTCTGCCCTTTCCAGACGCGCCGTCTTTAGCGCCCTTATTACCGTCTCGGCCTCCCCGGCTATCGCCGATATTTCATTGTCGAAGTAGAGCTCATCCGCCTGTCCGCAGGAAGCCGCGGCTCTTTCTATGGAATCAACTCCCTGCGGACGCAGAAGCTCCATTTTGAGAATAAGACCTATCTTCTTCTCCCAAGATAGGCCTGCTGTCGAACCAAGAAACCGGCGACATTTCATCCGCCCCTGCGGCGCTCTCAAAGGTGTGTTGCCTTCGAGTAGATCATACACGTCTTTTTCATACGCTTCCGCGGAAACGCTTAAAAGATCATAGGTGAACTGTTCCAACGCCCCCTCCCCGAATTCTTCCGCCGATCTACGGTTGAATCTGCTGTACGGCGTCATCAAATGCTCTCCCTGTTTGCGCAAGAGGATACCGCGAAGTTCATAGTCGCGTCCCCATGCGGAATAGATCGCTATCTTCGGCGGCCAATCCACCCAGGAAACATGCCCGGATATGAAAGAAGCAAAGGAACCAAGATAACTGTCCGCGGCGATATGCCTGGAATTTATGCCGTCAAGGTAGTATTCATATGAAAACCGGCTGCGGGAAGAAATCAGATGAACGATATGGGCGTTCTGCAGCGGCAATGTCTGTAAAAGACTATGAATTTCAGCGACGCAGAAAGAAGAGTCGTCGATATAATACAATGCGGGCGGGGCGCGCGAAGAATACAACTCTGCGGCCAGCATTTTCGCCTTCTTCCCTTCGCCATAACCGCAGAAACGGATATTTCCCTCCGGAATATCAATGCCGGCGCTCTTTAATACCGCGAGAGTCCCCGCTTTCGTGCTTTCATCACGGCCGGTCAGAACGACAATTCTCAAGCCAAGGCGTTCAGCCGTCTTTAGAAGATGATCCGCCCCTTCCGTCATCCGGTAAATACCCAGGCGCACTCCCAATCTCTCTACATCAGTATATTCTTTCATGGCTACGCTTTTGAGCCAATCCACCTGTTCCTGCATCCAGATCCCGAACTCTTCCGGCTCTTTGATCTCCCCGGAGCTGTATATATTGTTCTGTATGCTGTCCTTGATCATATAATACCGCCTGCGTATAAAATCCGACGAAGGGTAATCCAGTGTCGTCCGGAGCAAAGTGTCGTCCAGGTCCACGATAAGCACCCCGCCGCTTACAGCAGTCCTCTCCATATTGCCGGCCGCTTCAAAAAGGCTCCCGGTGGAAAAACTAACCGGGCCTGCCCCCCCGTCATTTTCGCACGAGCGAATACTTGGCCTTCCGATAGGCCAAGGTAAAATCCGACACTCCGCGGAATAATCTGCTCCGCGTTTTTGCGCGTAGGCCGGCAGATTATTTATGCTCCTTAGATAACCGATCATACCGGAAAGAATAGCGGCCTCCCTGGTGTCGTAGTTTTCTAACGTTCTGTCTATGATTTCGCTGGTACAAGCCGACAAAGGCGTCTCGGTGGAGCGTATCAAAAGAATTAACTTGGACAGGTCTATACCGCAGAATCCCAGGAAACGCTTGAATCCGGAAGAAGAACTAATCAATTCTATTGTTTTCTCCGGTTGCGGCGCTATGGATGTAACGGCGTTGCAGCTATGAAGGATGCCGCTGATAACCGACAATAATGCATATTCAAGGTTGTATCTTTCTTTAACGGCGAAAATAAGGAATAGATACCCTCTGCGCGCCGGGTCATAATTCTTCAAGAAGCCGCCGGCGTTCGAATACTTAATATGGTCGAAAACCCACATCAACGGTTTCAACTGGCGGCCTGTAACCTGATAAGTTGTCTTCAATTGCTCGAGTATCAGCCCGCAAGAAACGTCGAAATCTGGCGTCCGTCTATCGGCGTCTCTCCCAGAATAAGAAACCAACAAATCCGCCATCTTTCGCAAATCCCCCGTTTGCGAAAGTGAAATCTCCGCCTTGAAGAAGTCATTTTCCGGCAGTAACTGATGGGAAACAACCCGGACTTCTTCATTAAGATACCTTCGGGCATCACCGTCCGGCAGGGTGCGCTTTAAACGCACCTGTCTGCCGATCCCCTCTTCATATTCCATACCAATATGGCTCAACTCTATTCGGTCAAAGCCAAGGCTGAACCAGCGTTTGATAGTCTCTCCCAGGCGGAGTTCTTCCGTGCATATTCCGGAGGTGCTCATCTCATCTATTCGCTCAAAGGCGTGAAAACGGGGATTATACAATATTTCCTCCAGGGCGAACGCGAATATTTTCCTGCCGAAACCGCTCTTTGCCCATCGTTCCTTACGTATGGATATTTTTCCCAACGCGCAAGTATTTCTCCCTTGACTGTCCTTAGAAACCGACACTTCAAAAGTCAGCACCCCGCGTCCGTCATCCGCGGCCGCCCTGTATATATACAACCCTCCCCCGGCCGGCCTCAGATAAGACACATTCTGCTCCGATATGCGCATCCCGTCCCTGTAAACGACCACCGGCCCGGATCCGCCGTCGTGAATATCTTCCGCGGAAATCCCCGGTACCGATATCAAACCGTTAATGCCCGTTATATCTTCAGCCCGCGCCTGGCGCGCTGCCTTCCGCCATCGCTCATCCGGCACTGCCGGCAGAGGCGTTTTCATCTCTTCAACGTAACCGAACAAGCCCGCTTTCATGACTTTACCGAATATAAGCTTTCGATCCTCCACGCGTACGCTGTCACACCTTAGTGTCGCGAGGCGGCTGCGAATAATCTTCCATAATTCTCTGCTGTCGATACAAACTCCAGTCATCTCAAAGTAACCGGCAGTCGGAAAGCTATCTCTGATATCATCAAAAACAGCGCTTAATAACATCCCCGCAGAGACAGAAGGCGCGCCAATGCCTTTATAGATCGACAAATCCATCATTGTTCCCGCGTTGGCCTCGAAATAGAATTCCACTGTCCCCCATTTGCAACCGCAGATAACGTATTCTCTCCCATCTTTCCCAAAGATACGAGTTATACGCAGGCGAGAATCTTCAAGACCAGTATCCTCCCGGATCAACCTGCCGCCGTCGGGTAAAGAAATAAAATAATCCCCTCTGTAAGCCCGGTTTAAGAAATTATTCCGTTGGCAATATAGTTTATTCAGTTTGTCCTCTCCTGATTCTCCCGGGCACAAGAGATTGAGAATCATATAATATAGACTTTCTCCGTTCCTCCCGGCGGCATCAAGGGCCACTCCACTACCGGTAATTTCCTCCATAAGAGGCTCCATCAATAAATAGCCCGGCCTTAGTGTTTCATCCGAGAAAATACGGTAAAGCTCCCCAGGGACTCTTTGTGAAGACACGAATTGCTTTAACCTCGGCAGATCATCCCAAGGACAGGCGAATAAAGTATCTATCCCGTCTGTTTGCTCAAGGCGGCCCTCAGCGGCATTAAATTTCATTTGATCCATCTGCATACGGACGGCAAAATATGTATCTCTTCCTATTTCTACGCGTAATATCCTCACTCTTTCCAATATGTTTTCTGTATAGAAATAACGCATCGGCAAACCTAAATCGAGATCTCCGACACAAACAGTGGTAACACCTGACAAATCATTTATCTTCCCGGTTTCGCGGAAAACTATTTCACCGTTGGGTGAATTACCGCATTCCCCGCAGCTTATTTCCTTACAAATAAGATCACCATAGTATTCGCTTAAATTCCTCTCCTTATTAAGATTAACCGCAACCAGGTCTTCCAGTTCTGCTGCGTAAGGAACAATGCCCCGTTTTCCTAAGATCATTGCATCATACGGGCTGAATCCGGCAAGATAATCCCGCTCTTTAAACCCGAATTCTGCCATAATATGCGGAACCGACATACGACCTTTCCCATACGGCAGCAATAACGAAAGAACTCTAAAATGGTCAACATTGATATGCAATTTCTTCATCCCTTCTATTAGAAAATGCGGCATAAGGCAGCAATCGCCATACCCGCAACTCAAAACCTCTTGAGGAGAAAAAACATCCACGTTTCGCTCGATAACACCATATTTAATATATTCCCCATAACCGTATTTATTCCAGTCCAATTTTTTATTCATTAGTTCCGACAACTTCCGCAGCGCTATTGGTAAAGCTGTTTTTTCTCGGCCGCCGTCCTTTTCATCCGGATGCATCGCCATCCTTCTTATCTGCCACTCCGATCCCAATTTATCCCGGCCTTCGGAAACGTCGCGTTTGGGATTACTTATGCTTATGTAAATATCGAAATTGCCGTCGGGATAACAATCCTTCAGTTTTACGAACATCGTGTTTATATAACGCTCCACTTCGTCCTGTATTTCTTGTTTCGCATTCGGGTAGGAATATTCCCTCCATTTTATATTAGTCGTTTCCTTCGCGTATCCGGGAGCCATATATAACAGGAGGTCTTTATACTCTTCCAGCGACAAACAAGCCGTCACACCGTCTTCATCCCAGGAAAACCGTTCCGCAAGCGATATACCGGAAAATGGATGCAAGGATACTCCGTTGTTCCTCACAAATTTCTCCAGATAATAAGAAATTCCTCCGTTATCATTCTCGGCGTGATAAACAAAATTTCTGGCACTGTTCAATTCCCTGGAATCCGGCAAAGACGGCAATACGCCGCGGTGCGCGTCGTATAACAACCTGAAAACGGAAAACTTTTTATTGAAGCCGGCGGTTTGTTCATAGAAGTGTTTCAGGAGAGAAGAGAACTTGAATTCATATAACGTATGAATTCCCTGCCTGTTCCGGCCCAGACCGTCGATCTCCTTCTCCGCGGAATACTGAGGCGCTCCCGTACTGAAGTAAAAAACTCTGCTTAATTCCCTGATGAAACCGATATCGACCTCGTCGCGGAATACCAGATTGAATTTATGCACCCCGGAAACAACTCCGAGAATCCCCCTGATCCGGGAAATGTAACGCCGGTAATGCTGCGGGCGGACTTTCGATTCCTTCCGCCTGACATCGCCGACTATCCGGTAGAACTCCTTGAATGTATCTATTCCGTAACTCCGCAGAAAAGCATTTCCCCGCTGCCTTCCGGTGCGTATCCCCCATATGCTTTCCGCCGCCAGTTCATCCATTTTCCTCAAGAACACCCCCATATCGACATCCGGCATAAGGACATCCCATAGAACGATGGCTTCGAGGACATCAAGCAAATCATCGAAAAAGATAGACGTATTTCCCTTGTTTTCCCGGATGGAAAAATAGGCGAATTCAAGGCATAAAGCCGCCAGCGTCCCTTCCGTAATATCAACCTTATGCCTGCCGTAAGTCTCGAAAAGGGAGGCAAGCCGCCTCCGTAAATATGCCGGGTTTGGAATATACGCGTCAATATTTTCTCCGAATACACTGTTATAAATCCGGGCCACATCGATATCTTCCAATGCATCGTTTATTTCCGAGAGAACGGCAACAGCCGGATATCCATACCCGCCGGCATCCCTTAGGATTGTGTCGCGTTCTTCTTTATGCAAACGCAGGAAAAAGTTGGTATCCTGCCTGAGTATATCCTCCTCATCCGCGGAGTTCAGTGAATTAAGCTGATGCCGGAAAGCAAAAGTAAGGATATTATGCCTGTTACTGTTAGAAGGTTTAAGCGCCGCATCAAAGATAGAAACCGGAAAATAAACAACGCCGCCGCGTCGCTGATAAAGAAATATATTATTCTCTGTATCCTTGTAGAATACAAAAGAGAACTCGGTTGTCCGTCCCTTGTCTGCAAAAATATTTCCCCATTCCTTATTTTTCTTTATCAAAGAAAGAGAATTCTTTATAACCTGCCATACTTCGGACTCGCGGTAGCCATCGCAGGAATCGATTATTACATCTTTGTTTACATACTTCCCCGAGACAACCGGTTGTAAACTTACCTCCGCCCTATCCGCTTTCATATCGCTCTCGCAAACCCCGCGTTCCCCGCCGTCCGCCGTTTTCCCGCTGTCTGACAGTAAAGCATTATGGAAATCTTGTGATATATTATTAGGGAAAGAACCTATAATGAGAGGATTCAACTCGTCATTTTGGAGGGAGAATTCATAAGGAGGTAATCCCTTGTCTATAGGCGGCGCGCGCGAGGGGACTTTTCCTCTTGTTAAAATATCATAAATGGAACACCGGGCCTCTTCAGTCCGGAGACCGGCAGGGGGATTCATTACAATGGACGTTATCGCTTCAAACGGATGAATCCCCGCTATTTCATCTCGTGACCCTCCTGCGATATCCTGAACTACTCCGCACCTGCCGCCGTCTTTGGCGCCGCTACTATTAGCCCCGTTATGTTTAGACACAACCACAGGTACCAAACGTTTAAATCCGTATCCGATGTATCCTGGATGTGTATTGTAGAAATTGATAATTTCCTGTATATAGGAAGAATTTTCCGGTATCTTTAAATACACCGTGCCGGTGAAATGGATACGCGGATCGCGTTTTTCTAACGCGTACAAAGAACGGCAGATTTCTTCGACCTGTAGAAACGGTATATTATCAAGCAAAGAGGTACCAGACTCGTGCGTTTCCAGAATTTCCGCCACCCGGCCCCAATCTTTATCTAAATAAGCTATCAACAAAGGGTTAAAATCATTTTCAAATTCAGAGTTTTTCTCTATAGTGCGCAGATGAGCAATGATCGCGTAGTGTCTTATCCAGGAAAAGTCGGACCACATTTTCACTTCAATCCCCGAAACCGATATTCCTTCTTCTTCCTTGTTTGGCGCCTCGATAATACCGTCAGGCAATCCATATCCTTCTCCACATATACCATTGCGTACCAACATCTTTTCCACATCCTTTTCTCCGCTGGTAGCAACGTACGGCTTACTGGTAAGCGCTGCGCGCTCAAAGATAAAAGAAGGCTGATCCGATATCTCAAGTTCTTTCTTTAAACTGTCCTTAAGTATAGCGATGGGTAAATCCACCCTAAGGTGATGGACTGTAAGCGGAAAATTTTCTCGGAAGAGCATTTCAATTACCTGAAAAACACTTCCGATTCTGCTCATATAAGTAAAATTACGGCAATCGGGTTCAATACCGAACATGCGCCACACGCCCATCATATCCTTTAATAGCTTCAAATCGCCAACCAGTTGCAAAGAAACCGTGGAAATAAGGATATTGTTTTTTTCTAGTAATTTGACTCTCTTGTTAAGTTCGCCTTCAGCTCCTGGTGAAAGAGCTAAATGAATAGTCTCCCGGCCTACAGGCAATCCCAGTCTGAACAGGGTGTGGCGCGCCCGCAGTCTCCCTTCATAAGAAATATCCGATTTATGTTCTTCTTCTGCCCGTTCAGGCTCGCTTTTATCAAGTTGTTCTTGCGCCTTGCCGGCCTCTTTAAGAATACGTCGGGTATTCTTATTTAAGACTTCTATGATATCCGAAAAATGCGGTTGATATGACCGAGAGTCTTTCATCACACGGTATACAGCTAAAGTCAATGCCCCGAGAGTAAGCTTGCGCGCTCCGGCAAATTCACGCAAAGCCTGAAAGCTTTCCTTCAGCTTAATACTAAGCACATCCTCTTCGGATAAAGAATAATCTTCGCTCTCTTGCGCGTCAGATACCGCGGCGATCGACGCTTGTGCGACGTTGTGCCAATAGAGGGCGAACAGCAAATCACGTAAACTGAGCGTCTGTCCGGCCGCGGAATAAATATCACGGCCTTCCTGAAGAACTCCTTGGATTAAAAGCACTAATTCGTCCTCGGCCTCTTTCCGGGTTTGATATGCCAACCCTTTCGGATATAAAAACCCGCCGCAATAATGACGCTGCGCTTTTATTTGAAATAAAGAGCCTTTTCTACAGGCTTCTTCCAAATATTCCGCATTACTATCCGTATAATAGGACTCAATCTCAGCCGCAATGATGCCGATGGTAAGTGTAAGGCTGACGCGGGCACTCACTTTTTCATCAGGGTCGTATACCGTATACACAAAACCCTTCCGATCGGAATGCCAATAAACAATCATCCCGCCTTTCCTGGCCTGTTCCAGAAACACACGCGCGCGCGCGTCAAAATGAGCCCGCTGGGACGCCGTGTTCTCCCCGAAATAGGGGATATCATTATAAAACGCCTGCCTGGCAAGGCTGCGCAGAGGTTTCCCGTATTCAGAAGACCAGCGTAATGGAGCAGGCCGGCGCCCGGGATTTTCACAGAATACCGCATCCCACATATTCACCGCCATATATAAATCTCTATACCGGTCCTGCTTGACAAACCGTTCAAGATCGGCGCCGTAGAGATCCACAAGGACATTCAAGGCCTGTTCGGGGATCTTGCCGGAAAGAATCAAGACCTCAGGAGATGTACGCAGAAGAAATTCTTTGAGTGCCCGATTCCTCTCACGAGACAATATCTGCCGCAGACGCGGTAGAATATTTTTGTTATCGGCCCCTCCATCTTTACCTGTTCTTTTACGCCCTCCGGCCGGTTCAGTATGCCCGCCGTTTTTTTCTTCTCTTATACCTGTATTTAGCCGGGGGGAAATAATTCCTTGCGCGTCAGAGCCCTTCCGAATTTCTAACTCATATCCGCCGTCCTTGGTATTCTCTAAAGGCAGATTCAATACTGTTTGCGAAAATAGTCCTAAAATGTCCGTCTGGTTCCTTTCTCCGTTATATACTATTCCTTCAATAATCTTCACCGCAATATTGTTCAACCATTCCCCCTCCGGTCGGAACCCAAACCTAAGATAAAATATTAACGCGCCGGCCCCTAAAGCATCCGGGTTGTTAATCTGGCAGGAAGGAATAATAAATCTGTCCAACATGTATTCGTTATTCTCAAAAATACTGTTTACGACCGCCAGCCGCGAAGGAAAGATTTCCCTTGCCCTGTGTTGTGGCCTGTATTCCTTAAAAAAGTGCATACCTAAAGATAGGTCTCCTCCAAATAAATGGCTGAGACCGTAACCAATTATTTTCTGTGTGTTCTTATCCATAAAAATCTCGAGAAATCCTTCCAAGTTGATGTCTCTTTGATCCGGGATTAGAACCAAAGAAGTATTTTGGTCCAACTCCGCCCGGTAAATAGTTTGAAGATCCAAGAGACCAAGATTCGCCAAACTGTTTTTTTGTCTAAGTAATTCCACGGCAGGGATGGATAGAGTTTCAGCAGATAATCCGGTTATTTTATTGACTTTTATCTCACAAGGACGACGCAGTAATTCTCGCATCTCTTTGGGAAGCATCCACATCCCTAATTCCCAACGTAAAGAAGGAATCCCCTGACCGGAAGCAAGGAGCGGAGGAAATTTTCTCCCCCCATCCATTCGATCTGTCACCGTTACTCTCCCACTTCCCAGCACACCTTCCAACGGACACGATGTCTTTTTTATATTACCCCCGTCTAAATTGCCGGAGACACCAGCCTGAGGTCGGGGTTTGTCAGGTAACTTTAAGGCTATATAGAAACAAGTTATCGCAAGCCCCCAGCATGTTCCTGCCGGAAAATCTAAACCGGAGAGATACGATAATAAACCTAAAGGTATAATCATGCCTGCCAGGATTAAATATAGAAGCGGACTCTCTTCCTTGGACTTTTCCGCAATATCATCTTCGCTTATAAACAATAATACCGCGGCCCCGAATAATGTTCCGCCCCATACTCCCTGAATCACAAAACCCGCGAGCATAAATATAAAACCCTTGATTGCGTGAACACCTCCGTCACTACGGACTGCTCCCGAAGATCCATTGTCTGTGTCTTTCCGCTTTATTTGCGCTTTCCACCATTGCGGCAGACTGGAAACCGGGATGTTTATATCATATTTCTCCAATTGTTCCAACCCGGTCCAATCACGTTCCCATAGATGCAAGATGGCGGGGGAAGCTATCTCTCCCATCACATACCAGTCGGGAAAACATTCCACAAAAAATTCATATAAACGTGAATGTATTAGCGAACCATAACCTTTGTGTTGGAACTTCCAGCTCATTGCCAGATTCTTCAGCCAGAGAGTTTTGTTTTTATTGACCTTTCCCGCTTTTTTCGAGAAAGGAAAATTAGTAAATTCAAATAAGAAAAGAATACCTTTATTGCCCGCGCCCACTTCATGAACATAAATAGGATTTGTCCCAATCTGCTCATATCTCGCCTGCTCAAGGATTTCCTTTTCAGCAACCAGCAGCCGGATCTCAAAAAGCTCCTTTTCACCTATTATCCTGACATTCTTCATATACGCGTAAACCAATGTTCCTTGACCCGCGGTATATTCATATCTCCCGTTCCAGAACGAGGCACGACCTCCCTGAGGATAATCTTCACGTATTAGTACTCCTAAAGGTCCCCCGTTCTTAGATTCCAACTCCTGCCCCAAACGCCCCAGCCAGGAATAATTCTCAAACATATCCGCCCGGGCGCCGCCGTCAAAACCGAAAGATTCATCTCCCGGCTGATATATCCCTCCCCTTTCTCTATACCGTTTCAACAACGGCTGAAGAATATTGCAGGGAATCGCCCAATGCAGCTCTCTCACAGGCGCGTCTTTCCGCAACAGTTCCTTGACATAGGAGGAACTGACATTTGTATAAACATACGGCACCAAGAATACTGTCGGTATCGAAGGAGCCAGTAAAAGGTTGGCCCAGGCAAGCGGAAGTTCGCTCTTTAGATCCTTATAGTCCCTGACCCCGCGCCGAAACACCCCCGCGCCAAAACTGCGCGCGCAATCAACCGTCAATCCGTCGTAACAAATAACCTTTACATTAGTAATCCCGGCGGTTTTCAGGCAAAATTCGATCATCGCTTTGTTCTCCTGCCGCGAAAACCACTGCTTCCCCTCCTTATCCGGGTTGGGACCGATACCGATGTAAACAGTATCGAACATCGCCACCGCCCTGCGCACTACTTCCAGGTGCCCGTTGGTGAAAGTATCGGCAGACCGGGAATCGTCCTTAAAATACCCCGGATACACGGCAATTATGCCTTTGCCTGTTGCATCGCGAATGGGTTCCCGGGAAAACCGTAACGTTCCAGATGTGGATAGCGAAGACTGCCGTTCCCCGCCGTCACGGCTATTTTTGCGCAAACTGCCGGCCGCTTCTCTTTTAGCGGAAAGACGATGATGGAAAACCTTGAACCATCCGCGGTGTTCCTTTAGGAAATTATACGCCGCACTCAACGCTTCCTGAAAACTCAAATCATTTTCGATGCCCGGGTAAATTATACGGTCTTTTAGACACTCCATAGTCTTTGCCGGAGAATATCCTTCCTGATCAAGCCGCATACAGAGTTTCGCTAATAGAACAAGATTATCCTGGTACAAACTAACATCCCCTTTTGAAAAGCGCGCGGCCAAAGGAACTCCGATCTCCAGCACTTTACATATATGGAATATTCCGGCGTCCAGTAATCGCTCCCCCATATCAACGGCAGGTTTGACCCATTCGCCGTTGTATCCCTCTAAGGCCGCGAGCATCTTTGGCAGGGCTCTTTCACATAGATAGTTAATGCTTATTCTTAAGGTCTGCGCTTTTTCAATCAATCCGCTTATTGGCGAAGTCGGAGGAATAACAGAGATTCGTTCGGTGGTTTCCCCGCCGTCTTTTTGGGCCTTTTCCTGTTCCTGCCTACTCACCTCTGGAAGAATACGCCTGCGTATCTTTAAGAGGTATTTTTTCTGACACGGAACCCCAGCCTTCCGTACTGCCTTATACAAATCATCGCCATTCAAGTCGCCTTTCTTCTCGATCACGTCTAATATTATTTTCTTAAGCAAATAATCTCTCGCTTTACAACACAAATCCTTCCAATCCTTAAACCAGTCGTTACGGCATTTATGAAAAGCAATTTTAATTTTCGGGTCGTGTTTAAATACTTCTGTTTTAGAAATGGGACTTGCCTTTCTACTTGGCCCTCTCTGAGCGCGAATTTGTTCTAACGCGGCGTTAACCCTTTGAAATAATTCTTCTTGAGTCTTTATATCCTGATAAATATCCTCTTCATTAGTTATTTGCAATATAAACAACCGGAACCGGCAGTCTAAACGATATTTTCCTCCATATGGAGCAGGCGACAACAACTTTTCTCCTCCGCAATCAAGCTTGCCTACCAGCCTGCTGAAGAATTTGTTATTCATTAAAATGTAGGAAAGCTTCCCGTTCCACCTTTTAACTTTGGCCACGTAGATCTTCTCATTTGGTTTGGTGTTATGCGCGACAGCTGTCAACACCTCCCGTTCATCTTGCGATAGCCCGTTCCAGAGCGGCATGAACATCTCAGAATCTACCGTTTGCTCTGCCTCATGCGTTCCGCCGTCAAGAACATCCATACTCCCTTTTTCCACACCGGCCGGAAAATCAGGCTTACCATCCGCTCTATACTTCCGTATCTTCATCTTTGATATCTGGCCGATGTACAAAAGATACAGGCCGGACAACAGTTCCCGGAGTATAGGATCCATGAAAGACTCCGGCGTGTAACCGCGGGAAAGAGCCACGGTTATTACATATGGCTTTACCTTTTTCTCTTCCAGAATCTTACAGATTCCTCGGATCTGCTTTCGTAATATCCCCAATATGCCCTCTATCTCCGCTTCTTGCTTGTCTTCAATCGGGCTTATATTTTTATCCCAGAAGTAATCGGCGTCGAAATCGAGGATCACCGGTTTGCGGTTCAGGCTGAAATCCGGCAGTTCATCCGTATAAACCTTGTGCACTTTTATTCTACGCACCGCGCCTACCGTTATATCCCATCCTGTATTTTCTCTGAAATCCATCACCCAACTTCCTTCTTCCAAAGGATGAACCGGCCGGAAATAAATCACAGGATGCGTTCCGGTGCCATTTTTAACCGTCAGGTCAGCAACATACATATCGATCTCCTTCCGCTCACTGATAAGAAAATTGGCGAAATAACGATAGCTGTTGACGGGTTTGAATATGGGCGAGACATCGGGATTCCAATAAAGATATTTTCTTCGACCATCACGCATATACTCCGGCAATACCCAGTATATCTCATCGACATATCCATCATATACGGCCGGGGATATAAATTGATCAAAGGCGGGGCGTCTCCGGGCGACGGCCTTGATACTTCGAGACAACGGGTAAAAATCCCAAATGTCGCACATATCCTGATGCGTGTCAAAATGTATCAAAACAGCAGGATTGGTAATACGCTTCAGGAGCCTGCCGATCTCCCAAGATGAAAACGCGTCCCCATGGTTTTCCATAAGAAACATCCGCGGAGCCTTGGAAGGACCTTGAACCTCAAAAATGCTATCCCTCCCTGCTTGCAAAATCGTTTTTACTAAAGAGGACCGGCTAAAGCTCTCCCTGCCGCCGCGTATAGTGTCTCTTACGGCCGAATCTACCGCTTCTGTACTTACCATCCCCTTTTTTAAAGAAGCATCTCTTGGAGTCACTAATTTCCCTTTGCCGCCGTCCTGTTCACGGGCATAACCACGGTAATTCTGCACAGCAGCCGCTCCGCCTTCTTTTTCCAGAATGTTAAGCATATTTTCGAAAGAAGAAACACCCATTATTTCCCGTATTCTCCGCAACCGTTGTAAATACAAACCCCTTTCGCTTCCGCTCTCATCCGCTGCCAGCCGCAATAACAATGTTCCCGCCTTCTTTGTGTTGCAATAACATCCGGCGAACCAGCTTCGGAATGCACCCTCATCATCCGTCATTCTTATTTTCCTGTCTGGAGACAATGGTTTGAACCCGAAAGCTTCCCTTATTCGGCACATCTCAGCGATATCAATCATTGACCAAACCAGAGGAAAAGGGAATTTTTGCAGCAGGCCGGTTCCCTGTTTTGAGAACAAATAAGCGATATTAACAGCGGCCAAATGAGGATTATTTTCCGCGATTAAGCGATTCCTGTCCTTTTCATTCAACCGGCAGCAGCCGCTTTTTTCCAGGTAATTGATCAATACTGCATTCATAATGCCGTCTAAAGATACCCGTCTAAAACCCCAGACGGGTAACTTACTCCACGTATCGCCGACCAAATCGGACAATTCGTTGGAAGAGAATAAAGCGAACACATCCGGGAAAATATCCGGCAGATGTGCCGGAGGAATGCTGGAACCGACGCTCACCGAAGTTTGCCGGGTCATACTCTTTTCCGCTCCTGTCAAAAACGCTTTCAAAAATGATTTATTTGAGCGCACGGCGCGGAAAAACTCTTTATGCGGGCCGCAATCACCGAATAGAGCAAGCAGTGAATAAAACAAAACCGTTATACTAAAGTCAAACAGCCGTATTTCTTTATTCTTGCCGCTGATCCCGGTCAAAACGGCAAGCTGTTTCAAATCAAATAACGCCTCATGCAACTCTATATTAGAGGTGGAGTGCTGATCGTAAGTACGGGAGAGATATGTTGTGGACGTACCCGAATCTCTAAAAAGAGGGGTGCGGATACCGGGGGTAACATATATTGCACAATCCGGCGGGGTATTGGGAAGCAAAGATATGGCAAAAAGAAACTTTTGTTCAATCCCGGGATTACTGCGGCTTGCCGGCATATCCAACTGCCCGCCGGCAATCTTACCGGCGCGATACGTAAACCTTCTCTCCCAAAAACGGCTATTGCTGAATATAAGAGGAAAGACTTTCTCCCCTCCGTCTCTGCCCGGATTTTTCGCATCCTTCGGAGAACGTCTTGTTACCTTACACCCGTATTGGACCACAATAACGGTAATTTGGGCAGACGTCTTTTCAAAAGGCAATCCGGACAAGATTCTTTCCGCTAATGATACCGCCTCTAGATCAACAATCCCTTTTCCGTTTACATATCTTTCGAATGCCAACAGGTATTCGCCCAGGGCTTCCGCGTTGGTGTTCTTTTTTCTGCTTCTATCAGTCAAGATGGCATCTATTCCCGGCATATAATTCATCAAAGACAACCGATGAATAAACGTATCCCAAGCGGTATCCTTTTCTATAATACGCCGCATTTCCTCGGAGAATTTGGCGCGCAGAAAGTGGAGTAGCCCTTCTCCTAACTTCTTGTTGAGATACGCCAGATCACAGCGTTGTGCGCTTAACGCCTGCCGGAAAAGAGGCAGCCAAAAACCGTAGAATTCCGAGTCTTCTCCGGACAATCTGAATAACTTTCTCTCATCGAAAACCCAGGCTTGTTCCGTTCCATTGACGACAGTATATCCTTTGTCAGACAGTTCTTTTGCTTTTGTCGGCGGGACCTCCGTCACTATTCTGTCGATATATTCAAACTTGCCGCTATTTAATTGTGAAAGTAACTCTTTCTGATTAACGATACACATATTGCCTTTTGTTGAATATCCGACTCCCAGACCCTTCAGGGACGTAAGCAATTTTTGCGAACTGCGCAATTTTAAATCAGCATCCCCGCCGTCATTTTTACGGTTATTCCGCGCGCCGGTTGCTCCCATTTCTTCGAGAACGCGTTGAAAAGAAGGGTTTTCTTTCCTTAAACTCAATTCCCCGGCTTCCACAAAACCCCTGAATGAGCCTTCAGCAGCTACTTCCCTCATTATTCTTTGCAGTTCAATCAACTCACGCTGCAAATCCGATGCCGTTTGCCCGGAGAAAAAACCCAACACCACTTTTAGATTCTCTAAAGTGGGGGGTATACGATAACCGGCAAATAGGCCGGCTAACGGATGCTGAACAAGAACACCCGGTTGCAGCTTGTTGAACGTTTCTTTTGGTCCATAAGGCAGTGAATACGATAACGTGATCAGATATTCAGAGATTAATCCTACATCGGCGGCATTCCACACCGCTTCCCAGATACGCACTTCTTTATCATCTAAAACTGCCTGTATTCGATCAATCCCTCTATGAACGGAACGTAAAGAATTCAAATGAAAAAGAGCTGATTTGAATGCGCGCATCCTAATTTGCATATTTATCTTTTCATCAAGTTCTTTCCTGAACGAAATAAAGTTCTCTTGATCGAAACTCGGTGTTTCTGTCTCGACTAACCCCGTGCCGCAAGATACCGGAAAAATCCCTTCGTCATTTTCACACTGGTAAAGACCTGCCTCTCCTCTAAGGCAGGGTGTTATTCCACTAGGCCCTGGTAAAATCCAGCGCTCTGTGGGATAGTCTGCGCTCCTTTCATCGCCAACGCCCGCGTGAACATGCGCCGGGCGTTTACGGGATTTCCCTGATTTTACGGAAGCGGGACACTCATTACGCCGGGAGTTTTTCTTCCACTCGTTGTATTTCTGTGTCAGTAAATCATCGTAGTATTTACCGCCGGGATTAGTCAGTTTTTTCACCCAGGCGTAAAAGGCGTCATACGTGATCCTTTTTCCATTAGACCGCAGAAGTTCGAATCCTTTATGGGGGTTATAATCGCTCTTTTTAAGCGCTGAAACAACTTCTTCAGCGGTCAATCTGTTTTTGTTGTAATCACCGGCGAACTTCTTGTCGTATCCAGGCTCCCCCGGTGTGGTCAACCTGTAAACCACTGTGTCCATCACGCCGCGGCTTACCAACTTGCCATTGGAACACAAATGCCTCAAGGCTGCATTTGTACGGAAACCATTCTCCCGCATCGCTTTTTTTATGTCCTCCCGCGAGGCCTTACCGGCCGGCATATTCTTGATACCCTGTACAGGCACAGATACCTTTTTGCCTGGATCCCCGGATTTCTTAAGATGATCTCCGAATAATCCGAATTCCTTTTCCTTAGCACGGAATTCCGCGCTTTTCTTGCGTAATCTTCGCACCCTCGTTTTGAAAGTATTCAGCTTGACCACATATCCTTCCTTTTGAAGCAAAGCGAGAGCGCGACTACCGTGAAAATTAGTTCTCTCCATGCAATCAAGGATAACTTCATCCGGGACTCTGTCGGCATAGAACTTCTCTTTAACAGCAGCTTTGTGACGTTCGATGACTTCTAAATACTTGGGGTCTTTCCTCAACTGCCGATAATGATGTTCACTGATCCCCAGACGCTTAATTGCCGATTCTATAACGCCTCCGGCATCCGCAAGCGCCTGGTCAAGCTCTTGCGGGGAAGGGCTGATAGAAGGAGGATAAACTCTTTTATTCCTATCCCTGCCGATAATAAAATAGTACCCTTTACCTTCTCTGTCAGAAACAGGACTGCCTTCTTTATCCTTGATAATCCGGACTGCTCTTACTCTGCCATCTTTGATCACCACCTCGGCCTCTGCTTGAGGAAATCGAGAGAAAGTTTTCCATGTGCGGTTGCCCACATAGACTGCTCCGGAAGGAGGCAATATGAAATTCTTTAACGTATGGTCCTGCAATTTACTTAATTCTTTTCCGGACAAATGGAACCGTTTCCCCTCCATCGCACTTGTCGCATTATTCCAGACCTCAAACGGGACAGACATCTTATACCGCCCGTCCCCGCCGTCATTGTTAAGAACTTTTTGTATAATCTTCCCCAGAAAAGCGGCGTCTCTTGCCGCAACCCTCTTAATATTCTCAGGGGTAGATTCATATTCAAGGATAAATACTTCCGAAAAACCGCGTTCTTTAATCAATATTTTCAATACTTCTTCCAGCGCGCCATTCAACGAAAGGGCCTTATATAAAGGAAGATGGATTTCTTTTGTCATCTGATTAAGGAAATCGCTTCCATGAGCGTGAACTACCGCTATGGGAATATCCGTATCAAGTTCACGCAGAAATTTATCAGGAGCGCCTTGCGGAGAAGCCAAAGCATGTCCCAAATCCAGCGTCATCCCCAGATGTTTTTTCTCCCGGGAGCTTAAAATCCCGGATAAAGACGCGAATGTCGAATTCATATCAGCCGCGCTATGCCAGTCCGCGTTTAGCTTTATTGGGATCTGATGGACATTTTCTATGCTCAAAACAACCTTTTCCCTTTCAGCTAACCGGACCAAAGGAAGAACACTGTCGGTGAATAGTTTTCCCGGAGTAGTCAAATGCATAGTAACCGCGCGCGCGCCGACTCGTGAAGCAAATTCAATTGTCTCCCGAATCGCCCGCGTATTTGCCTGTTCTTTAACAATATCGACATGCGGGGCGTGACAGGTCAAATAAACCGCGTTTTCTTCCGATGCCGCCTTTAGCGCGTCAACCGTGCTTGGACTGACAGAAGAAGGCCTGTATCCCGAAAACGCTATTTCAAGGCTGTTCAAATTTCCCCCGATCTCATTAACGGCTTTCAGCAAAGGAATAATGCCGCTGGCATCAGCGCCTTTCCAATAAGACGGTCCGGTTTTAAGCTCATATCCGCCGTCTTCTTTATCTCCTTCACCTGCCTGTTCACAAGGTTTATTCCCAAGCATAAGGTGCGCTGTAATCATAATAACATCTTCATCCGCCGGCTCATCCACCGGGCTGATTTCAATATAGAACTCACCTTCTCCAATCTCCTCCGGAGAGCAAGATTCCGTATATCCGGCTTGCCGGAAGGCATTCAATATTTCCTGATATGCCGGCTCAACACCGCCAAACGCTTCCGCATGGACAACGAAGGTAATAGCGTTGGATAATTCCGATTTTCCTACACTGGATAATGCCGCTCTTCTGAGAATAAGCAGGCTGGAGGCCAGGTATTCATCAATCCCCAGATACCAGTTGCTTTCATCCGGCATTACCACTGAAGGAATATTAAACAGCCACTGCAGCTCTCCGACCGGAATCTCAACCGGCACTTCGGTGATCACGCCTTTTTCATCGATCTCAATCCATTTATTTCCATTCTCATAGTCTCGATCCGGAAAATCCTCTCTGCGGTGCGGCCCTATGGACTGCTCGGAGTATAAAGCACAAAGGATCACTGCCCAGGAGAAATCGAGTTTATTGCGCAGTTCCAGAGCCTTTCTGGTTGTCAAGGTCATCTCCGAAATTTTTTCCCGCATCTCCTCTACCGCCCTCTTTGCTTCTGTCAGGCCTTCTTTATTCCTGGTCAACCACACATTTTTCTGCATTATTTCTCCCATCCGCCTATCCATCGCTTCAACATCAGACAGTTCTTCTCCCGGAGAAACACGGTATAATACTTCAGGAATAGCTATACCCGCCAAAGAAAGCTCTTCTTTTCCAAAAACATACTCCTTCATCGCCATAGCCGCGTTAAAAGCCATCTGTAAAAGCTCGGATAAGGAATTACTCGCCATGCGCTCTGCGCCATGAAGCCCGGTATATGCCGATTCTCCCAAAACAAACAGCCGTTTGAGCAAAGATCTGCCGGATTTGTTCACGGGCGCGCCTCCTATGGTATAATGTGCCGCCGGCGCAATCCTGATCAAGTGTTCGGCCTCGTTAAAATTCTTGTCGCGCTTTTTAATCTCTTCATAGAGATTACCGAAATGCTCCTTAAAATCTTCCATATCGGGTATAAATAGGTAAACATATGGCTTGCCCGACTTCTCCATTTCCTGCAATATCGCCAGAGAAACCACATAACGTTCCGCCATTTCCAGCTTAGGGTCGTATTTATGCATGAAAAAGACCGGATTTCCGTCCTCATCAGGCTCAAGAACACAAAGCCGGGCCCCTTTACCGTCACGGGGATTCCGGACTGCTTCCGAGATCAGGAAAGCTTCCTGCGGGTTGGCTTTCAGGTAAAGCGCGGTGGGATGTATCTGGATCAAATGCATATTGGTAAGCTTGGCCCCGGCACGCAGTAATACCGCATGCCCGTCACCGGTTGCCGCGGGAGAGTTGGTAGTCCTGGGAAATACCCGCCCTCCGCCGCCCATTCCAACCACGGTTTTCTCCGCCAGGTAGAAAATGAATTTACCGCTGGAAAGATCCAATCCTACCGCTCCTAAAACCTCTTTTTCTCCGCCTGCCGTGTCTTTAGTCAAAAGATCCAGGACAAAAAAGTTTTCGACTTTTTGGATATTCCGCCCTTTTTCAATCAGGTCATTGACATTCTCCGTTAAAGTCCTTTGTATTTCCCTTCCGGTGGCCGCCCCATCGGCCTTAAGAATCCTGGAAATTCCGGAATACCCGCCTTCCCGGCTGAGATTGAGAACATCCGTTTTCCCGTCCTTGGACTTTTTCATATCGAAATTTGCGCCTCTCTCCATTATTCTTTTAAGACGCAGCGTAAACCCGCACACATCATCCCGTACCACAGACAGCTTATTAAGCAAATCCCCAATCAGGATCGTATCTATCGCGTGACGCTGAGGGGAATCTTTCTTTTCTCCCTCCGGCTGTTCTTTAAGCTCACCGGGCATATTAGCCGCGGCGCCACCCTGCGCCCGCGGAGTATTCGCTGATTCTTCTATATCTTCATCTTCGCCGCCCTTAAACGCGATAGTGGCGGATACTTTCGGATTTGCCTCCAGCATCTCCACCACAAATCCAAGCGAAGCGCCGCCTCTGCCAAGAGAAAGTATCTCGGTCCGGCGTATTTCGCTGTTGGCGATAACTGATAGTTTCCTGTTAATATTAGGATACGAAGAAAGATATTGCCGATAAGCATCGATTGCGTTTTGGCGCGATTGAGTAGTGTTGAGGACACCGGCGTATATACTGAAGGCCTCTAAAACTGTTTGAAGCTCTGTGGAATTGAAAAAGGCGGTAAATAATTCATAGGTTTGAGGAGAAAAAAACACGCGCGCGTTTCCTTCCATAACCTCAACGGCGACAAATACCGGAGGCGCACGGGCAGGCTGTTCGGTAAGACAGTAGAATTCAACCGGCGGATTCGTCCCTTCGGAAAGCATCCTTTCATAGATACTTTTGACCGGGATATCCCTGCCATCTCCCGGAATCATTCCTTGATTCGGACTCAATATGTCGTAATATCCTTGCCTGACGAACACTATATCTATTTTATCGCCTCCGTCAAAACCGCTGTCAACGGTGCTTTCCGAAACAGGTCTATCCTTGTTTTCATTAGACGCGGCAACTACGGCATTTGTTTTCGGCCAATACTGTGTTATCAAATCCCTGCGAATACTGCCTCGACGGATAAAAATACTCCCATTGCGACGATATATCTTGAAGAGGCCTATGAAAGCCAGTATCGCGGGCGATAAAGGAAGTTTCTTGTCTCCCTGTAGAACCTTAAAAGGGATATCTTGGCTATCGTCCACGTTCATAAGTCCGCAAATGAATCTTCCGGCAGAACTGTCCATATTCAATATGTTCCCCAGAAGGCCTATCACATTTGATGTATTACGTTCACTCACTCCGTAGGCCTCGGCATGACTTCTAATATAGAACCTAAAGTCCTTCATGTATAGCGACTTAAGGGCAACGAAGACTTCGGGAGTGATCGTTTCTGGTCTTTTCTCTCCCTGAGTCAACAAGCCGTAATGCCGCAGGAGAGATAATATTACCGCCACCTGGATGTCAATCTTTTCTCCTCCGTCCTGGTTAACCTTAGCTGTCTCTGCAGTGTCAAAGCCGGGATTAACACATTCCGCCATGACGCCCCATACTTCTATGCGAGGCCAATACAACTTCATGATCTCTTGGCTGATACTACCACCTTTTATGACATAGGCAGTGCGGACTGAACCAAGATTAAGAATACCGATGACCGCCAGCAAAGCCGGAGAGAAGGGCTGGCGGTGGTAATTTGGACCAAATACCTGCCGCTCTAAATCGCCGTATTTTGTCGGCGCTCTTGGCTCTTCAAGCGTATATAGCGCATATAAAAGAGCGCGAGTAGCTTTATCGGGAAGCTCCCTCAGAATATGATCCAACTTTCGTATAGTTGCGGCTTTTGTGTTTATTGTCGGCGCCACACGCCGGGGGCTGAAACCTTTATCAGCACAATATTTCTCTCTTAAAGCAATAAACTCTTCCGGGCTGACCGAAGCAGTATCTCCCATTTTATGGGCTTCCCGTATTCCGTAGTGGCGCAATAATCCGAATAACGCTTCTACCTGTTCATTATTCCTCCCCCCGTCGTCTGCGTACAGCTCGAATTTCTGCCGCAAGGTCTGTTCTAACTCTCCCGGGCGGTCTTTTGCCGTCAGATCTCTTATTATCTCCCTGCTTTCATCCTCGCTTATTTTCATGAGCCCGGCAAAAACCTTGGCCAACAGGTCCCGCTGTGAAACTTTCGTCAACCATATCCACAATCTATCGGCTTCTGCCAATTGACGTATACCATCCTTCAAAGCCCCCGGGTTAGTTCCCTTCGGGATTCCCATGTTTTCTCGCTGTTCTCCCGAACTTTCCTCAAGAGCTTTCAAGACTATTTCCTCGAGACGGCGTGGCCTTTCGGTAATATCGGATTGGCACCGCGGATTATCCTCGGCAAAAAGAGAAGGATCCTTTCTAAACAATTGCAATTTGCTAAAAAATTTGGCCGTATCATAGCCTCCGTCTTGAATTAAACTTCCGGCAGTATGCTGGGTTTGTTGGGCGTCGCGCGCAGTGTGCATCCTCTGCCGCAGACGGACATTGTCCGATTCACCCGGTTTTCCTCCATCCTTCCCTTCCCGGGAATATATACATTTCGTTTCCGTGCCACGCCACGGCTCTTCTTCGCCCCATTTCGAAATCGTGTCCATTGCCTTCAGCCCAAGCCCGTGGTACCATTTGTTTTCCGTCCGTGAGGCGAAACCATGAGCAAAGGCCCACGACTGAGGCCGTGGTCTGAGTCGAATGGTCAAAATGGCTTGGCTAAGAATTAAATATATAGTATTCTTTATGAAAAAGGGACACCTCATGTCTAAATATGAATTCCCGGTAATTATAGAACGTGATGAAGACAGTATTTTAATTGCCACCGTACCCTGCCTCAAAGGCTGCCATACCCAAGCTAAAACGCTCCCAATTTTACTCAAACGGATTAAAGAAGCTATCTTGCTCTGCATTGATGTCCAAAAAGATATACCACAGCTTAAATTCATCGGCTTGCAGGAATTAGAAATTTCCGCATAAAAACCATTCCGTTGAAACCCTGTATAATTATTAAGATCCTCAAAAAACTTGACTTTGAGCCAATCCGTCAAAAAGGCAGCCACATTTTCTTTAAATATCCCGATGGAAGATGTACGGTAGTTCCTTAACATGAGGGAGAAGACATATCTAAGGGACTTCTGCGTAAAATTTTGCAGGATATCGAAGTAGACTGGAATACCTTTATATCCTATAAATAAACTTTTTGCAGGATCGCCCTGTTCTACTCCCCCTGCAACAGCGTTTTCGTCGTGCGTAAAAGTAACTCCCCTTAAATCATTTCCCGCTAACCGCTTCCCGTTATCCGCTACAACGCCTCCATCGTAGTTCCCGTCATCAAATAACGCCCTTATTTCTTCGGTACCGGTTATTCCCTCACTCCATCCCAGAGCATCCAGCGCGGCCGCGGCTTTCTGCCGTACATAATAATCCACATCTCTTAAGGAGGCGACAAGCGGCGCAAGAATACCTGGCTCACCCGTTTGCGCAAGCATATTTATTACGAATTCCCTATCCCGGGCTGTTTCGATCCTGCTTAAAACCTTCGCCAGCGGTTCAACAACCAAAACGGAATTGCTCTTTGCTATCGTTTCTATCGCCTTTTTTAAAAAGTTTTCGTAATGTCCTTCAGCGCTTACGAGAGCCTCGGCAAGTATCGGGATCATGACGGCAGGAGCGGGCATTTTCCACAAAGCCTTTGCGGCCGCCCGATAAATAATACCCCCTACCGGACACGCCTGCCTGCCGGACAGGCAGGGAAAAACGGATACTTTCCGGGCTAAGCCGGGGACAAATAAATAAGCCGCTGCCATTCCACCTTTCCTGCCACGGAAAGATAGCAGCTGAACAAACGGCTTATAATCGCTGATATATTGGAATAATAATTCTGAAGAATACGGAATAACTAATACAGTTGCCGAGGCTGCGGCTGCAGTAGAGACAGCAACGATAGAAACCTGATTATTTCCCCCGTCGCGGCTTCGATATTCAGGCAACTGTGTTTTTACAACATTGCTTACCTCCTCAACCATTCTGCCCGCCGATCCATAACTACAACAGTTTGTTCCGCATGATTCTGATGAGGGGGGAAATGACGGGCAGTGCCCGGGAGTGACCGTACGCAACCCGGACATCTCAGTGCCGCCGTCCATCCCAAGATATGAATCCGGATCTTTCTCGACTATTTCGCATTTCCCCGCAGGCGCCGCATCACGAGTCATATGAAGCCTGGTCTCGGCGTACCCTATCAGACTGAATATTTTCCATTTCACTCTGAATTCCGCATCTGCACGCTCTTTATCCACAGCCCTCAACATTGCTTTATTAACCAAATTGATATTGCACCCAAAAATAATTTCCCTCAGGGGCAGCTGATTAGACCAGTATTTTTCTAATGTCGACAAGATCAGTTGTTCATCTTCCGGCAATATATTCAATCCATTCTGATAATGTATCCTCAACAGGCGCAGAATATCGCTGAAAGCAAAATTCCGGTTATCCGTAATGATCCGCATATTGCCTTCCAGCATATCGAACAGCGCTTCAGTCTCACCATAAAGTTCCCCCTTATAATTCATGCCTGTTTTCAAAATGGATAACCCGCTGCTTGATGAAAAAGCCTGCCCCGTGATTGAATCAACGATTGCCCTCTTGATGTACACAGGCTGCCGCTCAGTCGCGAAATCGAAAGTCGTCTCATTAGGATGTACAACGACCTGCCTGTCTACCATAACTTTTCTCGGCCCGATATAAAAAACATGCAGCCCTTTATATTTAACGCTTTTTTCATCTTCGGGACGCCTAAGAAAATCATCGACAGTTACAGTTCTACCAAGCTCGCGGGACATAACCACCGCCAACTTTTCCAGTTCCTGCATAGCGGCTTCGTACACCCGGAGAGTGGCCTGCGAAGTAGAGATGGTAAAATCCCGTCGTTCCTCAAGGGTCAAGGGTACCTTAACAGTCAGGTCAAAATCATTGGGATTCTCAACATCAAAAAACCAGTTATCCCGGATCGCCCCGCCCCAAAGCAGGATATTCTCAAGATTATTCGCTTTCAACAAATCAAGAAACTCCTTGACGACCTGGAATCTAATCTCCTCAATCGGAACCTTATTTCCCGCCAACAAGGTTTTTTCCACCAAAGCTGTATTAAGCCCGGAAATTTCCTTACGGATCACTCCGTATTGCTCCCATTTCTGCTTTCGCACAGCACGGTTTATAGCCGATATAGCATACACGGCGGCGGCATACACCGGCTCTATTCTGGTATCTATACCCAGAAGCCTTCCATGATCAAAAACTTCTATTCTTTCGGAAGCCGGCCGCTGAGAAAGAATAGTATCCCGCAATACCGGAACTGCTTCTGCCGCCTCTGCTCCGAAATCGGCCAGAACCATTATCACATCGGATTGTATGCGTTCATCCTTAACAAAACGCATAAGCGCATCGACGGCATCCTGTCCCTTATTCTTCAACCCGGACCATTGTTCTTTGGCGATCAGATAATATATTTCGTCGGTACCGGTTATTCCCTCACTCCATCCCAGAGCATCCAGCGCGGCCGCGGCTTTCTGCCGTACATAATAATCCACATCTCTTAAGGAGGCGACAAGCGGCGCAAGAATACCTGGCTCACCCGTTTGCGCAAGCATATTTATTACGAATTCCCTATCCCGGGCTGTTTCGATCCTGCTTAAAACCTTCGCCAGCGGTTCAACAACCAAAACGGAATTGCTCTTTGCTATCGTTTCTATCGCCTTTTTTAAAAAGTTTTCGTAATGTCCTTCAGCGCTTACGAGAGCCTCGGCAAGTATCGGGATCATGGCGGCAGGAGCGGGCATTTTCCACAAAGCCTTTGCGGCCGCCCTCCGGACATTCGGGGAATCATCATGCAATAATGCTATTCCTAATGCCCCCAAAGCCTTACGATCTCTAAGGATGAATAATTCCCAGGCAGCGTCCGCTCTCTTTTGATCATCCTTGTCATGTAACAAATCTTTTATCAAGCGCTCCACATCCCCGCCGTCGCGGAACCTGTCCGACTCCCTACCGTTCTCTGCCGTCCGGACAATCTGTGAACGGTCAATCCCGACGCGCTCGCTACGCTCGCGGTCGGAATTCCGACCGAGCGAAAACGAGCGTCGGAGCTGTGAACTAAACGCCCCGGAAGAAATAGAGCCTGGATTATCAAGTTGGTTTAAAGGGATTCTCATGCCACTGGATGGTTTATGAATAATCCTAAAAACTTCATTGTCTAATTTCACTTTCTCCATAAATATAAATGAGGAGTTAGTATGTCTGTATTCCTCAAAAATCCTAAAACCCAGAATAATCTTATCTGAACCATTAGCCATATGGGCCAATCCATATCCGATAACATCTTTATTCCGGTTGACAAATAATTCTATAAATCCCGGATACCCCTTAATCCGTGTATCAGGGATAACAACTATTTCCATATCTGCAGCTATTTGATCTTTATACATCATACCGATAGGTTTCAACGCGTTTAGGAAAATGAGACACGACCCTAATTCCTTCTTAGTTAAATTAATATACTTCTCCTTGACAGTTTTCTCCCGCATAGTATTCACTGTGCGTCGATAATCATTATTTATTTCTTTTTTCATTTGTTCCGGTGTCCGCCATCCCCCAAGCATCCAACGCAGGCATGCGCCTGACGGATCGAATATAGACGGCTGCATACTGAATTCTATCCCGCCGTCAGCTTTGAATTCATCTACTAACTCCTTCCCGAATAAAACGCTGAATAACTCCGGGTCCCCGCCTCCGATCACGGTCACTTTTATGTCTTTTGGCCTCCGGCTTCGCATTGTAATTGCAAACGACCCGAGGCCGAAGAATTCGCACACCTGCGGATCAAGAAGTAAGCATCCCCCTTTGAATTCCACCGGGGCTTCAAACAAGTATAATAATTTCAGCCCCTCCTTTTGACAATCTTTTAATGCCAAATGAGACGCCTGGAGAAATGTTACTATAAATTTAAGAAAATTGTCGCAAGAGGAGGTCTGCTCCCCAACTTTGCGAAAAGATCCTTTTTCTTCCCGGATATACTTTTTCAAGCTTAAAAATACCTCTTCCCTGCCGACAGCGGCCTCTTCAAAATACCCTATGACCCGTTCCAGAGTGTCTCTTTCATAATCAACCTGTTCCACAATTTCCGGATGAACTTGATAAAACCGCATCAAATCAAGAATTATTTTCATAAATGGGCTGAGTTTCTGCTTCTTGATCGAATACCCGGGCGAAGTTTGTGCCTTAACAACCTTTTGCGCTCCTGGACCGATACTATCCTTGATATCCTTTCTCGGATCCCCGCTTGCCGAAGATTGCGAAGGAAGTCTTAAGGCGGGTTTTGCCCGTCCTTTAACTGTCATGCGGGAGTTTACCGTCTTCCCTCTTTTTTCATTTCCGGATTCTTTTGCCGGCTGTTCATGAGAGGATATCGTGTTTTCCTTTTTTACCGGTTCCTTTTCCTCTACAGGCCGAGATTGATCCTCCGGCAAAGGAACAAAACCGTATGTATTTAGCAATTCTTCTATTCTCGTTTTATGTTCCACCTTACTGGTCTCGAGTAGCCCGGTAGAACATCCGGAGGCAAAAGCTTCCCGCAGTGGCTTGCCGCATTTACCGGCAAATTCGAAAACGCTTTCCGGGTTGGCAAAATCAATCCCATGCACGGCGGATAACATATTAATAATGGCAAAAGGAATTAGAAAATCCGATTGGACGCTGTGGATTCTCTCCTCGGAAGCGTATGCCCAAATCTCATAATGCAATTTTTTAAAGCTACTGACCGCACTGCGCCTTTCCAGCCGCTTATCTCCTTTTACCTCTTTTCTTTGCGTCAAGCGCAGACGAACACCGGCCTTCTCCGACTCCGAATATGTAAATGCGGAGACCACAAAACCAAGCCAGAAAAGAAGACCCGCGCTGAATCTTATCGGGAATTTCCTATTCCCGGATAGCCCGGCTATTTCCACTCTTCCTGTGGTCCAGCCGGCGCTGAGAGCTTCAACCTCAGCATATATCGAATCCTTAATACGCTTAATAATCCCAGGGGCTTTCCCATAAAGGGCATTTAGAAGTTTCAAGAAGACGCTCAGTTTGACGGCTTGTCTATTCTCATCACGCAGGTGAAATAAAACATGTCTTTGCAGACCGGCTGCCTTGACGATAGAATTGTCCAATTCTTTGGTCACTTGCTCTCGCATTATTGTTGTTCCCTTTTCGCTCAGGTGAAAGTATAATACTTCGCTTATATCGGATTTCTCGAGATCGCTCCAATCGATAAAAACATCTCCCTCAGTATATTCTCCGCCGTCCTTATCCTGCCGAAGGTAATCTGCTCCGCATTCATCCCCGGCTTGAAAGCCGGTGATTTCTGCGGTTTGATTAAATAACATCTCCAAGACTTTTAGCCCCTTCTCCCCGATTATCAATGTCCCCGGCTGATCTCCGGGAAGAACCATATCATTCGCGCTAAAACTGCTTATTCTCGCCGCTCCTTCCAGAACGTCTATCAATTCCCCTCTCGGGATATTCAAACGGTATCCGCCGGCAATATATAACAAATATTCCATAGCGCGGCTCAACTGTTCTCCGGTTTTCTCTGCCTCTGGAGTATTGCCGTTAGCCTTAACATACATTGCCCGGTACCGGGTCAAAACACTGCTTAAGGAACGGCTTCTATTTTCTCTTACATCAGTATCGGCTATATTGGGCTGTTCCAAGCCTATAAGCGCCTTAGACAAAACAGCGATCGGAGACATAGGAGTTCCTACAGGGGGCAATCCGCCTCCCTGCAGAATCTCGCAGCATCTCGAAGCTATTTCTTCCCAATATCTCTTTTTAACAACCCCGCCGCTGATCAAGGTTATTATCTTCTCCCGTGCCGGGGATGGTAAAGGCAATAATATCTCCGACATTACCGATAATCTCTTATCTCGCCGCGGGCCGGCTGGGTCCCGGACGCTTGCAAAATCCGGCTTCTTCTCAACAGGATAAGCAGTAGCAACTTCATCCCCGCAGATGCTTATAATCACCCTAACATTAAAACTACCCCTGGAAGATTCTATGACGGCAGACAAAACCCCTTCTTCTAAAACCCGTCCTTTTTCAACAACTTCCATTATCACCGCCGCTATTTCTTCAGAGCTGTTTATTCCCCATGCCGCGAATTCGTTAGCGTGACGGGCCAATATATGCTTAAAACCAAAATCATCGCTCCAACTGTTCAATACCACAAAACGCCTGCCGCGCAAGATTATCCCGGCGCTGCGCAGTTCACTCAGCACGCCGCCCGCAGAATTTATTCCCATATTACCTCCGCCGTGGCCCCTGATTTCATTATTCAAGATGTCTATTGTCAGGAACGGCTCACGCGTTTTTCTTAGAAGCAATTCCAGATCCAGTTTATTGTCCTCTCCTGCCGCCCGAAAATGGAAGCCTTTTTTAAGCAAATTCACGCCGTGACCGCGCGCGCTCCACACGTCCGATATATATCCATAAAGTGTTTCCGAAAGCATTTCCGGGTATATAAGCATATCCCCGTCAAACAAAAGCATTTTCATAAGAGCCAACAATTCCCGGACTATCTCACTAAAATCCTCCTCTGAAACAGCGGCTTTCTCGCTGCCGTACTGCTTTCCGCCGTCGGTTACTCCGGATACCGAAGCCTCTTTTCTGAAGCCAAGCATCCATTCAAGCTTGCGCATTTCTTCGTTGTATTCGAACAATCCACTCCGCTTGCCGCGCCGCGCCTTGAGCGGAGAGATTAAATCAATCCCAGCCTCCATTGCGCTCAACCACTTCTTCTCCTCATCGGTTATTTCTGCCGACTCCTGCACAATGCCGGAAATATCAACCCGAACCGAATTCTCTATCAACTCCAACCGCTCACGAATCACAACCCCAAGATCCGCCGCGCGGTATTTCACTCCCAGCATCTCCGGATCACAGCCTTTCTCAATAGATAAAATATACAGATAGAATGCCTGTAATGCGCGGACTTGCTCAAGTGATGACACCCCGCCAATAACCGCGACCAGCCGCGCGTAAGCGGTATCCCGCTCCCTGCCAAGCCGCGCGTCCTCTGCTGACTCCACAACTCTACAATACTCCTCCCACAGTGTTAATATATTTACTCCCTCTTTTTCATGCGTTATCTCAGCAGCCAAACATTCCCCCCTAATGGGAGTATCTACGGCTACACTGTCAGCATCCTGATTCTCTATCTCTTGCTCCCATGCAATATCCCACAACTTGATGGTCTTATCTGCGCTCCCGCTGGCAAGAATCTTCCCGTCGGGGCTAAAGGCTACTGACTTTACATAACCACTGTGACCGAATAAGCTGCGGATTCCTTTACCCGTAGCCACATCCCACAGTTTGATGGTATGATCATCGCTCCCGCTGGCAAGGATCTTCCCGTCAGGGCTGAAGGCTACTGACCATACCCAATCACTGTGGCCGGATAAAGTGCGGATTCCTCGCCCCGTATCCACATCCCACAGCTTGATGGTATGATCATCGCTCCCGCTGGCAAGGATCTTCCCGTCAGGGCTGAAGACTACTGACCATACAGT
>WOZK01000019.1 GCA_011620275.1 Candidatus Omnitrophota bacterium
CGCAAAAGTTACGTTAATGACGATTTTAAAAATAATCGGGAAGAAAAATATTTTCGAACAAAGTACTGTATGATATAATACTGCCGGAGCGCGAGAGGCCGGATTCTTTTTAATCAAATGATATCTCAGACGGCGGCCCCAAAAAAACGGAGTTTGTAATGAAGTTTTCCGTGCCGACTAACTGGCAGACGGATCTACTGGATACGATAGATACTTCGTCGGTAGCCGAAGTTTACGGCAAAATGGAACCCGATTGCCTGGGCGGCGCACATGCTTACTGCCTGCTTCCTTCAGCCGGCAGGAAAGCGCTTTGCCGCGAGGTCGGGCGCGCTCATTCTCTGGGATTGGCTTTTAATTATCTTTTGAACCCGGTTTGCACAGGCAATATGGAATGGACGAGGAGGGGGCAGGCGAGGATACGCCGTCTTCTTGACGTTATTTCTATCACAGGGGTGGATGGGGTGACCGTTTCCAACACCCTATCTGCTGGCTCTGGTGAAGAAATCATTCCCTCATTTCAAGATCTCGGTTTCGGTGGGTGCCGCAGTGGATACACCGGCGCGCGCCGCTTACTGGGAAGATATGGGGGCCGAACAGATTACCTTCTCCTGCGCGGATGTCAACCGTGATTTTCGCCTGCTGGGCGCTATACGCAGGCGCGTACACTGCCGTCTGCAATTGATAGCCAACCTGCCGTGTCTGCCCAATTGTCATCTTCAACGGTATCACGGGAATATCTCCAGCCACGCCTCGCGCAGGCGCGAAACAGGAAGTTTCCATGTCGATTATTGTTCTCTTCTTTGCAGGTTCATGCGTTTGTCTGAGCCGGAAAGGATGTTATCGGCGGTATGGATCCGTCCCGAGGATGTGCGTTTCTACGAAGAAGCCGGCGTTGACCGCATAAAGCTTGTGGACAGGGGAATGAAGACCGCGGAGTTGGCGCGCATCGTTTCGGCTTATACAGCCGGCAGGTACGAGGGGAATCTCCTGGATCTCTTTCCTTTTAACACGGATAAATACGTGGTTAATTCCGGCCCGCAGATTTTAAAGAAGTTTTTTTATTTCTTCCGGCCTTTTCAATACGACATTCTGCGCCTGGCTGCTCTCGGTCGCGTGCTTTCTGCCGGAGGGATATATTTGGATAACCGTAAACTGGACGGCTTTCTGGGATTTTTTCGTCAGGGAAAGTGCCGCGGATATGATTGTTCCTCCTGCGGTTACTGCCGCGACGCGGCTTCCAAAGCTTTGACCGTCTCTGCCGGCATCAAAGAGGCCGCGCTCGGGACTTATCGCAGGGCTCTCGACGATCTCGCCGGAGGAGGTATTTTTTTATCAAGGATAAAAGCCGGAGCGGAAGAAAACAAACACGGTGTGCTTGTCCGTGAAACAACCGAGGGCATTTCTTCAAATCCGGCTTTCTAAATTCCGCCTCAGATGCTATAATCATAAAATCTGCGGAGGTCATGCGGTATGTCCCCGCGCCGGTGTTGTCCTGGACCGATCACTCGATACGGCAATAAAAAACCGCGGTTTGCCCGAAAGGCGTACCAGGGAATATATTTCTTCCCGCTTAAAAGCGCGAATGGAATTTTTCTATCCGCGGGGAGATGAACTCTGCGCCTGGAGTTTATACATGCGCGGATAGGGTTTGGCCGCTCCTTTCGAAAATCCTGGAATGATAGCAGTATTCCGCTTCGGCAAATAGCGGACGCTTGACTTAAGCAATTAGACAGGTTCACTACCAAGGCTTGTCAAAGAATCAGCCGCGGAGTTTCATTTGTAAATCCCGGTTTTTACGAATTGAAACGAATGCCGGGCATAAAAAAAGGGGGCAATCGTTTATGTCTAATTCCACGGATATCAGAAAAATCCTGCTGGTGCGGCCTCCTCGTTATTTATGGCCGTTTATAAACGAATCGGATAATTTTCTTCTGCCGCTAGGACTCCCCTGTATAGCCGCCTCGGTGCGCAGGGCCTTTCCGGAGATAACAGTCAAGATAATAGACTGTCCTCCCTTAAAGATCGGCTGGAAGAGCCTGCGAGAGATAATCGAGTTCGAAAGACCGGATATTATAGGGGCAGGGGAGGAGGCCCTTTATCACCATGAGGCAGTCCGTCTTTTTTCTCTCGCCAAGGATATAGATCCGTGCATAGTTACCGTGGCCGGCGGGCATTTCTTTTCCTGGATGTATGAGCACAGCCTTAAGTCGTTCCCGCTGGATTTTATTGTGCGTTTCGAAGGGGAAGAGACGATCGTGGAGCTTATAGCCGCCCTGCGCAGAGGGGCGGATATTTCCGGGGTTAAAGGGATCGCCTACCTCAAGAACGGCAGGGCCGTGCGCACGGCCCTGCGCGAGATGGTTTCCGACTTGGACAGCCTGCCGCTGCCGGCTTATGACCTTATGCCGATGGGCAAATATTCCCGTTTCGGTTATATCTGGCCGCAAAGCGCCACATTGGAGCATTCCCGTGGCTGCGTGGACCGCTGCAATTTTTGTTCATTATGGACGTTCTGGGGCACGCAGAAACGCAGCGAGATCGAGAAGGGCGAGCTTGAAGTTTCTCCGCGTTACCGGACCAAAAGCGTTCAGCGCGCGCTGGCGGAGGTGGATATCATCTATAAAGAATACGGACGGCGTTATATTATTTGGGCCGACCCTACCTTCAACGTTCAGCCCGAGTGGACAAACGAGTTTTGCGAAGGCCTTTTGAAGAGAAATTATAAAGATCTTTACTGGTGGGCTTTTATCCGAGCCGATTTCACTTTACGCGACGAGAAACTCGGCATACTTGAAAAAATGGTCAGGGCCGGAATGGTGCATCCGCTGATCGGGGTGGAGCGGTGCTGTTCTGAAGATCTGCGCCTCCTTAAGAAAACCGCCTATACTCGTGATATGATCAAGGAGGTTTTTGCGATATTCAAGAACAAATACCCGCACGTTTTTCGTCAGGGGACGTTTGTTACCTGTTTGCCGTTCGACACCAGGAAGTCCATGCTTGATCTCGTTAAATACGCGGTGGAGATAGATATAGATTATCCCGCTTTCCATCCGGTAGCCCCGGTGCCCGGCACGTTCCTTTACCAGGAGGTTAAAGCGCAGGGCCGTCTCCTGGAAACCGATTTCAGCAAATACGACTGGGCAACCCCATTGATGTCTTCCGAGACCGGATTGTCCAGGGCGGAGCTTTCAGCCTTGAATATGGAATTGAACAAGCGTTATGTGCTTTACAGGCCGCACTGGTTGATACGCGGGCTTTTCTCACCGCATAAACATAAGAGGGGTCTTTACCGCTGGTTTCTAAAGAATACCCTGAAGATGCTTTTTTTGTCTCTTTGGGATGCCCTGCGCGGGAAAAAAAGTGTTGAAGGGTTGACCGGTTTTATGCGCTTAAGGCGCCCCGGATGGTATGAAAGCTGAGGTTTTTTGATTCTTTCAAACCGCTGCGGTCCGGACAGGATATTGTATGAAAGATAGACAATGTTGCACCCGGGGGCTTATGAAAAAACGTATCGGGATATCGCTTCTGGTTATAGCACTCTTGACAGGAGCCGCTGTTCGCCTTAACGGATTGGCGGAGAGAGCATTGTGGTTTGACGAGGCTCTTGTGGTTTTGGAGGCCGGCAAACCGCTGTCCAAAGTGCTCGGTCAACGCGCGGAGGGAATCCACCCGCCCCTTTTTCGCTTTATGGCGCACTGGTTGATGAAGGGGGCCTCCGGTGTGCTGGTGAAAGATTCCACATCTTGTCTTTCCGAGGAGAAAGGCGCCCCTGCGTTAATGGCGACCGACCTGCGCGAAAGCCCGCGCGAGATCGTTCTGCGCCTGCTTTCGGTGTCCTTCAGTCTCATTTCCATTCTTTTGTTTTTTTTGCTCGGCAAGGCGCTTTTTGGCGCCGGTACGGCCGCGCTGGCGGCGGGAATAATGAGCGTTTCCGCTTTTCAGGTTTATTACGCGCAGGAAATAAAGATCTATGCCTTGCTGCAATTTTTAAGTCTGTTATCCTGTTTATTTTTCATAAAAGCTCTGAAGAGCGATAAGAGATTATACTGGGGAGGATACGCGTTAATCAGCGCCCTGGCGCTTTACACGCATTATTTCGCCGCGATGCTGCTGGCCGCGCAGGCGGTTTTTGTTCCGGTCTATTTATTGCGCCGCGGCGCCCAACGGAAGCTGAAATATTGGGCCGGTTCTTTATTTCTGGCGTTTTTATTTTTCTTACCATGGAGCATTAACGCCTTGAAACACCTCCGCCGGGTGAACGACAATTTTTGGTTGCCGTCTTTCACCATTGCGGACTTCATCGGGGTTTTTAGGAATTTCTTTTTCGGTTATCATACGGGTTTTTCGTGGTTTTTCACCGGATGGGTTGTTGTCTCGGCCGTTTCACTGTTTGGAGCTGTGTCTATATTCAGGGAGGCTCTCGAGGGTCGGAAGGAGAATCTCTGGGATCCCGGGGATTCCGCCTTTTTCATATTTTCCTTTCTGCTGGTCCCGCCAGCGGCCGCGGTGGTTCTTTCCTTTGTCTTTCGCCCTGTATTCTTCGACCGGCCGTTCATTTTTCTCTCCGGCCCTTGTTATCTGCTCTTTGCCGCCGGGTTGTGCGGGATCTGGAGCAGGCGGCGGGCCGCGGCAGTATGTCTGGCGGCTCTATTCCTGCTGGTCTCTCTATTCTCCCTGCGCAGCTATTACCGCAATGAATATTTCGAACCCTCTGCCGGAGTAGTGATGCGGAAACCTCTGCGGGAGGTCGGCGGATACATAACGCGCAATTACCATGCCGGGGACATGGTGGTATTGTCTCATCATAGCATCTTATATCCGCTCGTCTGTTATTTGCCGCAGGGGATTCGCGCCAGAATGTTCTTGCTGGATTTACCTATACAAAGCAAGTATGACCGGAGCACTCTCTTCGGCATGCTGAGGACCGCCGGGGTCAAGACTCTCCATTGGCGCGATCTGCCGGCCGGGAGCGGGGTTTGGCTGATATGCAGCGGCTGGAACAGGGAGATAATCCGGCCTCCGGCCGAGATGGAGGAGTTTCTTTCTCGCCATAGGCTCGTAAAGGAAAACCGCGCGTTCGAAGGAGTAGAGATTTATTATTACGAGCTGCGGAGATGAGACTGTACGCGAGCAAAATATGAAAGTATTGTTGATCAATCCCGATTCCAGCGTGGTATCTAAAAGCTGGGCTTATCGTAAATTTTGCGCTCCGATAGCCCCTCTGGGGCTGGCTTATCTCTCGGCCGTGCTGGAAAAAGACGGTTTTGAGGTCGCCGTCTATGACCAGTTTGCCCTGAAAACCGGGGATGACGCTCTTTTGCGGAAGATATCTTCATTCAGACCGGGGGTGATAGGTATTGCGGCTCTAACTACCGTTGTCCCGGACATTAAAAGGATGATATCCCGTATCCGCGCAGAAAACACGGACGTTACGATAATTCTGGGCCATATCCACGCCACGTGTTTTCCGGCGGACATGCTGGGAGACGGCATGGCGGATATCGTAGTGAGGGGAGAAGGGGAGGATACCCTGCTGGAGGTCTGCCGTAACATCCGTTCCGGCAAATCCTGGAGAGAAGCGCCGGGCATAAGCTATAGCGAAGACGGCGCGGTTGTCGAAAACCCGGACAGGCCTCTGCGCGACGACCTCGATTCCCTTCCGTTGCCGGCCTGGCATTTATTCGACGCCGACCTTTATAAGGAGGCGCCTCTGGTAGCGATCAACAGGTCCCGCGCGTTCCCGATTATCGCTTCCCGGGGATGCAAATACCGCTGTTATTATTGTTCCCAGGATAAGGTATATCCGCGCATGCGTTTCCGTGACCTTGAGAAAGTGGCCGACGAAATGGAGTATTTTGCCGATACCTTGCGGGTCGGATATTGCGGTTTTAGCGACGCTTATTTCCCCTGGGACGAAGATAGCGGCCTGCGTTTCTGCCGGATAATCATCGAGCGCGGTCTGCATAAAAAGGTCCGTTGGTGCACGGAGACCAGGGTGGATAAGGTGACTCCGCGCCTGCTGCGCGCGATGAAGGAAGCCGGGGCGCATCTTATCATGTACGGGATAGAAGTGGGCAGCCGGGAGGTGCTCGAGCGGTTGAACAAGCACACCACCCTGGAACAGGCCCGGTTCGCGGTGAGGGAGACCGCGAAAGCGGGTATCTTTTCGCAGGGGTTGTTTATTCTCGGCCTGCCCGGGGAAACGCCGGCTACATGCAGGCAGACGATAGATTTCGCCAGAGAGTTGAATTGCGACATAGTAAAGTTCAATCTTGCGGTGCCTTATCCGGGGTCCCGTTTCTTCGAGGAACACGGAAAAAACCTGATAAAAGAATCTCCGGAGAAGTTCACCAGCTGGGCTGACTGGACACACCTGGGAGGGGGGCTGGTCTATGCCCCGCAAGGCATGAGCGGCGACGCCTTGCGTTATTTCCAGCGCAAGGGTATGATGGAATACTACGCCCGTCCGGGAGTCATAGTAAAAAACCTCTCCCGGGGAACAATAACCTTGCGCAATCTTATTTTCGGCGGGGCCTGGCTGTTGTTTATTTTTCTTTTCGGCAGTCTGAAAAAGACAAAAAAACTATTTCTAAAACGATCATGAAATTGATAGTTCCGACAAACTGGCAGGACGATATTCTGCAGGAGCTTCCTCTACGGGAGATAAGCGGGTTTTACGGCCAGCTTGACCGGGATTTTACCGGGGGAGGCAGGCCTTCCTGCATTTTACCCCCTGTCGGCCGCGCGAAAGCCGCCGCGCATATCGCTTCGATCCGCGCCAAAGGGCTGTCTTTCAACTATCTGCTGAATTCGGCTTGTATGGGCAACGCCGAATTGACCCCGGCGGGCAGAAAACGATTGCGCGCATTGCTTGACTGGATATGCGGTTGCGGGGCCGACTGCGTGACCGTTTCCATACCGTACTTGCTGGAATTCATAAAGGTTAATTATCCGTGTTTGAAGATATATGCTTCCACGCAGGCGGGGATAAAAACCGGGGAAGAGGCCGTTTTCTGGGAAAAGATGGGCGCCAGCGGTTTGACTCTTTCGGCAACGGACGTCAACCGCGATTTCGAGGCTTTACGGCAGATACGTTCGGCCGTCGGCTGCGAACTGCGCCTGATAGCCAATCTGGATTGTCTCTACGGCTGTCCTTTTTTCAGGTATCATTCCGCGATCAGTTCGCATGCCTCGCAGGAGGGGCACCGGAGCGGGGGATTCGTGATAGATTATTGTTTTTTGCGTTGTTCTCTCATCAAACTCAAGTCCCCGGAGCACTTTATCCGTTCCGGGTGGATTCGTCCCGAGGACAAGGGGATTTACGCAGAGAGAGGGATAAACGCCTTGAAGCTGGTCAGCCGCACTATGCCCACGAGCAGGATAAAACGGATAGTCACGGCTTACAGTCAAGGACGTTATGACGGCAATCTGGCGGACCTTTTTTCGGAATCTTCCGATACGCTCCGCCGCGCGGCCTCTTGGTTTAGGAACCTTTTTTTCTTCTTCCGGCCCTTGAGCGTGGACCTGCGCAGGCTCTACGCTTTCCGGGACATCGTTTCGCACAGAAAGATATTCATAGACAACCGTTCGCTTGACGGATTCCTGGATTTCTTTCTTCATTCTTCCTGCGCGCATAAAGACTGCGGCGAGTGCGGTTATTGCAAAGATGTCGCCGCACGCTCGGTGAAGATAGATCCGGATTATCTGAAACAGGCGTCCGGACGTTTCGAAGCTTTCCTTGAAGAGATTGCCGGCGGCGCTCTCTTCCGTACGGGGGGAATAAGATGAGGTTGTCCGTGCCCGCGAACTGGGACGATACTTTTATAGAGAGCCTTTCTCACCGGAAGGTCGAAGAAGTGCGCGGGAAAGCGGAGGCGGGATTGAAGGCCCGGCACGCCGGGCACATACGGGCGGCGCGCGCCAAAGGGTTCTCTTTTAATTATCTCCTGGATGAAGCGTGCCTGGATAACCGCGAATGGGGCAGGAAATGGCAGCGCGGTATTGAAAACCTGCTGGACCGGCTTGCCGCATGCGGAGCCGACAGGCTGACCGTGAGCGTTCCGTATTTGCTGGAGCTGATAAAAAAAAGGTTCCCGCTTTTCAAAGTAAACGTCTCCGATTCCGCCCATATCGATTGCGCGGCCAGGGCCCGGGTATGGTTTGAACTCGGCGCTGACTCCCTGACCTTGTCCTCCGTCAGGGTGAACCGCGATTTCGGTCTGATAAAATCCATACGCTCCGCCGTACCTTGCGCGCTGAGACTGTCAGCCAATGCCCCCGGATTATTGAACTGTCCGTTCTCTTTTCACCGCCCGTTCTTCGGCGCGCACCGCAGCAAAGCAAAAACCGCTCTTTTTGATTATGACCTGGCCGGGTGCCGGCGGATATTTCTCTCCGACCCTGCAATGCTGCTGAAGGCCTCCTGGATCAGGCCGGAAGACGCCGGTTTTTACAACCGTCTCGGTGTGGATATTCTGGAGCTTTCCGGTTCTTCGCTGCCGGAGGAAAGACTAAGGATTTTGATAAGCGCTTATTCTCAAGGGGCTTACCGGGGCAATCTGCTTGACCTGCTTTTGTGGGAGAACAGGACGGAGGCGGGAAGAGATGTTTTTAGCGTGGACAACGCCAAGCTTGACGGCTTCATCGAAAGGCTTTACGAAGCCGGCTGCAACGGCGCGGCCTGCGGCGAATGCCGGTTCTGCGCCGAAAAGGCGCGCGAGGCGGTAAAATACGAGGATAATGAGCGCCTGCGCGCGTTGAGGAGCCTTGAGCGGGTTTTGAAGAATATGACCGGCGAGGAAACTAAAAGGAGAGCGCATTGAGGATAGCGCTTATTTATCCGAAGATCAGGGGATACGATAGGGAATCCTTCGGCACGGACGGTTACATCAGCAATATGAGCGGTTATCCCCCTTTGAGCCTGGCCTATGCGGCTTCGATTATACGTCGGGCCGGACACGACGCGTTGATCATAGACGCCAACATAATGTCTCTTTCCGGAAAAGAGATAGTTTCGCGCTTAAAGGAGTTTTCTCCCGATTTGCTGGGTTTCACCCTCACGACCCCGACTTTTCATGGGGTGCGTGCGTGGATCAGGCGCATACGCGTGGAGGTGAACGTTCCTGTGCTGGCAGGAGGGGCCCTTCTTGGTCTTTTTCCGCGCGAGGTGATGGGGTATCAGGAATTCGATTATGGTATCGTTGGCACGGCGCGTGATTCCTTACCGGCACTGCTGGTGGCGCTGAAAGAAGGACGCGCTCCGGCGATGATCCCCGGAGTCTGCCTGCGCGATGGAGATGAAGTGCAGGTGAATTTTTCCGTCCCAGGAGAAGAAGGGGTGGAAGATTTTTTATTTCCGGCGCGCGATCTGCTGCCGTATGAACGTTATTTCTCTCCTTTTAGCGGAGGAGGCGGCTTTACCGCCATGCTGGCTTCCTGCGGATGTCCCTTTTCTTGCTCTTACTGCTGTCTCGCGGGGAATTTGTGTTTCCGCAGATTGGAGAGTGTCACCGCGGAAATGGAAGAATGTTTCAAGCGATACAATATCAGGAACATCGATTTTTACGACTCGGTTTTTACTTACGACAAGGAGCGGGTGTTGCGTTTGTGCGGCGCGATACGCGGACTGAATCTGCCTTTCTCCTGGACCGCGAGGACGCGTCTTGACCTGGTGGACGGAGAGATACTCGGCGCGATGTCTGCGGCCGGATGCAGGATGCTGATGTATGGCATCGAGACTTTTCACGCGAGTTCCTTGCGCCGCATGAACCGCCCTGTTTTGTCCGTCGCGCAGATCCGGGAGAAGATCCGCCTCACGCGAAGGAAAGGTATCGCCGTTTTCGGATTTTTTATGCTGGGAATCCCGGGGGAGACCGAAGAAATTATGGAACGTACCATAAATTTATCGAAGAGCATAGGGCTTGATTTCGCGCAATTCACGAAATTGACTCCTATTGGCGGGACCGCGCTCTACGATATGCAGATAAAGGCAAGCGGGGATGATTATTGGCGGGATTATATCGGCAGGGGAAATAGGGATGATGACATATCAGCCGCAGGCTGTCTTATTCCTCAGGCTGCCCTTTTGCAAGCAGTGCACCGGGCCAATATCGGTTTTTATTTCCGTTTGACGCAGATCATGAGAATACTTTTCGAGGCGCGTTCTTTCCGCCGGCTGTTGCGCTACGCGAGATCGGCCTTGAATATGGCGTTTTCCCGTTTGAAAGCGGGGAAAAAGGCCGGGCATCCGGAGAATATGGTATAATATTGCGGTACAGGAGGTGCGGTTTACATGCGCGCAGAGAAACAAACATCGTTAAAATACCTAAAACCTCATTTGCCTTTTATATTGCTGACGCTGCTTTTTATAACCTTCAGGATAGTTCAATTGTATTGCTGCAGACACGTCGCTCATCCCGAAGAAGCCGTACTGGGGTTGTTCATAAAACACGTTATCGAGGGCGGTAGTGCGGTCCCGCTTTCTGACTATTTCCTTTCGTATTCCGGGGGTTCTTTTATCTCCTGCCTGCTTGCGCTGCCGTTGTGTAAAATGTTCGGCGTTTCGATATTATCGTTACGCTGGTGTTCCCTTTTGCACAGCGCCGCCATTCTGCTATTGCTTTATTGCTTCGTTAGAAGGTTCTGGGGCGGGACCACGGCCATTCTTGCCGCTTTTTTTTACATCTTGTCACCGCCGTCTTATTCTCATTACACTTCGCTTTTCCTGAGCGGAGAATATCTGGTGATTTTTCTTGATATAGTGCTGATGTATATTCTTCTTGCCATGTTTGTTCCCGAAGGAGGATGCGGAGAAAGAAAAAGAATGTTTCTTACCGCGGCCCTGGGGTTCGCTTCCGGGCTGGCGGCATATTTTCTGTTTTCCTCCGTTCTGTTTGCGGCGTTCGCCTTCGGCGTCTGGCTTATGCTGCGCGGCAGATCCCTGCGCAGAGGAGAATTACTCCTATACGGCACATTTCTGCTGCTTGGGCTGCTGCCGTATTTTTATTCTTCATGCCTGTATCCGGAGCAGAGCCGGTTATTTCTGGGTTCGCTCCTGGAGACGCCCGCGGGGCTGGCGCAAAAAACAAGATGGTTTTTCCCTTTTCTTGTTTCCGAATTCACGCGCTCTTTCCATTTCGAATTCTTCGGCTATTACCCGGGACGGGCTTACTGGAATCAGATCTACGTTTTGTTCTTCTGCGGCGCGTGGCTGTATTTGATATGGGTGAACCGTTCATCTTTCCGGCGTATGACTACAGGTATTTTTTTGAAAAGAGAGGGCAAGCGCGGCGCGTCTTCCGATCTCAGACCGGAGTCGCTTCTGCTGCCGCTGCCGGTTTTATTCATTGTTGTTTGCTTTTTTAGCGCTTATTGCCGGCCGACGTTCTTTCATTACAGGTATTTCTTTCCCCTATACCCGATATTCCAGATTTTTTGCGCGGTTTCGTTATCAGCGTTGTTTTCAGGAAAAGGCAGAGCGGTTAAGGCCTGCGCGCTGGCGGTAGTGTCGTTTATTATCCTGATATCCTGGCGCGGGGTGACCGGTATAGCGGGTAAACAGGATTTCTGGGAGTCCTATCCATTACCGGAGGCGATATCGCGCTTGAAGGAAAAAGGGATTGAATATGTTTACACGGAATATTTTCTGAAATGGCAGATATTGTTCGAAAGCGGGGAAGAAGTTATCGCTTCCTGCGAAGGGATGCCGTTCTTCTATTTTTCTGATTTTGAGGGAGCAAGCGACTCTCGTGTCTATGGCAGTTCGTACCGCTTATACGAGGAAGTTGTGGATAATGCGGTGCGAAAGGGCGCTTCTTACGCCTATCTCTTTCGCCTGGATCCCCGCCTTCCGTATTACGGGATGCTGAGAAATTATTTGTCCGCTGCCGGAGTTGAATACCGGATGGAGACGGTCGGAAGTGAACTGGTATTGTTTTACGGTTTCGGGCGTCCGGTCACGCCCGCGCAAGCCGAGCTTGAGTCCGCTATGAAGGACTATCTGCGTAGAAATGGCGAACGGTAAAGTGGTGCTTCTGCTAAACGCTCCTTGCGATAACCGTTTTTTTGTCTCCAGACAGGCGCCCCTGGGGTTATTGTATATAGCTTCTTATCTTCGTAAACACGGGGTGGAGGTAGCTCTTTTAGACCTTAACGTTATGCCGTTTTGGCGCGGCAGGCTTAATTATCTGGTAAAGAAACTCAGACCGGCCATAATCGGCGTATCGGTCAACTATTCCAGCCGTAAGGAGGCCATTGAGATTTGTAGGATTATCAAGGCCGTCGATCCGGGGATAACGATAGTGCTGGGCGGCCCGCAGCCTACGATTTCTCCCGGTGAATTTTTCGCCAGCAGAGCGGACTATATAATACCTTACGAAGGGGAACGAGCGATGCTGGAATTTGCGCGGGCGGGATCTGACAGGTCGGCGCTTAGGAATGTGTTTTCTTGCAGGGACGCCGGGCTGGCGGATTCAGTGCGTAAGGCCGACAGGTATCCCGTCGAAGATTTGAACGACCTGCCTTTTCCGGCGTATGATCTGATCGACATCAGGCCTTATTACATAAACAGTTACAAGAGGAAGCCGATTGTTTCCGTGCTTACTTCTCGGGGATGTCCGAACAACTGTATTTTTTGCAGCCAGGCCGTTTCCGGGCGTTCCTGGAGGGCGCGTTCCGCCGGTAACGTGGCCGACGAATTCGAATGGCTCACAAGGGAGATAGGCGCAGGGGAAATATCCGTGGAGGACGATAATTTCACGGCGGATATCGGCAGGGTTTACGAGTTCTGCGGATTGTTGAGAAAACGGGGAATCAGCATTCCCTGGCAGCTGGCGAACGGCGTGCGCGCCGACCGTTTGACGAGGGACCTCCTTAGCGAACTCAAGGTATCCGGCTGCTGGAAGATTGCCATCGCGCCCGAGGTCGGCGACGATGAGAGCATGAAACGAATACGCAAGGGAATGAACATGGAGCATTTCCGGCAGGCCGCGCGCTGGTGCCGGGAGACCGGCATGGTTTATTACGCTTATTTTCTTATGGGGTTCCCTTTCCAGGGGGAAAAAGAACTGCGTGCTATAATAGATTTTGCCGAAGAGCTGGATCCCCTGCTGATGGATCTGTCCAAGATCGTCCCTTTTCCCGGTACGGAGATATACGATACGCTTGCTTCCGGCGCAGGAACGAATATCTCCTATTACTACAGAGGACGGGACCCGCTTATAGAGCGTTATTACCGAAAAGCGTATCTTGATTTCTACCTGCGTTCGGGAAAACTGCGCAGGATAATCTCGGCCATAGGGATCAGGCAGTTTTGTTCGCTGGCTCGTTACGCCTGCCGGGTACTCCTGGCTGGACGTTGACGGAACCGGAAATGAGAAAAAAAATACTTCTTATAAACGCCCCATCTAGTCGAAAAGATTGCATCTGCGTGTTGCCTCCCCTGGGGGTGCTCTCCTTAGCGGCGTTCCTGAGACGGGCCGGTTTTGGAGTTGCGGTCGCCGACTTCAACGCCGATAGGCGCTGGCGCGCTAAACTCGGCGCGCTCATCAGCGGGCATCGGCCGGAGGTGGTGGGGATCTCAAGCAATTTCTCCAATAAGGCACTCTCATTGGAGATCGCCTTGATGGTCAAAAGGTTCGACGAGAACATAACCGTGGTGGCAGGCGGGCCGCATCCCACGATCGCTCCGGAGGAGTACGCAGGCGGTTCCATAGATTACGTCATCCCTTACGAAGCGGAACTGCCGCTTCTGGATTTTCTTGCTTCTTCCGACAAGAGCGCCGTTCCCGGAGCAGTCTCTTTGAGGCGGGGGGACGTGAATAAAGCGGTAGCCGGTATCCAGCGCTGCTGTGTGGAAGATATGGATAGTCTTCCTTTTCCGGCCTATGACATGGTGGATCTGCGCGGGTATATAGGGAGTATATACAGGAAAAGGCCGTTAGCGTCTATAGTTACTTCCCGGGGGTGTCCGTATAGTTGTATATTCTGCAGTCAGGGGGTATTCGACCGTCGCTGGCGCGCTTTCTCCGCCGGTTATGTGGCGGAACAGATGCTCTGGATGAAGGAATCTCTGGGTATAAGGGAACTTCTCATAGAGGACGATAACTTCACTTATGACATTGAGCGCGTCTTCAGGATCTGCGAGCTTATCCTTTCCAGCGGGAAAAAAGTCAACTGGCAGCTCTCCAACGGGGTAAGGGCCGATAGACTGAGCAGGGAACTGCTGGCCGTTATGAAACGGGCCGGGTGCTGGAAGATATCCATTGCCCCGGAGGTCGGAGATGAGGAGAGTCTGAAAGTACTGAGTAAAGGCATGACTATGGAGCATTTTGTTCGCGCCGCGCAATGGTGCAAAGAGCTCAAGATCGAATTCTTCTGTTTCTTTCTGATGGGATTCCCTTTTCAGGACCGTGTCAACATGGAGAATACCGTGAATTTCGCCCTGCGTCTGGATCCTTTAATGATGGATCTGAACAAGATAGTACCTTTCCCGGATACTCCATATTTCTCCAGGTTCCCGGACCGGAGCATATACAAAAAAGCGCACAGTTATCAATATAAAGGCGGTGACCGCGAAGTCGACCGGATGTGTACCAGGGCATACCTGCGTTTTTACGCCAGGCCGGAGAAACTAATGCGTATTTTGCTGGCCATGGGGCCGCTCCAATTCCTGCGTTTCGTCAAATACGCCGGCAATGTTTTGTGATTTCGCCTTATGGTGATGTGTAGGTGCATATATGGAAAGAAAACCGTTTAAAGAACGGAACCGGATAATGCTGGTACGTTTCTCCCCGCGGCAGGGGATAAAACTGACGCATCCTTTGGGGGTGATGCCGCCGTTTACTCTTAAATACGTCCAGGCTTTGTTAGAGAAAGAGGGTTCCTTCCGCGTTGAATTGGCGGATTGTTCGCTTTATCCGCTTACGCCGGAGGGGCTGGTGCGAAAGGCGGCGTCTTTCGCGCCAGACTGTCTGGTGATGCAGGCAGATGTGTTAACGTATCGGCCGGCGCGGGAGTTTGCCGAGCTGGCGCGCGCGCGGGGGATGGAATCGTTCATTTTGACAGGGCCGGGGGTTGATCTTTTTGATGCCGCGGAGCTCTTTCCGTTATGCATAAGCGGAGAAGGAGAAGTAAAAATTGCGGAGGTAATAAAGGAGTGCGCGCGCGCGCGCGATTTTTCTTCCAAGCGTCTGCGTTCCCGGGCCCAGGAATGCGCGGGTAAGGAATTCCTCGTGGAGGATCCGGACAGTCTGCCGTTCCCGTCTTACAGCCGCCGTGAAATTGAAGGTTACTCGGGGATATTCCCGTTGCGTTTTAACGGCAGGGCCAAGTATGGTTTTGTGCTTTCCGGCAGGGGGTGTCCCCACGACTGCGGTTTTTGTTCCGGGGCGATCAGGGTAAGCTGCGGTTCCCGTGTGCGTTTTCGGAGTCCCGGGAACGTGGTGGACGAGATGGTGTCACTTGTCGGAGCTGGAGCCAACATCATTTCTTTCGCCGACGATGATTTTAGTTGTTTGGAGAAGCACGCGACCGGGATATGCGAGGAGATACTGCGCAGGAAATTGAGCGTGCGCTGGACTGCTCAGGCGCGTCTGGACGAGCTCTCGCGGGAAGCTCTGCGCTTGATGAAGCGTTCCGGTTGTATCCTTCTGCGACTGGGCGTCGAATCCGGCTGCGAACGGGTTTTGAAAGGGCTTAGTAAATGTGCGGATCCGGTTGAGTGGAAACGGCTGGCCGGGCAGGTTTCCGGTTGGCTGGCTAACGAGGGGATAGCCTGCGACGCAATGTTTATGATCGGCAGCCCGGGAGAGACGGGACCGGAGATCGGAGAGACGATGAGGCTTTGTTCTTCCATGAAGCCGGATTTCATCCAGGTGCACTATTACGCTCCTTATGCGGATTCACGGATGTCCGCCGGAGTTGCTGCATCGTGCTGTACTCCGCATCATTACGCGGTTCCGGAGCGCAGTTTGAGCGCGGTGGATATTCCCGGTTTGAGAAGACTGAGGGCTTTTTTCTATCTGCGGCTGTGCCTGGATCCTTTCTTCATCCTGCGTCATTTGAGCAGGTATGGTTTTTTCTATTTGCGCAATCCCCGGGTGTTGCTGCGGCTGTCAGGGATGCTGTTGAGTTTCTGAAAAGTTCTTTGAGGGAGAAAAATGCGCAAGTTTCCCAAAAGAAGCATTTATATTAATGCCGGGGAACCGGCAAGAATTTTTGAACTGGCGCGTTCGGGGAAATTGCTTCACGGAGGTGAAATAGAAAGGTTCGAACGCGCTATGTCTGAATTCACCGGCGCCGGGTATGCGGCGGCGGCCGGGTCCGGGCGCTGCGCGCTTTCCCTGATCCTCAAGGCTGCCGGATTGCACGCGGGGGACGAGATAATCGTTTGCGCTTATAACTATCCCGGTCTAGTGGCGGCACTTCTGAAAGAGAATTACCGGGTCGTCCCGGTGGACGTCGGGCCCGGAGGATTCCAGATGGACGCGTCTGCGATGGAGAGCAGCATAGGTCCTCGCACGCGCGCCGTAATCGCCACTCATTTGTACGGACAACCCTGCGATATTCGGGGGATTTGCGCCGTCGCGCGCAGGCGCGGCCTGACGGTAATAGAGGATGCCGCGCATTCCTTGGGAACGATGATCGGCGGCAGACATTCCGGAACTTTCGGGGATTTCGGTTTCCTGAGTTTCTCGGGTTCTAAACCGCTTAATACCTCTTGCGGCGGTATGGTCCTGACAAATAGCGAGGAATTATACCGGAAGATAGTTTCCGGGCTTGATGCCTGCGTTTATCCTCATCCCCTGGACTTGATCCGGATGCGCCTTTTTACTTACGCGTATTCTTTTATTACGGGGAGGGTCTTTTTTAACCTGGCCGGCTATCCGGCGGCCGTGCTGGCAGGATTGTCCGGTTGGGATCCCTGGGTGAAGTATAATAGTATGCCGCGCGGCGAATTTGCAGATCGGAGGTTGAGGTTTAGCAATATGCAGGCCTGCGTCGGTCTGGGCTATATGGATCGACTCACAGAGATGTTTACAGCGAAGTGCCGCTGCGGCGAGAGGCTTTATCGGCAATTAAAAGGGACGGGCGCGCCCCCGGCTCCCGCGGAGGGATCGAATTATTTTATGATACCGCTGCTGGCAAGGGACAGACGTAGGCTGTACAGGCAACTGCTGCTACGGGGGATAGACGCTAATAACGGCTACGCCTATGACTGTTCGTTCCTGCTGGACACGAGAAATCCCCGCGCCGCTTTGCTTGACCGAAGCACGCTTTTGCTTAATCTGCCGTTCGATACGAAGGATGATGAAGTGGATTATCTGGCGGAGCAGTTGAACGCGCTCTCCGGTGAAATGTTGCTGGCCGTGTAGGGCCGCGTGGTTTTTTTAGCCTGAATTACCGCGTAAGGCCGGGATTATGCTCCTGAGGCGTAGAAACCGCTGTTTATGGAGGGGTGGACGATGAAACTTTTGATGCCTACGAACTGGGACGACGCGCTGGTCCCCGAATATAAGAAGCTGGGAATAGCCGAATGTTACGGTAAGCTTGCCGTGGACGTCGTGGGAGGCGGTCGGTCGGCGTTCATTCTCCCGAACGTTTCCCGTACCCGAGTCGCCGGGCATATCCGCAAGCTGCACGGGGCGGGGATTAAATTTAATTATCTTTTAAACGCCGCTTGCGGTTCTTTCCGGGAGTTTAGCCGTTCCGGGGATAGGGAGGTACGGAAACTGTTGGGTTGGCTGGCTGACGCCGGGGTGGATTCCGTTACCGTGGCCTCGCCGTATTTCCTACAGATGATAAAGACGAAATACCCGGTTTTTAAGATCTGTGTTTCTACCAATGCCGAGGTCGCCTCTCTGCAAAAAGCGCTTTTCTGGCAGGAGCTCGGGGCGGATCAGATTACGCTTTCGCATAACCTGGCGAATCGCGATTTCGCCCTGATAAGGCTGCTGAAGAAGAAAATCTCCTGCGAATTGAGGCTGATCGCCAACACCAGTTGCCTGCTGGATTGTCCTCTCTCCAGGTTTCATACCGCTTACGACGCCCACAGCTCGCAGGCGGATTCTACGCGCAGACCCGGTTTCGCCGTGGATTATTGCAATCTTTTTTGCAAGCTGATCCGCTTTAGCGACCCGGTGAAGTTCATCTCTTCCCAGTGGATCAGGCCGGAAGACCTGGCTGTTTATGAATCCGCCGGTATCGGGATGTTCAAATTGATCGACAGGCGTTGCTCCACGGAGAAACTATTGCTCATCGGACGGGCTTACGCCGGCCGTAGATACGACGGTAACCTGGTGGATCTGCTGCCGATATTTCACGGCAAGACCGTGCTTGATTCCCGCACGCTGCCGTTGAAACTCAGATATTTTTTTCATCCTCGCGAACTCAATCTTTTTTCTCTGACCGAGCTTGGGAGTATACTGCAGGATTTTAGAATCCGCATAGACAACACCAAACTGAACGGTTTCATAGGGAAATTCGTCGCTTCCGGCTGTCCGCCTGAAGGCTGCTCCGACTGCGGTTATTGCGCGCGGGTAGCCGGAGAGGCTTTGAGCTACGATAAGGAATACCTGGATTCCCTGCGTGAAAGACACGGAAATTTTCTAAAAAAATTAGTAAACGGTGATTTGTTTCACTATTGAGAGGGCGTATGCGGCAAAAAACCATGCCAGGAAAAAATGATTTCCCACTGCTTCCGGCGGTGCTTTTTCTACTGGCGCTGGCATTGAGGATATTTAACCTGCAAAGGTTTGATTTACAGTTCGACGAACTTTTTTCTTTTATCACTGTGGGAGCGCGTGATTTGCCGGGACTTGCCGCCGGCTATATGAACAGCCGTCCGCTTTTCATTTACAACCTTTTCATGAGTTGGTGGCAGGGTTTAGGGCAAGGGGCTTTTTTTTACCGTTTGCCTTCCGCCGTTTTCGGGGCGGCATGCGTTCCGGCGGTATACCTGCTGGGCCGCGAGATGTCCGGGCGCAGGACCGCTCTGATCGCGGCGTTATTCACCGCGCTTTCGGCGTTCCACGTCAACTTTTCGCAGGAGATATCTCCCTACGCCGCGGCTTGTCTGTTAATGGCGATTTCGTTCTACGCTTTTTTCCGCTGGCAGCGGACCGGCGGCAGACGGTATCTGATGCTTAACTTAGCCTGTAATCTTGCCGGCCTGTATCTGATCTATTATTACGTGATGACCGTCATTTTACAGCTTTGCTTTTATCTTTGCGCCCGAAAACGTTTTAATCAAACCGCAGAAATCCCCGGCTTTCAAGCCGGATTTACTTTAACCAATCGGAAGGTCAAGTATTCGCTTGTGCGAAAATGTGGAGTAGATAACCCCGCAGAGTGCCGGAAAAATGCCGAAGGGATTTTCCCGGTATCTTACAACACGGGGTTAATCGAGAAAGAAACCCCGGGCTTCAACCCGGGGAGCTTCATCGGCGGAATCCGGAGCTGCGCGCTACCCGCCGTCGTTTTCTTGCTTCTATGCCTGCCTTGGCTGTTCCTGACGGCGCTGGAACTCGGCCGGGTCATCGTCTTAAAGAACGCCGCCTGCGGCGTTTATTCCATCACACCCTACAACACGCAGGTCTCATTGATGAGCCTTTTCTACAGCCTGGCGAATTTCAGCGCCGGGTATTACAGCCCGGCGCCGGTGCGGGCCGGTTCTTTTCTTCTTTTATCGGGATTATTCTGCGCTGGAACAGTGTGTTTTTATAAACGGGATAAGTTTTCGGGGTGGCTGGTCCCGGCGGCGGTTTTCGCGCCTATGCTTTGTCTGTTTCTGGTTTCACGTTTCGCGCTGATCTATACAGACAGGTATCTGTTTACGGGTATGTTGTTCTTCTACATAACGGCGGCCTGCGGGCTGGAGCGGCTTTTCGTCCGGGCAAAGCCGGCGGCGGCAGCGCTGGCGCTGTGTTTGTTCGTATTGCAGGCGGTATCTTTATACGGATATTATACGGATCGCTGGACTGTTCCTTTTGAAAGACGGCAGGGGATCGATACCAGAAAATCTTACAAAGCCGCCGCCGCCTATTTATATTCACGTTTCGGGGAAAACGACGCTCTGCTGCATCTCTCGGAGATTTCGACGCTTTCTTTCGACTATTATAAGCCCTCCGGCGGTTCTCGCGGACGAATGGTTTCCCTTCCGGAAATGATCGGTTTCACCGAAGATTATTTTTTCACCTATAAGACTTCGCCAAAAGTGGCCCTGCATGACATACGCGGGCACGCCTTTCATCTCGTGCTCCTGAGAGGGAACGGCAGACAGGGGCGTTCCGGTATCGTTTTCCCCGATCGTGACTATCCCAGAATATGGGTTGTGCATGCGGGATGGGACGGGAGCGATCCGGGAGCGCTCCTGTGCATGTTCGAGTCATCGGCGGGGGAGAATTACGCGCTCGGGGAAACGGCCAATTTCGGCGGGGTGCGCATAATGCTTTATAAAAACAGGGCCTGTATTTCCGGCTTCACGGTGCAGAGATGAAAAGGATAGTGTTGGTTAATCCTCCTTTGAGCAGCAGGCAGCAGGGATCGCTCTTATCTTCGGCGATAGGCAGAACGATACCTTACGGTCTTTTAAGCGTGGCGGCGGCGGTAAGGAAGGCCGGTTACGATGTCAGGGTGGTGGACGCTGCCAATTCCGATTACGGTATCCGGGAGGCCGCCGCGGCGGTGACGGGGCTGCGTCCGGATTATATAGGTATTTCCGCGGTTACCGTTTCCATCAAGAACGCCGGGGCACTGGCAGGGGAGATCAAAAAACGCGGCTGCGGCGTTCCGGTTATCATCGGCGGGATGCACGTGAGCGCGCTTCCGGAGGCAACAATGAGGGAATTCCCCGGTTTTGACATCGGGGTGGTGGGTGAGGGGGAGGAGACCATAGTGGAACTGCTGGCCGCGTTTGAAAACAAGACCGGTTTGTATAAGGTAAACGGTGTGGTTCTACGTGGAACAGGCGGTCCGGTGAGGACAGCGGAGCGGGCTTTCATCTCTGATCTCGATTCCATACCGTTGCCTGCATGGGATCTCGCGGGCGGCCGCGATACTTTTTACCGGCTTTCCGCCACCTCCTATATAAGGTTGCCGGCAGCCCCCATCGTGACTTCCCGCGGGTGCACCTCTAATTGCATATTCTGCAGCTGCAGGGCGATGTTCGGGGATCTGCGTTGTTTTAGCGTAGGTTACGTAATGCGTATGATCAAACAACTCGTAAACGACTACGGCATAAAGGATGTCAGTATTTACGACGATAGTTTCGTCTCTCGCGGAGAGAGGGTCCGCGAATTCTGCGAAACGATCCTGAAAGAAGGGCCTTCCTTTTCCTGGTCGTGTTATTCTCGCGTGGACCACGGGGACGAGGGGCTCTTCCGTTTGATGAAAAAGGCCGGCTGCTGGCAGATAAGCTACGGCATAGAAAGCGGCTCACAGCGCATACTGGATTTCCTCGGCAAAGGGGTCACGTTGGAGCGTATAGAACGTGCCGTCAACGACACAAAAAAGGCGGGCCTGCGTGCCCGGGGGTTCTTTATGCTGGGGCATCTTTCCGAAGACCGAGCCTCCATGAGAGCGACGCTGCGGCTTCTGCTGAAGTTGAAACTGGATGATTTCCACATCGCTTATTACAACCCTTTCCCGGGAACTAAAACAGCGCTTTTGGCTGACCGCTACGGTAAGGTCGATCCGGACTGGGACAAGATGAATATGCATAACCCTTCTTTCATACCCTTCGGGCTGACGGTTAAAGATTTGGAATCATCTTCTAAATACGCCTACCGCCGGTTTTACTTCCGCGCCAGGATCATTCTGGGATATCTGGGCATAATTCTACGTTATCCGGAGAATATCCTGAGGGTACTGAAGGGGTTTAAGGCGGTCATCTGTAAAATAAGTATGAGCGAAACATGAAAGAGGAGAGATGAAAATACTTTTGACCGGCGTGCCCGGATGGCTGGGGAACCGTTTCCTGGAGATGCTTTTCGCCTCTGAGCTCGGGATTACGGAGAAATGTTCCGTCCGCTGCCTGGTTCAGCCTGGCCTGGCGGTTGATAGTGTGCCTAATCTTTCCGGTCCGGGCAAGATGGAGATATTTTCGGCTGACATCACCAGGAGAGAATCCCTTATGGGCGTCTGCTCTGGTGTGGACGTAGTCTTACACGCCGCCGGGCTCATCCACCCGAGCAGGCCGCCTAAACTGTTCACCGTCAATACACTGGGGACGCTCAATCTTATATCCGAGGCGAGCGCAAACGGCGTCACCCGGTTTGTATACATAAGCAGCAATTCGGCTGCGGGGGTAAACAAGGCGCGGCACAAACCGATGCGAGAGACCGACGAACCGCGTCCGTATATGAATTACGGATTGAGCAAGTATTACGCCGAATGCATAGTGCGAAGTTTTCAGGGAACGGGAGGAATGGAGACTGTGATCCTGCGTCCCTGCTGGTTCTACGGGCCTAACCAACCGCGCAGGCAGAGCAGATTTTTCAGGATGATTAGCAGTGGGTCTCCGTTCATCTTCGGGGACGGTTTTAACCTGCGCAGCATGAGTTATGTGGACAATGTCTGCCGCGCGATGGCGCTGGCGGCATTGAGAAAGGAGGCGTCCGGCCGGACCTACTGGATCGCCGATGCCAGGCCTTACACCACTCTGGAGATATACAGTACGATCGCCGAATTGCTGGGGGTAAAGCGGTTCCGGCCGCATTTTCTGCCCGGGTTAGTCCCAGATATTTGCGCGCTGGCTGACAGGGTGTTGCAATTCGCCGGGTTATATTTGACGGAAATACACGTGGCTGGTGAGATGAACAAGGACATATTCTGTAGTGTGGAAAAGGCCGCGGTCGAACTGGGTTATAAACCTGAGGTGGAATTACGCGAAGGGATGCGGCGTTCCATCGAGTTTTGCAGAGCGAGAGGGGAATTGTGAAATGTATCTTATAACCGGCGGAAGCGGATTCCTTGGAACCGGCCTCGCACGCAGATTGACCGCCTGTGGCGGGATGTCGGTGCGTATATTCGACTTGCGCGGCGGGAGGGATTTACCGGCCGGAGCGGAATTCTTCCGGGGGGACATTCGAGAACCAGAGGATGTAGGCAAAGCGGTCGAAGGCGCAAGCACAGTCTTTCATCTGGCTTCCCTTTTGCCGTGCGCCAGGGCCGGCAAGGGATTCTACGAAGTCAACGTGGAAGGCACGCGTAACCTTATGGAGGCTTGCCTTCGGCAGGGGGTGAAACGTGTGGTTTATGTTTCATCCAGCTGCGTCTATGGGCTGCCGGTGGCTCTGCCGCTCAGGGAGGATTCTCCCGTAAATCCGGTTGGAGATTACGGCAGGAGCAAGCTGCTTGGAGAAGAGGTCTGCCGCGGCTATATCTCTTCCGGGATGAGGGTTTCGATCATCAGACCGCGTTTTATCGTCGGCTCCGGCAGACTGGGGATTCTGGAGGTTATCTTCGGCTGGGTGCGGGAGAACAGAAAGGTTTATACCATCGGCAGGGGAAACAATCGTTTTCAGATGGTGGGCATCGAGGACCTAATCGACGCTTGTCTGCTCGTGGCCGGTTCGGGTAAGAATGACGTTTATAACATCGGCGCCGACGGCGTCCCCACGGTCAGGGAACTTCTCGCCGGGCTTATCAGGCACGCGCGCAGTTCATCCGCCCTGGTGCCGTTGAATGCCACCGCGGTTAAACTCGGGATGCGAATCTTGGATGCTCTGAACCTTGTAGCGTTTTCGAGGGAACAGTATCTGTTTGCGGACAAGGAATACATACTGGATACGTCGAAAGCTAAAGAAGAACTCGGCTGGAAACCGAAATATACCCATGCCGGGGCCTTCAACTCCGCTTATGATTGGTATATCAATAATCAATCTGCCTCCGGGGAGGAGAATAAGAGCGACCATCCTCCGGAGAAAATACTTCGCCTGCTGAAATATTTACCTTAGACAATATGAATATTATCCGATTCTTCAAAAGAGCTTTTGCCGCCGTCTGGAAGCGCTTTGTTTTATGGGGCATACAGCTGAGGGTCGCGCATTGGGGCAAGAACTCCCTGGTCTTTTTCCCCATGCTTTATTGCGGGCGTGGGGGGGATTTCTGGACGTTTGTCCGGGTTTGCGGTCTTTTCGCGGCGTTCTGTTTGTTGTCCAGCGCGATGTATCTGATCAATGACATAGCCGATATCTCTTGCGACCGTTTGCATCCTTTTAAGCGCGCGCGTCCGCTGGCCTCCGGATCTCTTCCCTCGACACTGGTCCCGGCACTGGCATTGATATTAACGGCGGTCAGCCTGGGCACGGCTTTTTTTATGGAGCGCGGCGCTTACCATGTCCTTTTCGCCTATCTGCTTAACGCGCTGGCATACACTTTTTTCTTCAAGAAGACAGCGTTCCTTGATATACTGTCATTAGTGACGGGTTTTTTTCTGCGTCTGGCGGCGGGCGCGGAGGTCTCCGGCTGCCGAATGGATAAGAGCGTTCTTATTTGCATGTTCTTTCTTTGTCTGTTTTTCATCTTTGCCAAGAGGCGCTCGGAGTTGACGCTTTTGAAAGTCCGCAGTGTGGACCCTTTATCCACGCGGAAAGTTTTTCAGCGTTACGGAGAGAGAAGACTGGATGCTGCGTTGAAAGTATCGGCTGCGCTGTCTATCTTTTCGTATTTGTTCTTTGTTTTCAAGTCTTTGTCTGCGCGGTCCATTGTTTCGTTCTATCTGTTTTTGTTTAGCGTGCCCCCGGCTGTATATTGCCTGTTAGAATACGCGAAGGTACTGAGGTCGGGGGAGACGGACGGCATTTTTCGCAGCGTTCTGAAACACGCAAATATCCTGGCTGCATCGGGCGTATGGGCGTTGTTTTTCTTTTTGGCGGCCGTCCGGCAATAGCGTATCGCGTCGGATAACCTGTAAATATGTATTGCCCGTTGTGACGGATTGGTGGTCACAGTGGTAAAAAATGGGAGGCCACGGATGATAAAAACCGCAACTGCCGCTATACTGTTTTCGCTGCCGGTGGTTCTACTGGGACATTGTCCTTCAGCGGCGGAACAAATAATCTTGAAGAATGGACAGACTTTCGAAGGAAAGGTAGTGTCCTATAACGACAAGATCGCCCAGATAGAAAGATTCGGGGTAGTGATCCCTTATTTTGTCTCCGAGATTCAGAGCCCGGCCCTGACGGGCGACGGACTGGCCGCTTCCGAGTTGAACGCTCAATGGGGTTTTTCCGTCAAATGGCCGGCTGGATGGATCTCTCGGGAAATGGAGATGGGTCCGCCGCTGCTGTTCTACGTATACGTGGGAGATCCCGATAAAATCAAGGAGGATTCACCCAGGATATACGTCACGGGCTGGAGGGATAACTCGCCGCTGGAGGCGATGGGGTCTAAAGTCATAGACGATCTTTTTAAACGTTCCTCTTCCTCGGGAAGCGTTCCCGTTATAAGCTCTCCCCTTAAGTCAGTGACCGTCAACGGTTTCCCCGCGGTTACCTTTTCTTTCGACTTTCAAAATCTTTATGATGAATGGGAGAAGGTGTGGATGCGCGGCGTGAGGGTGGATAGTTACCTTTTCAATTCCGGCGGGATAATGATCCTGCTGGATCTTGTCTATCATAACGATCGGCGGAGCGCAAAAGAGCTGGCGGTGTACGGTGAGATGCTTAAGTCTCTGCGCCTGATCCCGCCGGAATAGCGCTTTCATCCCTTAATACCCAGAGGATAGGCGGCCATACGATGATCGACCGTGTGCTTTTGATAAATCCCCCCGGTAGAGGGAAATATTGTCTCACCAGGCAACCGCCTTTGGGGTTGTTGTATATCGCTTCTTACTTAAGGGACGCGGGCGTGAAAGTCCGCCTTCTGGACCTTAATGTCGTTTCCCTCTGGCGTCCACTGCTCAAGGCGGCTTTGCGGGAAGATACGCCTCTGCTGGCGGGGATATCCGCCAATTTCTCCAATAGTGCGCAATGCGCGGAGATCGCTTCTTTGATCAAAAGTTTCTCCGGAAAAGTAAAGGTTGTCGTCGGCGGACCTCAGCCTACGGCTTCCCCGGGAGATTATCGCATCCCGGACATGGATTACGTGATCCCTTACGAGTCGGAAAAGGTGATGTTGAACTTTTGCCGCTTCGGAGGCGATGCGCCTACGCCCGGCGTCCTGTCCTGCAGGGACGTTGATTTCCTTGGTTCTTTCGAAAAAATAGAGCGTGATTCGGTGGAGAACCTTGACAGCCTTCCTTTTCCGGCTTACGAACTGCTGGACGTGCGCCGTTACTATACTTTTGGTTACCGGGCGCTACCGTTGGTTTCCATGGTGACTTCCCGCGGTTGCGGGCACGGCTGTATTTTCTGCAGCCAGGTTGTAGCAGGGAAAAGATGGAGAAAACGCAGCGCGGACAATGTGGTGGATGAGATGGAATGGTTAGTGAAGAAGATCGGCGCCCGGGAGATATCCATAGAGGACGATAATTTCACCGCCGACCAGGGCCGCGTGATGGATATCTGCGAATTGATCGGAAAGCGGGGTTTGAAATTCCATTGGCAACTGCAGAACGGGATCAGGGTCGATTGTTTAAGCAAGGAAATGCTGAGGGAATTGAAGAAAGCCGGATGCTGGAAAGTGGCGATCGCACCGGAGGTCGGGGATAGGGAGAGCTTGAGAAAAATCCGAAAAGGCTTGGTTCCGGAGCAGTTTCGCTCCGCCGCGGCATGGTGCCGCGAAGAAGGCATCGTTTACCTCGGATATTTCATGATGGGGTTGCCTTTCGAAGGCGCGGGAGAAATGGAAAAGACTTCCGCTTTTGCCAGAGAACTGGATCCCCTTTGTATGAGCCTGACAAAACTGGTGGTGTTTCCAGGCACCCCGCTTTTTTCGACTCATCCTTCGAGAGCTTACGCTGGCAAGATCTCGTATTTCTCACGCGGCCGTGACATCCTGCTGGAACGTAAATACGCAGAGGCGTATTTCAGGTTTTACGCCCGGCCCCGCAAGCTGCTGGAGATACTCAGGGTATTCGGTCCGCGCCAGTTCTGGAGACTGGTATTGAATGCCTTGGATATGTTCCTTCTCAGGAGAGGGTAAAATATAGGATGCCGCGATTACTTCTGCTCAATCCGCCATCGGAGCGTATGGCAATCAGGGATAATTATTACGGCTGCTCTTCCAAAGCCGGATATTACTGGCCGCCGATAGACCTGTTGGCTTTGAGCGGTAAACTCCGCCGGTATTTTACGCTCTCGGTGATAGACGCCGTGGCGCAGGGACTGCCGCCCGGCAAATGCATGAGCCTGATCAAAGATTTCGAGCCGGACATAATAGTCATGCTCGCCGGTCCTGTCACCTTGAAAAGCGACCTGGAGTTTGCCTCAAGGGCCGGGGCTGTTTTCAAAAGCAGGGTATTCTTGAGCGGCGGCCCGCTGCTTTTTCACGGAAAAGAGTTCTTGGACAGGTATGATTTTATCGACGGGGTGATACTGAATTTCGCCGACAACAATCTGGCGGAGCATATTTTAAGGGCTGAAGAAGGATATAACCTTCTTTACCGCGGCGCCGGCGGTGACATCCGCGGCGAAGAGAAAATCCGCTGCCGCGGGGATTTTTCCTACGGCGTTCCGGCCTACGAGCTTTTTCCGCTCAAACGTTACCGCACGCCTTTAGCGTGGAAGAAACCTTTGGCCTGCGTTAAATCTTCCTTCGGTTGCCCGGTCGGATGCGGGTTCTGCCTTTACGGAAGGCTTCCTTACGCCGCGCGCTCTCTAGATGATCTGTTCGCGGAATTCCGTTATTTGAAGCGCGCCGGTATCAAGGAAATCATGTTCTCTGATCCGAATTTCACCGTTAACAGGGCCAGGGTGGAAGCTATCTGTGAAGGGATTTCGCGTAATTGCAAGGGGATCAGGTGGAGCGCCGCCGCTCACGCCGCTTCCATAGACCGCGGTCTGCTGCGCGTAATGAAGTCGGCAGGGTGCCATCTTCTGGAGATCGGCGTGGAAAGCGGGAGCGACCGTATACTTCAGCTTTACGGAAAAAGGAGCGATCGCAGCACCGTTGAAAAGGCCTTCGATGCCTGCAAACTGGAAGGGATCGATGTGCTGGGATATTTTATTTTCGGTCTGCCGGGGGAAAGCGCGCTGGATATGCGGGCCACTCTCGACTTGGCTCTGGAGCTTGATCCTTACATCGCCTCTTTTTCCGTCGCCTGTCCTTTTCTGGGGACGCCACTGGAGGATGAATGCCGTCGTAAAGGCTGGATAGACCCGGAGACGGAGGAGTTTGATTCCAGCGGTAAGGCTTCTATAAACTGCGGCGGACTTTCTCCGGCGGAGGTGAACAAAATGAAGGAATATGCTTACCGCAAATTTTATCTGCGTCCGGGTAAGATATTAAAGATCGCTCTTCAATCTTTAAAAAGAACGCCGTTGGACTTTCTGTATTACTTGTGGTATTTCTTCTCGCGGGCCGCGATGACGGGACGTTTCGCCGGGCGGCGGTCCGTGCTTTGATCCGTAAACGGTAGTGTGTAGACTACCAATATCCATCAGGAGTTTTCTCTTGAAAAACACCGGTCTTTAATATAAGATATCTTACGAATTGAAAAGAACCCCGGCTTCAAGCACGGAGAGTTTTATTATCTCCGCTTGAAGCAAATGGTTCTATTCTGAATCCCATTGAAGAATGAAGAAAAACTTGAAGTCCGCGCGCTTTATTGTCGCTATAGACCTTGGCGGCACTAATATAAAAGTAGCCTTGTTCTCTCTTGGGTTCAAGATGCGGGATAGGCTATCTTGCCCTACTCCCGTCCTCCACGGCAGGCAGGCGGTTATCGTAGCCGTGCTGGAGATGGTGGCCGGCCTTTTAAGCCGCCGGAAAATCAGCGCCGGATCTATCTCTGCCGCCGGCATCGGCGTGCCCGGTCCGGTGGATTTTGACAGGCAGGTTGTCCATTTCCTGCCGAATATACCCGGCTGGAGGAACGTGCCTTTAAGTTCCGTGTTCACCTCTGCCTGCGGTATTCCTTGCGTGGTGGATAACGACGCCAAGATGATGGCTTTGGCCGAATACACGCTCGGCGCCGCTAAAGGCAGCCGTAACGCCGTCTGCCTTACTCTGGGCACCGGGGTGGGCGCCGGATTGATAATCGAGGGAAAACTTTACCGCGGCGCGGACAACGCCGCCGGTGAGATCGGGCATCTGCCTTTGAACGAGAACGGACCGGCGTGCCCCTGCGGAGGAAAGGCTTGTCTGGAGCGATACGCAGGAAACGGAGCCCTGCTTAAAGAAGCGCGCGCCGCTCTCGGCGCCTCCATTACTCTGGAAAAGGCGAGCGCGTTGGCTGCCGGAGGAAACAGAAAAGCACTCCGCTTCTGGCGGACGGCCTCAACACATATAGGCATAGCCTTGGCTGGATTAAGTAACGTTTTGAACCCGGATGTGATAGTTGTCGGAGGAGGGGTCTCTTCGGCCGGCCGTCCTCTTTTCGACGGCTTAAAAGAAAATCTGCTGAGACGGGCGATGCCGGTGCAGGGGCGCAGGGTTAAGGTGGTGAGGGCCGCGCTGGGCAGTGACGCGGGTTTGATAGGCGCGGCTCTTGCGGCCGCGGGGAGGACGAGAGCTTGAAATTATTTCTGGATACGGCCGATACCGGCGAGATAAGGGAAGCGGCGGCGCTGGGATTGATAGACGGCGTGACCACGAATCCTACCCTGATGGCGAAAGAGAAACGCGACCCCGTGGAGGTGTTGAAGGAGATATGTTCCATCGTCTCGGGCCCGGTCAGCGCGGAAGTCGTCGGCATGGAAGCCGGCGGCATGGTCGAGGAGGCGATGCGGCTTTCGCGTATCGCCGGGAACATCGTTATAAAGGTACCCTTGATTAAAGAAGGGCTCAAGGCGGTCGGAATGCTCTCCCGGAAGGGGATAAAAACCAACGTGACGCTGTGTTTTTCATCTTCCCAGGCACTGCTGGCGGCGAAAGCCGGGGCGGATTACATTTCGCCTTTTATCGGAAGGCTGGACGACGTCTCGCAGGTGGGGATTGATTTGATCAGGGACATAAAACTGATTTACGGGAATTACGGTTTTAAGACGCAGATAATAGTGGCTTCTGTAAGGAACCCGGTACACGTCGCCGAGGCTGCCAAGATCGGAGCGGACATCGCGACCATTCCTTACGCGGTCATCGAACAGCTTGTCAGGCATCCCTTGACCGATATCGGGGTGCAAAGGTTCCTGAACGACTGGAATAAGATATCGCAGTTTAACACTTCAGCGGTTTGAACCGTGCCGGGGCGTAGAATGAGGAGATCTTTCATAGCAAACGGGTTGCTCATCGCGGCGCTGCTGTCGGCTCCCGCGGCGCGCGCAGCCCTCGCGCAGGATCCGGAACAGGGAGTGACCGTCAACGGCGATAACGTGGAGTATTCCGCTGAAGAGAAAAAAGTCTCCGCTTCAGGCAACGTAGAGGTGAAATACAAAGACAGCACGCTGACTTGCGGCAGCCTTCAGGCGGATACCGTTACCAAGGACACGAAGGCTTCCGGAAACGTCAAGGTTTCCGATGCCCGCGGCATCATAGAGGCAGAGTCGTTTTCCTATAATCTGAAAACAAAGACCGGCGAAGCGAGCAACGCCGCTTTCAATTCGCCGCCTTACTTCGGCAGGGCCGAATCGGTAAGCCAGGTGGGGGAGAACGAGATAATCGCCAGGCGCGGTTATTACACCACCTGTGAATACGATACCCCGGATTACAGGCTCAGCGCGGAGGAGATGGATTTTAAGACCGGGGAGCGCGTCACCGCCAGGGAGAACGTCTTCCGCTTCTGGAATATGCCCCTGTTATACCTGCCGTATTTCACTCACTCTTTCGCGGACCCCTTTATGCGCATCCAGCTGACCCCCGGCACCCGCAGCGAATGGGGGACGTTCCTGCTTACCACGACGCGTTTCGACATCAGCGATAACGCGGACGGCCGGATATACCTTGATTACAGGAGCAAACTCGGCGTGGCCGAGGGGGTCGGCTCCAATTACGACACCAGGATCGCCGGTAAAGGCAACTTCAAGTTTTATTACGCGCACGAGAAAGACACGAACCTTGACGAGGGGACGCCGGACGAGTTTGAGCGGTACCTGATACGCTGGCGTCATAAATGGGACATAGACCGCAGCACCTCCCTGATTAACGAATATTACAGGATTCAAGATTCCAAATACACGCTTCTCGGCAAGGATCACTTCATACTCAAGGATTATTTTTACAGGGAATACGAATCCGATTCCAGGCCGCTGTCATACACCCTGTTGCACCATTCATTTTCCGGTTCCAGCTTCGACGTCCTCCTGCAAAAACGCACGAACCGCTGGTATGACCAGCTGGAGAAGCTGCCCGAGATAAAATACAGCCTTCCCGGCGTTCCGCTCTGGGACGGGCCTTTATATTTCGAGAACGGCAGCTCTTTCGCCAACCTGAATTATAAAAAAGCGGTACCTTCGCCTTCGTCGGCCGACGTCTCGGTCAACCGGTTCGATACCTACAACAAGGTCTCTCTGCCTACCAAGATAGCGTTCGTAGAACTCACTCCTTTTGTCGGCAGCCGGCAGACCTTTTACGACAGGGACATAAATAATGCAGCGCCGGGTCCGCGCACGATTTTCTACGCCGGGGCGGACGCCAGCACCCGCTTTTACCGTATTTTCGACGTGCGCCCGCGCCTGCTGGGGATGGATATCAACGGCTTGAGACACGTGATCACACCTTCAATAAAATACGCCTACAACCACGCGCCCACGCTGCCGGCAGAGCGGCTTAAATATTTCGACGAGGTGGATTCCATCACGCGCAGCAACGTCTTTACCCTGGAACTCTCGAACAAACTGCAGACCAAGCGCAGCAACGGGTCCAGGGCGGACATCGTGGAACTGCGCCTGCAGACGGATTATTCTTTCGATCCCAGGACTGTCGCTTACCATCCCGAGACCTTTCGCCAGACCGTGTCCGAATCCGGCAGCAAGTTCGGGGACCTGCTCATTTATCTCGACGCCAGGCCTTACGACAACGTCCGTTTCAGTTCCTCGGCCAGGTACGACCACATCGGCGACTATTTCAAAGAGATCAACTACGATATCAACTATTACGTCGCCGCAGAGCGCTCCTTCGGTATCGGCCAGCGTTACACGAACAAGCTTTATGACAACAATTACGGCGGCAATCAGATCACCTTCAGCACCGTCTGGAGATTCAATCCTAAGTGGAAGTTCGAATTATACGAGCGTTACCAGGTCAACCGGACCACCCAGAGGGACAGCGGTTTCATAGAACAGCAGTATATCCTTTCGCGCGACCTGCACTGCTGGACAATGAATCTTGCTTACGATATCAAGGAAGATACGGGCCACACCATCTGGGTGATCTTCCATCTCAAGGCGTTCCCTGAGATGGAATTCGGTTTTGACCAGTCCTATCACGCTCCCTCTTCAGGTTCCCAGCGATGAAAAGAAAACCCAAAATGTCCAAGTCTTTCCCGGATTATTTCGCGATATTGAAGAAAAAGATAGAACGGAAGAAAGCCGCGGTGGCCGTGATCGGGCTCGGTTATGTCGGACTGCCCCTGGCGGCGGAGTTCGCGCTCAAGGGTTTTAAGGTCACGGGGGTGGACCTCGATGAGGACAGGGTGAGGAGGCTCAACGATAACACTTCCTACATCTCCGACGTCCCGCATAAGGTGATATCCCGCGCCGCCGCCGCCGGTTTGCTGCGCGCTTCCACTGATTTCAGTCTTTTGTCCGGGGCCGACGTGATTCTTATCTGCGTTCCTACGCCTTTGAAACGCAAATACCACCCGGACATCTCGTTTATCATCTCGGCGGTGAAACAGATCAGGAAGAACCTTCGGCCGGGACAGCTGGTGATACTGGAGAGCACCACCTATCCCGGCACTACGCAGGAGGTCATACTGCCCCTGCTGGAATCGTCCGGCCTGGTTTGCGGCAGGGATTTTTTTCTCGTTTTTTCCCCGGAACGCATAGACCCGGGCAACAGGAATTTTCCGGTTAACAAGATACCCAAAGTGGTGGGAGGGGTGACCAGCGAGGCCTCTGAACTGGCCGCCGCGCTTTACCGCCGCATCACCTGCGCGGCGGTGCCCGTTTCTTCTCCCCGCGTTGCCGAGACGGTGAAACTGCTGGAAAACACCTTTCGCATCGTCAACATCGGGATGATAGACGAGATGGCGATGATGTGCCACAAGATGGGCATAGACATATGGGAGGTGGTGGAAGCCGCCGGGACCAAACCTTTCGGCTTCATGCCGTTTTATCCCGGCCCCGGGGTCGGGGGGCACTGCATTCCCAAGGACCCGCTTTATCTCTACTGGAAGGCGAAGTCGTTCGGGTTCAAATCGAAATATATAAAGCTCTCTTCCGATATAATCAACCATATGCCGCGTTACGTTGTAGACAGGGTGCAGGCCGCGCTGCGCTCGCGCGGCAGGCGCCTCAAGGGAGCCGGAATCCTGGTCTGCGGGGTGACCTACAAAAAGGATATCAAAGACCTGCGCAAATCTCCGCCCCTGGATATCATCGAAATACTCCGCTTGAGGCAGGCGAAGGTGTCTTACCACGACCCCTTGATACCTTATCTGAAGATCGGCTCCATAGACCTGAAATCGCAGCCGCTGTCGCCGTCCGTGCTCAAGTCCTGCGACTGCGTAATTATCGCCACGGATCATTCCTCCGTAGATTACGCCCGTATCAAAAGGTATGCCCCTTTCATTTTCGATACCCGTAACGTTTACGCCGCCGCCGGCGATGGTATAGAAAAACTATGAGCGCAAAGAGGAAGACGGCGGTGGTGGCCGGGGGGGCGGGGTTCATCGGGGCCCATTTATGCCGCCGTCTAATAGCCGAAGGAATGCGCGTGGTATGCCTTGATTCTTTCGTGACAAGCGGCCCCCAGGCCCTGCGCGGACTCAGGCGCGATCCCCGTTTCGATTTCCTGCGTTTCGATATCAACCGGCCTTTCAAGCTCTCCGGCAAGTTCGGTTATTTTTTTCATTTGGCCTGCCCGGCTTCTCCTAAAGCCTATATGCGCCTGCCTCTTTTGACCTTGCGCACCGGCTCGGTCGGGACGATGAACTGCCTGGAAGCCGCCTCGGCCGGCGGCGCGCGTTTTATACTGGCATCCACATCAGAGGTCTACGGAGACCCTCTGATGCATCCCCAGCGGGAGGATTATTTCGGCAACGTCGATCCCGTGGGTCCGCGCAGCTGTTACGACGAGGCAAAACGCTTTTCGGAAGCCGCGGTCGCGGCTTACCGCGGCGCTGGCAGAACCGAGGGCTGTATAGCCAGGATATTCAATACTTACGGCGAAGGGATGCAGGCTTCCGACGGCAGGGTGGTTTCCAATATGATCTGCGCCGCAGTCTCAGGAAGGCCTTTGCCGGTCAACGGTGACGGCAGACAGACCAGGTCGTTCTGCTACATAGCGGATATGGTGGAAGGACTGCTGCGCCTGGCCCTGCGCGGAGTGCCCGGACCGGTCAACCTCGGCAACCCGCAGGAGATCAGCATACTCAAGCTGGCGGGGATGATAAACCGTCTTACCGGCAACAAGGCGGGACTGCGTTTTCTAAAGGCCTCTGTCGGCGACCCGCGTAAGCGGAAACCCGACATCTCCCTGGCGGTAAAGCTGCTCGGCTGGCGCCCTTTGGTCCCGCTTGATGAAGGGCTTGAGAATACCTGCCGGTGGTTTAAGGATATCCGGGGCAGAAGCAACGGCATCGATAGAACCTGATTGACAAGGATTTTCAAGGATGTTATATTGTTGCAAAAGGAGATGATGCCAAATGTCGAAAGTAGAGATCAAGAAGGACGAGTCGTTTGAAGCGGCGCTGCGCCGTTTTAAGAGGCAGATCGAACAGGAAGGTATTCTGAAAGAAGTGCGCGACCGCAAGCATTACGAAAAGCCGAGTGAAAAACGAAGGAAAAAGGCGCGCCGTAATCGTTAACGCGGAAAGATGCCTTTTTCGCTCTCGACCTCTTGGAACGCTTTCAGGCATTCTTCCGGCGGGGAAATGCTTTTAGAGATATTGTCTCTTGGGTTTACGGAGGTGGAATTAGGATTCAACCTCACCCGGAAAATGGTTGACGGCGTGAAGAAAGCCTCCGGCAAACGCGGGTTCCGCGTATCCAGCGTGCATAACTACTGCCCGGTGCCGGAAGGGATGGAAAGGGGAAAGGCCCTGCCGGATTGTTATTCCATGTCTTCTACGGACCGGCAAGAGCGCGCGGCCGCCGTGAAATTCGCCAAAAGAAGCATAGATACCGCCGCGGAATTGAATGCCGAGGCGGTTGTTCTGCATTGCGGGCGCGTGGAGATAAAGGACAGGACGCGGGAAATGATATCCCTGCGCCTCAAGGGAGAAGAAGGAAACGCCCTTCTGGCGCAGACCAGAAAGGAATTCATCCGCGAAAGAAGGAATGCCGCAGGTGTTTTCTTTTCCAACGCCCTGCGCAGCCTTGAGGAACTCGACGCCTACGCTTCGCGCCGGGGCATAAAACTCGGAATAGAGAACAGGTTCTATTACCGGGAGATCCCGTCTTTTGAAGAGACCGGCGAGATATTCCGGCGCTTCACCGGTTCAAGCCTTTGTTTCTGGTATGATACCGGCCACGGCAGGATCATCGAGAACCTCGGGTTCGCGGCCGCGGGAGCTTTTATGGCACGATATTCTTTTTTTCTGGGCGGCCTGCATTTACATAATGTTAAAGACTTTCAGGATCATCTTCCGCCTTCGGCGGACGGTGAGATAGATTTCCGGAGTATGGCCGCGGAAATAAGGGGATGCCCTTTGCGGGTGATCGAGGCGCATGCTCCGGCTTCCGGGGAGAGCGTTTCGGGGTCGCTTTCATTCCTTGAAAGGATAATACATGCTTAAGACGCGTTTACGTCCGCCGGCGGTCGCGGGGCGTTTTTACGAGAGCGCTCCGGAGGCCCTGCGCAGGCAGGTGGAATCGCTGGTGGACACCGGACGCTCAAAAACCGAGGCGGTAGGATGCATACTGCCGCACGCGGGTTATGTGTATTCCGGTAAGGTCGCGGGCCGCACGGTTTCGTCTTTACGCATAAGGCCTCACCTCATACTGCTCGGGCCCAACCATACCGGCGCCGGAAGCCCGTTCAGTTTTTCTTTACAGACCTGGGAAACGCCTTTGGGCAAGTGCCGCGCGGATGATGAGATGGCGGCCGCCCTCACCGCGGAATGCGCTTTGCTTCGCGAAGACGACAGCGCGCATAAGGCCGAACACTCCCTGGAAGTGGAATTACCGTTTTTTCAATATCTCGGCGGGGATTTTCGCATATTCCCCGTCTGCATAGGCGGGGGCGGCCCTTGCGAACTGATAGAGTTAGGGCGCGCCATTGCGAATGCGGTAAAGAAGTCTTTCCCTCCAGGGTCGGTGTTGATAGCGGCCAGCAGCGACATGACGCATTACGAAGATAGTTTAAGCGCCGGAAAAAAGGACAGGGCGGCGCTGGATGCGGTTTGCGGTTTTGACGCCGAGGAGCTTTACCGGCGCGTCCTGGAGATGGATATAAGTATGTGCGGTTACGGCCCTGTAATGTCTCTGCTTGAGGCGGCAAAGCGGCTCGGCGCGGTCAAGGCTGAGATCATAGAATATGCCAACAGCGGAGAGGTAAGCGGAGATTTCTCCAGCGTTGTAGGCTACGCCGGGGTCGTTGTCTCCTGAAGGCCGGGAGCGGGAAAGGAAAAATGCATGGATAAACAAGACGAGAAGAAAAAGGTCGACGAGTCCTGGAAGGATTCGGTCGAAAAAGAGAAGTCGTCAGAGAGCAAGGACGGAGGGTTTAAGCCGCCGGAAGCGGATTTCAACCTCTTTGTGACCAGCATGGCTTTACAGGCATCCATCGCGCTGGGCATCGTCGCCAACCCTTCTACCGGGAAAAAAGAGTCCAATCTTTCCCAGGCGAAGTTCCTGATAGATACCCTGGCGATGCTGCAGGAGAAGACTTCCGGTAATCTCAGCGAAGAAGAGGGGCGGCTGCTGGAGAACGCGCTTTACGAATTGAGACTGCAATACGTGGAGAATAACAAATGAAAAAGACACCGGATACCGCCGGCAAGAGCGCGAACAGCCAAAGCGTAACCTGCGGCATCGATAAAGAATTACTGGATATCCTGGCCTGTCCGGCCTGCCGGGGAGATATGAAGTGCGGCTCAGCCGCGGATTTTCTCTACTGTTTATCCTGCGGAAGACGTTATCCGGTTGAGAACGGTATCCCGATATTGATCATCGAGAAGGCGAAATTGCCGTCAAAAGGTTGAAAATTATGCCTGTTTCCAAAAAGATACTTGTTATTCACGGACCTAACCTGGCCCTGTCGGGCAGGCGCGAGCCCGCGGTTTACGGCAGAACTACCCTGGACGCCGTAAACGCGCTTTTAAGAAAAACTGCCGCGCCGCGGAAGGCGAAACTGTCTTTTCTGCAATCCGATATTGAGGGAGAGATCGTCAAAAAGATAGGGGCCGCGCCGGGCAGCTTTGACGGTATCCTGATAAATCCCGCGGCATATACGCACACCAGCGTCGCTATCCGCGATGCCATAGCCGCGTCCGGCCTGCCCGCAGTGGAGGTGCATCTTTCCAATGTCCATTCGCGCGAACAGTTCCGCCGTAAATCGCTGATCTCGCCGGTGGCAAGAGGCGTGGTCGCCGGTTTCGGCGCGGATAGTTACCGGCTCGGGTTGGAAGCGCTCCTGGATATCCTTCAGACCGAATGAATATCCCGGCTTTGAAGGCGCTTAGAGAACAACTGGCGGCTTGCGGCGGCGCCGCCATGCTTTTCATCGACCCCGCGAATGTATCTTATCTTTGTTCCTATCCCTGCCGAGATTCTTTCCTGCTGGTCAGCGCAAAAGAGTGTTTTTATCTTACCGATTTCCGTTATTTTGAGGAATCCTCCCGCGCAATAAAAGGCTGCCGGATAATACAGGTAGAATCTTCGCTTTCCGCCTCAGTGCAGACTGTCTGCCGCAGGCTTAAGGTGCGCAGACTCGCTTTCGAGCCGGAGCACCTGACGTACCTCTATTACAGTCGTCTTTCCGCCGCTTTAGGGCAAGGCACGGAATTGTTCTCCTTGCCGGATATTGCGGAGGGATTGCGCAGGGTTAAGACCGCCCAGGAGATGACGAAAATAAGGGAGGCGGTTCGTATCACGGCCTCGGCTCTGCGCAGGGTTTCGCGCATGCGCCTGGCCGGAAGAAGCGAAAAAGAGGTTGCTTTTGAGCTTGAGTCATATATGAGCGAAATGGGAGCGGAGCGGCCGGCGTTCGGCATCATAGTCGCCTCGGGGCCCAATTCCAGCAAGCCGCACCATCTTACTTCAGAGCGAAAGATACTTAAAAACGAACCGGTGCTGGTGGATATAGGAGCCGAATACCAGGGCTACAAATCCGACTTGACAAGGGTTTTCTTTTCGGGTAAAATTACTCCTCTTGAGTCAAAAGTGTATGAAATCGTGCTGACTGCGCAGGAAAAAGCGCTGGAGGCGGCGTCAGCCGGCGTTCCAGCCTGCGAGGTGGATGCCGCCGCGCGCAGGCATATCGTCAACAGCGGATACGGCAGATATTTCGGGCATAGCGTGGGACACGGAGTGGGGTTGGACGTCCATGAACTTCCGCGTATCTCGAAGAACGAGAACGGCTGGATTTTGCCGGGAATGGTCTTCACGCTGGAACCGGCGGTTTACCTGCCGGGGAAGTTCGGCATCAGGATAGAGGATATGGTTTTGGTCGGCGGGAAAGGAACGGAGGTACTCAGTGGCGATCTCGATAAATGAATTCAAGAACGGATTGACCGTTCTGGTGGACAATATAGTTTACGCGGTCCTGGAATTTCATCACGTCAAACCCGGTAAAGGCGCGGCCTTCGTGCGGGTCAAACTGCGCAACGTCAAGAACGGTAACGTTCAGGAGATGACCTTCCGCGGAGACGAAAAGATAGAGGAGGCTTACATAGAGGAACGCAAGCTCCAGTACCAGTATGCCTCAGGCGGGATGTTTTATCTCATGGACCAGGACAATTTCGAGGAGATCAGCATAAACGAAAAAGATATGGGGGACAAGACCAAGTTCCTCCTGGACAACATAGAAGTCACAGCCTGTTTCTTCAAGAACGAAGTGCTCACCGTGAATCTCCCCAATTTCATCGAAGTAAAGATAAAACACACCGAGCCCGGCATAAAGGGCGACACCGCGAAGAGCGGGACCAAACCGGCCGAGATAGAAACCGGGGCCATGGTCCAGGTCCCTCTTTTTATCGAGATAGGCGACACCATAAAAGTCGATACCCGCAGCGGCGGATACGTGGAACGTATAAACAAGTGAAGCCGCGCTCCGGAAAGGCAGGTGCCAGATGAACATCAAAGAAATCCAGGATATGGTAACCCTGATGAACGAGAACGGTCTTATGGAGCTGGAGATTGAAAAAGAAGGCATGCGCATCAGGCTCAAGAAAAGCGGCCCTGCTTCCGAAGGCTATCCCGGCCACATACTTATCGATAAGGAAAAGGCCGGAGAGACCCCGCAGGTCAAAGAGGCCCCGGTTTCCGCCGGAAAGGCCCCTGCCGGCAATACCATAGAAATAAAATCTCCTATGGTAGGGACTTTTTACAGGGCGCCGTCTCCCGAGGCGCCCCCTTACGTGGAGGTCAACCAGCCCCTGGAAACGGGGCAGGTGATCTGCATCATAGAAGCGATGAAGCTGATGAATGAGATAAAATCCGAGATAAAGGGAAGGATCGTGCAGATCCTGGTGGATAACGCCGAGCCGGTAGAATTCGGCCAGCCTTTATTTCTTATCGAACCCGTCTAAAAAAACCGCGCCGATGTTCTCTAAAATACTGATAGCCAACAGGGGCGAGATAGCCTTGCGCATAATCCGCGCCTGCCGCGAGCTGGGTGTGAAGACCGTCGCCGTTTTTTCCGAGGTCGACAGGAATTCCCTGCACGTCCGCATGGCGGATGAAGCGATCTGCATCGGCAAGGCCGCCAGCGCCGGCAGTTATCTCAATATCCCCGCGATCATAAGCGCGGCCGAGATAACGGACGTGGAGGCGATACATCCGGGTTACGGTTTTCTCGCGGAGAACCCGCATTTCGCGGAGATCTGCGAATCCTGCAAGATAACCTTCATCGGCCCGACCACCGACAACATACGCCTGATGGGAGACAAAATGGCGGCGCGCCTCTCCATGCAGAAGGCCGGCCTGCCGATCGTTCCCGGCAGCACGGCGGTGATCGAGAAGAAGGAAGAAGCGGTCAAGATCGCCAAAAAGATCGGCTATCCGGTGATCATCAAGGCCTCCTCCGGAGGCGGCGGCAAGGGAATGCGCATCTGTCGTAACGATATAAGCCTGATGAGCAGCCTGATGGTTGCCCAGCAGGAGGCGGACAATAATTTCGGCAACCCCAACGTTTACATAGAAAAATACATCGAGAAACCGAGACACGTCGAGATACAGCTTCTCGCCGATAAATACGGCAAAACCGTCTATCTGGGCGAGCGCGATTGCAGTATCCAGCGCCGCCACCAGAAGCTCCTGGAGGAGTCGCCGTCCCCGGCGGTAGACGGCAAGCTGCGCAAGCGTCTCGGGGAACTGGCGGTGAAGGGCGTAAAATCCGTGAATTACGTCAGCGCCGGAACGATGGAATTCCTGCTTGATGCGCGCAGCAACTTTTATTTTATGGAAATGAATACCCGTATCCAGGTCGAGCATCCGGTCACCGAGATGGTCACCGGCATAGACCTGATAAAAGAACAGCTCAAGATCGCCTGCGGAGAACGTCTTTCGGTGCATCAGGAAGAGATAAGGATTAACGGCGCCGCCATAGAATGCCGCATAAACGCGGAAGACCCGGACAAGAACTTCCTGCCCTGCCCGGGAAAGATCGAGACCCTGCTGCTGCCAGGAGGGCCGGGCGTCAGGGTGGATACCCACATATATCAGGGATACGAGATCAGCCCGCATTACGATTCGCTTGTTGCCAAAATTATCGCGCACGGCAGGAACCGGCAGGAGGCCATCAGGATAATGCAGCGCGCTTTGAGCGAGTTGGTCATCGGCCCGATCAAGACGACAATCCCGTTCCACCAGCGCCTGCTGGAGAATACCTTGTTCCTTAAAGGGGACGTTTCCACTCATTTCGTGCAGGACATGTATAAAGAAGTCAAAGCGGAGGAGTGATGCACAAAGAAGAATCCACACTCGACCTGGGAACGATAAAGATACACAAGAACGTGATCGCTTCCATAGCGTCCCTCGCCGCCCTGGAGATCGAAGGGGTCAGGAAAATAGGCAAGGATTTTAAGATGGGCCTTTGGGAGATGGCAGGCAGGAGAAGTTATTCTTCCGTAAAGGTGATGTTCGAGAAGAACGACGAGGTCTGCGTTGAACTTCCGCTGGTGATCAGATATAACTTTAACGTGCTTGAAGTTGCCAATAAAGTGCAAGAGAATGTTCGCAACGCCCTGGAGAGAATGACTAATCTCACCGTCAGGAACATAAACGTAGCGGTGCAGGGCATCGAAAAAGATGAGGCATCTTCAAGGCAGTCATAAGAATCCATCCTGCAGTCGGATGAGAATGGGAGGAGGGGCCAAATGAGGTTCTTTAATTCGCTGGGGATAGTTTTTTACGCTACGGTCATTACTATCATAGGCGCCGGCCTTATCATCTATTCTTTCAATCTTCTCCAGCCCGCGCAGATAAGCGACGTCCTTGTTTACCTGCAGTCGGGGTTGAACACCCGTTTGATCGTCGGCCTTTCCGGCCTGCTGCTTATTCTTATCAGCTTTTCTTTCGCCCAGCTCATCCTGGGGCGTTTTCAGAGCGAAAAGACGATCGCTTTTACCACCCCTTCGGGCGAAGTGACCGTGGCGTTGTCGGCGGTGGAGGACCTGATCCGCAGGATAGCCGTTCTTCTTCCGGAGATACGCGAACTGCGCCCGGATGTCATCGCCGGAAAGAAAGGGCTTATGGTTGACCTGCGGGTGATCCTGAGGTCCGAGGCCAATATCCCGGAACTGACCGCCAGACTGCAGGAATTGACCAAATCCAAAATACAAAGCGCTCTCGGTATAGAAGAACAGATAAATATACGCATACATATCGCCAAGATAATCACCAGCGAAGAAAAGGATAAAAAACGCAAGCCGCAGTCCGGAGCCGATCCGGTGGAACAGCAGGCCGGTCTGCCTTACGGAGGATACGGGAGATTATAAAGCCCCGGGGAGCTTCATAAAGGCGCAATGACGTAACAGACAGACAGACCGAACAAAAACGTTGACAATAAAAAGCTAATAATTACTAAAAGACAACGGAGGACAGGGAGATGAAGAAGGTCGGAATACTTACCGGAGGGGGAGATTGCCCGGGGCTGAATCCCGTTATCAGGGCGGTAGTGCGTAAGGGTCTGCTGGAGGGATATGAAATAACCGGTATCAAGAACGGCTGGAAAGGGTTGATAGAGAACGACACAATGCCTTTAACCATAGATACCGTTTCAGGTATCCTGCCCAAGGGCGGCACCATTCTTGGGACCAGCCGCACCAACCCTTACAAAAAAGAGAACGGCGTGGAGAAGGTCAAGGAAAATTTCTCCAGGCTGGGCCTGGACGCGCTGATAGCGGTGGGAGGCGAGGATACCCTGGGGGTGGCGGCCAAACTCTTCAAAGACGGCATCATCAATGTGGTGGGAGTGCCTAAGACCATAGATAACGATCTCTCCTGTACCGATTATACCTTCGGTTTCGACACGGCGCTGAACGTCGCTACCGAATGCATAGACCGCCTGCACACCACGGCGGAGAGCCATCACAGGATAATAGTCGCCGAGGTAATGGGAAGGCACGCCGGATGGATAGCGGTCGAAGCCGGGATAGCCGGCGGCGCGGACGTGATACTCATCCCGGAAGTGCCGATAGACCTCGACGAGGTCTGCGCTATAGTAAATAAGCGTCATCAGAGAGGCAAAACCTTTAGCATAGTCGTCGTGGCGGAAGGCGCCCAGTTCAAGGAAGGGACGTTCGTCACGCAGGAACAGAAACTTGACGATTTCGGCCACGTGCGGCTGGGAGGGATCGGCGAGAAGCTTGCCCAGGAGATCGAAAAGCACACAGGGTTCGAAACCAGAGTGAGCGTGCTGGGGCACATACAGCGCGGCGGTTCCCCGACCGCTTTCGACAGGGTCCTGGGCACCCGATTCGGGGTGAAAGCCGTCGAACTGCTGAAAGAGAAGAAATTCGGCCGCATGGCGGCCCTTTCCGGCAATAAAATAGTGGATGTGCCGCTCGGCGACGCCGTCAAGGAGCTGAAGACCGTGGATAAAGAGTTTTACGATATCGCCAAAGTTTTCTTCGGGTAGAGATATGAGAGAACAGATAAAAGACATTTTCCTGGAAAGCATACGTATCAAGGAAGAGCTGATGCGCAACGAGATCCCGCGCATAATCGAGATAGCGGAAATGGCGATTTCCAGCCTGAAGAAAGGCGGAAAGCTCATCATATTCGGCAACGGCGGTTCGGCAGCCGACAGCCAGCACATCGCCGCGGAGTTCGTGGGCAGGTTTCAGAAAGACAGGCCTGCCCTGCCGGCTTTATCGCTGACCGTCAACACGTCGGTGCTCACCGCGGTCGCGAACGATTACAGCTACGAAACCGTCTTCTCGCGGCAGATAGAAGCCCTCGGCCATAAGAACGACCTGTCCCTCGGCATATCGACAAGCGGCAAGGCGAAGAACGTGGCCGCCGCAATAAAACAGGCGAAAAAGATAGGCATGTCCACTGCCGCTCTGACCGGCGGGGACGGGGGAGAACTGGCGAAAATACCGGACGTCTGCGTCGTGGTCCCTTCGACAATAACGGCCCGTATCCAGGAAGCTCACATCACCATCGGGCATATTATATGCGAGATCGTAGAACACAGATTCTTCTACAGTCAAAAATAAAAACACTGCCGGAAATAACTGCGCTGGCCCGGGAACTGCGCGAGGCGGGCAGGAAGATAGTTTTCACCAACGGCTGTTTTGATATACTGCATTACGGGCACGCTTTTTACCTGCAGGAGGCGGCAGCGCTGGGCGACGTGCTGATTGTCGGCGTAAACAGCGACGTTTCAGTCCGCAGGCTGAAAGGCGAGTCCAGGCCGGTGATCCGTCAGGAATACCGGTCGGCGATGGTCGCGGCGCTGCAGAGCGTCGACTTCGTCGTGCTGTTCGAAGAAGACACCCCGTATGAACTGATCAAGGCCGTCAAGCCGGACGTTTTGGTCAAAGGCGGAGACTGGCGCAAAGAGGAGATTGTCGGCTTCGACCTGGTCGAAGCCGGCGGCGGGAAAGTAGCTTCGCTTGATTTCGTGGACGGTTTCTCCACGTCTTCTCTCATAGACAAGATTATCCGTTCCTGTCCCAAAAGATGAATCCTCGACTTTCACCCGCAGGGATATACCGGGGCGTCGACCGCATACTGGACGCCAATATCAACAGGCTCAAAGAGGGTCTGCGCGTCTGCGAGGAGGTCTGCCGTTTTGTCCTTGAGGACACCGGTCTTACCGCGGCGTTCAAGCGCCTGCGGCACGACGCCGATATGCTTTTCTCGCGTTTGAACCGGATGGAGGCGCTTATCGGCAGCCGTTCTACCGGCACGGACGTTGGAACGACGATCACGGCCACGGGAGAGTTCAGCCGCGCTTCTCTGGAAGACGTGTTTTACGCCAACATCCAAAGGGTAAAAGAGTCCCTGCGCGTTTTGGAGGAATTTTCCAAACTGAAAAACCGCGGGACGGCGGCGGGTTTTCAAAAGACGCGATACCGTGTATATGAGATCGAGAAAAGAACGGCTTGCAGATTCTCGGCTTTACGTGCTGATAGACGGAAAGGTCTGCGCGGACCGGGGAATAGACATCTTCGGGCTGGCGGAGAAACTGCGGGATGCCGGCGCCGGGCTGGTGCAGTTAAGAGATAAAATATACCCGCGCAGCCGGATAAGGGAAGAAGCCGCAGGGCTTGCCGGAGTGTTCGCCGGTTCTGAAACGCTTTTTATTCTCAACGATCATCCGGATATCGCGATTGACTGCGGGTGCGACGGAGTGCACCTGGGGCAACTGGATATGCCGGCGGGCGAAGCCAGAAGGCTGATGGGCCGGGAAATGCTTATCGGGATATCTTGTTCGTCTTTAGAGCAAGCCCTCGCCGCGCAGTCAGCCGGGGCCGACTACCTCGGCATCGGACCGGTTTTCCCGACTGCCACGAAAGAATGTTCGGCTTACGCAGGAATCGCGCTTGTGGAGGACCTGTCCTCGAAAGGGGCCCTATTTCCGAAGACGGTGCGGGTCCCGTTTTTCTGTATCGGCGGGATTTGCGCCGCTAATCTGCCGGAGCTTTTACGCGCGGGGGCCGGCCGGGTCGCGGTATGCTCGGCAGTTATAACGGCCGCCGATCCCGCGGCCGAAGTGGAACGCTTCACGGCTTTACTACGGCGCCGCTAAAGACGCGCCCTTAAGGACGCGGATAATACACGCGCCGCTGTGTATTAGTATCATCAGCAAACCAAGGGATTATCATAAATGACCACACAACTGGAAGCCGCTAAAAAAGGAAAGATCACCGTTTTGTTAAGGAAGACGGCGTCACTGGAAGGTGTGCCGTCCGCGCATCTGGTTAAAACCCTGGCCGCCGGCAGGGCGGTAATACCTAATAACAGCAGGCGGACTCAGGGAAAACCCTGCGCAATAGGCGAGGGACTGCGCACAAAGATAAACGCCAATATAGGCACCTCCACGGATAAGATAGACCTGAAAAAGGAAACGGCCAAGCTTGAACTGGCAGTGCGCCTGGGGGCGGACGCCGTGATGGATCTCAGTGAAGGCGGAGATCTCCGTTATATCAGAAAAAGACTGCTGGAGAAATGCCCGGTGCCCTTCGGCACGGTCCCCGTGTACGAGATGGCCGCTATTGCCGACAAGAGATCCGGCGATCCTTTGAAGTTCAATGCCGACGATATGCTGGCAGTTCTGGAAGCCCAGGCGCGCGACGGTGTGGATTTTTTTACCATTCACGCCGGCGTGACCCGGGAGAATATCGCTCTGCTGAAAAAGAAACCCCGCATACTGCCGGTGGTTTCGCGGGGTGGAGCGATACTCGCCGCCTGGATGCATCAGCACCGCAGGCAAAATCTTTTTTGGGAGAATTTTGACAAAATCCTGGGAATCGCATATAATTATGACATTACGCTGAGCCTGGGTGACGGGTTAAGGCCCGGCTCCATTCTTGACGCTACGGATGCGGCGCAAATAGGCGAGTTGAAGACTCTCGCCGAGCTCGCCGCCAGGGCCAGGCGCAGGAATGTTCAGGTGATGATAGAAGGGCCCGGGCATGTTCCGCTGAACGATATAGCCAGGAACGTCCGCCTGCAGAAAAAGATATGCCGGGGCGCGCCTTTCTATGTTCTCGGTCCGCTGGTGACCGATATCGCCGCCGGTTATGATCACATAACCGGCGCCATCGGCGGGGCGGTCGCCGCCGCAAACGGCGCGGATTTCCTTTGCTACGTAACGCCGGCCGAGCACCTGCGCCATCCCGGGCTGGACGACGTCAGGGAAGGGGTGGTGGCCTCCAGGATTGCCGCTCATGCCGCCGACATTGCCAAAGGCCTGCCGGGCGCGCTGATACCGGACAAGCGGATCTCGCGGGCTAGGGCTTGTATGGACTGGAAAACGCAGCTAAAACTCGCGCTTGATCCGGAAAAGGCGGCCGCCTACAGGAAGTCCTCGTTACCGGGGATATCTGAAGTTTGCACTATGTGCGGTAAATATTGTTCGATCAGGCTGGCAAAACGCTGTTTAAAATGATACGGGTTTGTTCGCATGGTTTCACACGGCCGGCATTCCGGCCGCACAACATATAGAACATTCATGCGGGTGTAATTCAGTGGCAGAATAACAGCTTCCCAAGCTGTGTATGGCGGTTCGATTCCGCTCACCCGCTCTTTTTCTTTACTTGCGCGGATGCAGAAAAAAAATAAGCACGTTTCTATGCCTGTTCCACTCCGGCTGGATAAGGCAATCGTCTGTTTATGCGCCTTTATTGTCTGCGGCTGTGCGGGCCTGCCCCGGGTTCCGGAAGCCCCGCCTGCCGCCTCTTTGCCCGGTAAATACCATAAAATAGCCAAAGGGCAGACCCTCTGGGAGATATCCCGCGTTTATTCCATCCCGCTCGATACCTTGGTAAAAATCAATAACATTTCCGATTCCGAATGCATAAAAGAAGGGCAGCTGCTTTTCATCCCCGAGGAAAAAGCCGGCGCCCCGGTTCCAGAGCCTTACGGGACGCTTCAGGACGAAGACTTCTCCTGGCCGGTAAAAGGCAAGGTCATTTCCTCTTTCGGGCGGTATTCCAGGGGTATGTTGAATAAGGGTATTCACATACAGGCGTCGATGAACGCCCCGGTCCTGGCCGCGCGCAGCGGTAAAGTAGTATTCGCCTCTTCCGGGTTTTACGGATTCGGCAAGACATTGATCATCTCCCACGGTGACGGATTTTCTACCGTTTACGGCAGGAATTCCGAACTTCTGGTAAAAAAAGGCGATTACATAAAAAAAGGCGCCTTGATCGCCAGGGTGGGGCGTGCCGGCAGAGACAAACTGCCATATCTTCATTTCGAAATAAGGAAAAGACAGACGGCCCAAAATCCGTATTTTTACTTGCCAGGCTGAGCCGGTGATATATAATATAATAATAATAGTAGTAGCGAATTACGCCGCGTGGACAGCGCTAAGATGACGGAAGATTTCCCCGGCAGTTTTATCATACGCGGAGTTAAAGGCCTTATTTTAGATAAAGAAGAATGAAAGAAGAATTATTCTGGGATAGAAGGGAATACCTGGATATCCTGACTAAACGTATAAGAGATTTCAAAGAGGGCTACAGGCAGAATATAGCGCTGATAGGCTATGAATCCTGCGGAAAGTCCACCCTCATACGGGCTCTTCTGCGTAAATGCCAGGACGGCAGGCTGATCATATTATACCTGGAGACCAGGCCGGAAAACTTCGAGGGTTTTGCCAGGCGGTTCATAGGGGCCCTGTTTTATAATTTTCTCTCCGCGGGAGTCGTCCCGGTCAAGGAAGACATCGATTTCCTCGTCGCGAAGGCCGAGAAATACATCCCGCGCACTTCAGCGGCCGTCAAGAAATTCCTTTCGGAAATAAAAACCAAACGTTCAAAAAGTTCTTTTTTCTCGCCGCTGCTTGCCCTGCTTGACATTATCACCGAGGAGACCGGGAAATCCTGCGTGGTGGTGCTGGACGAATTCCTTGATCTGGAGAAGCTGGGTATTCGCAGCCTCTACGAGGAATGGTCGAAAAAGCTGATCATGCAGAAGAAGGTGATGTATATTATAGCCAGCTCCGCCGTTTCCAGGACCCAAGAGGTGCTCGCCCGGGACCTGTCCCTGCTTTTCGGCAATTTCGAGACGATATCGGTCGAAAACTTCGCTAACGATGTAAGCGAGGCGTTTCTCACGGAACGCTTCCGCGGCCTGAAACAGGTCGAGAACGGCTGGAAGGGGTTCCTGGTGCATTTTACCGGCGGCTCGCCGTTCTATCTGACCGTCGTAAGCGAGGCCGTCATCAAGTCTCCGGGAGCGGGGCTGGTCGATATCATGGAAAAACTGATGTGCGAGCCGTGCGGAATACTTTTTCAAAAATATTCCGCAGTCATGCAAAAGCTTTCCTCCGCGGCCTGCGGGCGTGATTACGTGCAGCTCGCGCATTCGATAGCCGGCGGTCATAACAAGATACGGGACCTGGGGCATCTGCTCGGCAAAAAGCGCGCGGAATTGAACAACCGCATCGGTTACCTGCTGGATAACGATATAGTTCTGAAGGCAGGTGAATTCCTGCAGTTCACCGACAGGATGTTCGGTTTCTGGCTTAAGTTCGTCCACCAGGGGAAAAACCTCTCTTTCTCCCCTGACGATAAAACGCAGAAAGAAGAATTCCGCAATCGGCTCAAGGAAGACATCAGCGCGTTTATCAAGGACACGCGGAAACCCGTGCAGGAACGTGTTACGGAACTGCTCGGACTTTTCCAGGACGACGTGATACAGATCGAGCGCAGGAAGATCCGGCTCACGCAGTTTCGCGAAATAAAGCCGCTGGAGTTCGGGGCCGGGGGAGTGAGGGACGGAGTAATAGGGAGGTCGGGGGATGCCTTGTGGATAATGGGGTTCAAGAATGAACCGGTCACCGAGGACGACATTACCGCCTTCGCCAAGGAATGCCGCAAGTACAGGAATAAACTCGGCAAAAAGATATTAGTGGCGCTCCACGATGTGGAAACCAATGCCCGCTTGAGAGCGCTGGAAGAGAAGATCATAACCTGGAACCTCGAGAATATAAACCAGCTTTTTGATATATTCCACCGGCCCAGAGTGGTGGTTTGAAACGTTTCTCCGGGGGATTCTGCTGCTTGATTAAACTATGAAAATAGCGGTTATTGCCGATACCCATATCATCAGCGGAGTCGTTCCCCCGGTATTGCTACGGATAGCCGGACAGGCCGATATGATAATACACGCCGGAGACTTGGTGCAGGCGGCTGTCCTTAAGGAACTAAAAAGCGTGTGCCCGGACGTAAGGGCGGTTTACGGTAATATGGATGGTGAAGAGCTTAAGACAAAACTGTCCGCCAGACTGATCATAGACTTGCCGGGCGGCATTAAGATAGGGGTTATGCACGGATGGGGAGCACCTGCCGGGCTGCTGGATATCGTCGAGTCGGAATTTCGGGGTAAGAACGTGCAAGTGGCTGTTTACGGGCATTCCCATCAGCCTTCCAGGATCGAAAGGAACGGGGTCATCTATTTCAACCCGGGCAGCCCCACCGACAAGGTTTACGCACCATACAATTCTTACGGGCTTATCGAGATAAAAAACGGCATCGAAGTTAGGATAGTGCGGATATGACGGATGTGAAAAAACTCTGGGCTCCCTGGAGGGCGGCGTATTTACGGCCTGCCGCCGGGCGGCGAAAGACGCGAGGATGTATTTTTTGCGCCGCGGTGAATGACCCCCGGGCGAACATGGTATTTGCCTCCAACAAAAAGGCTTTCGCCGTGCTGAACATCTATCCTTACAACAACGGTCATGTAATGGTGGCTCCGCGCAGGCACGTGGCGGACATCGGCGGTTTAAGCGTTGAAGAAGCGGACGGCCTTTTTTCCCTGCTCAGGAATGTCCGGCTGCTGCTGAAGACAAAACTGGGGCCGGAGGGGCTCAATATCGGAATAAACGAAGGCAGGGCCGCCGGAGCAGGTATACCCGGGCACCTGCACATACACGTCGTGCCGCGCTGGGTCGGAGACACCAATTTTATGCCGGCTACCTCCGGAACCAAGGTCATTCCCCAATCCCTTCAAGAACTGCTTGAATTATTGAAAAAGAAATGAGGGTTGTTTGAATAAAAAAGGAACCGAAGATATACTGCTCGCCCCTTACGCTATGAAAAGCCGCCGTAGCAGAGGGCGCGTGCACAAGGAAGCCGAGCATCCTTACCGTTCCTCCTACCAGCGCGACAGGGACAGGATAGTGCATTCTGCCGCATTCAGACGCCTGGAATATAAAACCCAGGTTTTCGTCATACACGAGAGCGATTATTACCGCACCCGGCTGACGCACAGTATAGAAGTTTCCCAGATAGCGCGCACCATCGCCAGAGCATTGCGGCTGAACCAGGATTTGGTGGAAGCTATAGCTCTTGCCCATGACCTTGGGCATACCCCTTTCGGTCATGCCGGGGAAGAGGCCCTGGACGGTTTGATGTCCGATGAAGGGGGATTCAACCATAACCGGCACGGTCTGCGTGTGGTAGACCAGCTGGAGGACAAATATCCTGACTTTCCGGGACTGAACCTCACATACGAGGTCAGGGAAGGCATAATCAGACATTCCACGGAGTTCGACAAAACGGAGAAAGTGGCGGGGTTCCCGGATAACGAGACGCCCTCTCTGGAAACGCAGGTAGTGGATATCGCCGACGAGATAGCCTACGACAATCACGATCTCGACGACGGCCTCGCTTCCGGGCTGCTAAACGAGGAAGAGCTTGAAAAATTGCCGATATGGGATAAAATATCATCGGGTATCGGCGGAAGGGCGGACGGCCAGAAGCGCAAATACCTCGTGATAAGATCTCTGATCAATATGCAGGTTACCGATTTGATTGAAGCGACCCGGAAGCGCATTGACGGTATGAGCCTGAAGAGCGAGCGCGACGTGCGCAGCGCGGGGGAAAAAGCCGTGGTTTTCAGCCCGGCCATGCTGAAATTAAGGCGGCCCCTGAGGGGATTCTTGATGGATAACCTTTACCATCACTACAGGGTGATGCGTATGAGCAACAAGGCGCGGCGCTTCATAACCGAGATTTTTCATCTTTACACGGAGTCTCCGGCGCAGCTGCCGCCGGCTGAACAGGGAAAAATAAGCGTTTACGGCAAAAAACAGGTCGTCTGCGATTACATCGCGGGAATGACCGACAGGTACGCTCTTGATGAATACAAAAAGCTATTTGACCCCTACGAAAAAGTATAAGATCCTGATGTCGTCGATCCACAGCATTTACCGGCTGGTGAATTCGACGTACGAGCAGAAAGAGCTGATCATAAGGTTGAGCAGGCTTATCTGCCAGATCTTCAATTCCCGATATTGCCTGATCATACTCCTTGATCCCAGCAAGAAAAACTCCATCTTCAAGTGTCTCGCCAGCGAGCGCAAGAAATACATTCACGACAAAAAAATAAAGATAACCAATCCGCTGGAGAAAAGAATAATACGCAAGTCCTCCTCCGTGCGCAGAGGATGGCTTCTGGCGATACCGCTGATAGGCGACGATCTCCTGGGTCTGATGATAATCAAGCGTTACCGCAACGACGTCCCCTTCGACAACTTCGACCAGGATATGCTTTCGACGGTGGCGGAGCAGGCGGTGATAGGCATACGCAATCTTCAGCTTTACGAGGAGCAGCAAAAGGTGGTGTTCGGGAGCATAAAGTCCCTGGTCACTTTACTCGATATGCGTGTACCGCAGGAATACACGCATTCCCGTAATTTCAGCCGGTTGGTGATCGCCATAGCCGAACAGATGCATCTGGACGATAAACAGATAGAGAGTCTTAAATACGCCAGCCTTCTGCACGATACCGGCAAGATAGATATACCTCCGGAGATACTTACCAAGACAACCAAACTTACGGCCCGTGAGCTTACCATAATAAAGAACCACCCGTTGAAAGGGGCGCAAATATTGCGCCCGCTGCAGATACTCAAACCCGCGGTTCCCATCATTATGCATCACCACGAGAAATACAACGGCACCGGTTATCCTTCGCGCCTGAAAAAAGGGCAGATCCCCCTGGGCGCCAGGATCATGGCGGTCGCAGACGCCTTTGAGGCCATGGTTTACGGCAGGCCTTACCGGGAAAGAAAGGATATCAATTCCGCCATCCGGGAAATAAAGAGCAAGAGCGGTTCGCAGTTCGATCCCAAGGTGGTGGACGCGTTCCTGAAAATAGCGAAAAATTTCAAAGCAAAAAAATACTTGCAAAGCGCGAAACAATAAATATATAATATTTGTTTAACATTCCAGCATATTCCGGCAGCGCGCAAGAGCAGTTCCCCGACCAGGCGTGACCGGGATTCCGCGTCCGGAGATAACGGAAAGATATGGAAAAAGAACAACTCGAACTGTTTTCCGGATCCGAGAACAACGGCGGCGGAAGCGGTGGCGCAACGAAAGTCTCCGGAGCGTTTCTGCAATACCTGCGCGCTTATGAGAAGACAATTCTGATTATAATACTCCTGCTTGCGGTGTCCGTGCTTTCTTTCATCGCGGGGGTGGAAAAAGGCAAAAATTCGGTGTTGAAACATCTGGCAGCTCTGAGGCAGCAGCAGGAAACTGCTGCTCCGGCGCAGCCCCAGCCGGCCCGGCAGGCGCTTCCAGCGGCACAATCGCGGCCTACAGCGGCGCTTCAGCGACCCGCACAACAGCCGACGGCAGTGGTATCACAGCAAGCCGCTCAGGCGGCTCCGGCGCCCAGGATAACCGGTAAATATACCGTTCAACTGGCGAGTTATAAATCAAAAGAGCAGGCGTTAAAAGAGGCCCAGGCCCTGCAAAAACGCGGACTTGCTCCGGCCGTCATTTACCTGCGGCCTTATTACGTGCTTTGCTCGGGTAGTTTCCAGGAAAGCCGTACCGCCGAATTATGGCGACTGAAATTTAAAAAACAATATCGCGATTGTTATGTAAGGAGGTTGTAAAATGTCGATTCACCCGTCGTTGAGATCAGCCGGTCAGGATTCCAAACAGCGTTCTGTATTGAAGAGAACTGAGCGCCTGAAGTTAATGCTTTCCAAAAACCAGTGGAAAGAGGGCGACCGAGTTTGCGGTCTTCCCAAGATGAAGACCGTGAAGATCAGGATTAAGAAAGAAAAGACCGCCAAGGCAGCGGATGGAACCGCGGCCGCAGCCGCCCCGGCCGCCGGCAAAACGGCCGAAAAGAAATAAAGGAGCTGTTTTTATGCGGCATAATCCGCGTTTACTCAATACACAGAAATTCCCGGGTTTTCAGCCGGATGGCGTGCATTGCGTTCGCGCGCGCGAGACACACGTTTGCGTATCCGGTGTGGTAAGCTTTATCCGGGTTTTATCCCGGGTAGATTTCGTTCTGGCGGGAATTCGCGCAGTCGTCTTTGGCGCGCTGCTTTTATCCGTTTCTTACGCCCAGGAAGAGGAAACGTTCCCTTTTGCCGGGGAAGTTACGGCGGCGGATATAAACCTCCGTGTCGATTCGACCACAAGCTCGGAAGTTATCTGCAGGATGGATAAAGGCGCCGCGGTAGAGGTTCTTTCCGGGCAATACGATTGGTATAAGGTGCGCCTGCCGGATACCGCCCCCAGCTATATAAGGGCAGATATGGTCTCGGCGGTCGAAGTAAAGAGCGCGAATTTCACCCCTCAGGAACAGACCGGAGCGAGGTTCAACACGATCAAGGTCGAACGCGACCGCGTGAACGTCAGGCTCCGGCCGGATGAGTCCTCTCCCATAATCGGGCGCGTTTCGAAAAATGAAGTTTTGAATTTCACCGGTATGGAGAACAATTGGTACCGCATCAAACCGGTGTCCGGCAGTTACGGCTGGATACACGCTGATTTCGTCCGCAAGGCCCCGTTTAAGGCGCCGGCGAAGGAACAGGGGACACAATCTGCCGGGGTCCTGCCCGTTACGGAAGGCGAGGCGAAACCTGAAAATGCTGCCGTCCAGGCAGGCGAAGACAAACAGATTCCCGGCCTTAGCGTGTATGAAGGCGTCATCAAACCTTACGGGATGGTTTTTAAACGCCCCGCAACCCACAAGCTGGTGGCTTTCGATAAAAAAATATTCCTTTTGAAAGGGGACAAGCAGACCCTCAACGCTCTGGTGAACCGCAAAGCCCGGGTGAGCGGAAAACCCGTTTCTTCCTGCATGGGACTGCCGGTGGTGGAAGTATTCAAGATAGAGGCTGTGGAGTGAACCTGCCGGCATTGATTCTTTCTTTCTCGCTCTTGCTGGTCGCGATGACTCTGCATGAATTCGCGCACGCCTGGACGGCTTATAAATTCGGTGACCAGACCGCCAGGCTTTCCGGAAGGTTAACGCTCAATCCTTTGGCCCATATCGATCCGGTAGGCACCGTGATAATCCCGCTGTTATTTTTCTTCAGCACCGGGGGGCGCTTCGTCTTCGGCGCCGCTAAACCGGTGCCGATCGATTACGGAATGCTTAAGAATCCGGCCAGGGACGTAATATTTATCGGCGCCAGCGGCCCGTTGGTGAACATAGCGGCTGCCTGCGCCAGCGCGGCCGTTATCAGGGTTCTTCCGCAGGGATCGCTTCTCAGCCTGCTGTCGGCGCATTTCCTGCTGATCAATCTGGTCCTGGGGATATTCAATCTTATTCCGCTTCCCCCGCTGGACGGTTCTCGTGTGTTAGCCGGATTTCTGCCGCCGGCCGCGGCTGCCGGATACGCGAAAATAGAGCCTTACGGTTTTATCATAATAATACTTCTTTCCATGGCCGGGGCGTTTGATTACGTCATCTGGCCGCTGGTAAGGTTTATTGCGGGTCTTCTGATATGAAAAGCATAAAGGTGCATTTGGGGGGAGAAAGGAGCTATCCGATTATCGTGGGCAGAGGAACGATCTGCTCTTTAAACCGGCATTTGCGGGTCTCCGTTGCCGGCGACCTGGCTTGTATCGTCGCCAACGCTAAGGTGCGGCGTTTGTGGGGCAGGACGCTGTCGAACGGCCTGAAAAAAGCCGGTTGCCGTTTTTATTTCCATACCATCCCGGACAGCGAACTGGGAAAGTCCTGGCCCAACGCGGAGAAAATAGTCAACGGGCTGTCCGGATGGGCCGGAAAAGGCAGGATATTCGTGATTGCCTTGGGCGGCGGAGTGACCGGTGACGTCGCGGGATTCGCCGCTTCGGTGTTTAAACGAGGAGTGCCTTTAATACAGATACCCACGACTCTACTTGCCCAGGTGGATTCGGCGATAGGAGGAAAGAACGGGGTAGATTTGAAGACCGGTAAGAACCTGGCCGGCACTTTTTATCAACCGAAGTTGGTGCTGAGCGACACGGACTTTCTCTCCACTCTTGACCGGAGGCAGATAAATTCCGGGATGGCGGAGGTAATCAAGTACGGATTCATCTCCGACTCAAGCCTGCTGAATTTTTTAGAGGTTGGCCGTGAGAAGATCGTTAAGCGCAGTCCGAAGGCAATGGAATTTATCGTCTCGCGCTGTTCTTCTATAAAGGCTCGGTATGTGGAAAGGGATGAATTCGATACCGGAGAGATACGCATGGCCTTGAATTTTGGGCACACTTTCGGCCACGCCCTGGAGGCGGCCGCCGGTTTCCGGCGCTACAGCCACGGGGAGGCGGTAGGCTGGGGGATGTTGTGCGCTTTGCGGCTAAGCGAAAGGCTCGGAATACTCAAGGACAAAAACGCCTTGACGCGTCTGGAAAGGCTTTTGCGGGCTTATGGCCTGCCCCTGAAAGCGCGGGGAATAGATGCCGGCCGTCTGCTCTCAGCTTTCGGCAGGGACAAGAAATTCGTAGGCGGAATGAATCGGGTGGTCCTGCTTGAGAAGCCAGGCAGGGTGAAAATAACAAGAGATGTCCGTTTGAGCTTTATAAAGGAAGTTTTGAAGAAAAACTCTTAGTGTCCACTGATTGTCCGCTATTCGCGAAAGATTAATTAGAGAACTTTCGATCCCCCTTGCTCGGAAATCCTCGGCTTTTAATTCTCCTCGGAAGTAATGCGCAGCGTCCTGCCGGAGAATTCTAATTCCACGCTATTGGCCGATATCTTTATTACCTCTGCCCCTTTGATCTCGTCTCCGGCCTTTACTATTTGATTGTTTATTATGGCGAATTGCTCTCCGTCGGAAAGTAATGTCCCGTTTAATATCAGCAGAGGAGGTTCGGCGGCCGCTTTCTCTTTGTCTTCTGCGGCATCGTTATCCGCGCTTCCGGGCGCGCCGGAAAGCGCGGAGAGATTATTCGCGGCGGTATCGGCTGGAGGGGCAATCTGCGCAGGAGCGGAGACGGCGGTTTTTGATACCGTCGGCGGCGCGGCCGGAGGCAGCGGCGCCCGGCTGCCGGAAGAAGCGAAGTCGAAGAACAATTTCGCCGCCAGCATACCGGCAAAAGCTACGAGCAGGTAGAGAGTTCGTTTGTGAAAGATTTGCTGTCCGGCCGGCGGCGCGGACTTTGCGTCTGCAGCGGTCTTACGGTTCTCTGTAGTGGTGTCATTCTCCATGATTCACCCCTTTTTGGCGGGGCCGCGCCCGTAAAAACCGCGGCCGAATTTGTTTTTCGTATTTTGTAATATTTTATATTGAAAAAAGCATAAAATCCAGTATAATTATTTACGATGAAAACATGCGTTCATCCACTTAACCATCGCCTAAGGCGCAATGCAAAATAATAAGCGGAGATTACGCAGATACAATCTTGAGGTCCCTGTAAAGTATTACGTCCGGGGTAATCAGGCCGCTTCAGGCATGGTTACCAGCGACAATATCAGCGCCGGCGGAGTCGGCATCACCGGGAACACTTTCATACCGCCTGCCACCAACCTGATGATACAATTCATGCTGGCGAAAAGATGCGTTTGCTCCATAGGCAAAGTGGCGTGGGTAAATATTTCATCACGCTCCAGCCGGTACAGGATGGGCGTGGAATTTCTCGAGATGAACCCGCTGGACAGGAAATATCTAAAAACATATTTATCCGTCGGCAATTCGCCGGAGGAGCAGTAAAGAACGAGAAAGGAAAAAACCATGACTGCGGAGACGGCAGCGGAAGAAAAACAGACAAACTGTCTGGGGTGTAATAAACCCCTCAAGAAGATCAAAATATATTACCGGGACGGCAAGTATTATTGCGATAAGAAATGCTGGAAAAAGGCGAAAACCGCTCCCGCTTCCGGAGAAGGGCGGAAATAATGGCCGACATTAATTATAGCGACAGGCGTCTTCATCCCCGGCTGGACCTCGGTATGCCCATAAACGTGATGGCGGACGGTTACGACTTTATGAGCACTACCAGGAACATCAGCTGTCTGGGAGCTTATTGCCATATCGGTAAATACGTCCCGCCTTTTACGAAATTGAACATAAAACTGCGTCTGCCCGTAAAGCCCAACGCCTCCAGAAAGGTCGAGGTGGCATGCAAAGGGGTGGTGGTGAGGACAGAGGATGACCCCGCCGGAGGTTTCAACATTGCCGTATTTTTCAACGATATAAAACCGGCGCAGCAGCACAGTATCGCGGAATACATCAACCGGTTCCTTCCCCATTGACCCGCGCCCCTTATGGGAAGAATAAAAACAAACATCCCGGTTAAACTTGTCTGCGGTATGCTTTACAGGGAAGAAAAGGACGGCGCCGCGGCTTCAGGGTGTTTGCGCCGCCGATTTGGGCCGGTTGATTTCGAAAGCGGCAGTGTTTCCTTTACGCAGACCGAATATTACCAAAAAGAAATGGGCAGCGGACTGCGGCGTAAGTTCTTTTCCTTCAAGAAATTGATCGCAGCAGACAGTCTTGCCGGTATCAAGCTTATCACCAACCGCATCGAAATCGCCCTGAGCGCCGACGGCTGTCGTAAAGTCAATCTTGACCCCGGTTATCTTGATCTTGCCAGGCTTGTGCTGGCCTCCACCAAAGATTTCAGCCACCGTATATATATTTCCCGCGGCATATACGCCGAGATAACGCTCCTGTATGACCGTTGCGGCACTTTTCGGCCGCTTGAATGGACGTATCCCGATTACCGGAGCTCCTGTTACCTCTCGATTTTTGAAAAAATAAGGTCTATTTATTATGAACAGATATCGGCAGGAGGGAGGAAGTGAACCGCTCTCCGGCGCCGGCTTACAAAAATGCCGGCCTCTCTTTTTTGGCGGGACGGCTCGCGCGCATGCTGGAAAATTGCCGGATATGCCCGAGAGCCTGCGGCGTTGACCGCGCCGCAGGAGAAAAAGGTTTCTGCCGCACCGCGAAAGAAGCCTATGTTTACAGCTATTTCCCGCATCACGGGGAAGAACCGCCGATATCAGGCGATAAAGGGTCGGGGGTGGTATTCTTTTCCGGTTGTAATATGCGCTGCGTTTACTGCCAGAATTACAAGTTCAGCCAGATGAGCGCGGAAGACGGCGGCCTGCCGGGAAGAAAAGTGTCTGTCGGGGAACTGGCGGAGATTATGCTGGCGCTGCAGGCAAAGGGGTGCCATAATATCAATCTGGTCAGCCCGGGACATGTCCTCTCGCAGATTGTTCAGGCGCTCGATATCGCCTCCGGACGCGGGCTGAATATCCCTCTGGTTTATAACACCGGAGGTTATGACCTGCCTGAAACAATCCGCCTGCTGGAAGGCGTCGTGGATATATACCTGGCAGATATGCGTTACGCCTCGGAGAGCTGCGCGGTGAAATATTCCTCCGCGCCGGGGTATCCGGAATTCAACCTGAACGCGGTGAAGGAAATGTGCCGTCAGCGCCCGGCGCCGGTTTTCGACGGCGCGGGGATAATGCGCAGCGGGGTTATAGTAAGGCATCTCGTTTTGCCGCAAGACATTTCCGGCACGCGCGAAGTATTAAAACGCCTGGCCGGTATCGTCTCCCCGCAGAACGTATGTGTCAGTCTTATGAGCCAATATCTTCCCTGTAACAGGGCCGAAGAGTATTCAGAACTTTCACGCAGGATAAGCGCGCAAGAGTATTCCGAGGCGGAAGCATGCCTGGCCGAATACGATTTCGGCCGCGGGTGGGTCCAGGAAGGGTATGGGTTATCCGAATTATCCGGTATGAATATCGAAGAAAGGCATCTTGAAGATGGCAGATAGTGATAAGAGTAAAAAGTTATATCTTTACGGAAAACGCTCTATAGAAGAACGGCTGAAGGCCGCTCCGGAAAGCGTGCGTAGAGTTATATTGGAACACGGCGGCGCCCGAGTGCAGGATATTGCCGGGTTGGCCAGATCTCGTAAGGTCCCGGTTGAGCTTATGCCGGCAACGCAGTTCCGAGCCCTGACCCGCGGCATCCACTCTCAGGGGATTGCGGCAGAGGTGGAGGAATTCGCTTACGCCGACCTTGACGACGTGCTTGACTCCGTAGAAAAACCGACTCTGATCATGCTGGACCGCATAAACGATCCCCAGAATCTCGGTTCGGTCTTAAGGACCTGCGCCTGCCTGGGGAGCTTCTGCGTGGTGCTGCCCAAACATGAATCAGTGGACGTTACGGAAGCCGTGCTTAAAGTGGCGTGCGGCGCGGAGAATTACGTCCCGGTCTGCATTGTCTCCAGTCTTTCCGTAGCCGTTGATAAAGCGCGCAGAAGCGGATACTGGATAGCCGTAACCGTGGTAGAGGGCGGGAGCGATCCCCGCCGCGGGGCATCTATGAACTTCCCTTTGGCCTTGATCATCGGCTCGGAAGGGGAGGGGGTGCGTTCCGGGCTTCTGAAAGAGGCGGATTACCGTTTTACCCTGCCGATGCGGGGTGCGGCGTTGTCCCTGAACGCCGCCGTCAGCACCGGGATATTCTGTTACGAGGCGGCGTCGCAAAGAGCGGATTATGAAAATAAAACCTGAAGGTATGCGCGCAAGCGAAGTTGACCGCGTCCTTAATTTTCTTGCCGAAGCCGGACAGTTAAAACGCGTCAAACGTTCCGGCTGGTGGATTACCGGTATCCAACATCCGGAGAGCGTGGCCGAACACTGTTTCCGCTGCGCGGTACTCGGTTACTTGATCGCCAGGGCCGAAAAAGCCGATCCGTATAAAGTCTTGATGATGTGCCTTTTTAACGATATACATGAGGCCAGGATAAACGACCTGCATAAAGTAGGGCACCGTTATATAAATTTCAAGAAAGCCGAAGACAAGGCCTATTCAGGGCAGATTTCCGGCCTTCCCGGGCAGGTGCGGCTGGAAATGGCTGTTCTGCGTTCGCAATATTCCGGCCAGACCACGCGCGAGGCGGTGATCGCCAGGGACGCGGATATACTGGAGTGCGTCCTGCAGGCCAAAGAATACCTGGACGCCGGCAATCTGCATACCCGTAATTTTATGAGCGTGGGAGAAAAATACCTGAAAAGCCGGTTTGCCAGAAAGCTCTTCCTACGTTTGAAAAAATGGGATTCCAGCCGCTGGTGGCGGGAACTGGCGGTATTTGAGAGGTAATCGTTTAAAGGGGGAAGGGAGGCTACGATGAGGCTCCGTATAGACATTTTGCCGATTTGTTTATTTTTCAGCGCGGCCGTTCTGCTGGCGGGATGTGAAACCGTGGCAGGCGCCTCCAGAGGGGCCGGCGAAGACCTGGAGAACGCCGGCAAAGCCGCCAAGGCTGTGGCCGAAGCGCCGGAAAAAATAGATAAAAAAATGCGGGAAGAATTATGGTAAAAATGGCGCCTGTTGGTTCCCGGAAGCAAAAATATTTGTATTTAGCAGTGATAGAAAGCTTCGTCTGTCTTTGTTTCACAGGACCAGTATATGCCTGGGGAAATAGCTGGGGCGCTAACAGCGGCGGCTTCAGCCTCCCGAAAAGTTACGGATCGAGCGGCGCCTGGCAGTCTTCAGGAAGTTCGATCGGCGGAGGACTATCCGGCAGCCGCGAGGAAGACAGGTTAGTGATCCAGTCTGCCGGTCCGGACACGGATATATTCTATAATGCAAATATAGATAATGCATATTTCGTGGCCCCCGGGAATAGTAAACTGCAGGAATTGGCCGCGCATCTGGCAATATCTCAGGATACTACCGGTAATAACATCGATTCTATTTGGTTATCTTTTAAGGATGCCTATGACGGCTACAATAAAGGAGAAAGCCTGGGAATGAAATGGCGGCTGACCCCGGAACGCGTTCAGAACGGTTTTGCCCGGTCTCTTGATATAGAAGAGATAATTGACGCTCACGGTAAAGGAATATGCCGGGATTGGGCGAGACTTGCCTGTTCAATTTTCCTTGCCAAAGGCATTCCCGCGGTCATAGTATGGGGCAGTAAATCTGACGAAGGCGAGCCCGGGGGCAAGATTTATCATGAATGGTGCGAGATTTACTATAAAGGTACTTACTTTATTACAGAGAATGGCGAATTTCGCAGAAAAGGTGAAACCGGTTATAGCGATACGTTTACCGGTGATAAACACATAGAAGATACGAGCCGAAATGACTACCAATATAAATCTGATTGGTTCCATAAATATCCGGATGCCTTCGAGGGCCTCGAGTTTGATTTGTCAAGTGTGAGTCGCAGTTAAGTGTCTTAGAGACAGGGGGTGTTTTACAGCCGCCTATTGATATTTTTACCTATAGGTGTAGTTAACATAAGATATATTATAGGAAGTTGAAGAGTGGGCAATACGTGGATAGACAGAGAAATAAAATATGGCCCAAAGCCGGCTCAAACGTGGTTTCGACCCTATCTGGAGCAGCGAGTTCCTCGATTTTAAGCTGCTTCGGCTCTCTAAGCCTGACTTTATCCTACGGCAGATGTACCGCCTTTACCGTTATCAGACATACAGACGGGAAAACCTTCTGTTGATAACCCTGTTGGAAATCCAGTAGAGCCGGAAATACGGCATTGCCGGGAGTGCGATAACTACGGACAGGAACATCTGGACAGCAAAGGCAACAAAACAGGATTCTGTGCATCTTAGGGATGTTGCTCCCCCCTTTTGCTGTATGTAACAACTGCCAGTATTCCAGGCAAAAAGAACAAGAGGTGAAGCCGTGAGTACGTTAATAACTGCTTCCGGACAGGAACTTGTAAAGAACCTGCCGCCGGATCAGCTTACCGTTAAATCGCTGTTGCGGGGCTTTTTACTGGTTTGGCTTAATTCGGTTTATGGCAAATTAACTCTTCCAGCGGGTGTTTTATGCGGTTCAATCCTGGTAAACGCAGAATTTTCAATGCTTTACGCAATGTAAGCACGCACGGGCTGACCAACTCAATGCCTAAAATCTCTTTGCTGCTGTTGTAGTCGACAAAGACTTCCGGTAACAGTTCTTTTGTGTAAGCAACTTTGCCTTCACTGATTTTTATGTATGCCGCACCGGCACGTGTATCAATATTAATCAACATCTCTATCCCTCCTTACAAAGAACAGCACAGGTGATCACAAAAATCATATCTGTTCGCTCTTCATAAATTATGTCTATTGCTCGGCCGTCGAGTGTTTTCATTGCGCGCTTTCTGCGGCGGCGGCGTGTCGGCGCGGTAATATTAGGCTCGCTCAATACCTTTTTGACTTCTGTTTCGCTGATCCGGCGTTCTTTTAACCGTTCCTGAGCGTGATCTGAGAATATGATCTTTTTCAACCCACCCTCGCGTTTTTTGCTGTGGATATCATAAATATACTATACAGGACTTACCACGTCAAGGCATTTCACAAGCGGCTTATGGATATAGAGATATAAAAATTTTGGGAAAATCTGGGATGGAAATTAATATCGTGTAAATATCGTTTTTTGTGGAAAGGAACCAACTATATACTCAATTCAGTGGGGATAAAGTCTATGCTAAGCCTTGCTTTTAATGCCGCGGCGAGCCGGGCAAGGGTTTTAATATTAATTCGCGCATTTCTTAAATCTTCCAAGCGCGAGATTGTCTGCTGGGTAGTATTGACTTTTTTTGCAAGTTCTGCCTGGCTTAAATGCCTCATTTGCCTCAATTGAGCAATCTTATAGCCTATCTGCAACCTCGCTACTTCCTCATCATAGGCTTTTCTAAACTCAGGGTTCTTGCGAAACTCTTCCTCAATATGTTGACTCACTGTTTTGGGAACTATTATTTTTTTCATCAGTATCACCTCTAATCGTTAAATATTTATTCTATTCTGGGTAATTTAATCTTGCCTTCATTATAACGCATTTGAAAGTCGATCATCCTCTTTCTTGCCTTTGCCATATCCTCCTGGGGAACCTCACTTGTCTTCTTCATAATACCGTGC
>WOZK01000007.1 GCA_011620275.1 Candidatus Omnitrophota bacterium
TCGTCTTGAGACGAAAATAACCTGGCAGTTTACAAAAAGCAAAGCCCGTGACAAAGTGAACCGGCATTATCAATATATTAAAAACTAATTTGACAGCGCACTAGTTTGACCGACGTAGCTAATGCCGAAGCGCAACTTGCACCTTCTACGCCGTCTTTGGCAGCGCCTCTATTGACATATCAGGGTATTCGGGAGTTTCAGAATCTTTGGCTCTCTCGTTTAGATGCGTGCGGTGAGATCAGCTGGCCCAGTGAAGATAAAGAAAACTGTAAAGATGAATATTCAGACAGCGGGTGGTGGGCAAAAGGCTTTGGGTATTGGGGCAGCCAAGATGCGCGGGGCGCCTTTACTGCGTATGACGCAAGAATCCTTGGCACTATGATAGCTTATGATAGGTCTCTTGGTCTTAATACGCGAGGGGGCTTAGTCTAAATCGCGGCCTTGCTTGCAATCATCTTTTTCCCACCATTCCTTCGCTTTCTCTTTAATGCAATTTTCCTTTATACAACAACCTTGGGATACATATACGCACTCAGAAACGATATAGCAAATGTAACGATAACAAGAATAGCTATGTCAAAAGGAAGCCGCGATACGTCTCCGGTAACCAACAGAGCACGAAGACCATCAACCATATAGCTAAGAGGATTGATGTTGGCTACCACTTGAAGCCATGAAGGCATAATTGAAATCGGATATATTGCATTCGAGGCGAAAAATAACGGCAGGGTGATAACTTGTCCTATTCCCATGAACCGCTCGCGAGTCTTTACTATGGAGGCGATAATCATTGATAACCCGGTAAAAAAGCTGGCGCCAAGCATCGTGATGATTACTACCCCAAGAATCGAAAACAGTGTAATCCGAAGATGAATTTGTAAGATAAGGGTAAAAAGGAAAATGATGATCGCTTGGCTTAACCCGCGCATGCCAGCAGAAATCATTTTCCCCCACACCAGCGCCAAGCGGGGAGTTGGAGTAACTAAGATTTTTTGCAGTAACCCCATGTCGCGTTCCCAGATAATTGCCAAACCATAGAATATCGAAACAAACGTTATTGATTGAGTTAGAATGCCGGGAGTGATAAATTGTAAGTAAGTAAATCCCTGAGTCGGGATTGCCCGAATTTTGCTCATTGCTTCTCCAAAAATACCTAACCATAAAATAGGCTGTACGGCTCGAGTGATTAGTTCCGTTGGGTCATGCAGGAGTTTTCTTATTTCTATTTCAGCCATCACCCATGTTTTAATGATAAGTTGCGCGATATAATTCAGCATAAATTTAGCCCAATCTATGGTGTATTTGTCTTGTCCTTTTTATCTCACGGAAATTGCCGTTACTCTGGAGCTCATTTCCAGTAAAGAAGATAAAGGCATCTTCAAGCGTAGCATCTTTCTTGTTGGTTTTTTCTTTTAGTTCCGAAACTGAGCCGATAACGGCAATTTGGCCGGTATTCATAATCGCAACTCTATCACAGGCCTCTTCCGCTTCTTCCATATTGTGTGTAGAAAAGAAGATTGTTGTACCAAAGGTATTGCGCAGCTCGACTAGGTGCTCCCATATATTGCGTTTTGCTATAGGGTCAAGCCCGGTGGTCGGTTCATCCAGAAAAAGCAGATGGGGATTATGCAGCATGGCCTGGCCTACTTCTAGTTTACGGATCATGCCTCCGGAAAGTGTCCGCACGAGTGATCGGGCATATTTTTCCAGCTTAAGAAATGCGAGCATTTCCTTAATGCGCCTATTGCATTCACGGTAAGGAACATCATAAAGATGGGCCATAAGCATCAGGTTTTCTTGTGCGGTAAGCGCTCCGTCAACAGAAATCATCTGAGGTACGTAGCCAATGACTTTGCGCACTTCAGCCGGATGATGGATTATACTATATCCGTTAATGGCTGCATCACCGCTTGTTGGCGCAAGCAGAGTAATGAGCATCCTTATTGTAGTAGTCTTCCCGGCTCCATTTGGCCCCAAAAAAGCAAAGATCTCTGATTGCTTAATTTCAAATGAGATATTCTTAACCGCCTGGACTGAGCCGAAATTCTTGGATAAATTATTAACCCGAATTATTATCTCATCCATATTTTATAGCCAGCCTTTATCTTTCCAGTAGCGATACTCCCCTTGTCAAATCTAATCCTAAGCTGCTCGCTTTATTTTTGGATTCTTCGGTTAGCGGAAACACAAACCCACGAGGAGGATTACCTATGAGTCACTATACCACAGTTTTGAATGAAATGCTAAATTATGTACCCAGAGAGATACGAATTCCAAAAAGCCGTTTCAGAGACTAAAACCGAATATCACTCAAGAGGCTTTAGTTCCTGGAACCACTTTGTTTCTATGCTTTTTGGCCAACTTGCCGGTCAGGATAGCCTGCGTGGTATTGAGGCCGGACTTGCTACCCAATCCGAGAATCTCTACCAGAATCTCTACCATCTGATAATCTATTTGACAATTTGAGCGATTATAATATAATTGTAAGTGAGTATTTACTTACAATGAGAACTTTAAGATGAAAGCAAAAACGGACTCCAGTAAATCTATTCGTCGGCAAGAAATTATTAATGCTGCCAGAAAAATAATAAGTTCAAGGGGAATAGAGAACCTTACTGTGCGTAAAATAGCCGATGATCTCAGGGTAACTGATGGAGCTCTCTACCGGCATTTTAAGAGCAAGAAAGAGATTGTAAGTATTTTAATAGATGACATCGGGAAGACCCTGCTAATTACTATTGAAGAAGCCGCTAAAGAATCAGAGAAGCCGTTGCATAAGTTGTCCGATATTTTTGTATCCCATCTTTCTTATGCAGAACAAAGAAAAGGGATTACTTTTATTGTTATTAATGAAACCTTGAATCTTAAAGATAAGAGTCTCCGAAGGAAAATGTTCGGAGTTATTAATAAATACCTCAAGATGATAAAGGCAATACTTGTTGAGGGAGTTGATTCTGGAATATTTCGGAAGGATTTGGATATTACCACTGCGAGTATCGTTTTTTTTGGTATGGTGCAATCAATAGTTACTCTTTGGGCTCTGAGTGGTTCCAAGCATTCTTTACGAAAAGATCGCCTGGATGAGTTGTTTAGTATTTACACAAAAGGAGTTATGCGATAGATAATCTTTTGTCGAAAGGATAATAATCGTTTAAGTAGTCTGGAAATCATTCGGGATTTCCGGAGGATTTAGATGGTCGGGCCGCCATCTTGCAGGTAATGCGGGATGGCTTTATTTTATGGAAAATCACACAAAGAAAATTAGAGTTTGGCCGGGGCGTCCTAGCCCTTTGGGGGCTTATTGGGATGGCAAAGGCACAAATTTTGCGCTTTTTTCGGAAGGCGCTACTAAAGTGGAGCTATGCCTTTTTGAATCACCTGAAAGCCGTAGCGAGTCGCGCCGGATTCCGGTGATTGAGAACACTGATAGAGTTTGGCATTGTTATTTACCTGAGGTAGGGCCTGGGCAGCTTTATGGTTATCGTGTTTCTGGGCTGCATAATCCTGAATTAGGGCATAGGTTTAATCCGAATAAAGTTATTCTTGATCCATACGCTAAGGCGATCGGCAGGGGGCTGTGCTGGCGCGATGAGATGTTTGGTTACAAAATCGGAAATGCCCAAGAGGATCTGTCTTTTGATGAACGGGACAACGCCGCCTTTGCGCCGCTTGCCGCGGTTATTGATAATAGTTTTGACTGGAAAGATGATGCTTCGCTCAAGATCCCCTGGCATAGAACTTTGATTTACGAACTTCATGTAAAAGGATTTACTATCCAGAATCCGAAAGTACCGCAGGATTTAAGAGGAACTTACACGGGATTGGCTATTGACTCGGTAGTTAATTACCTAAAAGAACTGGGAGTTACCGCCGTGGAACTTATGCCTACTCATTACCATATTGACGATAGGCATCTTACGGTAAAAGGTTTAAGCAACTATTGGGGTTACAACACGTTATCTTTTTTTGCTCCCGACATGCGTTACGCGTCTTCGCATATTCCTCAAGAAGCTGTTAATGAATTCAAGAATATGGTTCTATCTCTCCATCGAGCAGGGATTGAAGTGATTTTGGATGTCGTTTACAACCATACGGCAGAGGGTAATCAAATGGGGCCGACACTGTCGTTACGCGGAATAGATAATGTTTCGTATTATCGGCTTTCCCCCAAAAACCAGCGATATTATGAAGATTTTACGGGGTGCGGCAACACGCTTAATGTGCGGCATCCTCGCGTTGTTCAATTAATCATGGATAGTTTACGCTACTGGGCGCTTGAAATGCACGTTGACGGTTTTAGGTTTGATTTGGCGAGCGCGCTTGCCAGGGAACTGTACGCTGTGGATAAACTGAGCGCGTTTTTTGACGTAATCTGTCAGGACCCTGTTTTGTCACAAGTTAAGCTGATCGCGGAACCCTGGGATCTCGGCCAGGGCGGATATCAAGTCGGTAATTTTCCGGTTGGATGGACTGAGTGGAATGGAAAATACCGCGATGCGATGCGCAGATTCTGGAAAGGGGACGGCGGCACGACAGGCGAATTCGCTACTCGTTTAAGCGGCTCAAGCGACCTTTATGAACAGAGCGGGCGCAGGCCATACGCCAGCGTTAATTTCATTACCTGCCATGATGGTTTTACTCTTGAGGACTTAACCAGTTATAATCAAAAGCATAATGAGGCTAATGGCGAGAATAATAATGACGGTGCCAATGATAATAACAGCTGGAACTGTGGCATAGAAGGTGCTACCAAAGACGCGTCAATTATTGATTTGCGTGAGCGTCAAAAGCGGAATTTTCTTGCTACGCTTCTTTTGTCCCAAGGGGTGCCTATGGTTCTTGCGGGTGATGAAATCGGACGTACTCAGAAAGGAAATAACAACACATATTGCCAGGATAATGAATTAAGCTGGATTGATTGGGATTTGACCGAAAATAAAAAAAATCTGCTTGATTTTGTCCGCAGGCTGATTCGCTTACGAAGAGAGCAGCCTGTTTTTCGAAGAAGGAAATTCTTTCAGGGGCGGGATATCCGGGGTTCGGAAGCCAAAGATATTATTTGGTTTGATGTTAATGGACAGGAGATGACCGATGAAAAATGGAATTCTGCCTGGGTCAAGTGTCTTGGAGTTGTTCTGGCCGGGGATACGATACAGGAGACGGATGAGTACGGCGAGCGCATCATCGGAGACACCTTGCTTTTATTGATGAATTCGTCGCAGGAGGATATTGTTTTTACTTTACCCGCTTACCGAGAGGGTGTGGAGTGGAAACTTATTTTAGATACTTTTGATCCGCGCGCGGAAGTCATAACTTTAGCCGGACTAAACGGATATAATTTAAGAGGCCGTTCCCTGTCCGTTTTTTTTCTTACGGAAAAACCAGTCAAGAATGGAAAAAAATGAGCCAAGATAAACTGAGTAAATGCGGACAATCGGGAACAGAGCCTGCTAAAATTATCTTTAGCGAAGAGAAATTACGGTCCCTGATTCTTAAAATGATACGAGTTATCTTTATCCCATCGTCAGTTTACCGCATTCAGCTAAACCGTGATTTTACCTTTAAGCACGTCACGGTCTTGGTCCCGTATTTAAAAGAACTTGGCATTGAAGCTGTTTATTGCTCTCCCTATTTTCAGGCCGTTCCCGGGAGTATGCATGGATACAATGTGATTAATCCAAATTCAATTAATCCCGAGATTGGAACGTCCGAAGAATATTCGAATTTCTGTGATGTCCTTGCGAAGAATGACATGGGGCATATTCTGGATGTGGTTCCTAATCATATGGGGGTTATGGGTAAAAACAACCGCTGGTGGCTTGACGTGCTGGAAAACGGCCTCTGTTCATTTTACGCGCAGTATTTCGACATTGATTGGAAGCCTATAAAACAGGAACTTTGGGGTAAAGTTCTTTTGCCGATTTTGGGTGATTTTTACGGGAAGGTCCTGGAAAATCAGGAAATACGCATTATTTTTCAAGATGGTGGATTTACCGCCTTTTATCATGATCACTGTTTTCCGATTGACCCTAAGACCTACGCGGTTATCTTAGAGGGCGATATAGACAAGCTCGTGAAAGAGATGGGTCAAGACAATCAGGATTATTCGGAATATTTAAGCGTTATCACGGCTTTTAAAAATTTGCCTCCTGCCTCCGAATGTTTGCCGGAAAAGATAATCGAGCGCAGCCGGGAAAAAGAGATCGCTAAGCGCAGGTTGGCGGCGCTTGCGGAACGCTCCGAAAAAATTAGCAGTTTCATAGAAGAACGCGTGCGTTTTTTTAACGGGAATAAAGACGACCCAAAAAGCTTTGACGCGCTCGATCACCTTTTGAACTTGCAATCGTACCGTCTTGCTTTTTGGTCGGTGGCTTCGCAGGAGATTAATTACCGTCGTTTTTTTGATATTAATGAACTCGGAGCTATTCGTACCGAGGATGAAAAAGTTTTCAAGGCATACCATGAGATGCTTTATAAACTCATCAAAGAAGGAAAGGTCAATGGACTGCGTATCGATCATCCTGATGGATTGTATGATCCTTCAAAATATTTTATTCGACTTCAGCGCGAGTATCTTTTGCAAATGATATTGAAAGAATCGGAAGAAGAATTTCGTAAAAAAGGGGAAGATTCCGCGCAGATTGATGAAGATGCAACCCGTGAGACTTTGGAGCGTTTGCTTGCCAATGAATTTTCTGCTTCACCCGCTCTTTATGTGGTAGCCGAAAAAATCCTGGGAAGCAGGGAATCCCTGCCTGAGAATTGGAGCATTCATGGAACTGTTGGGTACGAATTCTTGAATGCGGTAAACGGCCTTTTTGTTGATGCCAAAAACCAAGAGGCATTCGGGAAACTGTATGAAGGCTATATCGGTCATACGATAGATTTTGATGAATTGGCCTACAACAAAAAGAAGTTTTTCGGTTTAGTTCCCATGGCGAGCGAAATAAACGCGTTGGGACACCGTTTAGACCGCATCTCTGAGACAAACAGAAATTACAGGGATTTTACCAGAAATGATCTTACGGTTGCGATACGAGAAGTTATCGCTGGTTTTTCAGTTTACAGGACTTATGTGTCCCCGGACAGCGCAAGTGTTTCAGAGAGAGATGAGAAATATATATGCGCGGCCGTTGAAAAGGCCCGAGCCAAGACCCCTGCCTTGAATCCCGCAGTATACGATTTTTTGAAAGATGTGCTTCTCTTGCGCGTTAAAATCGAAGCGGGCAGCGATGAAGCAAACCTTTATAAGGACTTCGTATTGCGGTTCCAGCAGTTAACAGGGCCTATTATGGCCAAAGGAGTGGAAGATACTTCTTTTTATGTATACAACCGGCTTTTATCTCTTAATGAAGTGGGCGGAGATCCTTTTTGTTTTGGATGCACCAGGAAGAAATTCCACCAACAGAACATCGAGCGCAACAAGCGTTGGCCTTGCAGTATGATAAATTCCTCCACGCACGATACCAAACGCAGTGAAGACGTACGGATGAGGATTAATGTTTTAAGCGAAATACCTGAGGAATGGAAGCTGAAAATCAACGAATGGGGCGAATTAAATCGTCAATTTAAGACTGCCATAGATGGAATTTCAGAGCCGCGCCCTAACACCGAATATTTTATTTATCAAACGCTTATCGGCGCGTGGCCCGATGAAGATTTATCGCGCGATGCTACGGATTCTTTTATTGAGCGTATCTGGCAGTATACGTTAAAGGCTGTCCGGGAGGCAAAAATTTATACCAGTTGGTCTAAGCCTGATACCGCGTATGAGGAAGCGGTTAATCGGTTTATAAAAGCGATCTTGACTCAATCTGATTCTAACCATTTTTTAAAGACGTTTCTTCCTTTTCAGAAAAAGATTTCATTTTTTGGAAAACTTAACGGCCTTTCTGCCACTTTGTTAAAAATAGCCTCTCCCGGAGTTGTGGATATTTACCAAGGGAATGAGACATGGTGCTATGCGCTGGTAGATCCCGATAACAGGCGCAGCGTTGATTTCGAGGGCAGGATGCATATGCTTGGCGAGGCGAAAAAAAATCTCGAATCCGGCGCGTCAGAGAATCTTTCAGCGCGCTTATTTGCTTTAGAAAATCTAGGGCGGCTTAAACTTATCTATACGTGGAAAACTCTTACTTTTCGAAGGCAGAATAAGGATTTATTTGTCGGGGGAGAGTATATTCCGGTAGAAGTTAAGGGCGATAAAGAGAGAAATATCGTCGCGTTCGTTCGTAAGCGCGGTAAAAAAATAGCGCTGGCAGTTGCCGCTAGATTTTTCACCTCGTGCTTGTCGAATACGGAAATGAGCTTTTCACCGGATTTCTGGAAAGGCACGGAACTCATTTGGCCTAAAGATTTGGAGCTTCCAGAAAAACTGAAGGACGTTGTATTCGCTGATAGCGTAGACATTGTAAAGCGGGATCGAGAAGTAACACTTAAGATTGATGGTTTATTCAAACATGCCTGTGCGTGCCTTTTAACGAACAATGAAGAATAATATGGAGTTAATAGGGACTAAAAAGCTGGGCGCTAATTTTTATTCATTTAGGGTGTGGGCTCCGCGTTGCTCTAAAGTTGAGCTAAAATTGTTTTTTGAGCCCTCGGAGACTTTGGTCGTTATGGAGAAAGAAAACCAAGGTTATTTTCGCGCGGAAGTCCCGGAGGTCTCGCCCGGTACGCGATATGTATTTATTTTAGACGGGCATAAAGAATGCCCTGATCCCGCGTCGCGCTTTCAACCCGAGGGCGTCCATGGCCCTTCTTGCGTGGTGGACCCCGAGAATTACAAATGGAAAGACCTTAAGTGGAAAGGCGTAGCCTTAAAGGATTTAATTCTTTATGAAGCGCATATAGGAACGTTTACGCCGGAAGGGACTTTTGACGCGGCTGTTAAGAAGTTACCTTATCTTAAAAAGCTGGGCATTACCTGTCTTGAAATTATGCCTGTGGCGCAATTTCCCGGCAAAAGAAACTGGGGATATGACGGAGTCGGGCTTTTTGCAGTTCAGAATAGTTACGGCGGGCCCGAAGCGTTTAAGAGGCTTATAGACGCCTGCCACCGGATGGGGATTGCAGTTTGTCTTGATGTTGTTTACAATCATTTAGGCCCCGAAGGCAATTATTTGCATGATTACGGGCCTTATTTTACCAAGAAATACCATACTCCCTGGGGAGACGCTATTAATTTTGATGATCGCGAAAGTGATCATGTGAGACGTTTTGTGATTCAGAATGCTCTTTATTGGATTACTGAATACCATATCGATGTATTAAGGCTGGATGCTATCCATGGGATATACGATTTCAGCGCCAAGCACATTTTGAGGGAGATAAACGATGCGGTAGAGAGCGTGGCTCAGAAACTCGGTCGTCGTGTTTCTATTATTGCTGAAAGCGACTTGAATGATTCTCGGATTATCCGGGATAAAAAACTGGGAGGATACGGATTAGCCGGGCAATGGAGCGACGACTTCCATCATGCCATGCACGCGTATCTTACCGGAGAGCATCAAGGATATTACGAGGATTTCGATCGCCTTGCAGATATCACTAAAGCAATCAAGGATGGATTTGTCTACGATGGGAAATATTCAGCCTTTCGAAAACGGCATCACGGGAATTTCGTTAAAAAATTGGCTCCGGAAAAGTTGGTTGTTTGTATCCAGAATCACGATCAGGTCGGAAACCGCGCGTTTGGCGAGCGGCTATCAGAGCTTGTTGATTTTGATAAACAGAAGATTGCCGCCGCCATTTTAATTCTATCTCCGCATACTCCATTACTTTTTATGGGGCAGGAATACGCGGAAAAAGCGCCCTTTCAATATTTTATTGATCATAAAGACCTCGGGCTTATTCAGGCCGTACGGGATGGGAGGAAAAGAGAGTTCGCGGCTTTCGGTTTTAAAGATATTCCCGATCCTGAGTCTAAGAAGGCGTTTCTAAATTCTAAACTCAGGTGGGATTTCAAGAGTACGCAAGAACAACGCTGTTTATTGCGCCTTTACAGAGATTTGATCGTTCTAAGAAAATCAATGCTTTCGCAAAAACGCCTTTTAGGAGTTTGGCATAATGAATTTGAGAAGTGGTTAGCTGTTGAATATGCGTGTGGAAAATTTAATTTAGGGATGATTGTTTCTTTCTCAAACCGTGGCCAATATATTCATTCTCCCTTTGGTCAAAGGCATTTCCGCCAAGTATTAAATACCTCATATAAGGCTTATGGCGGGAAAGTAATGAAACGAACGGTTTCCCATGGTGGAGATATATATATGCCGCCCTGCTCTGCGGTCGCGGGAGAAATAAGATAAAAATTACCAGAGGAGGTTGATATGTACATGGAAATACTCAATAAGGTTTTTTTAGGGAACCGGGTCTTGGATTATCTGATATCCTTCGGCGTTTTATTATTCGGTTTTCTTGCGATAAAAATTGTCGCGCTTGTGATTATTAAACGCCTTAAAGAAATTTCTAAGAGGACAACGACCACCTTAGATGACTTTTTTATGGATGTCATCGATAGAATAGGGGTGCCTTTGTTGTTTTTGGCGGTTTTATATGCCTCTATCAAAATTCTTACATTTCACCCGTATTTAGAAAAAGGGATGAATTATTTAGGGCTCGGGGTCCTGATTTATTTTGTTTCCCGCTTAGCGATCATGTTCATTACGTATGGTTTCACCGTATATTTAACTAAGCGCGGCGAGGATGCCAGCCTTGAGCGTAGTTTTCAGGGAATCCTTGTTGTAGTAAAAGGAATAGTTTGGGCAGGAGCGGTTATTTTCTTTATGGATAATTTGGGCTTTAAGATCTCGGCAATTATTGCCGGTTTAGGTATAGGCGGTGTTGCGGTTGCCCTGGCCGCTCAGAGTATTCTCAAAGACCTTTTTAGTTATTTTTCTATCATTTTTGACCGCCCTTTTAAAGTGGGAGATTTTATCATTATCGGCGATTTTATGGGTACTGTCGAGTATCTCGGAATTAAAACTACACGCCTACGCAGTTTGGGCGGTGAGCAGGTAATATTTTCCAATACTGATCTCACCGACTCACGCGTGCGTAATTATAAACTGATGGAAAAAAGGCGTGTCGTATTCAAGCTAGGCGTTACGTATCAGACTTCACTTCAGCAACTGAAGGAAATTCCGAAAGTCATCGAGAAAATTATCAAGAATACTAAAGATACAGCGTTCGACCGCGCGCATTTCTTTAGCTACGGCGATTTTAGCCTTATATTCGAAATCGTTTATTACGTCATCGGCCCGGACTACAACAAATATATGGATATCCAACAAGAGATTAATTTCACGATTAAGGAAGAGTTTGAAAAGTGCGGAATAGAATTTGCCTATCCTACGCAGACGCTGTATGTGCAAAAGGCGGGGTAAATGTTTGTGTTATCTAATTTCTTGGTGGCTGTAGCGCGTATTTTAGATATCGGTCTGACGGTACTATATTGACTGATACTTATCCGTGCGTTAATTAGCTGGGTAAATCCTGATCCTTATAATCCCACAGTGCAATTTTTATAAAATGACTGAGCCGATACTTTATCCTATCAGAAAGATATTGCCAATGGGGTTAAGGTTTGGAATAGATATTTCGCCTATAATTGCGTTCCTGGGGATAATGTTTCTAAGATCATTTTTGGTTAGGACGTTGATAGATTCGGCATTAAGATTAAAATGAAGAAAGCGTTTATAAAAGAAAGGGGGAAGAGAAATGGAATGGAAAGATAATGTTCCTACGCCCGATGATATCATCGATGTAGGTAAGAAGAAATTTGGCGATTTTTTTAAATTTCTACCTTGGGTAATCTTAGGCCTTTTTGTTCTCATAGGCTTAAAAGGGGTAATTTATTCTATTGGCCCGGATGAGGTAGGCGTAATCCAGAGGTTTGGCAAATACATTGCTTTAAGTTCGCCTGGTTTACATGCAAAGATACCTTTTGGTATAGAAAAGGTTACTCCTATCAAGGTAGAGAAGATATTTAAGGAGGAATTTGGGGTTAGAACCGTACGGTCCGGCGTAAGGACAGAATATTCTTCAAGCCAATATTTAGAAGAATCATTGATGCTTACCGGAGATTTAAATATCTTAGATGTACGTTGGATTGTGCAGTTTAAGATAAAGGATCCTGTAAAATTACTTTTTGCTGTCAGGGACCCTCAAGATGCCATACGGGATGTTTCTGAGGTAGTGATGCGCCGGTTAGTTGGAGATTATACCGTAGATGAGGTACTTACTACCAAAAGAGAAGAGGTGGATCATTTGGCGCAACAGGAGATGCAGAAGATATTAGATTTTTATCAGACAGGCGTTCAGATTGTTACGGTTAAATTGTTGGATGTGAATCCTCCTGAAAAGGTGAAACCGGCTTTTAATGAGGTAAATGAGGCAAAACAGGAAAAAGAAAAGATGATTAACCAGGCCTGGGAGGCCTATAATAAAGTTATTCCCAAAGCCAAAGGCGAAGCAGAAAAGACTATCCGCGAAGCCGAAGGGTATGCTTTGGATAAGATAAACCGGGCAAAGGGTGAGGCAGAGAGATTCTTGGCTACCTTGGCTGAATATAAGAAGGCGCCCCAGATAACCCAAAAGAGACTATATCTAGAGACATTGATGGATGCTTTGCCTCGGGCAAAAGAGAAGTATATCATCGACCCTAAACAATCTTCGATTTTACCTTTATTAAATCTGGGTGAGAAGGGAGGGGTAAAACAATGAAAGAGGGAATGTTAGGAACTATTTTAGGAGTTTTTGTGGTTTTGGTTATTTTGGTGATAGCCGCATTTGGAAGCGGTGCACTATTTATAATTGATGAAACAAAACAGGTGGTGATAACCCAGTTTGGTAAACCTGTGGGGCAACCCATAAGCTCTGCGGGGTTACATTTTAGGACCCCCTTTGTTCAGCAGGCGCATTACTTTGAAAAAAGGATTTTAAACTGGGATGGCGACCCAAACCAGATCCCTACCAAAGACAAAAAATATATCTGGGTAGATACCACTGCCCGCTGGAAGATAATTGATGCCTTGAAGTTTTTACAATCCGTAGGTAATGAAATGGGTGGGCACAGCCGATTGGATGACATTATTAATTCAGCAACAAGGGATGCTGTTACTAATCACCTTTTAGTTGACGCGGTGAGGGATTCCAATCGTATTTTAGAAAGCAAGGAATTAGGGGAAGACGCTATTTTTGCCGATGAGGCGCTTGAGCGCATTGAAGTCGGCAGGCAGCAACTTACCCGCGCTATCTTAGAAAAAGCTAAAGTGCTGGCGCCTCAGTATGGTATTGAAATCATAGATGTGCGTATAAAACGCGTCAATTATGTAGAAGATGTGCGCAATAAAGTCTATGATAGGATGATTGCCGAAAGAAAACGCGCAGCTGAGAAATACCGCTCAGAAGGACAAGGTAAGTCAGCTGAAATTTCCGGCCAGGTAGGGAAAGAATTAAAACAAATTACCTCGGAGGCATATCGTCAGGCACAGGGAGTTGTAGGCAAGGCAGATGCCGAGGCGATCAACATATATGCCCAGGCTTATAGCCAGGATCCGGATTTCTATTCGTTCCTTAAAACCTTAGAGACTTATCAAAAGACGATTGATGAGAAATCTACAATAATCCTGACTACGGATAGCGACTATTATAAGTACTTAAAAGGACTGGAATCTAAGAATTAAAGATAATAGCGCGGAAGTAAAAAGAAGTGTTAAACATGAAAAGATGGTATTACCCAAGGGGCATGGGGATATTGCTTCATCAAGGAGGGGAGAATACTTGACTTCCTAAAGCATATGGCGTAATGTGTCCATTAGTCAGTACAAATTACGCCATACATTACATATGATTAAACGAATACTGGAAGAAAATATTATCCAACAAACCTTCCGCGGCCAAGTTTTAATTATTCAAAGCCCCCCGCCAGGTAGGGAAGACAACCCTTGCGTTGAACGTTACTAAGTCGCTCAAAAGCAAAATGGATATCAGGATTTTTAATTGCGACGATCCCGACCATCGCGCTATTTTAGAGAACAAGGGGTTAGAAGCGTTAAAAAGCACCGTAGGCGGTGCCAAACTCATTGTTATTGACGAAGGCCAGAAGATTTCCAGCATCGGGCAAACCTTAAAGCTTTTAGCGGATTACTATAAAAATATATCCAGATTATCGTGACTGGTTCTTCGGCCATAAATCTTTTGGACAAGACGCAGGAATCTTTAACAGGCCGGAGAAGAATTTATACATTATATCCTATTTCTGCAGAAGAATCTTCAAAAGGCGCTGTCCCCTCAAGGAAAAGGTTGGAGTCGCTGCTCGTTTATGGCAGCTATCTGCATGTTATTACCAGCAGAAGGAAACAGGACAAAGTCGATATTCTTAAAGAACTAAAAACAAGTTATCTCTATCGCGACGTTTTTGATCTTCAAGGAATGAAGAATGCCGATGTGTTTATGAATCTTGTTAAAGCGCTGGAATACCAGATTGGCAACGAGGTATCTTATCGAGAGCTTTCGAATTTACTTAAGATCAGCTATGCGACCGTGGAGCGATATTTACATATTTTGGAGCAGACGTTTATAATATTTCATCTACCCGTTTTTAAACGTAACAAAAGACGAGAGCTTTCCAAATTAAGAAAGATTATTTTTACGATGTCTGCGTCCGCAATGCCGTTATTAACAACTTTAACCCTATTGATAAAAGAGACGACCTCGGCGCGTTATGGGAGAATTTTATGGTTGTCGAACGGATGCAATACCGTAAATATCATCAAATCGGGGCTAATCAATATTTCTGGCGTACCTACGATGGCAGCGAAGTCGATCTTGTAGAAGAGCGTGAAGGTCGTCTTTACGGCTATGAATTCAAATGGAAACCACGGCAGTATCCACAGGTACTTGCGAAATGGAATGAATATAAGGGGAGTTCATATCAAGTTATCACGCCAAGCGAAATGAGAGGATTTGTTCACTAAAATCGATGGATTATAAATTGCGAAGAAAACGACTTCATGAAATTACTGAAGCAAAAATATGAGATGAGGTTGAGAAATTCGCCAAAGATAATGGGAAAATATTCCTGTCTTTTTATAATCTCGCTGATCGTTGTTCCGTTAATAACATCCCTCGCGGTTCCGCTTTACGCCACGGAGGTCTATCTGAATAATGGCGACAGGATCAGCGGCAGGATAGTCTCCGATGAAGGGGAACGGCTGAAACTGGAGAGCCCGGTGATCGGGAGCGTCGAGATCCCCAGGGAAAAGGTTAAAGAGATACTTTATGCGAAGTCCGTTTCCGCGGCGGCAGTCAAAGAAAAGGAGAAGCCGGCAAAATGGACGAGAAGCATATCCGCCGGATACAATAAGTCCAACGGCAACACCAAGAGTTCCAATTTCTCCGTTCGCCTGCTGATGGACAGAAAGACCGATGCCGATGAGTTCTCCATGAAAAGCGACGGCTATTATTCTTCTGCCAACAACAAAATGGACGCGCAGAAATGGTCGGGGATGCTGCGTTACGCTTACCGTTTCCAGGAAAAATCCTGGTATAACTTTTATAAAATAGAGAACGATCATGACAGGTTTGCCAATATTGAATACAGGATTATTCCTTCGACGGGCTTAGGTTACTGGTTTTTCGATACCCCGGGTTTCAAGGCGCTGGCGGAATTCGGCGTGGGTTTTGAGCACACGAGATTCAGGAAGGAAGAACCGGATCAGAATGAAACGGTACTGATCCCTAGGGTGTTCCTGGAAAAGAAGGTTTTCAGCAGGTCCAAGGTTACGCAGGACATATCCGTTTATCCCTCTTTGACCGAGTTCGGCGAATACAGATTGCATTCCGAAACCTCCCTGGTGAATCCTCTCAATGAGAAGTTATCTTTATGTTTTAGCTTTATTGACGACTATTATTCCGACTCCGCAGAGCCGGCTAAAAAGAACGATTCCCGTTTCATCTCTACATTGAGATATTCGTTCTGATGCTAAAATTCTTAGCGTGAGCCTTATTTAGACAACAAGGAGATAATCTCCGGCGCGTCCCTTTGCCGAGTTCAGGAAGACCATAAACGAGGGGCTGGATAAATCCGGGCGGCAAAGGTGGCGACATTCTCGAGAGAGCAAAGGTTACTCTTCCCGCTTCCGGTTCCAAATTATCCGTTGCGTATGTGTCCGTTAGAGTGTATAATAAAAATGCTCTTACGGCGATAGCGATGTAGTGTATCCCGGAGCGGAACAGTTTTGATGATGTCAAAGTAAGCACAGCCGCTTTTATTCTTCTGCGTCTTATCCACAGGCATAGACCCAGACTTATATCACTTATAATCGTATCGCTTCGACAAAGGCATCGGTCTGCCGATTGATGCCGGACGAGACGTTTTTTCCTTTTAAGCCAACGGCTGGAGAGTAAGGAACCGTAATGAAAAAGATACTGCTGCTCACTTTTGAATTCCCCATAGGCAAAGGGTATTGCGGCGGGGTAGGCCAGGTCGTCAAACAGTGCAGGGACGCCTTGACGGACATGGGGCACAAAGTTCATGTCTTGGTAAGCTCCGAATTCAGAAAGAAATACCCTGCGAAGCTTATCAATTCGGACGGATTCGTCACCCAATATAACAATCTGGTCGCCTTCGAAAAAGAACACGGCTGGAGAGGCTTCGACTGCATAATCCAGCATTTCGTGAATTGGCCTGGTGAGTTGCGTGGGGTCAAGAACGGCGCTCATCCCCGCCCGAAGATAATCTATCATTTCCACAGCATCTTGCGTCGGGAGCGGGAATCCGGGTTCCGGACGCTCAATTATTTTCTGCACAACCAGGAGAAAATGATAGAGCTCGCGGATAAGATAATATGTCCTTCCAATTACGAATACGATAACTTCTGTAGGTATTTCCCAAAGTTTGCCGGGAAACTGACAATGATAGAGAACACAATAGAGACCTTCCCCGCTTCGAGAGAAATCATGTACGGCATCAGGCAGAAATACGGCATAAAAGAAGGCGACATTACGGGCCTGTACGTCGGACGGCTCGAGCAGATAAAAGGGATAGAGGTAATTATCAATCATCTTCCGAAACTCCTGTTGAGGCATAAGAACTTCAAATTCTTCATAATCGGCAAGTCCCTGGAAAAAGGCCTCCACAAAAAGCTTCTCAAGGTATTGCGTAAATTTCCCGGGCAGCTTTTTTACGTAAGATATCTGGAAAAAGAAAAGCTGTTTCAGTTGTATTACCTGAGCGACATTTATATTAACCCTTCTTTAAGCGAATCGTTCTCTCTTTCCACCCACGAAGGGGCGTTGTGCAAGAACGCGCTTTTACTCAACAGACTGCCTGTTTTCGAAAAATTTAAAGAAGCGGCCTTGTTTTTCTCAAGCCAGGAGGCGGACGGCGCCGAGTTCTCCTCCCGGCTGGAATACCTGCTCACCCACAAGAACATGCGCCGCAGACTCGCCATAAAATCTTTCAAGATCGCGCGCAGCTTCCTGGCGGGGAAAAGGTTGAAAGCGGACCTATCCGGTTTCCTGAATTCCTTCTGAACCGCAATTTTTCCTTCTCATCCGCTTCTTCTCCCAGGCTTTTCTTTTTATCTTCATTTTTCGTTGTTTTATCGGGGACACTTATGACGGAAGCTTCCGCAGCAGAAACGGGTTAGAAATACCCGGTACCGTTTGACAAAAGCGTGAAATATGTTAGAATTATCTAACAAGCGCATTGGGGCAGCATAAACGGGAGAGTAGATGAGCGCGGGGATAAAAAAGATTACATCCAATATGGAAGATTACCTTGAAGCGGTGTATTCTTACGAGAAGAAGAACGGTTTTGCCAGGGTAAGCGATGTATCCGCGCGGCTGGGGGTGAAGAAATCCAGCGTCAACACGGCCTTCAAAATTCTCGCCAGAAGGGGGATGCTAAAGCATGAGAGATACGGATCGGCTTGTCTTACCGCCGCGGGCAAGCGCCTTGCCTGCGAGCTTCAGGATAAAGAGGATATGCTGTTCCGTTTCCTGACGGAGTATCTGTTCATCGATCCTGATACGGCAAGGGAGGAGGCCTGCAAGCTGGAGCATTCCGTCAGCGGGTTAACGCTGTCCAGGATGTCCGGTTTCCTTTCCTTTATAGAGAAGGAACTTCCGTCCGGCAGCCTCAGCGGCCTTGAGTCCCGAGTAAAAAGGGCGCAAAGGGTCAAAAAATGTAGAGAAAAAGGTGATGTTATGGGGAATTTTCATCTAGGTGTTAGCTCTGACTAACATATCAAAAGAGAGAAAATAAAGAGGTAAATTATGTTTTCATCCAAGTTTTGCGCTTCTTTTATTCATTATCTTGCCGTGACCGGCCCTGCTTTGTTCGTCGGATTTATCCTGAGCGGGGTCATCCATGAATTCGTCCCGGACGAGTGGATAGAGAAGCACTTGGGCGGACGAGGAATGAAAGGGGTATTTTGGTCCACCCTGGTCGGAACGCTCGCTCCCGTATGCTGCTGGGGAGCGCTTCCCATCGCGGTGAGCTTCCGCAGGAAAGGAGCGTCTCTGGGGCCGATCCTCGCCGTCTTGATCGTTACCCCCGCCACTTCCGTGAATGCCATGGTAGTTACGGCGGGAGTTCTCGGCGTTAAATTCGCTGCATTCCTTTTCTTCACCGTGATCTTAATGGGCCTGGCCGCGGGTTTTATCGGCAACAGGATCGCGGTCAAGGGGAGCGGAAAGATCCCGGCCGTTACGGAATGCAGCCACGGCGGAAAAAAATGTCCGCATTGTGCGGCAAAGGCCCAAAAAGGTTTTCTCTCCAGGATGAAGTCGATCCTCAAATACGCGTTCATAGATATGCCCAAAGATATAGGAAAAGAGATCCTCCTGGGCCTCGGGCTGGCGGCTGCGGTGGAAACATTGGTGCCCGTGGGCTATCTTGTGAAGACCTATCTTAAAGGGGCTGCCGGGTATGGCTTTGCGCTGGTTTTCGGGCTGTCTGTGTATTTCTGCGCCACTATGGGCGTGCCGGTGGTCGATGCCCTGATCAGGCGGGGCTTGAGCACAGGGGCGGGGTTTACCCTGCTTTTGGCCGGTCCGATCACAAGTTACGGGACCATCCTTGTTTTGAGAAAGGAATTCGGGACCCAAGTCCTGGTGATATATCTGGCGTTTATATGCTCGGCATCCTTGTTGGCTGGATACGTTTTTAGCCTGATATAAAATTTTTTGAGTGAATGGTAGACATATCTAACTACAAAACAATCATTTCCTTGCATTTTGATTCCAAAACATCCGTTTCGGTGCTACAATAACCTAAATTATTGCCGTGTGCTCAGTTATGATTTCGATTCTGGGGACACGATACTTAATTATGGCGATTCAGTATTGTTTTTCTCAGGATTTTGAGGAGGCGTTGGTATGGAGATCACGGTGCGCCAATTGACGCAGGAGGAGTTGAAGAAGAAGGGTGTCTTCGGCTGGCCAATATGGAGCAAAGAGATCTCGCGTTTCGATTGGCAGTATGAGTCGGTGGAGGAATGCTATTTTCTGGAAGGAGATGTGGAGGTTACTACTCAAGACGGGAAGAAGATGAGTTTCGGCAGGGGGGATTTTGTTACTTTTCCCGAGGGGCTCTCCTGCGTCTGGGAGATCAAGAGGCCGGTGCGCAAGCATTACAATTTCCGTTAAGGGGTAGCGGAGGGGATTAAAATGAAGATCGTCACCAAGCGGATCGAGCTGGAAACCCGGGGCGCAGGGGATCTAATAGATATTACTCTCAAGGTACAGAAGAGCCTGGAAAGCGCCGGACTGCAGAGAGGCAACGTCACGGTGTTCGTGGTCGGATCGACCATCGGGATCACCACCTTTGAGTATGAATCCGGGTTGATCACGGACATGCAGGGGTTGTATAATAGTATCGCCCCGCAGGACAGGCATTATGCCCACGACGAGACATGGGGAGACGCCAACGGCTTCAGTCATCTTCGCGCCGCCCTGCAGGGGCCGTCGCTGACCGTGCCTTTCGAGAATGGGAAGCTGATCCTCGGCATTTGGCAGCAGATAGTGCTGGCGGAGTTCGATAACCGCCCCCGCGACCGCCAGGTCGTGCTGCAGATGATCGGGGAGTGATTGCCGGTCCAGGGGCATACGCGGGCATCCCGATAGACAACGTTCTTTTATCGAAACAGGATACACTCAAAGCGAGGAGGACTGTATGGGAAGAACGGTAATAAGCAGAAGGGATGTGCAGAAAAGAAGCAGTTGTCAGGTTCTCGGAGCAGGAGGAAAAACGGAGATGTTAGCCGCCGGTATAGAGGCGGATGCCGCGAAGGAACCGGACAAATATATGTCCCGTCTCATCAAATACATCCCCGGCGAGATAATAGCCCTTTACATCTATCTGGAAACGGTCGTCCGTTCCCTGCCCCAGAACGAGACGCTGTATTGGTCTGCTTTTACTTTTTGTTTTCTGGCTACACCGCTGTATTTGTGGCGCAAGGAGAAGGTGAGTAAGAAATTACAGTTGTTGATCTCGACGGTTTCCTTTTTCGTGTGGGTCTTCGCCGTCGGCGGGCCTTTTGCGTCTTTAACCTGGTATAACGCGGTTTACGGGGTGATAGGGCTGCCGGTTTATACTTTCCTGGTCTCCCTGGTGGAAGCTTAACAAATTATTCAAGGGGACGGCATGAAGACAATCAAATGCATTTTTATTTTGGGATTAGTTTTCCTTGCCGGGTGCGCGACCGATCCGCTTACGAGGGCATTAAAAACAAACGGCTTTTGCCCTATTCTTCCGATCCCCGAGAAACAGGGGCTGGGGAATGTTTACCTCACCTATTCTTTGAATTCTCTCCCGGTGGTTTTTATAGACGATATTTTCACCAAGGAAGAGAACGAAAAAACGATGGCCGATTTGAAACAGAAGATTTACCTGCCCGCGTCCTCGGGCGAGAAGACATTTTCACTGGCGGCGAAAGCGGATGTTATAGGCAAAGTCGAGGGGGCGCTTAAAGTTTTACGCGTGAAGAAGTTCAAACTTAGATTGGGCGATGTTTATCAATATAATCTTACCGAGGACCGGCTTGAAAATGTGATATTACCGGCAATAAGAAGCCGGAAACCCCGTTTGAACCTCAAAGACAGATATATCGTATTGGCTTTGCTTCAAGCCTCGAGCTTGGAATATGAGCTTATTGATGAGAACGATAACAAAATTGAGATCGCTCCGGGGAGTGAGATAGAAAAGATCGTAAAGAACAGCTTAAGCATTGAATGGAAGGCCAACGAGCAAAGCAATCTTGTTATCGACCGTCCTTGTTTCCTGGGTTACAAGGTCGGCAGGATCATCGAAAAAGGCGGTTTTTATACCGTCAAAAACATAGGTTTTCCGCTTCAGGGAAGCAACGGAAAGCTGAAAGTCCGGGCAATACCGGCCGAGGAACTGCGCAGGCTTCTGCGCTCCAACAATTAGTTTCCGGGAAGCTTTATTTCTTTGCAGCATATCTTTATTAAGGAGAGAAGACAACTATGTTTTGGAATATTATAGGATTATCGGCAGCCTTCCTGACTATGTTCGGTTTCTTGCCGCAGGTAATCAAGATATACCGCACTAAGTCGGTGAACGATATAAGTATTGTGACCATCGTGCAGTTCATGGCCGGGATATTTCTCTGGCTGGTGTATGGGATACATTTAAAAAACTTCGCCATTATTCTTGCCAATAGCGTTACGCTACTGATCCTCGTAGCCGGTTTAGTTTTGTTCATTAAATATAAATTTCAGAAAATTTAACCCGCAGGAAACGGTTTCAAGCAGAGCCCTGCACAAAAATCATAGTTTACGGGAATTATTCGCGCGTGAAAAATATTTTCATCGCGGCGCATCAATGAAACGATCGATCCCGCGCGAACAATCCCGGAAACGGACAAAGATACAGAAGGCCGCCCCGGAGGTCTGACATGCCGATTTACGTTAAATATAGAAATCGCGCGAAGGAGATGGGGGCGAGAGATGCAAAGATAATCTCCGCAGCGAGCATCGTGGTGGCCGATTGGGTGAGGCTTAAGTGCCAGTTCGGCTGCGACGGTTACGGCCAAAACCTGACCTGTCCTCCTTATTCACCGGCGCCGGAGGTAACACGGCGGGTTATAAATTTCTACAAGAAAGCCCTGCTGGTGCACGGCGACGAATATACGGATATCCACGCCATGATCCCGGCGTTGGAACGGGAGATATTCCTGAACGGTTATTATAAGGCGTTTGGAATGGGGGCAGGGCCGTGCCGGCTTTGCGCCAGGTGCGCGAAGTTCTGCCGTAATCCGGCCAAGACCCGTCCTTCAATGGAAGCCTGCGGCATAGACGTTTATTCCACGGTACGCGCCAACGGTTATCCGATAAAGGTGATTTCTTCTGCCGGGTACAAGGGGAATTATTACGGGATAGTTTTGATTGAATAAGAATAGGCCATAGGCTCTGGGTAAAGAGAAGAATTGTGTAAAACAAAAAAAATAAACACGTGGCTTAAAGAACATATTACACGGAACCCATTTTAAAATATGAATACAAAATATATGAAACTTGCGGTGGCGAAAGCGAGGAAGAACATTCGGTCAATGACCGGCGGTCCGTTCGGCGCCTGTATCGTTAGGAACGGCAGGGTGATCGCGGTTGCCAGGAATACCGTGTTGAAGAACGACGCTACCTGCCACGCCGAGGTGAACGCCATAAGGGCGGCCTCCAGGGAACTGGGGAAATATGATCTCTCCGGCTGCGCGATCTATTCCACCACCGAGCCGTGCCCGATGTGTTTCTCGGCGATACACTGGGCGAGGATAAAAACGATCATTTTCGGGACCAGAACCAGCGACGCCAGGAAGGTCGGTTTTAATGAATTGAATATTCCTGTCGCGAAACTCGCGTCTATAGGAAAATTGAAGATCAAGATCACCGGCGGCGTGTTGCTGGGTGAGTGCCGGGAACTTTTTTACGACTGGTCGGCAAGGAAGAACAAGAAGTTGTATTAAATAACAGGCCATAGGCTTTAGGCTCCTGGATTCAGTGAAAACCCGGGGCGGGGAGAGAGGACGGGAATGGGTATTTTTGAGGTTGATAGAAAGATCTGCAGGAGAGATGGGAAGTGCGTGGAGATCTGCCCGGTGGGGATATTGAGAATGAATGAGAAGGAACGCGTGCCGGAGTTCATTCCCGGGGGAGAAAAGCTGTGCATAAATTGCGGGCATTGTTTCGCTTTCTGCCCGTCGGGTTCGATCAGGCTTGCCGGAATGGGCGCCGCGGACGCCTTGCGGTTTAATCATTCTCAGCTGCCCGGGGACGGTCAGCTGGAGATGCTTTTAAAAGGCAGGCGTTCCATCCGGACATATAAAGACGATCCTGTTTCCCGGGAGATGATAGAGAAGCTTCTGGATATGGCCCGCTACGCTCCGTCCGGGACCAACCGCCAGCCGGTGAACTGGGCGGTGCTTTCTGGTAAAGAGAGGGTGCGGGAGATAGGCGGTCTGGTCGTGGCTTGGATGGAAGGTTTGTTGAATTCAGAGTCTCCGATGGCCGTGTCGCTGCGTTTTGACCGTCTGGTGGAGGCGTGGAAGAATAATGAGGATCGCATCTGCCGCGGCGCGCCCTGTCTGGTCATAGCTTACGGCTTGAAAGACGACTTCCTGACCGCTCAATCGTGCCTGATTGCTGGAACTTATCTTGAACTCGCCGCTTTCGGGATGGGGCTCGGCGCCTGCTGGGCGGGATACGTGAATATGGCGATCAACGAGTCCCCTGAGGTAAAAAAAATCGCCGGATTGTCTCCCCGCGCCGCAGCCGGAGCAGTTATGATGCTCGGCTGCCCCAAATACCGCTACAGCCGCATCCCTTCCAGAAAACCGGCCAAGGTGCTCTGGAAATAAAAACCGGTTTTTGCGGAGCTATGTTATACTTCTATCAGCGCATTCATATATTGTTCTCGGAATCGCTCAAAGTATCGTATAATCCAAGATGAACGGCGGAATTCATGTCTGGTGGTATCGTCTGATTTTCCGGAAGAGGAGAGAAAGTTGCGGGTACTATTGGTAGAAGACGAAATAAAAGTAGCCGGCTTTATCGCACGAGGGCTGAAGGAGGAGAATTACGTGGTCGATGTCGCCGATGACGGAGAAAAAGCGCTGTTTCTGGCCGAAGTCAACCCGTACGACCTCATAATTCTCGATATTATACTGCCGCGTAAAGACGGTATCAGTGTTTGCAAAGAGCTTAGGCGAAAAAAAATCAACGTGCCGATCCTGATGCTGACTTCCAAAGACCTGGTAAGCGACAAGGTGATGGGGTTGAACGCCGGAGCCGACGATTACTTGACCAAGCCGTTCGCTTTCGAGGAATTATTGGCCAGAGTCGGCGCCTTATTAAGGAGGGGCAGGGCCGATAAAACCGGCATTCTCAAGGTCGCGGACCTGGAGGTGGATCCGTCGCGGCATAAAGTTACGCGGGCCGGCAAAGAGATTATGTTAACGGCCAAAGAGTTCGCGCTGCTCGAATACTTGATGCTGAACGCCGATTGCGTGGTCAGCAGGACGATGATCTCGGAACACGTTTGGCATGAGAACTACGACAGTTTCACCAATGTTATCGATGTTTACGTGAGTTTCTTGCGCAATAAGATAGATAAAGGGCAGGCTAAACAGCTTATCCATACCGTTCAAGGTAAAGGATATGTTTTACGGGGTTAAGATGCGTCTCGGGACCGGCAGTATGAAGATAACCTTGTTATCCGTTGTTCTGTTGGGGATATCATTATCTTTATATGTATTCCTCCTGCTGTGCCTGCCCCCCGGGATTTTGCATAATTACAGGCTGTTGTTTATACTGGCGCCGCTCCTGCCGGTTTCTTTGGCGGGGTATTGCGCGGGGCGCATGATCGAAAAGAGGATATTGATCCCGATAAAAGAGATCACGGACACGGTCAATCATATTACGCACGAAGATCTGAACTTTAGGGTAAAAATGAAGAATGCCGATGAAGAACTGCGGAGTTTGATAGAGGCTTTTAACGGCATGATTGCGAGACTGGGGGAATCGTTCGAATATATAACCGACTCCAGCTCTTATATAGCCCATGAATTGAAGACCCCCATCGCCATTATCAGAGGGGAGTCCGAGTTCGCCTTGAAGAAAGACCGGGAAAAGGAAGAATACAAAAGGGTCATCAGCGTCAGCCTGGAAGAAACGAAAAGAATGCTTAAGATCATAGAAGATCTGCTTTTGTTGACCAGGATGAATTACCAGCCGGAAGTCCTCAGATTTGAACGGACCGATCTGACGCAGTTCATAGGTATAATCTATGAACAGGCGAAGGTGTTAGCCTCCAAGAAGAATTTAAGAGTTGATACGGAAATACCGGAAGAGACCGGGTACGCCGAGGTTGACGAGCTGCATCTGCGGAGATTGTTTTTCAATTTGATAGACAACGCGATAAAATACACTCCTGCCGGAGGTACGATAAAGATATGCCTGAAATACGGGGAACGGAAAGCGGAGGTTTCCATTATGGATAGCGGGATAGGTATAGATGAAGCGGATGTCCCGAAACTTTTCGACAAGTTTTTTCGCATTGAAGGAAAGATTAAAGATAGTTCTCCCAGCAGCGGCCTAGGGTTGAGCATCGCCCAGTCGATAGCCCAACTACACCGGGGAGATATTTCCGTGGTCAGCCGCGCCGGACAAGGTTCCGTGTTTACCGTTGCCCTCCCCCTCGCCGCGGATTGACCGAGGACATCCGCGGTTGCTTGCTTCCGGCAGCTCCGGGCATAACAGCCCTTCGAAGAATCCTTCGGATCCCTCTCCTTTTACCGTCTCCCGTTCGCCCGATCCCGTGAAGGCGAGGGGATGTTAAAAAATTTAACATTTTTTTAATCCTCGTTTAATCCGGTCCGGGTTATACTTTTAATAGAATTCCAGGCCGGTTAATTGGAGGAGAAGAAATGACCAGGATATTGATCGTGGACGATGAGGAAAAAGTCAGAAATATGTATAACGCCATGCTTGTAAACGAAGGTTTTGAAGTGCTCAATGCTTCCGATGCCATGCAGGCTTCGTGTATTTTGAATGAAGAGACGATTGATATAATGCTTCTTGATATAAAAATGCCGCGGGTCTACGGCAGTGTCTTTTACGACATTATGAAGGTGTTTCGTAAGGAAGTGAGAGTGGTAGTAGCAAGCGTTTATCCGGTAGAAGAACAAAAAGAGATGGTGAAAGGCGCCGCCGATTATTATGACAAATCTCAAGGGCTGGATTTGCTGCTGGAAAAGATAAAAGTGCTCGAACGGAGCATCGCCCTGCATAAGAGTATACTGGTTATTGACGATGAACCGCGTATCAGGAAGATATACCGGCACTATTTACAGGAGCACGGGTACCGTATTATAGAGGCTCACAACGGTTATGCCGGTATGGAAGTATTGAGTAAAAACAAGGATATCGGCCTGGTTATTCTCGATATCGCCATGCCCAATCAGAGCGGTTTCTATATCCATAAGAAAATAAAAAAAGAATTTCCTTCGGTAAAAGTGCTGGTCGCCAGCGTGTTCAACCAGTCTTATCAGAAGCTCATACTGCCGGATGCCGATGAATATTACGACAAAGCGGAAGACGCCGGGGATCTGATAAAAAAGATAGAGAAGTTGTTGTATGCCGAGAGCAGAGTGTAGGATAAAGGCGGCCGGTGTCCCTTTTTCCGCTTTCAACCTGCGGGAAGCCGGCCGCCTTCTTCTACCGAAGAGCGGTTTACTTCGGAGTATGATATAAAGAATGGCCGGTGCAATAACCGGGAAAAGGGGGTATAATGAAAAACAAGAAGATATATATCACGCAATCCGATCTTTATCGTCTCAGGGAAATGATAAAGAAGATGATATTCGGCAAGGAGACCGATAGATTGGCTTTGGACGAGATGACCCGTTTATCGGACTCGGCCACCGTATCGTCATGGCTGCGGGATGCGAGGCGGCGGAACGATCCCGGGAATGAAGCAGAGTGGACGAGGATAGAAGAACTTGAAGTCGAGTTGAACAGGGCCGTTATCGTAGCCCCGGATCAAGTAGCGGCGGATATAATCACTATGAATTCGAAAGTCTGCCTTAAAGACGTCGATACCAACAAAGAAGAGATTTATGAATTAGTGTATCCTGAAGACGCTGACATCGAGCAGAATAAAATATCGGTTCTCGCTCCTATCGGCACGGCGATATTGGGATATAAAGTAGGGGATATCATTGAATGGAAGGTCCCGGCCGGACTGAGGAAGTTTAAGATTCAAAGAATATTATATCAACCGGAAGCCGCCAAGGAATATTATCTTTAGAATTCCGGATGGGGGTACAGTAATATGTTTAAGGATCATCCAGGTTTCTGCCCGGGACATCTTTATCCAGTGAAATCCCGGTATATAATGAATAACCGACAAGCCTTTGAACCATGGACGATATAGGTCTATACCGGCTGCGCCGTAAACTTGACGATGCCATCACTTATTCCGGCGCGGCACCTGCCGGCAGGTTGGTGGAGGAAGGGCTGCGGCTGTCACGCGAAAGAAATATGCCGGCCGAAGAGATGTATTTCAAGGCGCAGCGGGAGATACTGGAGGGAAATTTCGGCGACGCCATCGTGTATCTGGATTCCGTGATCAAGCTCAATCCCTTGGACGGGGCGGCTTACAATGACCGCGCCTTGTGTATGGTGGAACTGGGGATAATTGACGCGGCCCTGCCGTATTTCGACAAAGGCATAGAGAGCGAGCCGGATTATGCCACCATTTTCCATAATAAAGGCTGGTTGTTGAACAAGATGGGCGAGCATCGTAAGGCGGTGGCGCTTTTCGAGAAGGCGCTGGGGATCGAACCCGGCCGGGCCGTGACTTACGAGAATCTGGCGGACGCTTACCGTAATCTCGGGATGAAGAAAGAGGCGCTTGCGGCGCTGCAGAAGGCGTTGGAATTCCTGCCGTCGTCCTGCCCGGAGATCAGGGAACAGATCGAATCCGGGATTAAAGAGCTTTTAGAGCAATGCCCGCCTTAGAATCGGGCATAAGGCCGTCCTTTTAAGCCGTGCAGGTGCCGTCGGGGTGTTTCGCCAACGGACGCAGCCCTTGCGGGGCGGAAAAGATCCGGATTTGCAAGTGCGGTATACATTGCCGGGGCGCGGCCGGCCGGTTTCAGAGAGCTTCGCACTGCCGCCCCAAGACCTCTTCGATATTTTTCAGCAGTTCGTCCATCTGGAAAGGCTTGGTCATATAGTGGTTGGCGCCGATGACTTTGCCGATGATAGCGTCCACGGTGGAAGCCTTGGCGGTGACCATGATGATGGGGATATTCTCCGTTGTTTCCTCTCCGCGGATCTTCTTGCAGACTTCTTCTCCGGTGATCTTGGGCAGTATCAAGTCGAGGATGATTAAGTGAGGAGGTTCCTTCAGGGCTTTTTGCAGCCCTTCTTCTCCATCGTTGGCTACGCAAACCTCGTATTTGCCGGTTTGCTCCAGGTTGAGTTTGACCAGCGCGGCGAGATGGTTTTCGTTATCAATTATAAGTATTTTTCTTTTTTGCCGCATTCGCGTTCCAGGTTTGCGAGTTTGAATTCCCCCCTCCATATTTATAGTTTACCACCTGTTTTAGATTCTCTCAAGAGCCAGGGCTATTTTTAACCGCGGGCGAGCTAATAGTATTAGAGTTTTCAGTAAAAAATAGTATAATTACTGTTGCGGTGCGGAGATCCCAAAAGAGGAACGCTCCTTAAACAGGACAGACAGAGAGGCGATATGACCGTTTTCTTATGGATCGTAATGATAATTATCGCTTTCTTCATTTTCTCTTCGCTGTTGTATAAAACTAAGAATCAGGAAGCGGAAGAGAAGAATAAAGAGGAAGCCTCGCGCCGCCGGGTGGAGAAAAATATAATTAACCCGGAGACTAAGCTTCACGAAGAAGAGAAGAAACGCTGGGAAAACGACTACTGGGACCGCAAAGAGAAGAAATAGCCCATCCGTTTTAAACGACACCCTCCGTTTTAGCCCGGTTGAGTTTAATTACGCTGTTGACAGGAGGTATTATTTTGTGTTATAAATAGAAATCATTTCTATTTATATTGATGTGGAAGGATTTCGTTTCTAACGATAATTATCGCCGCCCGGAGTTTTTGCGGAGGTGCGAAAGTAAAGCATAATGGAAAAGTATCTGGCGGTATTAAAGGAACATCATTTCAAGATAACTCCGCGCAGAAAAGCGGTGCTTGAGTTGTTCTTGCGGGAAAAGCGGTATCTCGGCCCTTATGAGATCAAACAGATGCTGGAGAAGGCGTCTCTGGAGGTAGGTCTGCCTTCAATATACCGTATTCTAGAAGAACTGGAGGGATCCGGCATCTTGGTAAAAATAGAACATAGCAGCCGCCGGCTTTATTACAGTCTCTGCCGCAATCCGCAAGTAAGTCATCATCATTTTATCTGCAGCAAGTGCAATAAGGTTGAAGAGGTGGAATTCTGTAATTTCTCGGAAATATCCAGTTTCATAGAAAAAAAACTTAACGCCAGGGTTCAGCATCATTCCCTGCATATAGAGGGATTGTGTTCGGAATGCCGGGTGGAAAACAGCTCATAACCGGACAATATTCTTAAGGGAGGCAGGATGGGTAGATATAAGCGGTTTATGACGGGAGTTGTATTGTTATCGGTATTTACCGGTGTGTTCGCGCGCGGCGCACGCGCCGTGCAGAAGGAAATAAAAGTAGTCGCTTCTTTTTATCCGGTGTATATTATGGCCAGGAACGTGATAAAAGACGTGCCGGGAGTGTCGCTGGAGAATCTTACTCCGCCGTTCACCGGGTGCCTGCATGATTACGCGCTTACTGCCGCGGATATGAGAAAACTCGACGGGGCCCAGGCGTTGATTGTCAACGGAGCCGGCATGGAGTCTTTCCTTGAAGAGGTGGCGGCCCGGCATTCCGGTTTGCGCATTATCGGCGTATCTGACGGGATTTCTTTGATAAAAAGCGGTGATGAGGAAAATCCTCATATCTGGGTGGGCATTTCCGGCGCCGTCAAACAGGTGAAGAATCTCGGCGCGGCCATGCAGAGCCTGGATCCGGCGCACAAAGAGCTTTACGCCCAGAATACAGCCGACTACGTAGCGAAGCTGGACTCCCTGCGGAAACAAATGCACGCGCAGCTGTCGTCCTATAAAGGCAGGAAGATCATCACTTTTCACGAGGCATTCCCATATTTCGCCGAGGAGTTCGAGCTGGAGATCGCGGCCGTGGTGGAACGAGAACCGGGGAGCGAGCCCAGCGCGAAGAAACTTGCTGAGACGATAGATCTGATCAGGAATTCAGGCAAAGACGGTTGCGTGTTGTTCAGCGAACCCCAGTATCCGTCTTCAGCCGCCGAAACCATCGCCGCGGAAACAGGTTTGAAAGTATATGTGCTCGATCCGGCGGTGAGCGGCCCGGACGAAGACGACGCCTATCTTAAGATAATGGAAAAGAATCTGGAAGTTTTGAAGGATGCTTTCCGGAAATAAAGGCGGAGGAGGCGGAATTGCTTAATACCTGCGAACATTGCTGCACGAGGGTGGAGGATCTGACGGTAAAACTGGGCAGCAATGTTATACTGTCTAGAGTCAATCTGCACGTCAACTGCGGCGAGGTCGTCGGAGTGGTCGGGCCCAATGGGGCAGGCAAGACCACTCTGTTGCGCACTTTGATGGGAGAGATGCCTTACCAGGGGAGGATATCCTTCCGCGTCGGCGGTAATCTTTCCCAGACGCCCAAGATAGGTTATGTCTCGCAGAAACTGCATTTGGAAAAAGGGGCGCCCGTCAGCGTAGCGGATCTGGTGGCTTCGGCAGTAACCCGCAGGCCGGTTTGGGCCGGGATAGACGGCAGCACTGTCGGCAGGGTCAAAGAGGTACTGTCGCTGTTTTCCGCGGAGCACCTTGTCAAAAGAAAGGTCGGAGATCTTTCGGGAGGGGAATTGCAGCGCGTTCTGCTGGCGATCGCCATGACGCCCACCCCGGATCTCCTTCTGCTAGACGAGCCTGCCAGCGGCGTGGACGCGAAGGGATTGGCGCTTTTTTACCGCATCGTGCGCGGCCTGAGGCAAAAGCATGATATCTCGGTCGTACTGGTGACGCACGATCTTGCAGGGATCTATTCTTACGTGGACAGGATGGTGCTGCTTAACCGCGGAGTGATCGCTGAAGGCACTCCGCAGGAGGTGTTGGCAGACGGCAAATTAGTGGAGGTGTTCGGAGCGGCTTTGTGGAATATTTCGTGTCTGCCAGATATTGTAAAGGATAAGGGTAAAGGCGGCGATAATGCTGATTGACTCCTGGTACAACCTGGTAAACACCCTGCCGTTTGAATGGGCCCATTATGTCTTCATGAAAAACGCCCTGCTGGCGGTTTTGCTGGTCACTCCGCTGTTCGCTTTGATGGGGACGATGGTGGTCAGCAACCGCATGGTTTTCTTTACCGATGTCCTGGGGCATTCCGCGCTTACCGGTATTGCCATCGGCGTTCTGCTCGGTTTTCAGGACCCGGTATTGCCGATGCTTCTGCTGGCGGTGCTGCTTTCCGTAGGCGTCAACCTTTTGAAAAACATGACGCGGGCATCTATGGATACCATCCTGGGCGTATTGTTCGCTTTTATCGTGGCTTTGGGGATCGTTGTCCTGAGCAGGCGGGGAGGTTTCGCGAAATACACCGGTTACCTGATTGGGGATATCCTGACCGTGACCCCCGCACAGATAGGATGGTTGCTGGTAATCGCCGCGGCCGTTATGGTTTATTGGTTCGCCGCCGGTAATGCCATGATCTTCACCAGTATCAGTTCTTCTTTGGCGCGCAGCCGCAAGGTGAATACTTTTTGGGTGGAGACTAGTTTTACCGTGCTGCTGGCGCTGGTGGTGATCCTTTCTATAAGGCTGGCCGGGATATTGATCATAAATTCTCTGCTTGTGCTCCCAGCGGCGGCGGCCAGAAATATCTCCCGCAATATGCGCGCTTACACGGCCTGGGCGGTGGTGATCAGCCTTTTCTCCGGTATCAGCGGTTTGATCGTTTCTTTCTATTGGGGAACGGCGTCTGGGGCGACTATCGTGCTTTTCGCCGCGGCCTGCTACGCCGTCTCAGCGCTGTTCGGGGCGGGCAGGAATAGATAATTCTACGATTACGAAAGAGGAAAGGCGAAGCCACGCAGCCGTTTAGGAATATCCTGCACCGCATTCATCCATCTCGCCTTCACCGCGCTTTCATACAGATATTGAAAAGAGACCGCTGATGGGACAGCCCTGTTTTTCGGAGAATTACCGAAAAATGCCCCTGGAGTAACAAGAGCCTTGTAAAGAGCGGGTGTAATTCGCACCGGATGAATTTTAAAAGGGATTCTGCAAGCTCCGGCGGGGAAAAGAATTTACTATGTAGACAGCGGCTTGATATTTTCCGGCGATGATGTATACTGAAATATCTTTGCGCGGATTGAAAAGAGAAGTTTTATAACGGAGGTGACGTAAAATGAGGGGACTCGCGGCGGCCTTAACGTTCGTTTTTTTATTAACCGGTGCGATTATCTGCGGAGGTACTTTTGCAATGGATGCGAAAACCGTGGTGCTGGAGACCAATTTGGGGAATATAGAATTGCAATTGATGCCGGACACCGCTCCCAAGGCGAGTGAGAATTTCAGCAAGCTGGCCGAGAAGGGGTATTATAACGGAGTGATTTTTCACCGGGTGATCAAGAATTTTATGATCCAGGGAGGCGATCCGACCGGCACCGGACGCGGCGGGGAGTCCATATGGGGCAAGCCGTTCGAGGACGAATGTTCGCCAACGGTGACTTTCGACGCCCCGGGGATCCTGGCCATGGCCAACGCCGGCCCCGGCACAAACGGAAGCCAGTTTTTTATAACTACGGCCAAGACCCCCTGGCTCAATATGCGCCATACTATATTCGGCAAGGTAGTTTCAGGTTACGACGTGGTGCAGAAAATCGAGAATGCCGCCACCGACTCCCAGGACAGGCCGGTTTCGGAAATAAAGATCGGCAAGGCTTATCTTAAATAAGAGAAATTCTCCGGCGTAACAAAAAAATTAAAAAACACTTGCTTTTTTTCAAGAATTTATATAATTAAATAGATAAGGGGAGTTATTTACTTCTAAAACCGTTACAACAAACCCGCTTGAAAAGCGGAGAAACTTTAAAATAGGGGGGGGTGAGATGACAGGCTGTTCTAAGACAAAAGGGACTTTTAGAACTGTCCATTTGATTGCCGATCTGGAAGCGCCTAAAAAGATGAATGAGACTCCCGCGGCGGTGAAGAAATTGCTTTGGGGGGCGGCTAAAGCGGCCAACAATACGCCGTTAAAAGCTTCCGTATACAAATTCCCCGTGCAGGGGATTACGGGCGTGGTCATACTGGCGGAATCTCATATCGCCATCCACACCTGGCCCGAGCATAATCATATCGCCCTCGATATTTTTACCTGCGGCGAAAATACCCGCCCTTACGCCGCCCTCGAATTCCTTAAAAATAAAATCAAACCCACAAAAGTAAGAGTCAAATTGCTGAAAAGAGGTCTATAAAGTGAAAGCCATCTCCGCCAAGAAAGAAAAATGGTTCGTGGAAGCCGCTTTTCCCGGCATCAGGCGATGCAAAAAAGACACCTTCAGGGTAGAAAAGGAAATTTTTTCCGGCAGGACCAAATATCAAAAAATATATATATTCGAGAGCCTCGGGTTCGGCAAGATGCTCGCCCTGGACGGGATCATACAATTTTCCCAGAGCGATGAGTTTATTTATCACGAGATTATCGCCCACGTGCCGTTGATGACGCACCCGGATCCCCAAAGGCTGCTGGTGGTAGGGGGAGGGGACGGCGGCGTTCTGCGGGAGGCGCGCAAACATCCTTTGAAGGAAATGAGCTTGGTAGATATCGACGAGGAAGTAGTCGGGATAGCCAGGCAATACCTGCCTTTCGTCTCGCAGGGAAGTTTCACGGACAAAAGACTGACTCTTGCCTTCCAGGACGGCAGAGAATTCATCAAGGCGCACAAGAATCATTTCGATATCATCGTGGTTGATTCCACCGATCCCGTGGGTCCGGGGAAGGCACTGTTCCAGGGGGATTTCTATAAGAGCGTGCACGAGGCTCTCACGGAAGACGGCATCGCCATATTCCAGCTGGGACCGTTCCTGGATTTCGATATCATCATCAAAGGAACGGTGGAAAAACTCTCCAAACTGTTCACGTATCTTAATCCGGTCAGGCTGCCGATGCCTTCCTACAGCTGCGGATGCGAATACTGTTTCCTGATGGCGTCCAAGAAGGTCGATCCGGCAAAGCTTGCTCTACCGGTGTTGAAGCGCAGGCTGCAGCAGCGCCTGGGCGCCAAAGCCGCGGACCTGAAGTATTATTCCCCGGAGATGCACCTGGCCAGTCTGGTCACGCCTAAGATCTGGCGTCTCAAGAAGAGATGAAATCCCGTTACAAAGTCGCGGTTGCCGGAGACGGCCGTATAAGCCGCGCGGTCCTGTGTTTCTTCAACAGGCAGAACAGAGATATCCGCGCTTTCCCCCTCAAGAACGAGAAAGATTTGCGGAACGCTGATCTGATCACCGGCGCTTTGGCCGGTGAGATCGGTGAACGCTGCCTGGACCTGGCTTTGAAATACCGTAAAGACCTCGTCGACGTCTCGGATGTCGATCCGGAGATATACCAGGCCAGGGAAAAAGAGATCGGCAAAAGCGGGATAACGGTGATACCGGGATGCGGTTTCTGTCCCGGAATAGTCAATTTTCTTCTCGGCAGGGAAACTTGTTCTTCCGCCCGAGTGCTCGAGATCCACGTGAAGGCCGGCTCTCTCTCCCCGCAGGATAATTATTTCCCTTTTTTGTGGTGTTTCGAGGATTTAATACTTGAACACCGGCTCGTATCCTGCCAGATCATCTCCGGCAAGAAGAAAAGGTTCCCGGCATTCGCCGGTTACCGGAGGGAGAAATATTTCGGCATAGAGGCGGAAAGTTATTATTCTGCCAGCGGATTCGAGAATATCCTGGATAAGACAGGGGCGCGCTGCCTGACCTGTCGCGTGGTCAGGCCTTCGGGATTCGCCGCTTTTTTTCGTTTCGCCGAGAGCTACGGAATGTTTTCGCCGGAACGCATGGCCGAAAGCAAGGCTTTTTTAGAGAGGGTCAGGCGGGCAAATTATACTCTCGGAGAGGTGGAAGTCGTTTTCCCCGGCAAACGCATCGTCTGGCTTTTGAAAAGTTTTTCCGCGGCGGGGGAAAAGTGGAACTCGATGCAGAAAATAACGGCCGGCGTCCCGGCCGCAGTCGGCAGGCTTTTGCTGGATGGAAGGATTGAGCGCAAAGGGCTGGTTTTTCTGGAAGACCTTGCCGCCGACAAGACGGTTTTCCGGGCGTTGATAGACGGGGTAAAAAAACAAGGCGTAACGATCGTCAGGCAGGAAAAGAGAAATGCTTAAGCATTCCTACGTCAGCGGCAAAGTCAAGGTGAACCGTTCTGGGATCGATCACCGCGGAGTTTTCGCGGTAAAGCCGATCAAGAAAAACGAGATAATCGCGGTCTGGGGAGGGTTTATTATTTCGCAATCCGAGTTCGTTAAGCTGGAAAAGACCTGTTTCAAAAAAATAGAGAATTACGCCACCAGGGTGGCCGATGGGTTCTTTCTGGTATCCTGTAAAAAGGGTGGACTGGAGGATGACGATTTCTTTAACCACAGTTGTTCCCCAAATGCCGGGATTAAAGGGCACCTGGTTATAGCGGCGATGCGAGACATCTCGCTCGGCGAAGAGGTGACCTACGATTACTGCATGACCGACGCGGATTTCGATTATTCTTTCAAGTGCCGCTGCGGTTCTCCGCGCTGCCGCGGGCTGGTTACCACCAAAGACTGGATGCAACCGGCCCTGCAAAGGGAATATAAAGGATATTTTTCCTGGTACGTGCAGGAGAAGATAGACGAATTGAGGCGAAAAAAGCTCCCAGCGTCCGTAAAAAATACCCTCTTGACAGGGAAAAAAGTTTGTGTTATAAAATGAAACCTGGAGCAAATAAGCGGTCTTTCCGCACTGCGCCGGAGATATCTTTCCGCAACGATTCCATTCAAGAATAAAAACAGGATCTTCTTATGGAAGGGGAGCAAAAAACATTTTTTTCGCGTTGTCTTAGCACTCTTTATAAAAGAGTGCCAGTCATCTCACAGGGGTTTTACGGAAGGGATAAAACTCTTGCTATATCCAGAGGTTAAAGAACAGCGGAAAAATCGCTGCGTTGCAGCGCCGGAAAGAACAGATACAAATTAACAATAAACAGGAAGGAGGGAGTATATGCAGATCACACCTTTAGGAGACAGGGTACTCGTGAAACCCTTGGACGCCGAGGACAAAACCAAAGGAGGGATCATTCTTCCCGATACGGCGAAAGAGAAGCCGCAGGAGGGGAAAGTGGTTTCAGTCGGCAAGGGCAAAATTTCCGATGACGGCAAGCTGGTAGCCCTGGAAGTCAAAGCCGGGGACAAAGTGCTTTACGGCAAATATTCCGGCACGGAGATCAAACTCAACGGAGAAGATCATTTGATCGTCCGCGAGGAGGATATTCTTGCGATAGTGAAGGATTAACTTTTAATATATAAGGAGGTGCTTTGATGGCAAAACAGCTTTCTTTCGGAGAAGAGGCAAGGCAAAAGCTCCTGATGGGAGTCAAAAAACTTGCCGATGCCGTGGTAGTGACGCTCGGCCCCAAGGGCCGCAACGTCGTGCTGGACAAGAAATTCGGTTCGCCGACGATAACCAAGGACGGCGTGACGGTGGCCAAGGAAGTGGAACTGGAGGACGTTTACGAGAACATGGGCGCCGCGATGGTCAAGGAAGTGGCGGAGAAGACCTCCGACACCGCCGGCGACGGGACCACCACCGCCACCTTGCTCACATACGCCATATATAAGGAAGGGTTGAAGGCGGTCACCGCCGGCATCAGCCCGATGGGGTTGAAGCGCGGCATCGACAAGGCCGTTTCCGCCGTCGTCGATGAGTTGAAAAAGATGGCTAAGCCGGTCAAGGAACAGAAAGAGACCGCCCAGATCGCGACCATCTCCGCCAACGGCGACTCTACGATCGGCAATCTGCTTGCCAGCGCCATGGAGAAGGTCGGCAAGGACGGCGTCATCACCGTGGAAGAGGCGAAATCTATGCAGACCACCCTGGAAGTTGTGGAGGGGATGCAGTTTGACCAGGGGTATCTTTCCCCTTACTTTGCTACCGATATGGAAAAGATGGAGTGCGTGCTCGATGAGCCGTATATCCTAATCCATGAGAAAAAGATATCCGCGGTGAAGGACCTCATACCTTTACTTGAGAAGGTCGCGCAGCAGGGCAGGCCGCTGATGATTATTTCCGAGGAAGTGGAAGGCGAAGCGCTCGCTACTCTGGTCGTCAACAAGATCCGCGGCACGATCTCGATCTGCGCCGTTAAAGCTCCTGGATACGGCGACAGAAGAAAGGCTATGCTGCAGGATATAGCGGTGCTGACCGGAGGGAAGGCGATCATGGAAGATCTCGGCATCAAGCTTGAGAACGTCCAGGTAGCCGATCTCGGCCGCGCCAAGCGCGTCAAGGTGGATAAAGAAAACACCACCATTATTGAAGGAGCGGGAAAGACCGCGGATATCAAAGGCAGGATCGAACAGATAAAGAAAGAAATGGAGAAAACCGATTCCGACTACGACAAGGAAAAGCTCCAGGAGAGGCTCGCGAAGCTTTCCGGGGGGGTTGCCGTGATCAACGTCGGAGCGGCCACCGAGACCGAAATGAAAGAGAAGAAGGCCAGAGTGGAAGACGCTTTGCACGCCACCCGCGCCGCGGTCGAGGAAGGCATCGTTCCCGGAGGCGGAGTCGCGCTTCTGCGCGCCGTCCCCAGCGTCGAAGCCCTGAAACTTGAGGGCGACGAAAGGGTCGGAGCCAACATTATCAAGAGGGCGCTTGAGGAACCGATGCGTAAGATATCCGAGAACGCCGGTGTAGAAGGCGTCGTCGTGATACAAAAGGTAAAGGAACAGAGCGGTTCTTTCGGGTTCAACGCCGAAGCGGAAGAATATACCGATATGATCAAGGCCGGCATCATTGATCCGGTCAAGGTCGTCAGACTGGCTATTGTGAATTCCACAAGTATAGCCGGTTTGATGTTGACTACCGAAGCCCTGATCACGGAGATCCCGGAAAAAGATAAACCGGCTCCGGCCATGCCTCCGCATCCCGAGTATTAATCCCGGGGGCAAGCGGCAGTAAAAAAGTTAATTGATGCAGCCGGCCCGGCCGCACAGTCTTGAACTGGCGCGGCCGGGCCGGTCTTTTAAGAGCCCCAATGGAGAAGGGAGAGTATCTTTATGATACCCGCGAAGAGACCGAGAAAGGTCCGTATATTGTTGACCAACGACGACGGCATTCAGTCCGCCGGCCTGGTCGCTCTTTACCGGGCATTGTCGCCGCTGGGAAAAGTCACGGTGGTTGCTCCGGACAACGAACGCAGCGCGGCGAGCCACGCCATCACCCTGCACCAACCGTTGCGTTTGAAGCAGGTGAAATTCAAAGACGGCAAGAAATGGTTCTGCACCAGCGGGACGCCTGCGGACTGCGTGAAGCTCGGCTTGAGCGCGGTATTGAAACATTCCCCGGATATGGTGGTTTCCGGCATCAATCCCGGGCCGAATACAGGATTCAGCGTGCTGTATTCCGGGACGGTTTCCGCGGCCAGGGAGGCAGCGATGTGCGGGATACCGGCTATGGCCGTTTCGCTGGTGACCCGCTCCGTTTCTGCCGACTTTGAATTCGCGGCCTCTTTTGCTGCGGGGTTGGCGCGCAAGATACTTTCCGGCAGGTTCATCCCGGCCGGCTGCCTGTTGAACGTCAATATCCCGGAAGGCAAGATAAAAGGCGTAAAATTCACAAAGCAGAGCACGCGTTTCTTCAAGGACAGGTTCGAAAAAAGGCACGACCCGCGCAAACGCGAATATTATTGGCTAAGCGGAGAATCCTTTGGCGGGAGCCCGGACGCGGAGAGCGACAGCGAGACCGTGCGGCGCGGCTACATCTCCCTGACTCCGCTTATAAACGACGCTACCGATTACGCGTTTCTCGCCGGGTTGCGGGACAAGCGGGCAATCTTATAGGTCACAGCGGCGACAGATGGTGCCGTCGGCTTCATTTCGTCTTCATCCACCCTCCTGTATTTATTTTATTGCTTGTTAGTGTTTCTCTAAGGTATTATAATAAAAAATAAAACGCACCGGACGCATGGTTTGAAAAAAACGAGCGTGGGCAACATGAATAAAGCAGCATATCTTTTTAAAGAAACCTTCCATTTGATCAAGGCGCATAAGATTTATTTTCTTGCGCCGATCCTAATAACATTTGCGCTTTTAGCCCTCCTTGTTTTCTATGTCGGACCGAGCGTGATAATCTCTTTCATTTACGCCGGGATATAGTGTGGAATTCCCTCTTAACGCCGCGGCGGCGGTATAAACGTAATCGTCTTAAATTAACTGTGACCCGAGGCGGCATCGGCCGGTAGATATGTCCGGAAAAACAATCATGCGGAAACTGGCGGCATTCTTACTCGGCGGGGCCTTAGTTTTTTTTGTTTTGGAGATCATCCTGCGCGCCGGCGGATTCTTCATCTTCCATCGGCAGGGTATTGAGAAATACAAACAGGCCCCGAGCGGCTACAGGATACTATGTATAGGAGATTCGTTTACTTACGGTCTGGGCGCGGCGCATGGTTTTGATTATCCGATTCAACTGGCAAGGCTGCTCGGGTCCAAGTATCCAGGCGGTAAATTCCAGGTAATGAACCGCGGAAGGTGTTCTTATAATACCACGCAGATCTTGTCGGATTTTCAGGCGACTTTGAGAGAAGGCACGGCTCCGAATTTGGTAATTCTTCTGGGCGGTGGTAACAATTACTGGAATTTTTACGGCAGGGAGAGACAATCCGGAGTGATAGCTCTGCCGGTAAAATGGTTCTTTCGTACCAAAGTCGGGAAATTAATCGTTTTGATTTCCTGGAAAATAAGAAAACGGGGTGGTTCTCCTGGAGACACATTCGGTAACATTCCGGCTACGCACAATTACGGTTCTGTCGGCGGCCGGCCGGCATTTTTAGAAAAGTTGAAAGCGCGCTTCTGCCGCGAAAATCACGGAAGCAAAGTTTATATCGAACTCGGCGTTGCCTTGGCCGAATGCGGTTCATACCCGGAAGCCGAAAAATGTTTTCTGAAAGGGATAGAGATCGATCCCGCCTCAAGCGAAGGTTACGCGCGCATGGGAGGATTATGCGTTTCTCTGGGACGTTATGAAGAAGCAAAGAAATGGCTGGCTCAGGCCTTTAAAACCGGACCGGGGGATATAGAATGTTATGTAGAAACCGGATGGTTTTATTTGCAGCAGCGTTTTTATGATGAGGCGATCGAATGGTACAGAAAAGGGCTTGAAATAGATCCCCAATCGGGGATATGTTATTTGAGCATCGGGACGGCTTATGCGAGGCGGTCACTTTATGATGAAGCTGTGGCATGGCTGGAAAAGGGTATCTCTGTAGATCGAATGAACGGGGATCTTTACAGATGCCTTGCCGGCGTGTATGCGAATAAAGGCGAGACCGCGAAGTCAAGAGAATGCATACTGCTGGCCGCCTGCCTGAATCCGGAGGATATTGATACCCGGTCCGACCTTGTGCGCATCTTCGGCGGTGATCGTTCCGCCATTTCGGAGGCGCTCGCTAAAAATAGTATCGTTCTCCCCCCAAGAATAGCCGCATTACTTAAAAAGATATCCTATTTCGACGATGTCAGGCAGTGGATAATTTCTGATATAAGAGAGATCGCGAATATCTGCCGCCGTAATGATATTAGGATGATCTTGATGGATTATCCCGGAGACGAGGTTTTCTCGGAGTTGATGTCGAAAATCGCCGGGGATAATTCAATACCGTTCGTGAGCAATTACCGTGTTTTTTCTGTTATGGACAGAGCGGCCTCCCGGAATTGTTTTGTCTCAGACGGGCACTGCAGCGCTGATGGGTATGCCGTTATAGCGCGTAATTTATTTAATTTCCTGGAGGCGGAAGGGAAATGATATAGATGACGGGAAGAAAGTTCACCGAGGGGATTACCCGGGGGTTAGTTGTAATATCCGGACTGTTCATGTCCCTGATATTCCTGGAGGTTGTTCTCCGTCTCGGCTGCTGCATGATGTCTTTTCTGCAGGAATGCCGAAACAGGCAGGGCATAGAACACAAAGGAGTTTATAAGATTATGTGCGTTGGTGAATCTACAACCGCAATAGGAGGAGAAAATTCTTATCCGAACCAGCTTGAGGCGATGTTGAACCGCTTGGGCAATGGGCTTTGTTTCCGTGTGATCAATAAAGGCGTATCTGCAGTCGACAGTAACTATATCATCAGGCATTTGGAAGAGAATGTGGAAAAATACAAACCGGACATGGTGATCGCCATGATGGGTATAAACGATAGGCACATTAAATATTACGAGGGTATTCAGGATACTGAGTCCATATTGTTCAGGCATTCCGCTGCGTACCGTTTCTTAAAGTTTCTTGCGTTGGATATCCAAGGAAAATTTAAGGAGCGGCCCGAGTCGAAGGAGAAGGTTTCTCCTGTCTCCGGCGCGGATATAGGTGGACATCCGGCAGCTAAGGAGCAGTCCGGTGAAACTGATCCCGGGAAATACGGAGAGAGTGATTATATACGGCTCGGAAGATTCTACCGGGAAAGAGGACAATATCTGAGAGCTGAAGAAGCGTTTAGAAAAGCCCTGGCGGTTAACCCGGCCAATCCTTCCACATACGTGGAACTGGGGTGGACATATACGCAGGATAAGAAGTATCTGGAAGCAAAAGATAGCTTTGTGGCGGCATTGAACGTTGATCCTTTTGATAAGGGAGCGTTGTTGGGGTACGGGTTATTCTGTTCTTCAAGAACTGCGTATCATAGCGCAGAGGAGATATTTAAAAGGCTTATAGAAGTTGATCCTTACGATGAGAAAGGGTATGTGGAACTCGCCTGGGTTTATATGCGGACAGGCAAATATTCCCGTTCGGAGGAAGTCTTAAAGAAATATGTGTCTTTTAATCCGGGGAGCGCAAAAGTTTACGCGGCATTATCCACTCTTTACCGGGAAACCGGCAGACCGGATTTGGCAGACGTCTTTATCGGGAAGATGGATACGGCGCAAGCATCTTCCTACAGCGCTCTGACCGTATATAATTATAAAAAGATGAAGGAGATATTGGATAAAAAGGGCATAAAACTTGCATGTATGGGGTATCCCATGCGTAGCGTCGAACCTTTGAAGACCATTTTCAACGGCAATCCCGGAGTCCTTATTATCGACAACGAGAATGTTTTCAAAAAAGCCTTGAAACGCGGCAGGTACCGAGATTATTTTTTGGACATGTTTGGAGGCAACTTCGGACACTGTCGGCGAAAGGGAAACGCGCTCATTGCCGAGAACGCGGCGAATAATGTGATAGATTTTTTAGGAAGAGAGGCGACATGGAAGTGAAGAATGAATCCGGTAAATTGTGCGTGAAATGCGTGATGCCGGAGTATAAACCAGATATCACTTTTAACGCCGCTGGGCAATGCAGTTTATGTTCCGGACATAAAGACGCGAACTATCGCCGGCAGGAAGGGCCTTTACTGGAAACGGAATTCATCAAAATGCTGACACGCAATAAAAAACGCGGCAGATATCATTGTCTGGTAATGTGCAGCGGAGGGAAAGACAGTACCGCCGCTTTATACTACATGAAAAAGCGATATAAACTGGAACCTCTGGCGTTCAATTTCGACAACGGGTTTGAGCTTCCGGATGCCCTGGAGAACGTTCGGAACACGGTGGAGCGTCTCGGTGTAGATTCTCTCATGTTCAAGAGCGATTTTATGCTGGACATGTTCGCTGCGATAGTGAAGTCGGGAGCAAAAGCCGTCATCTGCCACGTCTGTTCTATCTGGTATATGGATATCGTGTTACGGATAGCTGCGGGATTATCCATCCCTGTGATAATCGGAGGTTGGACGAAGGGGCAGACCAGCCGTGGCGGGATCAGACATCCGGAATTTTCTTCCATGGCGAAAGGAACGGCGGATTTCCTGACAGGATTCCGCCGGCAGAATCCAAAATACAGGGATTTTCCGGCGAGCGTTGAGGAAGTCATTAAAAGAGCCGGCCGGCGAAAAGCGGCATGCACGGTTATCTCCCCCCATTGGTTTCTGCCTTTTGACCAGGAGGAATATTCCGGGATGATAAAACGGGAACTGGATTGGAAACCAACTGCGTTAAGCTATCCTGCCGGATCGACAAACTGCCGGCTGAACTTTCTTTCGGTGCTCCTGTCCCTGAAACATTACGGTTATTCGCATTACCACGCGGAGATGATCAGGATAGGTATTTTGACGAGAGAAGAGGCATTGAAGCGGCTTGAAATCAATTTCAAAGAAGAAGATATACTTCCGGTACTGGATAGACTGAGATGCAGGCTGGATGATTTATGCTTTTGACGGACAAAAAGAGGGGCGGCGTTTTTATGTGGAAGACATTTCTACGTAACCTGATAGGCTTGATACAGAAAGTGTTATTGAGCTTCTGCATGCCAGTGATTTATTTCCTGGGTATGGGATTGACGGTTTTGATCATGGCGGTATTCAAGCGAAAGATCCTTGCCGGTTGCGCGAAAACCGACGGCACTTTCTGGATTGATTCCGCCGAACAAGACGGTACCGTCGATAACGGCAGGTTTCAATCATAACCGGCGAAAAGAAGAACTGGTTTGGATAACGGCTCGTGTTTGCGGTAAAAACTTTGACCCCGCCGGCAAAAGAGAAGGTTCCCGTATTTTATTGCAAGGATACACTATGAATATATTGGGTATATCGTGTTTTTATCATGATTCCGCTGCCTGTCTTGTGCAGGACGGCAGGATAACGGCCGCCGCCTCCGAGGAACGGTTCAACCACAGTAAATGCTCTCCAGCATTCCCCTTAAATGCGATAAATTATTGTCTTCAGCACGCTGATTTAACGATGAAAGAAATCAACGCGGTGGGCTTTTATGAAAAACCGTTTCTTAAATTTTACCGTGTCCTATTGAGTCACGCGAGGGCATACCCGTTCTCATTCGGCAGTTTCTGCCGGACATTGCCTGATTGGCTGGAGGAACGGCTTTTCTTCCCGCTGATACTGCGAAAAGAGCTTTGCTACGAAGGGAGGATCGTATTCATAAACCATCATTTGTCCCATGCGGCAAGCTCGTTTCTCGTTTCTCCGTTCGGTGAGGCGGCAATATTGACTGCTGACGGCGTGGGTGAATGGGCGAGCACCAGCTTCGGTGTCGGCAGTGGCGTGGATATTCGCATCGCTAAAGAGTTGCATTTTCCGAATTCACTGGGACTGTTCTACAGCGCGATTACCACTTATCTGGGATTCAAGGCTTTGACCGGCGAGGGCAAGGTGATGGGGCTGGCAGGTTACGGGTCCCCGGTATATGTAGATAGATTCAAAAAGATGGTCATTGTCAGGTCAGACGGCAGTTTTATGTTGGATCAAAAGTATTTCGGATTTAATAAAGGCGGGAGAATGTATACCGAAAAACTGATACAGACGCTGGGAAAGGAACGCCGCCCGCAGGACAAGGTCGAACAAAGGCATTGCGATGTCGCTGCCAGCCTGCAGAAAATCACCGAGGATATTCTGATAAATATAGTCCGGAACGTGCACAAGGAAACCGGAATGAAGAAGCTTTGCTTGGCCGGAGGATTATTCCTGAATTGTGTAGCCAACGCTAAAATCTTAGAAGATACGCCGGTTGAGGAGCTATTCATTCAGCCCGCCGCCGGAGATAGCGGAGGGGCGTTGGGAGCGGCAGTTTATGTATATCACTATTTATCGCGAGATAACCGCCGCACGGAGCTGAAAGACGTATATCTTGGGCCGGAGTTTTTCGATCGGGAGATCAAGAGGGCGTTTATTAACGGAGGTATCGTTTTTCGGGAGTATGCCGATAACGAATTACTCAAATATATAGCCGGGCAGATCGCGCAGGATAGAATCGTCGGATGGTTTCAAGGAAGGATGGAGTTTGGCCCCAGGGCCTTGGGGAATCGTTCCATATTGGCGAATCCCTGCAATCCGCTGATGAAAGATTTGTTGAATTTGAAGGTGAAACGCCGGGAGGATTTCAGGCCGTATGCTCCAGCGGTGCTTGAAGAGCGGTGCGCCGAGTTTTTTGATGTGTGGCAACAGTCTCCGTTTATGCTGATAGCCGGAAGGGTCAAGAAAGAGAAAAAGGGTGTCATACCCGCGGTTACGCATATTGATAATACCGCAAGGGTACAGATAGTTGATAAAGGTACTAATTCCCGCTTGCGCGGTTTGCTCAAGGAATTCGAAAATCTGACCGGCATCCCTTTATTGATAAATACTTCGTTCAATTTAAGGGGAGAACCGATCGTTTGCCGCCCAGAAGACGCAATAGACTGCTTCAATAGAAGCGGGATGGATATCCTGGTCATGGGAAATTGTGTCGCGGAGAGAAATGGAATGTCTTAACGTTCCCGGCCAATCGGAATAACCCCCTGCAGTACTTTGTTAGAAAACGGCTCAATTTAATGGTTTTATCGTAGAGAAGATGCGTTGAACCAAAATGAAATCAAAGATAATCAACGCATTGAAATACGCACAACGTTTCTAATGACAATATGTTACAATAAGATGGCTTTGGGAAAGTAAGCACAAAGAAATAAATTTTAACAAGGTACTGCCCCTGCCTTATTGTCTATAAGAGTTGACAGACACCACGCCATGTCTTATTATGAATTTAATCAAACCGTAGAAATCCCCCGGCTTTCCGGACGGTTTTATCTTATTAAAAGACGGACTACAGACAAAGACAGTGTAAATGGGTAATCTTATAAGGTTCGGAGTTTCCATAGAAAAACAACTGGTTTCCGGGTTCGACGCTCTGATACGAAAGCGTAAGTGCGGCAATCGGTCCGAGGCGATAAGGGATCTTATCCGCCGGGAACTGGTGGAGCAGGAATGGGCCGAGGATAATGTAGTCGCCGGGGCCATCACGCTTATTTACGATCATCATAAGCGCGAACTGTTAAGCAAGTTAACGGCGGTACAGCATAATTTTCAACATTTGATAATTGCCACTCAGCATATTCATCTCGATCACTCCAATTGTCTGGAGATGATTGCCGCCAAAGGTAAGGCCGCGGAGATCAAAGAGCTTGCCGAACTTTTGCGATCCACCAAAGGAGTGAAGCATTTGGCCTTGAACGCCGCGACCACCGGAAGAGGCGTGTAAATTTTTTTATTTTTTAGTAGCACAAGTATCGCTTTTGTGCTATCATACGTCTCCTGGAGGTGGGAATAATAATCAACACAGGGGAGAAAAAATGCATATACCCGACGGATACTTGGGACCCGCCACGAGCGGAGTGATGTATGCGGCGATGCTGCCTGTATGGGCGCTGGTTTCGCGGATGGTCAAAAAAACGCTTAAAAACCAACAGATCCCTTTGCTTGCCATCAGCGCTGCCTTCTGTTTCGTTATAATGATGTTCAACGTCCCCATCCCCGGAGGGACTACCGGACACGCGGTAGGCGCGGTGCTGGCGGCTGTGCTTCTCGGCCCCTGGGCCGCCTGTATAGCGGTTACTGTGGCCCTGGTGGTCCAAGCCCTGCTTTTCGGCGACGGCGGCATAACCGCCATCGGCGCGAATTGTTTCAATATGGCGTTTGTCGAGGTCTTCGCCGGTTATTATATCTACAAGCTCATCAGCGGTAATTCGCCTTCAACTTCCGGCCGCAGGGTTTTTTCCGCCGCCGTGGCCGGCTACCTGGCGTTGAACATAGCCGCATTGACTACGGCGGTGATGTTCGGCATACAGCCTTTATTGTTCAGAACCCCGACAGGCCAGTCGTTGTATTGTCCTTACGGCCTTAATGTCGCCGTCCCGATGATGCTCGGCGAGCATTTATTGGTATTCGGCTGGGTCGAGGCTCTTATCACAGCGCTGGTTGTCAAATATCTGCAAAAACAGGATCCTTCATTGATCGTTTCGGGAAAGGAGAGGTAGGGAATGAGAACTACTTCTAAACTTTGGCTGGGATTGATTATATTGGCGTTTCTTTCTCCTCTGGGGTTTTTGCTTCCCGAATATTTTAAGGCGGGGGACGCCTGGGGAGAGTGGAGCGCGGAGACTCTGCAGGAATTAGCGGGATATGTCCCGCAGGGGTTTGCCAGGCTTTCCACTCTCTGGAGCGCTCCCGTTCCTGATTACGCCTTCCAGGGATGGGAAGAAAAAGGGCTGGGCAATCTGAGTTTCGCCTATATCTCTTCAGCGGTTATCGGGATCGGTATTACCGTGTCCCTAATTATGCTGTTGGGCAAACTGCTGACCAAAAAGGATTAAGGCGCGTTTTCTCATAGGACCGTTTTTCTTCTTACGTCGAATGGCTAAAAGAAAGATAATTCTCACCGGAGGGGCAGGGTTCATCGGCAGTTGTTTTCTCTGGAAACTCAACCGGGAAGGTATATACGATATAATCGTTGTCGACGACCTCGGCAGCGACGCCAAATGGTTGAACCTGCGCGGGAAGCGTTTTATGGATTACGTCCATAAAGACGATCTCCCTGGGCTGCTTGAGTCCGGAAAACTGGACGGTATCGGAACGATAGTCCATCTCGGCGCCTGCTCTTCCACCATGCGTACCGACGCCGGGTATTACCTTAAGAATAATTACGAGTATTCCAGGCGCCTCGCCGAGTGGGCGTTTGCCCATTCGGCGAAATTCATTTACGCTTCTTCGGCCGCCACTTACGGCGCCGGAGAAGGCGGCTACGGGGATGAAGAGGCGAGACTGCCTTATCTGAAACCGCTCAATATTTACGGTTACGCGAAACATCTTTTTGATCTCTGGCTGCTGCGCAACGGCTGTTTCAGGACGGCCACCGGCTTCAAGTTTTTCAACGTCTTCGGGCCTAATGAATATCACAAGGCGGAGATGATGAGTTTGGTTTGCCGTAATTTCAAAGAGGCGGCCGCCGGCAGGCCGATACAGCTGTTCAAGTCTCACAATCCCGCGTATCAGGACGGCGGGCAAAAGAGGGATTTTATTTACGTCAAGGACGCCGTCGAGGTAATGTATTATTTCTTCCGGGAACGACGGAAAAGCGGTATATTCAATCTCGGCACAGGCGCGGCAAGAGACTGGAACGATCTGGCGCGCGCGGTCTTCGCGGCCGCCGGCCAAGCGGCCAAGATCGAGTATATAGATATGCCGGAGAACATAAGGCCGAGATATCAGTATTTCACGCAGGCCGATATCTCCAAATTAAGAGACGCCGGCTGCAGCCACGGATTTTCTTCCCTCGAGGATAGCGTGAAGGATTATGCTTCATATCTGGACAAGGAAGAATATTTATAGATATCAATTCAGGTGCCCGCGTTTGCAATCACATGAGAAGAAGCCGCTTTATAGAAAAATCCCTGATGGGGACCGTTGCTTTTTTGAGAGAGTCGGTCTTCGCCGATGATTACGCTGCGAAGAAGGGTTTTCTGCAGGCGCGTGATCCGCGTTTCAAGACGGCGGCGGTGTTTTTTCTGGTACTATCGGTGCTTTTCGCGCGGGACATCCCGGCGATCGGCGTCATTTATCTTATAACGCTCTTGTCCGTTGGCTGCTCTTTCATCAACCCGGTGTTTTTTCTCTCCAGGACATGGTTTTTTATCCCGTTTTTTGCGCTTTTCATCGCGGGCCCCTCTATATTCAGCGTTTTTACTCCTGGAGAACCGCTGGCATCGTTAAGAATAGGCGGGTTTTTCCTACAAATAACGCGGCAAGGGGCGGCCGGCGCGCTTATTTTCTTTTCCAGGGTTCTCGTCTCGGTTTCCTTGTGCGTGTTGTTATCTCTGACAACAAAACATTTTGCGCTGCTTAAGGTCTTGAGGGTGTTCCGGGTGCCGCAGATATTCGTAATGACTCTGGGGATGTGTTACCGATATATCTTTCTTTTTATCGGCATAATACAGGATACCTACACGGCGATGAAAAGCCGCTGCGGTTACGCGGTCTCTCCGGTAAAGGGACAGAGAATCGTGGCCTGGAATATCGCCACTCTCTGGCAGCGTTCATACCAGATGCAGAACAGCGTTTATGACGCCATGCTTTCGCGCGGGTACACCGGAGAGACATATTTGTACGGCGGATTCCGCGCCGGGGTGAAAGACGTTTTTATGCTGGCGGCTGCGGTGGTCATCTTCTTTTTTGTCCTATGGCAAACATATTGTTCGAGCTGAAACAGGCCGGTTATTCGTATTTCGGACGGTTCCCCGCCCTCTGTTCCGTAGACTTGACGATAATGCAGGGTTCCAAGATCTCCGTGATCGGAGCCAACGGCACCGGCAAGTCCACTCTGTTATCTATGCTGGACGCGCTCATATTTCCGGATGAGGGAAGCGTAAAGGCCTTTGGTATGCCCCTGAATGATAAAATGCAGGAAAATACCGATTTTACCATGGCTTTCCGCAGGAGAGTGGGGCTGGTCTTTCAGAATCCGGACATCCAGTTGTTTTGCCCGACGGTAAGGGATGATATAATGTTCGGCCCGCTCCAATTGCGGATGCGCGATTCGGAAGCTGCCAAGAGGCTGGATAAGGTAGTGACCGAGCTTAAGCTCGCATCCTTGCTGGACCGCTCTCCCTGTCAGCTCAGCATAGGAGAGAAGAAAAAGGTGGCGATCGCCTCGGTGCTTGTCATACAGCCGGAGGTGCTCCTTTTGGACGAACCGACCGCCGGACTGGATCCGCAGACCACGCGCGACATTATAGATATCCTTGTCTCCGAGAACCTGTCTGGTACCACTCTGGTCACAGCCACGCACGATCTGCACATAATCGAGGAGATTGCGGACACGGTGTACGTTTTCGGCCGGGAAAGGAACATAATCCGCAGCGCGCCTCCGGAAGAGGTGCTGTCCGACCGGACGTTCCTGCAGGCACATAATCTCGTGCATATTCACCGCCACAGACATAAGAATGCCGGCGTCTCGCACGCGCATCAGCACGATGTAAAACACCACCATTAATTAAGATGCTGAAATCCCGGATGCCGGGTATTTGTATCGTCTCTTGTTTATCGGTAATTGGAGATTGGAAGGCGAAATTAGACCACAATCGAGAATTTTCATCGAATCAAATCTCGACTCTCGATTGCTCTGTGCGCTGTCTAAAAAGCTTACTGAACAGCGCATCCCCCCTCCATCATCCCCTTCGGATGACAGGGAAGATTATCACCCCTCTTTCATCCTCCCCATCAAGGGGAGGAAAGATTGGTTGGGGGCTGTTGGTTACCGTAGCCGTTGCCGAATTAAGTATTGTGTCCCCGGATTGACAGCCGCTTTTCTTTGTGTTATAAGCAGTGATCATGGATAAGCCCGCTATATTTAAAGTAGCGTTGAGAAAAAGGAGCCGGTTTCAACGCCTGCTGAAAGGCCGGCCGCAGACTTCGGGAATGAAATCAGGACAGGTGAGGCTTTCTCCGGGGGAGGAAATAGGCGGGCACGATACCGAATGCAAGGAAGAGATATTGGTAATTCTCGAAGGCATGGCTACGATTTATCGGGAAGGCCGTTACCGCGCGAAAGTCCGGGCTCCGGGCATTGTTTATATCCCGGCGCACACTTTTCACAATGTCCGCAACCGCGGCAAATCACTCCTCAGATACATTTACGTCGTCTCTCCGGTTTAATCAAACCGCAGAAATCCCCGGCTTCCCTGAACCCGGACGGCCTTGGGGGCGGCCTTTTCCCTCTGGCCTGTCAGCCTTTACGGTGGTAGAATGAAAACACTTCCGGTATCTTTCGACACGGGATTGTTCGAGGAAGAAAGCTACTGCTAAGGCTTGTCGAAAGAGCTCATCCCGGGGAGCTTCATATCTCTGAAGACAGCCGTTCTTGAAAGGAGGCGTGAGATGAAAAATATACGTACCGCTAGACCGGCAGCCGCCGCGGAACTCCGCAAAATAGACGCCTACTGGAGGGCCGCCAATTATCTCTCCGTGGGACAAATATATCTTCTCGACAATCCTTTGCTTAAAAAACCTCTACGCAAGGAGCATATCAAGCCGCGCCTGCTTGGACACTGGGGGACCACGCCCGGCCTGAATTTCATCTACGCGCACCTTAACCGTATCATTAAGGCTTACGATCTGGATATGATCTACGTTATCGGCCCAGGCCATGGCGGACCGGCTATTGCCGCCAACTGTTACCTGGAAGGGACTTACAGCGAACATTATCCGCTTGTATCCCGCGATGAAGTCGGGATGCGGCGTCTTTTCCGGCAGTTCTCTTTTCCCGGCGGCATACCCAGCCACGTCTCCGCCGATATCCCGGGTTCCATACATGAAGGGGGAGAGCTCGGTTATTCTCTGGCGCATGCCTGCGGCGCCGCGCTGGACAACCCTGACCTGGTGGTCGCCTGCGTGGTGGGGGACGGGGAAGCGGAGACAGGGCCGCTTGCGGCGAGCTGGCATTTCAACAAGTTCCTCAATCCGATCTTCGACGGTACAGTCCTGCCGATCCTGCATCTGAACGGTTATAAAATTGCCAACCCCTCTCTGCTTGCGCGCATCCCGGAGAGCGAATTGAAAGCGCTTTTTCATGGATACGGTTACAAGCCTTATTTCGTCGAGGGTAAAGACCCGGCGAATATGCATAGGTTGATGTCCGGAACACTGGACAAGGTGGTTCTTGAAATTCAGAGAATACGTTCGGAGGCGCGCGGGCGTAGAAAAACCGCCAGGCCCGTATGGCCGATGATCATTTTGCGCACGCCCAAGGGTTGGACTTGTCCCAAAGTCATAGACGGCAAGATGGTCGAGGGGTCTTGGCGGTCGCACCAGGTGCCGCTGTCAGAAATGTTCTCCAAGCCGCATCATATCAGGATACTGGGAAAGTGGATGAAAAGTTACCGTCCGCGCGAGTTGTTCGATAAGAACGGAGTTCTGCGGCCCGAGCTCGCGGCGCTCGCCCCGGAAGGCAGACGTCGTATGGGAGATAACCCGCACGCCAACGGCGGAGAAATACTTAAGGATCTTGTTCTGCCGGATTTTCGAGCCTACGCGGTGAAGATAAGCAGGCCGGGCAGGCAGGAAAGCGAGGCAACAAAGGTACTGGGTAAATTCCTGCGCGATGTGATGTCGGCAAATTCAGCGGCGCGCAATTTTCGCGTGATGTGCCCGGACGAGATCTCCTCTAACCGCCTGGACGCAATTTTCGAGGCCACCGGCCGGGCCTGGGAGGCGAAGACCCTGAAAACCGACGACAATCTACGCCGCGGCGGCAGGGTAATGGAGGTATTGAGCGAGCATCTCTGCCAGGGGTGGCTGGAGGGATACCTGCTGACCGGCAGGCACGGCTTCTTTCCTTGTTACGAGGCGTTCATCCACGTGGTGGATTCGATGTTTAACCAGCACGCTAAATGGCTAAAGGTATCGCGCAGGATACCCTGGAGACATCCGGTGGCTTCCTTGAATTACCTGCTTACTTCGCATGTCTGGAGGCAGGATCATAACGGTTTTTCACACCAGGACCCAGGGTTTATAGACCACGTGGTCAACAAGAAGGCGGAGGTGATCCGCGTCTATCTGCCTCCGGACGCAAACACTCTGCTTTCCGTTGCCGACCATTGCCTGCGCAGCCGGAATTACGTGAACGTGATAATCGCCGGCAAGCATCCCGCGCCGCAGTACCTGGAGATAGAGGAAGCGGTGAAGCATTGCGCGGCCGGAGCCGGTATCTGGGGATGGGCGAGTAACGACCGTTCAGGAGAACCGGACGCGGTGCTCGCCTGCGCCGGGGACGTCCCCACCCTGGAGACGCTCGCCGCGGTTGATATTCTGCGCAGTAACTTTCCCAAATTGAAACTGCGGGTGGTCAATGTTGTTGATCTGATGTCCCTGCTGCCGCCGTCGGAGCACCCGCACGGGTTAAGTGACAAGGATTTCGACGCTATGTTCACCGGGGACAAACCGGTCATCTTCGCATTCCACGGTTACCCCTGGCTGATACACCGCCTTACCTACCGCCGCACCAATCACGACAATATACATGTGCGCGGATATAAAGAGGAGGGAACTACCACCACGCCTTTCGATATGGTGGTTTTAAATCAGATGGACAGATTCCATCTGGCGATGGACGTTGTAGACAGGCTCTCTATGCCGGCCGGGTATTTTAAACAGATGATGAAGGACAAATTAACCGAGCACCGTTGTTATATAGATAAAGTCGGCGATGATCTGCCGGAAGTGAAGAACTGGCGCTGGAAGCATTAAGAAGACAATAGGATTATCGGGGAAGTGCATTGGCTCATCTATTCAAATTAAAGCGTATTTTATCCAGAATGGACTCTGCCGTGCTGGCTTATTCCGGGGGAGTAGACAGCGTATTCCTGGCCGCTGTAGCCGGCGAGGCGCTAAAAGGCCGTCTGCTGGCAGTCACCGCGGATTCCCCGACTTATCCGCCGGAGGAATTACGTTTCGCGCGCTCGATGGCAGCGCGGCTAGGAGTGAAGCACTTGGTGATAAAGACGAGGGAGATAAAGCACGGGAAGTTCTTTTCCAATCCACCGGACAGGTGTTATTACTGCAAACGCGTGCTCTTTTCCGCGCTGCACAGTATAGCGGATAAGCGCGGCATCTCTTGCGTAATAGACGCAAGCAGCCTATCTGATAAAAAAGACTACCGTCCCGGCAGCAGGGCCAAGAAGGAGCTCGGGGTGCGTTCTCCCCTGCAGGAGGCCGGATTTGATAAGGAGGATATACGGAAAGAAAGCCGCAGGATGGGCCTGCCAACATGGAACAAGCCGGCGATGGCCTGTTTGGCTTCCCGCGTGCCTTACGGTACGCCGCTGGAACCCGGGTTGCTCAAACGCATAAACAGGGCTGAACAGGCGCTCGCCGAGATGGGGTTGCCGGGAGCGCGGTTGAGGCATTACGGCAGCCTCTGCCGCATCGAGACCGCCCCTGTTTATTTCAAGACCATTTTGAAGAAAAGGAAACGCGTTGTCTCTATACTGAAACGGGCGGGATACCGTCACATAACTTTCGACCTGCAGGGATACAGGCAGGGAAGTATGAATCTCGACATATGAAGCTCCGTTGATCGATACTTTGACAGGCTCAGAACAGGCGTCGGAGGTTTTCCTGCCGCAGATATTATATAGCACACCGCTTCTTTTTCCTGCTATTTCCTATTGACATATATTGACACTGTTATGCCGATGTCATATAATGTCGGAGCAAATTTATCTCAAGGAGTGTTTATAAATGCAACTTACCATTAAAGAGGTTTCCCGTCTCCTGAATGTTTCCGAGAGAACGCTCTACCGCTGGATAAACAAAAAGGCCATTCCCGCTTACCGCATTCTTGATCAATACCGCTTTGACCGCGCTGAACTGCTGGAGTGGGTCAATAATCGGCGCATCAATATTTCTCCGGAGATATTCTCTTCCTCCGGCGAAGAGGAAGAGATGCCTTCTTTAGAGGAGGCGTTGCAAAGGGGAGGGATTTTTTACCGTGTAGGCGGCAATGATAAGCAGGAGGTCTTGAAGGAGGTAGTAGGTTTGCTGCGTCTACCGGAGAAAACGGACAGGGAGTTCCTTTTTAAGGTGCTTCTGGCAAGGGAGGAACTGGCTTCCACCGCCGTCGGCGGCGGCATCGCCATCCCGCACGTGAGGAACCCTATAGTTTTGAACATCCACGCTTCCACGATAGCGCTCTGCTTCTCGGAAAAAGCGGTGGATTTCGGCGCGGTGGACGGCAAACCGGTGCATGCTTTGTTCACGCTGGTCAGCCCCACGGCCCGCGTGCATCTTCAATTGTTATCCCGCCTGGCCTTTGTCCTTCAGCAGAAGGATTTCAAGGATGCGGTCCTGCGGCAGCGGTCGCGGGAGGAGATATTTTCCGCGTTGCAAAAGGCCGAGGCGATGCTGGATAAGAGGAAAGGTAAAAGCTGATATGGTATTTATAGCCGCGGCGTTGCTCCTGCTTTTATTAAGCGGGCTCTGCGCCCTGTTCTTGAATAATCGTCCTGCAGTTGCCGCGGCGCTCTGCGCCACGGCCTGTATCGCGAGCTGTTTAGCGGCTTTGTTCCCGGTTTTCGCGGTATTCTTTTCCGGTCGGGAAATGTCTTTTGACCTGCTCTGGCCGGCGGCCGGAGGTCTGCGGCTGTTCCTGGTGCTCGACAGGCTCTCCGCTTTCTTTCTCGTGCCGGTGCTTCTGCTCTCCGCGCTGGCGGCTCTCTATGGATGGGGCTATCTGCGCAGGGAAAGGAACTCCGAGTCCTGCGGTAGGCAGTGGTTCTTTTTTAACATGCTCGTTGCTTCGATGCTCGCCGTTTTTCTGGCCGCGGACGGATTGATCTTCCTTCTTTGCTGGGAGATGATGGCCCTTTCTTCGTTCTTTTTGGTGGTCTCGCGCGACGAGGAAGAAAGCGTCCGCCGCGCCGGTTTCATTTACCTTGCGGCGTCGCACTGCGGTACCGCCGCGTTGTTTGTCATGTTCGCTTTCTTGTCGGCGGCCGGGATTTCCGGGGGGTTCTGGAATTCGGCGGCATTCCCCGGCCCTGACGTCGGTGTCCTGCGGGTTTTACTTCTGTCTTTGGGGATATTCGGGTTCGGCATGAAAGCAGGATTCATGCCATTTCATTTCTGGCTTCCCAGGGCCCACCCGGCGGCGCCCAGCCACGTTTCCGCTTTGATGTCCGGGATAATGATAAAGGCGGGGATATACGGCATCCTGCGCATGTTTTCCGTCGCCGGCGTGACAGATGCATGGTGCGGGGCGGCCCTCATTATCGCGGGTATCTGTTCCGGCATCCTGGCGATGCTTTCCGCCCTTAACCGGCGCGATACGAAAAGCGTGTTGGCTTACAGCAGTATAGAGAACATCGGGATAATCTGCATGGGGACCGGGCTGGCGGTTTACGCCGCGTCCTGCGGCGGCACCCTTGTCTGCCTGCTGGCGCTGTCCGGGGCCCTGCTGCATCTTTTCAATCACGCTTTTTTTAAGGGTTTGTTGTTCATGGCAGCCGGAGCCGCCGGCAAGTCCTGCGGAAGCCGCGATCCGGACGCGCTCGGCGGTTGCGCGAAGGCATTACCGGTGACGTCATCCTCGTTTTTTCTGGGAGCGGCCGCGGCGTCGGGTGTTCCGTTGTTGAACGGATTCCCCGGCAAATTTCTCATATATCTTGCGGCGTTCTGCGGGTTGCAGTTGAAAGGGTCCGGATTATTGCTGCCTTCAACGGCAGTGATCGTTGGATTGTCTTTGTCGGGGTGCCTCAGCCTCGCCTGTTTCACTGGATTGTCCGGGATTATCTTTCTCGGAAAGCCGCGTTCCTGTGCCGGCCGGCCGGAGGAATACAGCGCGTTAATGGGCGCGGCGATGATATCCGCGGCGGCCGTCTGTTTGTTCCTGACTTTCGCGGCGCCTTTATTGTCTTTTTCTCTTTGCGGGGCGGTCTCCGCGGTTTTCGCTTCCACCGATACCGCGTCGGCGTCGGGGCTGGCCGACAGGCTCGCGCCTCTCAGCTGCGCGTCCGCCTGGGTCTTCGTCTTGATCGCGGCGGCGCTGGCTGCCGGGCGCCTGCTGTTGAGGAGAAGAAAGGTTTCTTTCGGAGAAACCTGGAATTGTGCTTACGCGGCGGCGGACGCGAGAATGCAATACACATCGGCCTCCTTTTTCTACCCGTTAAGCAGGACATTCACCTTTTTTAACGTCAGAAAAAGTCCCGCAGCCGTTTCCAAAACGACTTTCTTTCCCGGAGAGTATGAAGGATACTCTTCCCGTCGGATAGGCGTGTTTCGAACGCTTCTTTCCGGTATTGCCGCGAAACTTGAATTCAGCTTGTCGTGCCTGCGCTGGCTGCAGCAGGGCCGACTGCATATTTATATCATGTACATAATGACTGCGCTGTTGGCGCTGTTGCTTTGGAAGGTCAGATGAATAATCTTTATCCTTTATTCAATCTTATTATCGCGCTGACGGCGGCACCGCTGATGTCCGGGGTAATCAACCGGGTCAAGGCTTTCTTTGCCGGAAGGAAAGGGCCGCCTCTTTTACAGCTGTATTTCGATATCGGGAAACTGCTGCGTAAAGGCGCGGTATACAGCAGGACGACGGGGGTTTTCTTCCGTCTCGCTCCGCCGGCGGGTCTGGTTTTTATTCTCACGGCGTTATTATTCATCCCTTGCGGCGCGTATCCTGCCGTTTTGTTCTTCCCCGGCGACATGGTGCTGGTCGTTTATCTTCTGGGCGCTCAGCGTTTTTGTATGCTTTTGGCCGCGCTTGATACCGGTTCCAGTTTCGAGGGCATGGGCGCCAGCCGCGACGCGCATTTCTCGGTTTTCTCTGAAGCGGTACTGTTTCTGTGTCTGGCGGCTATGTCAGTTGCCTCCGGGAGCGTTTCCCTCAACGGTATGCTTTTTACGGCGGGAGGCAGGATCTGGCAGGTGTCTCCTCCTGTTTTGCTAGTCGTGGTTTTTGTTCTCTACATCGTACTCCTGGTTGAGAATTACCGTGTGCCGTTCGATGATCCCAATACGCACCTGGAACTGACGATGATACACGAGGCGATGGCGCTCGACCACGGGGGGCCGGATATTGCCATGTTCGAGTATGCCGCGGCGTTGAAATTCTGGATACTGGCGTCGCTGCCCGCCGGGCTGCTATTCCCCTACGGGATGAAACCGGATTTCTTCGGAAATTCCGCTTTATTCCTGGGAGTGATCGCGCTGACGGCCGCGCTCACCGGCGCGCTGGAGTCATGCGCGGCGCGTTTGCGGCTGGTGAAGGTTCCGCAGATGCTGACCGCCGCCGCGGCACTTTCCGTGGTGGCGCTTATTTTCTTGGCAAAGTGAGGACACGATGGTCGACGGTATATTGATGCTGCTGGTTCTTCTTAATCTTTTCTCCCTGGGGTCGACGAGGATATCGGCGAGCATCAGGGTCGTCGCGTATCAGGGAGCCGCAATCGGGCTGGTCCCGCTGTTCCTCCCAGGGAAGATAACCGGAGGAATTCTGGCGGCAATTGTTTTAGTTACCCTGCTGGTCAAGGCGGTAATATTGCCGTGGTTCCTGCGTTACGCGCAAAAAAGGGTGAATGTCAGGCGCGAAGAGAAGCCTTTCGTCGGCGCTTCTACCTCTATCTTGTTCGGAGTGGCCGCGTTGGGGACGGCATTTTTCATCAGTTCGAGACTGCCCATACCGTTTGCCGTCGTCTCGCCTTTCATCGTGCCGGTGGCGCTCTCGGTTTCCCTGACGGGTTTTTTTATCATCATCAGCAGGGCGGAAGCGCTCAGCCAGGTTGTTGGGTACTTGATACTGGAGAACGGCATCTATCTGTTCGGAATCGCCCTGCTTTTGGAACAGCCGCTGCTGGTAGAGCTCGGTATGCTGCTCGACGTTTTCGTCGGGATATTCGTGATGGGGATAACAGTTTTTCACATCAGCCGGGAGTTTGAGCATACGGATACCTCCCGTCTTTCCGGGCTGGCCGACTGGTTACCGGAAGTGAGGAGGAACGAATAAATGGCAATTCTTCTTTTTCTGGCGCCTTTCGCCGCAGGGCTTGCCGCTTTTGTGATAAAGAACGACCGGCTTCGCCGCCGGCTTCTTTTTACCGTGGCTTGCGCGCACGCGGCATTCGCGCTCTATCTATGCCTGTTCCCCCCGGGAGGGGAGGATTACCGCTGGCTCTGGTTCGGCTTCGACGCACTCAGTCGTTATTTCACGGCGGTCTTCAGCCTGTTGTTCCTCTGCGCTTCTTTTTATGCCGTGATCTATCTTAAAGGAGAAAAAAGCAGGCCGTGTGAGAAAGAAGAAGATCTATTGTTCCATAATGCCCCTGAGGCGGCCTTTACCGGCTGCCTGCTCGTGTTCCTCGCCTGTATGAGCCTGCTGGCGCTTAGCAGGCATTTTGGTTTGATATGGATAGCCATGGAGGCCACTACGCTGGTGAGCGCGCCTTTGATCTATTTTCACAGGCAGCGGAGTTCCCTGGAAGCCACCTGGAAATATCTCTTGATCTGTTCAGTCGGCATAGCGCTGGCGCTTTTCGGCAACCTGTTTTTGGCGGTTTCCGCTTCAGGACAGGGGCCGGGGATGGAGATTTCAATCGACAGTCTGCTTGGTCCGGGTGTCAGGCTCGATCCGCTTTGGCTGAAAGCCGGGTTCATTTTTGTCCTGGTTGGTTACGGCACCAAAATGGGGCTGGCCCCAATGCATACCTGGCTTCCCGACGCGCACAGCGAAGCCCCCTCGGTGGCTTCTGCGCTGTTGTCAGGCGCGCTGCTGAACTGCGCTTTTCTGGCCATCCTGCGTTTCTACCAGCTTTGCCTGGCCAACGGTCTGGGATCCTTCTGCCGGGAACTGTTTCTTATTTTCGGGATCCTTTCTATGGCTGTCGCCGCCGTCTTTATCATCGGGCAGTCGGATTACAAACGCCTGCTGGCTTATTCCAGCGTCGAACACATGGGGATACTTTGTTTCGCCGTGGCCGTGGGCACGGCATACGGTTCAATGCTGCAGGCGGCCAATCATTCTTTCCTTAAAGGAGCCCTGTTCATTTGCGCGGGGAATATCCTGGCCGGTTTTAGAAGCAAAAGGATAGCGGACGTGCGGGGGATAGCGCATATTATGCCCTGGGCCGGCGTCCTCTGGTTTACCGGCATACTGGCCATCTGCGGGATGCCGCCTTTCGGCGCGTTCCTGAGCGAATGGATTATTCTTAAAGCGGCGTTCTCCGCCGGTAATCTTTTGCTCCCGGTCGTCTATCTCTTTCTGCTGGGGGTCATTTTCATCGGTATGACCGGGACCGGGATACGCATGACTTTCGGAGTTCCCTCCATCCCGGAAGGGGGAAAATCCTTTCTGTCTTTGTTTCCGGCGCTGATCCTGCTTCTGCTATCGCTGTTTCTGGGTATATACATGCCGGCGGCATTGGAGGGAGCGGTTTCCGGCGCAGCAGCTTTGCTGGGAGGGGAGGGATGATGTCTTCCGGAGCCTCTATACAGAACAGCGGGACTCTTAAACTGGGAGATATCCCGCGCATGCGTATCGAAGATTTGCGTGGTTTCATATTGCGGGAAGTTTCTTCCGGCTCCAGGATTGTTTCCCTGTTTGGTCATTCCGGCCGTGAAGGCGGGACGGATATATTCGCTGTGACGGCGCATGATAAAAGCGGGCGGCTTTCGTTGGCCTCCGCCGCGGTGAAAGGCGGGTATGATTCGCTCACCCCTGATTGTCCGCAGGCAGAGCTTTTCGAGCGGGAGATATTCGAAGAACACGGCATTATCCCGCGCGGCCATCCCTGGCTTAAGCCGGTGCGTAGGAATACCGGCGGGGGAGTAAAGAGAGAGTTCTGGCGCGTGCCGGACCGGCGCTGCCACGAAGTGGCGGTGGGGCCGGTGCATGCCGGGGTAATAGAGCCGGGACATTTCAGGTTTCAGTGTCTAGGGGAAGACGTCCTGCATCTCGAAATGGAGTTGGGTTATCAGCACCGCGGCATCGAACGCGCGCTGATATCGGCTCCGCCTGCCAGGGCGCTCGCGTATATGGAGACGGTGGCAGGCGACACCTCCATAGGACACGCGCTGGCGTATTGCCGCGCTTGCGAAGCTTTGTCCGGGATGCACATACCTGCCAGGGCACAGTGCCTGCGCGGCATAGCGCTGGAGTTGGAAAGACTGGCCAATCACAGCGGAGACCTCGGAGCCCTGTCCGGGGACGTCGCTTATCTGCCCACCGCGTCTTATTGCGGCAGGTTGCGGGGGGATTTTCTTAATATGACCGCGCTGCTTTGCGGCAGCCGTTTCGGCCGGTCCCTGATATGTCAGGGGGGAGTTAATTTCGATATGGATAACGGCCTGGTTTTTCTCTTGCGGGAGAAACTGGAAGCGTCCTTCGCCGCTCTGAAGGGCGCGGTAGGCCTGCTTTGGGTAACCCCTTCTGTGCTTGACCGTTTTGAAGGAACCGGCGGTCTTTCGGCGGAGCAGTGCTTTGCCCTTGGGCTTGTGGGGCCGGCTTGTCGGGCCTGCGGGATCGAGCGCGACATCCGTTTCGATTTTCCTTATGGGATCTACCGGTTTGAACAGATACCGGTAGCCACCTATCCTTCCGGAGACGTTTTTGCCAGGGCCTATGTGCGCTGGATAGAATGTGAGAGGTCGGTTGATTTTATCCGCTCTCAGCTGGAGTCGATGCCGGGAGGGGTGACGCTCCAGAGGCCGGGCATTTTTGCCCCGGAGAGACTGACGGTGTCTCTGGTGGAAGGATGGAGGGGGGAGATCTGTCATGTGGCGCTGACTGATTCCCGGGGAGGGTTTGCCAGGTATAAAATAACCGATCCGTCTTTCCATAACTGGCTCGGTCTGGCGGTGGCAATGAGAGGGGAACAGATATTCGATTTCCCTCTTTGTAACAAAAGCTTCAATCTTTCTTATTGCGGGCACGATTTGTAAATACGGGAGAAAGGAATATGTTCAGGGTATTGATGGAGAGATTACGGCAGGGATACCGCACGCTGCCTTTTCCCGCGCGGGAAGATTCTTTACCGGAACGGTTCCGCGGCATGCCGGTCGTGGATTCTTTGCGCTGCGCCGGCGATTGCAATGACTGCGCCGCCGTTTGTCCTTCCGGGGCCATTCTGCGGAGCGGGCGGAGCATACTTCTGGATCTCGGTAAATGTGTATTTTGTTCTTCCTGCTTGGCGGCCTGCGGTCGCAACGGCGTTCATTTCTCCCGCGACTACCGTCTCGCGGCTTTTTCCAGGGAGGCGTTGATATTGGGGAAAGAAGGCGTATTATCCGGGGAAGGCGTTGCGCGCAAAGAAATAAAGCGTGTTTTCGGACGCTCTCTTAAATTAAGGCAGATAAGCGCCGGAGGGTGCAATGCCTGCGAAGCGGACGTTAACGTTTTGAACACCCTCGCATATGACCTCGGCAGGTTCGGCATACAATTCACGGCTTCTCCCAGGCATGCCGACGGCCTTTTGGTGACCGGTCCGGTAAGCGTTAATATGCGTTTCGCCCTTCTTGAGACATACGCGGCAATCCCTGAACCCAGGGTAGTCATCGCCTGCGGAGCATGCGCTATTTCCGGAGGCATCTACAACGGGCATCCGGAAACCTGCGGCGGAGTGTCCTCTATCCTTCCGGTAGATCTTTTTATACCGGGATGTCCGCCTCATCCATACACAATACTTGACGGCCTGCTGCGTCTCATCGGCCGCATAAAATAACCCGGTCCGGCACGACACCCCGCTTTTACGCTTTTATTAGTGGAGTTTCCCCAAAATTTCCCTTTGATTTTCTGTAACTGATGTAAATAGAT
>WOZK01000020.1 GCA_011620275.1 Candidatus Omnitrophota bacterium
CGCAGACAGCCGAGGTAACTGTCGGCATAACCACACTGCTGGGGCTGGAAGTGATCGTAACGGTTACGGGTTGCGTCAAAGAAGTCTGCTTGCCGGAGTTATCTGTTGCAAGAAAAGCAAAGGACACAACCTTGCCGTTATGTTCACTGTTCATTTGCACCTTAACGGTCTTGCCGTCGGCGCTCAAGACACCGGTGCCGAGATCCCAATAATAGGTATTGTTATCATACTTCACCTGTGCCCAGAATGCCTTCAGGTCGGAAGGTTTTAACGCCGAGCTCAAGGTGAACGTTACAATCCCGTTGACGTCGCAGACAGCCGAAGTAACTGTCGGGACAGGCAAACTGCTGGGGCTGGAATCTATCAGCACACTGACCGCGTTGGTGCTGCCGGTCTTCTTGCCGGTAGTATCCACGCCGAAAAAGGCAAAGGTCATGGTCTTGCCGTGATAATCACTACCCATCTGCATCTTGACAGTTTTACCGTCGGCGCTCAAGACACCGGTACCCAATTTCCAATAATAGGTAAAGCTGTCATATTTAACCTCAGCCCAGAATTCCTTCAGGTCAGAGGGTTTTAAAGCGGAGCTTAAGGTGAACGTTACGGTCCCGTCAACGGCGCAGACAGCCGAGGTAACTGTCGGAACAGTCAGACTGCTGGGGCTGGAGTCTATCGTAACAATAGTAGCATTCGTCATAGCAGTCTCTTTACCGGATTTATCTATTCCGAAGAAAGCAAAAGATAACGGCTTACCATGATAATCACTGCCCAATTGCAGTACAACTGTCTTACCGTCGGCGCTCAAGACACCGGTGCCAAGATCCCAGTAATAGGTATTGTTATCATACTTCACTTCCGCCCAGAGGCTCTTCAGGTTGCTGGGAGCAAATCCTCCGCCGGTAAAGGTAAAAGTGATGTAACCGTTCGGATCACTGGAACTGCTGACGGTTATTCCGGAAGAGGTAGCGGTCTGACTGTTCAAAGTGACAGTTCCCGCAGAAGCAGCGGTTTGGCTGCCTAAAGCGACAGTTTGCGCATTAGAACTACCCAGGGTTATTCCGGAAGAGGCGGCGGGCTGACTGCCTAAAGTAACAGTTCCCGCACTGGAACTGCCGAGGGTCGTTACAGAAGAGCCCCCTTTTTGAACCGTGGAAGCCGAAGAGACAGCGGTCTGGGTGCCCATAGTGACAGTTCCAGTATTAGAATCATTTTCTCCTGAATTGAACGTAGAATTCAAAAGGCCTATCGCTTCCCTGGTCTCAGACCCAAGCTGTTTTATGGAAGAAAGGTATTTCGTATAAGCATCCTTCCTCTCTTTGCTGTCTTGAGCGTTAGCTAAATCCTTTCTGTATTCATTCCGCGCTTCCAGCATTCTACTGTGGATATCCTTTAACTTGAGTCTGAATTCACGAATACTCGCTTGCAACGAAGAACTTTCGTTGTCTTGTCTCCCGGAGCCTCCCTCTGAGTCGGATAACTGCGAAGGTTTCTTGAAAGATTGATGTTGGCCGCCGGCGCTTATCTTCTTTGAATCGGAGCCGGTCTGCTGATCGGCAGAAGAACTATCCACGGCAAACGCCGGCAGGTAAAATACTCCCGCAGAGACGAAAACCAGTAAAACAACCATTAACCTTATGCTTTTTAAATTCATTGGACACTCCTTAAAGGAAGGTTTGAAGTAAGAACAAAGCAGTAATTACTTTAGTTTGAAAAATGTTTCTAAAAGTTATTCTAAGATAAAACTGCCTTTCTGTCAACAACTTATTGCTATATTTTACGCGGAGGCAATATACTTCCCTTTGGCTATAAGGCAGGGTATTATTCCAATAAGCTAAAGTATATAAGCTTTATTCTTCAGCAAAGGAGACTTCCGGATCTCTTCGCTTATCTCTTTAGGGATACCGGGTTTCTTAAGCTTATAATACATATAATTTTTATAACCTTCCACCCCGGGTTGGTCAAAAGCATTGATATCCAGCAGTTCCCCTTCGAACGCCGTAGCCATCTCGAAAAAGAACAATAAAGCACCCCAGGAATAAGCGTCGGCCCGCGGAAGCGTAATGCTGCAATTCGGCCGCTGTTCTTTGACCAAAGCCCATTCAGTAGCCTCCTGCGCGAGATGTATCAATTCAGTGTAAGTCTTCCCGGAAAGGAAATCGCCGGTACCGGTAACCCTAAGATCCGAGGAGAATTTATCCAGCTTTATAAACGTGACGGTTTTATCGTTTTCCCCTTCGATATTGTTCTGCTGAATGGAATGCAGGTCATTGGTCCCTCTGGCGGCGACCGGCGTCCGCCCCAGATTCACCTTGCGTGAAAAGTCGCGCAGCCACTGCTCTGTTTTGTCATTTATGACTATTTTACGGGCGTATTTCTTGCCCGTGCTCTCAGCCAAAAGCTGACAATACCAATCTGCCGTGGCGCGCAGACTTTCCGCGAAAGGCAATAAAATAGATATTTTCTTCCCTTTTTTACGGTAAAGCAGGGTGTGTAACAGCGCGTACATATAGGCCGGATTCTTCAACGGGTCCGGAAGCGAACATCTTTCGCGCATTCCGGCGGCCCCGGCAAGCAGATGTCTAAGAGATATCCCGGCCAGCGCCGCGTGCAAAAGCCCCATATTGAACTCCGAATACCGGCCGCCCACTCCGTGCAACAGCGGAAAATTCCTGAAACTCAAGGGATCCTTCGCCGCGGACGCGTTCACCTTTGCCCGCAAGGAGCCACCGGAAGGATCGGTTATGGCGGCAATCTGCCTGCCGTAGTTCTTCCCGCAATGTTTCTTCAGCCAATTCTCTACCACCGCGAACCCGGCCTTGGTCTCTGTGGTCTCTCCGGATTTGGATATGACTACGACAAAGGTTTTTTGGGGAGTCAAACCGGACAAAAGCGCGGAAAGCGTGTCAGGATCGAGGTTGTTACCCTCGAAATATATTCTTGGCCTGCCTTTGCGGAGCCGGGGAAACTCGTTATAATAAGCCGGGCATAAGGCGTCCTGAGCGGCTTTTAACCCCAGATAAGATCCCCCGATACCGAGAAAAACCACGCTCTCGTATTCGGCGGAGATTTCCCCGGCGAACTTTTCCACTTCCTTCAGGATCTTGACGTCCTGCAAAGGCAGCATCGCCCACTCAAGGCCTATGCTTATTCTGCTGGCCCTATCGGCGAGCACCCGGCTCAGATGTTCATGCGCCTTGCGCGCTTCTGGAAGCATGGATTTGAGCTCCGCCGGGGCCGCGCCGTGCGCTTTGCCTATATTAAAACTCATCAAATTATTAAAATCGAATTCTATCGTTTTTTTCATCAGACCGCTCCGGTTATGTCCGCCTTGGATGTTTTCACCCCGCGAGAGTGCAATTCCAGCAGTTTTTTCCTCGAACAATCTTTACAAAGGAAGACCGGTTTGGCGTTTGAACGGTCGTAATTCGCCGTTCTTACCAGCCTCCACAAGCTCTCCTCCTTACCGCAATTATCGCACTTGCCTTTCTCCTTGACCTGCCAGACTTCTATGGCGGCGGAAGTGAAAATAAATTTATCCACCCAGAAAAAGATCGCCCCTCCGATAAGATTCGCTATCACCGTCGAAGAGATACCGGTGCCCATGTTCTTGACCACCAGCCAAAGTATAGGCGTGCTTAATTGCCACCTGAGCAGATAAAGCAAAAAACGTTTCATATTTCCCCTCCCGATGTCATAGTATCTTAAACCGGTCTGCCCCTTGAATGCCCCCTTGAACACCTTTGAGAGCTTCAAGCAGTTTTTCCATCACGTCCCCCGCGTCTATCCCCCCCATGCATTCCGGCGCTCCCTGCGCGTCCAGAACGCAGTTTTCGGGCGGTTTCATGCACGGGGCGCATTTCGGCGGACGGCGGCTTCTAACGCGCAGGCCGGCCGAAAGATATGGATAATAACAATCGGTATTCGTGGGCCCGCTCAAGGTCACGCAAGGGACCCCTATGCTGTCAGCTATATATGCCAGGCCGCTGTCACAGGAGACGAACGCCCTGCACCTCGATATCAATGCCGCGGACTCTCTCAATGAACACCTGTCCACGGCGCAGATAATTCCCGGGGAGAGCCGTTTGAGCATCTTTTCAGACAACGCGTCCCCTGCCGCCTTGCCGAACAGGACCGGGACCATTCCCGGCCGGGAGGAAATCAACCCGGCGAGCTCGTTCCACTTCTCCGGCGGCCAGCATTTAAGCCCCCAGTTGGCGAAAGGAGACAACCCGATGACGCGGGAACCGGCGGGGATACGGTGTTCCGAGAAGAACGCGTCGGCGAACGCCGATTCTTGCGGGGAAAAGGCGAAATCCACAGGGCCGTGCGCGGCCGGGACACCGTGACGCCTCAAAAGCCCAAGATAAACGTCTATCATGTGCCGGTTCCGGCCGATCTCCTTTTTTTTCACCCTCCAGACGTTCCCTGCGCCAAGAAAAACGAACATCAAACTGGCTTTTAGCACAAGCACGAGGTTGAACCTGCGGCGGCGCAATCCCAGGGCCAGTTTCAACTGCCTCAAGAACCCTTTATCTTTCCCATGACGGTCGTAAACCAGGACTTCGCTTATGCCCCGGCAGCCTTCGACGAAACTCTTCAGCCTGGGAGAGGTCAAAAAAGATATCCGCGAGCCGGGAAAAGCGCGCGACAGCGGAGCGACTACGCTGAGGTCGCTGCAGACGTCGCCTATGTTCGAATGGCCCAGGATGAGAATATTCTTTGCAGGCATATGCGCGAAAAAGAACCTATCACTTCTTCCTTATCAGGTCTTTTAATCCCTTGGCTGCTCCGCCGACCACGTCTTTAACGCCCTCCGCGGTGCCGGATACCGTATCCTTGACGGCGCTCGCCGCTTTTTTCCCGGTATCCACGGCCGTCCCCTGCATCTCCTGAAAGACCTCCTTGCCCTGTGCGCCCATATAAGAAATGAATATGTCGGAACCTATCTTGGCGGGGTTATCGACGTTGTAATAGGTCTGGTAGAGATTAAGGTTGATGTTATATGTTAAAGGCGCGCCCGACGATGAGTAGCCGGAATAAACTATCCGTCCCACCTTCAGTTCAAGCGTGTCTATGCGCCACTGCGGGGGGGCGCCTTTTCCTTTTTTGGGAAGGAACGACTCCAGCGGCTTTGTGTTGGTCATCCCGTTTTTGTCGCTCCGGAGCACTAATTCTTTCAGTTCGATCCTCATGCGCGGGAAAAACAGCCTGCTGTTCAAGATGTCGGGCAGACTGTATTCAACGTAGAATTCCGGCAGATTTATCATCGTTTCATCCTTATCCACGGACGGGTTGGATAACGTCAGGCCGGAGACGCGCAAATAAGGCTTTAAAACGCCTATATCTATCTTCGCCACCCTGGCCTTCAGCCCGGCCGCCGACATTGCGTATGTGAACGCCGCTTTGGCAATAACGTTCCTGAACACCAGCAGCAGCGCCGCCAGCGCCAAAACAAAAAGCAAAATGGAAAACAATATCCTTTTGATGAATTTCATTGGTCTATCCCCTTTCCTTTTATACCTGAGAAGCGGCCGCTTCGATTATCTTGACGCAAAGCTGCACGGCAACCTCGACATCGTCCATACTGAAGACCCCGGTGGAGGAATGGATGTAGCGCGCCGGGACGCTCAAGACTCCGGTGGGAATGCCTTCCCTGTTCATATAGATCATCGCCCCGTCGGTCATTCCCCCTTCCACCACGTCCAGCTGATATTTGATGCCGTTGTTCTTGGCAGCGTTTATGCAAAGCTCCCGCACCTTCTCTCCGACGATCAGCCCCCTGCCGCCGGCTTCAATCATCGTGATGGCGGGACCGGCCCCGAGCTTCAGGCTGGTCTCTTTTTCCTGTATGTTGGGAGTATCTCCGGAAGCGGTCGTATCCAGCGCGAGGGCGAAATCCGGGTTGATACGAAAAGAAGCCGTGCGCGCCCCCTTTAATCCCACTTCTTCCTGAACGGTGGCCGCGGCGTAAACCTCCGCCTCCACGTTTATCCTTTCCATCGCTTTCAGGAGGACATAACACCCCGCTCTATCATCCACCGCCTTGCCGTAAAACAAGCCGCCGCCGAGACTGCCGGAATTCGGCTCGAAGATCACCTGGTCGGCCACCCCCACTTTCTTTTCGGCTTCTTCCCGCGAAGAACAACCGATATCGATAAACATATCCTCGCTATTCACCGGTTTCTTGCGCTCCTCTTCCTTCTGCAGGTGCGGCGGTTTCAGGCCGATTATCCCCTTAACGTCGCCGCCCGCCCCTTTGACCACCACGCGCTGGCTGACCAGCACCCGGTCGTCTATACCGCCGATCTTGATGAAATTAAGGTATCCGTCCTTGGTTATGTGTTTGACCAGCAGGCCTATCTCATCCATATGCGCCGCCAGCAGAAGTTTCTTCTTCCCTTTTCCTTTTCTGGCGATCACGTTCCCCATGCCGTCCTGATAACACTCCGCGCAGATACGTCCGAGTTCTTCTTTCATGATCGCGGCCGTCTCTTTTTCGTACCCGGATATACCGGGGGCTTCAAGCAGTTTTTTCAATAACGCGTCCATTTTAAAGATGCTCCTTTCGCAAGATGAATAAGCGCAGGGCAATGAAACTGCCCGTGCCTTCGTTATTCCGTTAGAGATCCTCCAGATCGACAGCCTTGAGCCCGTCTATTCCCCTGGTCTCGAAATAATCCTCGTATTTGTTTATGAATTCATAGAGCTTTTCAAAACGCTCGTGGTCCCCCATTTTTCTCACCGCTTCTTCCCCGAAACCGGCGATGAAATCCCGGTTGGCCATCTTGTCCACCAGCCTCTCCCAGAAAGTCTCCTCGTCGTAATCCTCCTTGTAACCCTCTATTTCTTCGCTCTCCTCGAAACCTGAAGTGGGATAATACTCGCCGCAGGAAGAATCCAGTTCGACCATGTCTCCCAGGCCGTTTGCGGCCGCCCGGGAGTATATGATCTGCTCGATCTCATCGAACTTCTTGGCCCGCTCGCTCTGCAGGCGCACGCCGTTTATCATCCAGTTCCCCAGGTAAACTACCTTGACCAGATCTATCATCTGCTCTTTTGTCAATTCGATCTGCATAATGACCTCCGGTTTAAAATTAGGGCGCGGATAACATTGCCGCCGCTCGGTATCGCGCGGTTTTCATTCATCCGCTTAATTCCGTGCCGCCGACTTTAGCCTGGAAAAAAATTCGTTATACGGGAAATATTTACCCGGGCACTCCGTCCTGGCGCCGGGGACCTGCCCGTGACCCATTATATTCTTCAAGGGAACGGAATAATATTTACGCAGGATATTGACCAGAGAAACCAGGGAATCCATCTGTTCCTCGCTGACGCTCTCCTTGCTGAAATTGCCTACCAGGCAGATACCTATGCCGCGCGAATTCATATTGGCGGCTTTACAATGCGCGCCGTCCATCTGCTTGAGCCAGCGGGGCGAAACTTCTATCTGCCCGCGCTTCTTGCCGCATGTGCCGTTAGCTATGAGGAAATCGTAACCCAGGCCGTTGTCGAACCCGCGGCGCAGGTGCATCTGGAACAGAGAAAGCGCGTTGTCCTCGTCGGTGGCACTGTGATGGATTATGATATACTTCCATTTGCGCGACGGATATAACGGGACTACCGGCTTCAGCGGCGCGGCGCGGGGTACAGTCAGCCGCTGGCCCATTTTCAGCACGGGACGCGAAGGAAGGCTGTTGACTCTTGTGATGTCGGCCATATTGACGTCATACATTCTGCTGATGCGCCAAAGGGTCTCGCCCGGGCCTACGATATGAACGATGTCCTGCCTGGGCATATAGCCCGGCTGCACCGGCAAAGGCGCCGTGCCGACGGGATACTGCGGTGTCCTGGCGCAGGAGGAAAGGAAGATGACGCATGCGGGCAGACAAAAAAATAACAATGCGCGCGCAATTGAAGCTATAATATCCCTGTTTTTCCATCTGCTCATAAATTAGAACTTTTAACGCCTTTCATCAATACATCCAGCGGCACACCCAGACCGCGCGGGACGATCTTTCCGCAGACCCGCGGTCCGTCTTTCAGAAACATCCCCCGCTTTGGAACGGGAAACGTTACCGTAACCGCCGCCTCAACGCATTTCTCCATTATAGACCCGTCATCCGCGTTCAAGCCGGAAGGAATATCCACGGAAAGAACCGGCACCCCGGAGGAATTTATTATATCGATCATTTCCGCGTAAATCCCGCTCACATTTCCCTTTATGCCTGTCCCGAGCAGAGCGTCTATCACCAGCCCGCAGGAACGGGCCCGTTCGAGAATATAGCCGCGCTTTTTCGCGCCGGCAAAGGAGACCGGACAGCCGCCGAGCTTCAGCAAAGCAGCCAGATTTATCTGCGCATCTGCGCGTATTTCTTCCGGCCCGGCGGCGAGGAAAACCGCCGGCTCTTTTCCGCAGGTCAACAACTGTCTGGCAGCGGCAAAACCGTCCCCTCCGTTATTTCCTTTGCCGCAGAATACGCAGACGGAATCTTTGCCGGCAAGAAGGGCCAGGGCCTCCGCGCTTATGGAGACGGCCGCGTTTTCCATCAATATCAAGGAAGGGACACCGATAACGGCGGACGCGTACTCATCCATCTTTCTCGCCGTCTCCACGCTTACCGCCCGGAACTTCCCGACGTCTTGGCTTCCCTTTTTATTCATAACGCTCTTCAATCCCTGAGCATAGTATCTATTACCGGGCGGCTCACACCCTGCGCTTCCAGCGATGATATCTCTGCGTCTGTAAGGGCGTATCGCGAACCGCTAAGCAGGATCTTATCGATTATGACTTTCTCATCCACCCCCTGCTTGGACATCTCCACGATCCGGGAAACCGTGATCTGATTGGGATTGGCGGAAGGGTTCTTGACCGCCGCGACCGGCTGACCGGGAGAAACCTGCTGTTCCTGCGGGACGGGCTGATCTGCGGAAGGCTCGGCCTGCTGTTTTTCCACCATACTCCCCGTTGCCGCGCCGGCCGCAGCCCCGGGAACCGCCCCTATCAGCGCGCCTTCGGTTCCGTGCCCGCTCTGATAACCGATGATGCCTCCGGCCGCGGCCCCTGAAGTTCCTCCGATAAAAACGTCTTCCGCGGTCCGCGCCTTATTGGACGCGCAGCCGCAGATAAGTAAACCGGCCGCCGATAGAGCTAAAAAAAACCTTAATTTCATCCGGTTTCTCCTTTCAAAGGCATTTTCTGACAGTTCCTTCATTTATCAGGGTTTATGCAGATAAAATGGCATTTGCCGCTGCGCTCGTCCGAGGCAAGGATATTGTTCGGGTCTATACTCAGCGCCCTGAACAAGTATTCTTCATATTAACCTTTGTCTCCCAGGGCCCGGTATGTCTGCGCGAGACGCGCGTAAGCGTCGGCGAACAGGGGATCCCTGCGCACGGCCCGCTCAAAATAATCAAGCGCTTTTTTCTTGTTCCCCCCGGTAACCACCGGGGCAGGAAAATAAAAATTGCCGGGGCCGAATAATACCTCCGCACAATCCGGCTGGAGCGATTCGGCCTTTTTTAGGAGCGGAAAGACCGCGGTCCCGTTGAGTACCTTGGATAAAGGCCCGCCATAGCGGGCTATCATACCCTTACCTCCGGACGCCATCAGATACGCCCTGGCGTAATTGGCGCGGTTAACCTTATCACGGCCCATAGCGATCACTTACTGCGCCAGCGCCACGGAACCGGGAAAATCCGCCGAGGCATGTCTGATATATGCCAAGCTGTTATAAGCGGAGCGAAATAGGGTTCGCCCATAAGTATCTCCTCGAACATCTGCCGGCTCTTAACCGCCTGGTGTCCGTGGCGCAGAATCTCGGCCTTGCCCAGAGGAATTCCGCGGCGCCCAGGCTGCCCGCCAAAAGCTCGTCGAATATGCCGCCGGCTTCGGCGTCCTTATGTCCGGCCGGATAGGCAAGCGCCAGCACGTAACGCTCTTCCGGAGAGACGGACGCGCCGTAAGCTCGCTTCGCGGCAGGGATATCAAGCGTGTTTGCCCGCTCATGAAGCGCTTTTCAGTCCAGCGTAGCCGCCGGCGAACGGCAAACGGACAGACAAAAACAGGCGCATAAAAAGACGCCGGTGCCGATGCGGCCGGCTATGGCTTTCGGCCTGATCATTCCGGACTCCTGGTATTATGTTCCAGAAGACATGATTGCCCGCTCCCGGGATCATTCAGCCGCGGATATCCCTCCCGCTTCCCGCGGATCAGTTTCAGAATGTTCATCGCGCTTTTTGCCGGGGGTCATTATGCCTCCGGAAACTATCAGGCGTATGCCTTCCTCTACCGAAATATCCAATGGACGCAGATTAGAACGCGGCACGAATACTACGAAACCTGTGAACGGATTCGGGGTGCCGGCAACGTAAACGGCTACGAGATCGGAACCGGAAGACGCGCTGCCTTTCTCAAAATGTTCGTTTGTGACAAAGCCCAGGGTCCATATATCCCTGGAAGGGTATTCGAACAAAAAGACTTTGTTGAAAAACGGCTTCTCTCGGGAAGCCACGTAATGGATAATGTGCTTTATCGGTGAATATATCTGCCTGATAAAAGAGGACCTCATCAGCCAGCGCTCGAAGACGCGCAGCAGCCTCTTGCCCAGGTAATTCGTAGCCAGAAAACCGGTAAAAAATATCACCAGCAGGCCGATTATCAGTCCAAGGCCGGGCACGGAAAAGCCGAAACAACGTCTCAGCAGGACGTTAATCAGCGTGCCGCAGACTCCGTCGATGAAAACGAAAATAGAGAACAGCAGATAGAAAGTGATGAAAAGCGGCAGGATAATAAGCAGGCCGGTGATGAAATACTTTTTGGAATTAGACATAGTATGGACAGGGCGCGAACAACCGGTTTCTTTGCCGTGACTAATATTTATATGTTTGATTTTATGACCGCCGCCGCGATATGTCAACCGGAATTATACCGCCCAAAAGAGCGGTGAACGGCACGCTCATTCGCGCTCAAGACTCTTCAGGACGCCCTCGGTCTTCTTCAATTTCTTGCATAGAAAAGAACGCAGAGATTTCAGAACCTTCAAGATGTCCTCATCCTCTATTTTATAGTAACTCGACAGCCCCTGCTGGCGGCATCCGAGTATGCCGTTATCCTTCAGCACTGTCAGCTGGCGCGAAAGCGCCGGTTGAGAAAGATGCAAGGATTTCGCGATGCTACCGACGTTCTGCTCCCCTTTTTGCAATGCCTCTATTATCTGAAGCCTCACGGGATGCGCTAAAGCTTTCACGAAATCCGCCTGAATCTGGTAAGCCGAATTTTCCATGACCGCCTCACTTTTTTTGCCTGCCGTTTTTGTCGTCGTCGAAATTATATACCATGCCGAAGTTTTGTCAAGGCAAATCGGCCGTTCGTCGGGCAAACCAGAGGGGACGCGGACGCCCGGATCTTATTTTTGCAGAAAAACGGTCTGACTGGGATAGGCGAATTCTATTTTTTTCTCCGCGAACCCGCGCATCACCGCGAAATTGATCTGCTGCTGAATATCCATGTATTTATTATAATCCCCGCCTATGACATAGTAAACCACCTCGAAATCCAGGCTGAAGTCGCCGAAAGAAAGAAAATGCGCCCTGTCGAAAACGGCCCCCTCCACCCCTTTTATGATCTTTTCGAGCATAACGGGAATCTCCTTGATCCGCTCCAGAGGCGTTTGATAAACCACTTTCAACTGAAACAAAACCCGCCGCCTCTCCATCAATTTGTAATTCCGCACCCGGGAATCCGTTAAATCGGAGTTGGAAAAGATCATCATTTCCCCGCTTAAACTGCGTATGCGGGTGGTCTTTATCCCTATGTGCTCTATGGTGCCCAGATAATCCCCCACGATGATAAAGTCGCCCAAGACGAACGGCCGGTCGAAGATGATACAAAAATAGCTGAAAAGATCCTTTAGCACCGCCTGGGCGGCCAGGGCAACGGCAACGCCTCCTATGCCGAGTCCGGCGAGCACAGCGGAAACCTTGAACCCCAGGTTATCGAGAAAGAAAATGACCGCGCCCCCCCAGATGACAAACTGCACCACCATCAACATCCCCTGCAGGCTTTTTTTGAGCGTGGAATCGTTGCCGCGTTTGCGCAGGTAAACCGTGAACCCGTACGCCGTCAGTGCGATAAGGAATTTCACAAGGAAATAAACGCCGGCCGCCAGCCCGGAATAATTCAGGGCTTTGTGCGCCGCCACGGGCAGCGCGAGGCTCTTCAGGGCGCCGTAGCCCAGAAAACAGTAAAGCAGAGGCAGCGCGATACTATCGAGGACCTCCACCAGAAAATCGTCTATGGTGGCGCTGGTCTGCTCCGCCAGTTTCTTGACCCTTTGGACGACGCGATGTATGACGAACCTCAACGCCAATATCCCGGCGGCAAATATCGCGACCGTGGCCAAATAACGCGAAACGCTGTTGCCGAAAAAATATCCGGAAAGAAATTCCTGAATCTGCAAATTCATAACCTTTTCCTCCTGATAAAGAAATTACGCCTTACTGAGTTATCTGCCGGAATTCATCCTGCAGGCCGGAGACAAAACGCATGGTCATCACGGCGGCGAAATAACTCAGGACGAGAACAAGCACGCTCAACACTATTTTTGTTTTACGGGAGAACTGCGGGTGCAGCCATACCAGAGGCAAAACCAGCGGCCCGAAAGAAAGAAAACCCAACAGCAGCACCGACTTTCTGAAATACCATTTAAGATTAGCGTCCTTCATAAGCGTGCCCTCCAGGTAAAGCGATGGGTTAATATCTTGCCGCGTTTTCCGGCAAACGCGGAAGTGGAATTTCATTATAAAACCTTCGGCGCCGCTCCACAAGTTAATAATTGGGTATAGATGCGGGAATGATACCATAATCCTTACCCCCTCATTCCCGGAATGAATGACAGTGTGTGAAACTAAAAAATATTGTAATGCCGATACTTTAGCTGTAAAATAACGGTATAAAAAATAGCATATCTTTCTTGTTTGTCCTCGCGGCGCTCTTCACCTTCATTGCCGGCGCCGCGACGGCAATGAAAGAGGAATATTTACAGGCAGTGGCGGAGGCTAAAAACGGCGACCGGATATTAGCCTTTATGCATTTCCGGGAAGTGGCGGCCCGCGACTCCGGATCCAAATAACGGAAAAAGGCTTTATTCGCGATAGGCGAATACTATTTCCCGGTCCGCGCCCGCGGCGGCGCCTTCAAGGTGTTCAACGAACTGCTTTCCCTGTATCCGGAGTCAAAAATGAAGCCTTTCGCCCTGTTCTATCAGCCTGCTGAAAAAGTCCCACACGTAGTCATTCTGAGGCCGCAGGCCGAATAATCTCGTCGAGTGATGAGATTCTTCGCTGCGCTCAGGATGACAAATCCGGTTTTTTCAGCAGACGGATATCTCTATAAAATGGCGCGTAAATCGAAGGAAAGCGGCGCGGCAGAGAATTTCAGGAAAGAAATACTGAACTAGGAATAGGTAATCCTTATCTTCAAGGAATCGAAAGAGCACAAATTAAAA
>WOZK01000005.1:0-53588 GCA_011620275.1 Candidatus Omnitrophota bacterium
TATCAGTACTTTGTTAAAATTTATTTCTTTGTGCTTACTGTTCAAAGACCATCTTATTGTAACATATTGTCATTGGAAACGTTGTGCGTATTTCAATGCGTTGATTATCTTTGATTTCATGTCGGTTCAACGCATCTTCTCGACGATAAAACCACTAAATTGAGCCGTTTTTTAACAAAGTACTGGTGTTATTCCTTTAGCCAATACCGACCGAGAGCGCTTTCAATTTTGCGGCGATCCGCGGCAGAAAAATAATGACGCCCACGGCGACCGAATTAACGGAAGCCACAAACACTACCGCGGCCGATATATCCTTCACCAGTTTGACCAGCGTATGATACTTGCGCGTGGTCATATCAAGCATTATCTCAACCGCGGTGTTGAATATCTCGGCGATAAACACAAGGGTGACGGAAATACAAAGCGCCGCGAGTTCTATCCCCCGAAGGCGCAGATATATCCCGGCGAGCGCAGCCGTTATACCGCACAAAAAAATGATGCGCATGTTGCGGTGATAGACAAAAAGGTACGCGATACCGTTGACGGCCAGACGCATACTCGTCCAGAATCCCGTGAACCGGAATATATTGCGCAATATCCTGTTTTTCTGTGCCATGGCTACCCGCGGCCGTCCTTTGCCCCGCCGCACTCTTTCAGAAAAGACTCGCAGTATATGTTTCTGTTCAAGAGGATATCGGCGGCAAAGAGAGACTCCATCAATTCGCGGTCCGTCGGATCAAGTATGGCCGCATCCAGCCCGTAGGCGGCGGCCATGGACAGAAAAACACGGTTTAAGAGCCTGCGATGAGGCGCCGACTGGGAAACGTTGCTCAAACCGACCACGCTCTTAAGTTCAGGAGATATCACCTTGAACTCCCTGATCGTTTCCAGGGCGGCTCCCACCTGCGACTGCGCCACACTCACCGGCATAAGCACCGGATCAAGATATATGTTATCCAGCGGGAACCCGGTCTCGACGCATATCTCGACTATCTGGGCGGCGGATTCGATCCTTTGACGGCATCCCTGCGGCATACCGGAAGAACCGACAGTCAACACGATCAATCCGCTCTTATATCTGGCGGCCAGGTTCAGCAGGCGTTTAAGCTTATTCGGCTCGGCCGTAGCCGAATTCAACAGGCACGACCGCCCTGCCGCCTGCAACCCTGCTTCCAATACCTCCTCTTTTCCAGAATCGAGAACAAGCAGTTTGTCAACGGCGGCAGAGACGGTCTCCACCAGCCATTTCATATCGTCCGCCGGGCTGAGCGATCCCGGACCGCAATTTATATCAAGAGCACCGGCACCGCAAACCGCCTGTTCGGAAGCTATCCTGCGGACGGCCGCCGCGTCTTTTTCTTCGATAGCCCTGCCGACGCGAGCGAACATACCATTTATCAATTCACCTATGACAAGCATATTTTTGTATCTCTTCCGCCGCCTTCGGATGCCGCATCACCAGTATATCTGCTCCAGCCTGCAGCAACGCGGAGGCGGTAACCGCTTCCCAAAGTATCCCGCGTTTTTCTTGATCACCCCAATGAGGAAAATCTGCTCTGGCGGCAACCGCTTCTTTTACCTTCCAGGTTTCCTGGCCGGTAAAACAGATAAACGGACAGGCAACGTTCCTGTCGCCGGAAAGCGCGGCCAGCCTGGCGCGTTCCATTATCGAATAAGCGTATTCCAGTCCGTACCCCAGCGCGCCTATAGTGGGATCCATAACTATGCGTTCCAGGGGCAAACCGAGATCGGAAATGAGAATATTAAGCTGTTTGGCGATGTTAAGATCTATAGGAGATTCCGCTATGATGCCATGCCCGTCTGCCGTAACCGCGGCAGTCAAGGTTTTATAATTGTCCTGGGAGGCGCTGCCGAAAAGACAACGCTCGCCTTTCAGCGCTTCGGAACACAACGGCAGGAGCGTGTTATCCTTAGCGTCGTCTCCGCAGCCGCACACTATCAAAGGGACGTTAACGGCAGCCGTAAGTTTAGATAAAAAAGCCGCTTCCTGTTCCGGGCTCCGGCCGCCGGCGTCCGGATGCGCCCCGGCGAGCCTCACGCAGAGCAGTTCCGCGCCGAATTTTCTCACGCAGGCGTCCGCCCATTCCAGCGGATTGGCCGTAACGCCGCCATAAGCCGCAACCAGTTCCTCCGGCCAGTCCGCAGGCGGAACATCGAATATCTCGAGGGCCACCGCGGCGGTATTGGAGAGAATTCCTTCCTTGTCAAGAAAAGGCAGCGTTTTCTCTCCGCCGACCTTCACCACTGAACCACGTGTCCCTCCCTCTTCTTTTTTCGCGCCGATCACGTAAGTAAAAACTTCCCCCTGCCATTTCTCCAGTATTTCTTCCTGTCGGGACATTTTAGTTTCTCCGGATATCACTGTGATATTATTCATAAGTTTCATTCTACCATACTATCAGCGCCTTGCTAAACTATTTCCATGGCTTCCAGCGCTTCCAGCGCCGCCGAAGCATCCTGCAAATCCAGCAAGGACGTCCCGTTAATGCCGGCCTCGGCGACTTTCATATCGAAGGGCAGATAACCAAGTAACTCCATCCCCGGCCCCATCCCTTCCGGAGCCGGAGCGTCGCAAGAACGGCACTTATTTACCAGCAGGGCTTTCCTGTCCACTTTCAAAGAAAGTTCGTCCGCCAGACAAGCAACTCTCCGAGCGGCTTTCATCCCGGCGGCGGTGGCGTCGGCGACCGCCAAGAGCAGGTTTATCCTGCCGGCGGTCTTACGCGAAAGATGTTCAAGCCCCGCCTCGTTGTCGATCACCACGAAATCATAATCGGCGGTGAGTTTACCGAGCACTCCGCGAAGGATATTGTTTACGTAACAATAACACCCCGGTCCTTCCGGCCTGCCCATCGTCAAAAGGTCCAAGCCCTTGCATTCCTGGACTGCCGACTGCACCTCGTATTCCAAAAATCTCTCCTTGCTCATCCCTTTCGGGACGCTCTCCGGGTCTTTTGCCACGGCTCCGATGATATCTCCGATGGTGCGCTCCGCCTTTACGCCGAAAGCCGCGGCCAGGTTATCGTTGGGGTCGGCGTCCACCGCCAGCAAAGAACCCTTACCGCGGGAAATTATCAGTCTGGACAACAACGCCGAAACCGTAGTTTTGCCGGTCCCTCCCTTACCGGAGACGGCCAATACATAACTCATCCTCTTCCGCCTCCGCCGGTAAAACCCTCCAGATCGGTATGCGGAAAGAACAAAGCCGCCATATATTCCTCCATGTAGGACGGTTCCAAAGAGAGCTCGCAATAGGTCATACTGGAGGCTATTTCAGCGGCTTCTCCGCGCGCCTGCGGGGAAAGCAGAGCACTGCGCGCCCCGGACAATGAAGTGTTGCCGCAAAACACGAAACGTGTGTTCTCCAGCGCCGGCAAAAGGCCTATCTCCTTAGCGCTCTCCACGTTGATGCAGCTGCCGAATCCGCCGGATATATAAACGCGGGACACTCCGCCGAAATCCATCCCCACGTGCTTCAGCAGCGCGGAAGCGGCGGCGTAAATCGCGGCTTTAGCCCGTTTAAGGTTCTCTATGTCCGCTTCGCTGATGACTATATCCTCCCCGTCCGAAGAGCAAACCAGATATTCACTGCCGTGCGCTCCCGGCCTGACGCCGGGCGCTTCTTGCTTAAGGCATCCATTCCTGTCCATTATCCCTTCCCGCAGCAGCATCGCCAACAGATCTATGTAACCCGATCCGCATATACCGCGCGCGGCGACATTCCCATTAACTTCATAGCCGTCCCGGCCCGGAGAAGATACTTTCTGGATAGCGCCGACCGAGGCGCGCATACCGCAAGTAACCCCCGAACCTTCGAATGCCGGGCCGGCGGATGCCGCGGCGCAAACAATGAACTCTCTGCCGCCAAGAGCAATCTCCCCGTTGGTCCCGACATCTATCAAAAGACAAACTTTCCCGCTGCGATGCATCCCGCAGGCAAGCACGCCGGCGGTAAGATCGCCGCCGGCATACCCGGCGACCCCGGGCAGGGCGTAAACAGGAGCGCTGCCGGCAATGCATATACCGAATTCCTTGGCTGTCAGATAAGGCAATTCATTCACTACCGGCAGATACGGTTCTCTACGTATGTATTTCGGCTCTATGCCTAAAAGCATATGCGTCATTATAGTATTCCCGGCCAAAGAAACACAGCCGACATCTTCTTTAGCGAGTTTCGAGGCCTTTATAAGGTCCGCGGCGATCCTATTGACCCCTTCCAGCGCGGCACAGCGCAGCTGCTCCAATCCTCCGGCGGACTGCTGCGAATGCACGATACGCGAAATAACATCGCTGCCGAAAGCGGCCTGGGCGTTATAAACCGTCATCCCCGACACCGGCTTACGCGCGTTGAGATCCACCAGTTGGCCGGATATGGTGGTGGTCCCGATGTCAAAACAAAGACCGTAATTCTCTCCCGAGGTATCTCCCGCTTCTATCCTCGTAACCATAAAATAACCGGGGGCCCGCGTCAAGGACACCGTGACCCTCCACCCGGCGGATCGCAGCAACCCGGGCAGGCAACGCAACAGTTCCAAAGGTATCTCAAATTCCCCTTCCAATCCGCATCGCGAACGCAACTGTCTGCGGATCCTTTCCCAATCGCAAAGCCGGTCGTGTTGATCCGGTTCGGGAAGTTCAAGAAAGAATTTCTCCGTAAGCGGCCCCGGAGAAAACACATACCCGCAAGCGGAGTCTTCTCCCGTTTCTCCGGCAAGATCAGCCGGCTCCAGTCGCGAAGAAAAAGGCACTTCCACTTCCAGGTCACCCCGAACAAGAGCCAGACAAGCCAGACAGATTCCTTTTTTTTTGTCGGAAAGAGAAAGTTTACCGGAAGGCGGGAGATGAACATTCCCGTTTATGACCCTGACCCTGCAGGCGCCGCACGTCCCTTGCCCGCCGCAGCGCGCGTCCAGCCTGATACCGGCTTCATGCGCGGCGCGCAGTATGGTGGTATCGGCGGACACCTCTACACTTTTGCCTTCGGGATAAAAAGTAACTTTGTAATCAGCCATTACCGACATGCTCCCCGCCGGCGGGCACGAACACCCAACCGTTTAATCAGGAAAGGTTTTTAAGAAACGTGGGCAGGCCGGAAGCTTCTTTAGGCCCGACTACTACTTCCCACCCGGATTTGTCTTCAAGGTTCCCGCTCATCATGGCCACGTATCCCGGGATGATCAACCGGTTGTGCCCGACCAACCCGGACACACCGAATTTCTGCAGGGAATCCGTTATCTTCTCCGGCGTGAACTTTTCCGCGGCCCAGGCGGTGAGCACCGACATACCTTCGGTGTCGACGCTGACTATATAAGACGGGACCTTGCTGCTTTCCACCTCCCCGAGGACCGTGAAATACGTTAAGGAGAAATTGGTGGTGACCAGTACCGGCGACTTCGTTCCGGCGTTGCCTATCGTATAGACTTTAGGTTCTATCTGGAGAGGTTTTTGCGGATCGCTGTATATATTCTGGCGAAGTGTCAACAGGGCCAGCGTTTCCTCTACTTCGGAAGTTTCCAGCAGTATCAAACCGGCGTATTTACAAATGTACCCTGCCGCCTCGACGGCAACAGCGTATGGGTCCCTTCCTTTCAGGACTGTGACAGCGGGATACCCGAACAAACGGTTGTTTTTCTTGAGAGCCTGCCTGCGCCATTGGGTAAGCCGCCAGATACGCTCGCGCGGCTCCTGCTCACCCGTATCCAGAAGGATCTGCGTCACGCCCCCGCCGTTCAACTCCTTTACCAATTCCGCCTGTTCTTCCAGGGTGGCGCCGTAAACGGCCGACGGAACGCGCGCCTGCGCGGCCAGCGGCATGAACTCACGGATGTTATCATTCGTGACCCGGTAAACCAACGGAGCCATTCCTTTAACCGCCTCGAGAGCGGCCCGCAGTCCGGATGCGTCGGAGGGCATCAATACCGGATTAAGTCCGGAAGCACCCGCCGCGGCCTTCACCGCGGCCGCGAATTTCTCGGCAGAATCAGAGGACTGCCGCACGGCAATCACGTCAGGTTTAATAGTCTGGCCTACCCTTTCGAAAGAAATGCCTCCCAGCCTGGACGCGGTTCGCTTTATCTGCTCTCCCGGAAGAACGTCATCTATGATAAAACCTATACCGCAAGGATTCCTGAATTTCTCCTCGTGCCGGAAGAGGACCGTTTCATTGCCCACTTTCAGGCAGCCGTCCCCGGAGCCGATACTCACCAGATTTATGGGCGGACGTCCGGCGTCGGCCAGGATATTTCCGGCCTCCTCGCTCAAATAAGGGCATTTTCCGGCCTCCACCCCTTTTTTCGCAAGTTGCATCGCGAAAGCGAGACATGTAACGAAACCGCACTCTTTACAGTTTGTCTTCGGCAGTATCTTGTAAATGTCCAATCCTGAAAGTGCCATCCCCGCTCCTTTATATCACCGGAAAAAAATTTTATGAATGAACATCGCGTCAATAATTCCGCCCGGACCGGGCGGCAAGGACGCGCGAAGCGAAATATCCGGCCCCGAATCCGTTGTCTATGTTCACCACGGTCACGCCCGGAGAACAACAGTTCAACATGGCCAACAGCGCGGAGAGCCCTCCGAAACTGGCGCCGTAACCGCAACTCGTCGGCACGGCTATGACCGGACAGGCGACCAGACCGCTCACCAGGCTGGAAAGCGCGCCTTCCATCCCGGCGACGACGATTATTACCGCCGCTCCCTTCAAAAGACGCGCGCTGCCGAATAAACGATGCACCCCGGCGACGCCCACGTCGTAAAGACGCTTAACCCTGATACCGGTAACTTCCAGCGTGGCCGCGGCCTCTTCCGCAACCGGTATATCTGCTGTCCCGGCGCTGATCACCAGAACCGTGCCTTTAACCGGTTTATGTTTCCTGCTGCTGCGCAGATAAGCCAATCCGGCGGACGCGTTATAACGCAATCCGGGCAGGGACCTGCGCAGGTCACCGTAAACCGCCTCATTTAGACGGGTCAACAACAAGTCCTGCTTTCTGCGCAGTATCTCTTTTGCTATGCTTAGAATATGCTCCGTTCTCTTCCCGGGGCAATAAACGACCTCCGGGAACCCTCTACGCAGCGCCCTTCCGGTATCGACTTTGGCGAATCCGAGATCATGGAAACCTTTACTTTTTCCCATAATCTCAACGGAAGATGAACAAAAGCAGAAAAAGCACGATCAGCGTGGAAAAGATGTAAAAATCGTTATAATAAAAAAAATCGGAAACCCTGTCTTTGAAAGAATACAAGTCGCGGGTTGAAGAAGAATTCCCGGGGCCGAGCGCGTTCTTATATGCTTCCACCTGCTCTTTCTTGAAACGTAGATAGACGCCTGCAATTTTATAAGCGGGTATCTTGCCCTGTTCGGCTAAATCCATTACCTCGCGCTCGGATACATTCAGATAAAGCGCTACGTCCCTGATAGTAAGAAGTTTTTCTTCACCCATTTTTAATGCGTCTGCCTCCTTAGAAAATCAGAAAGCCTTCATTTACATATCTTGCCGGAAGCGACCCAGGCATCGATTGACTTGCGCTCGAACTTCCAGGTTTCTCCTTCCTTGATGCCGGGGACTTTACCCGAACCGACCCATTCCAGCACCGAATTCAGGTCCACTTCCAGATAACGCGAAAGTTCTTCCGCGTTCATGAAATCCCGCAGCATTGAACAGCGGCCCTCCAGCACCGCCCCTTCGGCGACATTCAACTTGGCCGGAAATATGTCCCCTTCTACCACTGAATTCGGCAGAAGAGTGAGCATTTCCCTGGCCACCAGTTTGCCGTTGAATTTCCCTCCGACTATCACGTTGTCCCCGGAGACATCGCCTTTTACGGTTGAAGACGCCCCTATGGTAAGGTTGCCGCGCACATCGAGGTTGCCTTCGAAACTGCCGTTTATGCGCAGATTCACCGGGTCCTTGAAACTTAAATTCCCCTGCATAGAAGCGTCGACATCGAGGATCTTAACGTCCATTTTCTTCTTCGCGTTAAATGCCATCCTCTCCACCTCCCTTACACTGTTTGACCATCGGGATTATTTTCTCAAACCTCCTCAAGATCAACAGAACCGCCAGGGAAAGAAACGTCGCGTAGACTGACGCCGTATAGAAACCGCACCCCACCGCCAGGCCTATACCGCTGCATACCCAAAGGCTGGAAGCAGTAGTCAAACCGCGAACCCCTTCGCGGGCGCGTATAATGGTCCCCGCTCCCAGGAAACCTATGCCTGTGATTACTCCGGCGGCGATACGCGAAGGATCCACCGCCGCCTGGCTCTTATATATATCAAAAACATAAAGGGATGTCAACATGATAAGGCACGACCCGAGGCTGACCATTATATGCGTGCGCAGTCCGGCGTGCCGGCGGTGCCACTCCCTTTCCAGCCCGATAACTCCCGCCAGAACGGCTGAAATCGTCAATCTTAGAATAATATCGAAATTAGTCGCCATAGAACCCCCTTTTTAAAAACAGCTGGATGAAGCATTTGGATCTTCTTCCTTCTTGCTTCTTCCCTCGTTCCTCTGTTTTTTTAGTCCAGTTCCAGTCCAAGCTCCGCTCCGGCCCTTACGCCTTTACGATAAAGACTGCGCCCGAGACAGGCAATCATAGCCCCGTTATCGAGACAGAAGCGCTTCTCCGGGAAGAATACCTTTATATCGGCCTTGGCAGCCCGCCGTTCGAATTCCCTCCTGAGACGTGAATTGGCCGCCACTCCTCCTCCTACGAGGATAGCCCGGAGCTGCCTGTCGGTTGCGGCGGCAAAGGTCTTGTCCGCCAGCGTCCCGACGACCGCTTCCTGAAAAGCATAAGCTATATCATTGACCGTTCCGGCCGGCAATCTTGCGCCATTACGTTTAAGAGAAGAGACATGATAAAGCACCGCTGTCTTTATACCGCTGAAACTGAACCCGTACCTGTTCCCTGCTGCCGAACAGTTGAACCTGAGTCCGCTTCCTCCGGAAGAAAGCGCCGCCCTGCGCTCTATGACAGGCCCGCCGGGATAACCCAATCCGAGTATCTTAGCTACTTTATCGTAGGCTTCGCCGCAGGCATCGTCGGCGGTAGAACCCATTTCTTCCATTTTGTCGCAGTCTTCGACGCGATAAATACTGGTATGCCCCCCGGAAACGATCAGGGCTGCGAAGGGGAATTTTATTCCACGATGCGAAAGGAAGTTCGCGTAAATATGTCCGTGCAAATGGTTCACCGCGGTCAACGGTATCCCGGCGGAAAAAGAAACGGATTTCGCGAAATTGACCCCGACGTTTAATGAACCGGCAAGCCCGGGGCCGTTGGTGACGGCGATAAGCCCGATGTCTTTTAGCGTAAGGCCCGCTTCGCTTAACGCGCAGTCGCAGACACCGGCAATAGAATCAAGCTGCATACGGAACGCGATCTCCGGTATGATTCCGCCGTATTTTTTATGCAGGTTCAGACTGGAGGCGGTTACATTGGAAAACACGGGACCGGCCCCGCCGATCACCGCGGCTGAAGTCTCATCGCAGGAAGTTTCTATGCCCAGTACATACATAAGAAAAGTATCGTGTGCCCTTTATGCCTGCTGATCGTCAATTACCCGCACGGCTTCTTTCCGGTTTCAGTCCGGAAACTACGGTGAACCGGTAACCTTCACGCTGGAGCTGGGGCATAACCTCGGCTAGGACCTCCACCGTCGCCCTGCGGTCATGACCGATACCTATGGCCTGACCGCGGCGCGAAGCTAAGGCTTTCAGTTTACCGATCTGCTTCTTGATATAATCGTGGTTAAGGCTATTGTCTATAAAAACGTCCCTGCGGTAAAAAACCACCCCGCACTTCTGGGCCTGGGAAGCGCATACCGAATGCGACGAGACGTAACTGTCCAGAAAATAAAGCCCCCTGCGTTTAAGCTCGCACAGGACAGAATTCATCAATCCCGGGTCCTCGGTGGCCCTGGATCCCATATGGTTGGATACTCCGGACAGGCCGCCCACGCTTGCCGAGGAACGCCCGATAATCTCCGAGACCCGATGCCGGCTCATCCCCGTCATAAGGGTGTCTTTCTCAAGCCCGACCTTCTCCCAGGGTTCCATCGGCAGATGCAGCATGACTTCCATACCGGCCGAGCGCAATTCAGAGGCCGCCCGCGCGGAATAAGCAAGATTGGGCAGAACCGACACGGTAACCGGACACGGAAGTCTTTTTATCCGCTCGAAATTGGAAAAGTTATAACCGAGATCGTCTATGACGATGGCGATTTTTCCCCTGCACGCCGGCACGGGCAGCGGCTGCGGAGCGGTGCGTGCCGCCTGGCGGCGTTGCGCCGGCTGTATTTTCGTGCGGACGGCCAGCCTGAAGATAACAAAAGATTGAAGGACGATCACCGCCAGCAGAAAAACGATAATTGAGATCCCCCGCGCAGACTCCGCGTCGTTACTCAACAGATGTGTCTCCCGCATCCCCGGCTTGCTTAACCTGTTTCTCATTCGGTGTTTTTGGTTGTTACGTAAATATCTATAGCTTTCAATATATCCACCGCGCTTATCAATTGTCCGTCGGATTTATAATCGAACGCCTTACCGTCTTTTTCCCTGTGGCCCGGTTCCGCCTGCTCCATCTCCCCGAATATCTCATCCTTCTTTTTCCCGGCGGCGCCGGATTTCGGCTCCTGCACGCGCGTTTCCGCGGACTCGACATCCGGAGGCACTCCTTTACCGTGTATCTCCCTGCCCAGCGGAGAAAAATATTTGCTGGTAGTAAGCTTGAGCGCGGAACCGTCCGACAAAGGAATGATCGTCTGCACCGAACCCTTGCCGAAAGATTTCATACCGACTATCACGGCGCGCTTGTAATCCTGCAGGCATGCCGCCACTATCTCGCTTCCGGAAGCCGACCCCTCGTTTATAAGTACGACCATCGGCATATCATACGGCTGCCTGGAACGGGAGAAAAACTGCATGTTCTGGTTCTCCTTGCGGCCCTTTGTGTAAACTATGAGCTTGTCCTTGGGCAGGAACTTTTCGGCAACCCTTACCGCCGCGTCCAGCAGCCCGCCTGGGTTATTGCGCAGGTCCAGTATCAACGCCTTCATACCGGAATTCGACAACTTCTTCAGAACGCTTTCTATATCCTGCGGGGTGTTCTCGCGGAATTCCACCAGGCGTATATAACCTATCCCGTCCTCAAGTATCAACGCCTCTTTAATATCCTTGATCTTGATGATGTCCCGCACGATATGAAAATCCAGCAGTTTCTGTTCCGACTCACGCAGTACGGTGATATCCACCGCTTCTCCAGCTTTACCGCGCAGCTTCTTGACCGCTTCCGTTAAGGAAAGGTCGCGCGTGATTTCGTTGTTCACCTTGACGATCCTGTCGTTAGCCTTCACTCCGGCCTTCCATGCCGGAGTGTCTTCGATAGGCGTAACCACGGTTAGCAGGCCGTCCTTGAGCGTTATCTCAATGCCTATGCCCCCGAACTTACCTTCCGTATCGACCTTCAACTCATTATAAGTGTCCGGGTCCAGGAACTGGCTGTGGGGATCGAGCGCGGAAAGCATCCCTTTCATAGCGCCGTAAATGAGCTTCTTGGGAGATACCTCCTCCACGTAATCGTCTTCCACGAGCGTAAACGCGTCCGAGAACAATTCTACCTGACGATAAAGCTCCTCGTTGCTCTTTTTCTCCGCCGCGGACTGGACGTAAGAAACGCCCCAAAGCACCAATCCCGCGACGGCCGCCGCAATAATGAAGCTCCGCGGGCTAATCCTTCGACAAGACTTAGCAGTGAGCCTGTCGACCTGCTCAGGACAGGCGCCCGCGGTTTCTCTGTTACTCGAGCGAAATTCCTCCGAAGCAGTCCCGCTCTTTGCGCAGCGAGATCTTCCCGTTCGCCCTGCGCTTTCATCTTCGCACGAGCGAATACTTGGCCTTCCAATCGGCCAAAGTACAACCGGCTTAAAAGCCCGGAGTTTTCCGCGTAGGAGCATAAAATATCTTAACTTACGCATCTGAGAGCCTCCGTTCCAGAAGTTCCTTAACGACCTTGGGATTGGCTTTGCCGCACGACATCCGCATGACCTGTCCGACGAGAAACATCACCGCGTTGGACTTTCCGGCGCGGAAATCCTGCACCGATTTGTCGTTCTCCGCCAGCACCCGCGTAATTATCCCGTCCAGCGCCGAGGTGTCGGAGATCTGCGCCAGATTCCGCGTCTTGACGATCTCTTCGGCCGTGGTCTTACCGTCTATCATCTCCTTCAATACCGACTTTGAAACCAGGTTTGATATGATGTTCTTTTGCACCAAAAGCACTAACTCGATTAGCCCGGGAGGCGTGATTCCCAACCCGCGCAGACCGCATCCGCGCGAATTAGCCTCTGCCAGAAGAGGGCCTATCAGAAAATTCACCACCGGCTTCTTGTCTGCGGCATCGAAAACCCTGAAACACTCCTCAGCGAAATCGGCGTCACTCTTCTCTGCGGTAAGAATCCCTGCCTCGTAAGAGGAAACGCCGAACTCTCCGATGAAACGCTCGGCCTTTTGCTGGGGCAATTCCGGTATGGCGGCGCGCGCAAGCTCTATCTCATTGTCGCCGATCAAAAAGATCGTCAGATCGGGGTCCGGGAAATAACGGTAATCGTGCGCCTCTTCTTTGCTGCGCATGGAAAAAGTCATTGACTGCCGCGCGTCCCACAAACGGGTCTCCTGGGCAACACTGCCGCCCTCTTTCAGTATCTCCGTCTGGCGTGATATTTCGCAGGACAAGGCGTCCTTGACGGCCTTGAACGAATTCATGTTCTTGAGCTCAGCCTTGGTGCCCAGTCTGCTTTCTCCTTTCGGCCGCAGCGAAATATTGGCGTCGCAGCGCAAAGATCCTTTTTCCATATCGCAATCAGAGACCCCGAGATATTTGACGATACTCTTGAGTTTAGTCAGGTAGGCGTAGGCCTCTTCCGGAGAATTGATATCCGGCTCCGTCACTATTTCCAGCAGAGGTACCCCGGCGCGGTTGAGATCCACAAGGCTGCCGTCGTCTTCATGCATCAACTTGCCGGCATCTTCCTCCATATGCACGCGCTTAACGCGTATGGCCTTATCCCCGCCGGGCGTATCGATACGCACTTCCCCGCCCAGGGCCGCGGGCATGTCGAACTGGGATATCTGGTAGCCTTTGGGCAGATCGGGATAAAAATAATTCTTTCTGTCGAACTTGGTGCGTTTCTGTATCGAACATCCCAGGGCCAACCCGACCTTCACGGCGCAGGACAACACATCCCTGTTCAGCACCGGCAAAGCCCCGGGCAGGCCGAGGCAGACCGGACAGACGTTCGTGTTGGGCTCCATGCCGAACTCGGCCCGACAGGAACAGAACGCCTTAGTGCTCGTATTCAACTGAACGTGCACTTCCAATCCTATTACCGCTTCATATTCCATAAGTCGTCCGGTCATTCATTACAATTCCGGCCTGCGTTTTTCCCGCGCGGACACGGCTTGTTCGTAAGCGTATGCGAGCTTAAAAATGGTTTCCTCTTTGAAATGCCCGGCCATTATCTGCATGCCGACAGGCAGGCCTTTGCCGGTGAACCCGCAGGGCAGAGATATCGCCGGGATGCCGGCGAGGTTTACTGATATCGTGCAGATATCAGAAAGATACATCTTCAGGGGATCGCCGATCTTCTCGCCCAGCCTGAACGCCGGCGTGGGGCTGGTAGGAGTGACGATGCAGTCGAACCCGCTGAAGACTTTGTCGAAATCTTTCTTGATCAGAGTGCGCACCTTCAAAGCGCGCAGATAGTACGCGTCATAATAACCGTGAGAGAGAGCGAACGTCCCCAGGATTATGCGCCGTTTGGCTTCTTTTCCGAAACCTTCGCCGCGCGTGCGGCTGAACATGTCGTGAAGACCCTCGGCATCCGCGGCCCGAAAACCATACCTTACCCCGTCGAAACGCGCCAGGTTGGAACTGGCTTCGGCGGTCGCAATAATGTAGTACACGGGAACGGCGAATTCCGTATGCGGCAGAGAGACTTCTTCGCAAACGACGCCCAGGCGCCTGAATTCTTCCAGGGCGCGCAGAAGCGATTCCCTTACCTGAAGATCTATTCCCTCGACCATATATTCTTTAGGCACTCCTATGCGCATACCCTTCACCGGCCGGCCCAGGCAAGAGGTGTAGTCAGGAACCGGTTCGTTGACGGAAGTGGAATCCTTGGGATCATACCCGGCAATGACATTAAGAAGCATGGCGTTATCGCGCACGTCTTTGGTAATAGGGCCGATCTGGTCAAGGCTGGAAGCGAAAGCCACCAGTCCGTAACGGGAAACCCTTCCATAAGTAGGCTTCAGCCCCACTACTCCGCAGAAAGAAGCCGGCTGGCGTATCGATCCGCCGGTATCGGAACCGAGAGCGAATATGGCTTCGTCGGCGGCGACCGCCGCGGCCGAACCCCCGGAAGAACCGCCCGGCACACAGCGTCTGTCCCAGGGATTTCTGCTGGGGCCGAAACAGGAATTCTCGGTCGAAGAACCAAAAGCGAACTCGTCCATATTGGTTTTCACGGATATTATGGAAGCCCCCGCTTTCTTGAGCCTGGAAACTACGGTGGCGTCGTAAGGAGGCTTGTATCCTGATAGTATGCGGGAACAGCATTCGGTATTGAAGGAACGGGTACAGATATTATCCTTGATGGAGACCGGGAGTCCGGAAAGCGGGCTTTTCCCTTCTACACCGCCTTCAGGCGGTATGCTTTCCAAACCGCCCTCGAAACGCACGTAAGCCCTGACCTGTTCCTCTTTGACCGCGGCGCGCCTTGATAGCGAAGACATTATATCTTGCGGAGAGACTTCCCCTCCGGCAAGCAATCCCGCCAGCTGCGAACCTGTCATTGAATACAATTCCATCGTCATCCTCTAACCTATTCCCTGCGTTTATTCTATGACTTTGGGCACGCAGAAGCATCTGCCGCGCCGCCGGGGCGCCCCGGAAAGAGCGTCTTCCATCGGCAGTGACTGCGCCGGCTCATCCGCGCGGAACACATTGTTAACCGGCAGGATATGGCTGGTGGGCTCTATATCTCCTGTATCGGCTTCTTCCAGTTTACCGATAAAATCCAGTATCCCCTTTATCTGCGGGTACAGTTCGCCGAGCTCGGCGCTTTCCAGCTTCACGCGCGCCAGCTTTGCGGTATATTCTATTATTTTATCGTTGATATCGGACATGATCGTAGAAAGCGGTTTGATTAAAGAAAAAGGAACGATGGCAGGGAAAAATCGGCACATCTTTCCTCTTTCCCGCCTTTTCGCCCTTCACCCTTCGGACATTAATATATGGAATTTTACCACCCCCCTTTCTTAAAGTCAAAGTATTTCAGTTGACAGCGGCGGGGAAATATGTTAAATTCCCTTCTATGACTGAAGAGGCAGATAAAATGAAGAACTGCGACATAAAAAAGACCCGCAACGAGCTGGCGATACTCTACGAAATCTCCAACGCTATGAGGACAACCCTCAAGCTGGACGAGATCCTCTACATCATTCTTACCGGCGTCACCGCCCATATCGGCCTCGGTTTCAACCGCGCCGTCCTCTTCCTGGTAAACGAAAAAGACAAACTGCTGGAAGGGAAAATGGCGATAGGCCCGGAAACGGGAGAGGAAGCCAACCGCATCTGGAAACAGATCGAGAAAGAAGAAATGGGTCTGGACGACTTGATCAGCGTCTTCAAGTTCTCCAATTCGGCGGTAGAATCGGAGTTCAACAAAAGCGTGCGCCGGGTCAAGATACCCTTACAGAGCAGCAACCTTGACCCCTTGGCAATGGGTGTGCAGGAAGGTATGCCGCTGCATCTGACTAAAGACAACATAGATAAATACAAAGACAACCCGTTGATACAGCTTCTCAATACGCATGAGCTCGCGCTGGTCCCTCTCAAAGCCAAAGATAGAGTCAACGGGCTGATCGTCGCGGATAACTTCGTCACCCAGGAACCGATCACAAAAGACGATATAATGATACTCACCATGCTCGGCAACCAGGCCGGACTGGCCATACAGAACTCCCGCCTTTACGAATCAGCAGTCACCAGGGCGCATTCGGATTCTCTGACCGAACTCTGGAACCACGGATATTTTCAATACCTGCTGCAGGATGAAATGGAAAAGAGCAGGGCGATGAACAGCAAGTTGAGTCTGCTTATGCTGGACCTGGACAACTTCAAAGCGCTAAACGATCTTTTCGGCCACCAGGCCGGTGACAAGGTGCTGAAGGAACTGGCGCAGTTTTTGAAGAACCGTTCGAGGAAAATGGACTATGTCTGCAGGTACGGCGGCGAGGAATTCACGATGATATTACCTCAGACGGACAGAGACGAAGCTTTCACCATTGCCGAGCATCTGCGGCTGGAGATAGAAAAACACCCTTTCATACAGCGTATATCCCCGGAGAGCGAAAAAAAACTCACCGTCAGCATAGGGATAGCCTCTTTCCCAGCGAACGGAACCACCCCTTCGGACATCATCGCCGCATCCGACCGCGCCCTCTATCAGGCGAAACGAAAAGGCAAAAATACCACCTGCTACGTTTAAAAACCAAAGCTAAAATCAGCTTTTATTTTTTCTCCTGCGGCTACGCCGCTACCGTCTGCTGTTCGTTCTGGCCGGATTTCTGGGCGGGAGATTCTTGAGAGGTAACTTCCTGCGGGGGGGTACCGTCCTTGGAGAACTTCACCGACACTATCTTGGAAACGCCGGACTCCTGCATGGTGATGCCGTACATCACGTTCGCGTTGGCTATCGTTTTCTTATTGTGCGTGATCACGATAAACTGCGATATTCCCGAAAACTCCTGCAGCATCCTTCCGTAGCGGTCGACGTTGGCCTCGTCCAGCGCCGCGTCTATTTCGTCGAGTATGCAGAACGGAGCCGGCTTGACCTTAAAAATAGCGAAGATCAGCGCGATCGCCGCCATTGACTTCTCCCCGCCGGAAAGCAAGAGCACATTCTGCAGTTTTTTGCCCGGGGGGCGGCAAACTATCTCTATGCCGGACTCCAGCGGGTCGCTCTCGTCGTTCAGGTAAACCTGGGCGTCTCCGCCGTTAAAGAGCAGGCGGAAAAGGTTTTTGAACTCCTCCTTGACCTTTTCGAACGTCTCCAGGAACATCTTGCGGGTGGTGCGGTTGATCTTCAGTATCGCCTCGTGCAGCGCCGCTTTGGCGTTCACCAAGTCGGTCTGTTGCTGCGAAAGAAAATCATACCGTTTTTTCAGCTCGTCGTATTCCTCAATCGCCACTAGGTTCACGTTGCCGTAAGAGCCGAGTTTATCTTTCAAACGCTGAATATCTTCTTTGAGCGCATCCGGGGGCTGCGCAGCGGGCTGTATCTGCTCTTCAGCCGGAGGAGACGCATCCTCCTGGATGGGCCGCACCGCGTCCAGATCTATTTTGTACGATTGCAGTATCCTTTCCCTGACCGTGGAGATGCGGAATTCCACGTCCTGGTTGCGCATCTGCAGCTCGTAGATGGAATCCTTCAGGCCGCCGCGGCGCTTGTTGTTCTCCTCAAGCCCTCTCTCCAGCGCCTGTACCGAAGACGCGCGGGACGAATGCCCGGCCTCGGTTTCCCTGAGGTCTATCCGGCTTAATTCCGCCGCTTCCTGCCCGGAAGAGACTTTTTTCTCCAGTTCCCGTATCTCCTCTATGAGCGCGATACGCTTGGATCCCGCGTCATTGATCTGGCTTTCCAGCTCGCGCAGGTTGGCGGAATCCTGATTATAGCGCTCCCTCATCGCGCCCAGGGTCTCTTCCTCGGCGCTGATACGTTTGCCGAGCACCTCCAGTTCCGTCCTTGCCCTGGTGATCACCACCAGCGTCTCTTCTTTCCTGGAGTTCTCCTCCGCGATGTTCTCCTGTTCCGAGACGATGGCGGCTTCCGATTCTTTTTGAAGGTTTTCGGCTTCCGCCAGTTCTCCGGAAAGCCGGTCCGCTCCCTCCCGTGAAACGCATATCTCTTTCTCAACCTCGGCGAGCTCCAGGGCCAAAAGCTGCGCTTCTTCCTTAACCTTGTTCACCTGCCCGGAAATCCCGTCGTGAAATGTCCGCTTATTCGCGAGGGCTATCTCCTGGTTCTTCAAACCTTCCTGCAGAGAAGCAATGCGCGCCTCCAATCCGGCGATACAGGCGCGTCTTTCCTGTATGGCCGCTTTCAGACCGTCTATGCGCAGCCGGGTCTGCCCGATCTTTTCGTTTATCACGCGGGTATCCAGATCTATCGGTTTTGCTTCGCAGCGCAGTTTCACCCCTGAATCCGGATACTGCCCCTTTTCCGATTCTTCCATCGGCAGGTAATCTTTAATCTTGAGGACCATCCCGCCAAGGTGCTGTTCGGGATGCTTATCGAGAAAAACCACCGCGTTCAGCGATTCCCGGATGTCTTCGTATTTAACCTTCAGTTCTTCCAAAAACTGTTTTTGCGACTCAAGGGAAAGCAACTCTTTTTCCAGCCCCAAAAGCTCCGTCTCAAGTCCGTCCAAGGAGGCGTTTTCAGCCTCATTGCTGGACTTCACCTCCGAGAACTCCGCGTTAAGCCTGGCAAAATCGTTCTCCAGGATGCGCAACTGCGCGTCGACCTCGCTGAGACTGCCCTCGCCGCTTACGATTTCTTCGTTTATCTTGACCCTTTCCAGTTCCAGCCTCTTCTGCCGGGAGACATGCACCTGCTGGCGCGAATGCAGCTCGGCGATAGCATTCTTCAAGGAAGACACCCGGGAAGCGGCGCCCATCACCGCGCTCTTCGCCGCGGCGATCTTGTCCAGAGAAGACTTGACGGCGGCATTAATCGCTTCAAGCGCGGACTCTCTCTCCTTTAACGCCGAAGTCTTTTCTTCTATCTGCGCCCTTATAATTCCGCATTCCGCTTCTATGGACTTGAGTTTTTCTTCGTCGGCGGCAAGGCGTGACGAAGACTGCTCGATCTGGGATTTAAAATATTCCTCGTTAATCTCCAGTTCCTTGATACGCTGGCGGTCGAAATCTATCTGCTGCCGGTTACGGGATATCTCGTTCTCCTGCGCGGAGATCTGCGCCTTGATCTCCTGGATGCGCCTCTCGCTTTCTTCCAGTTCCCTGCGGCCGGAAGACAACTGCTCTTCCTGTAGGCGTGCCGCTTCCGCGAGTTCCACCGCTTCTTTCTCCAAAGAGGCCAACCGCGCCGAAATCTCTTCTTTCCCTTTAACCAGGGCTTCTCGTTCGATAAAAGCGAAATTGACCTCTTTGGTCTTAAGTTCCTCGTAAACCTCGCGGTAACGCCTGGCTTTGCTCGCTTGGCGTTCCAGAGAACCAATCTGCCTGCGCACCTCGGTTACAATATCGTTCACGCGCAGAAGATTCTGTTCGGTCTCATCCAGCTTGCGCAGCGCCTCCTTTTTCTGGGCCTTGTATTTGGTTATACCGGATGCCTCGTCGAAGACCAGCCTGCGGTCCTCGGGTTTAGAGCTCAGCACGAGATCGATCTTACCCTGCTGGACCAGAGAATAGCTCTCCGCCCCGATACCGGTCCCCATCAGCAATTCGAGGATGTCTTTGAGCCTGGCCTGCGCCTTGTTTATAAGGTATTCGCTTTCTCCTGAACGAAATATGCGGCGGGTTATAGCGACCTCGTCCTGGTCTATGGGAAGGAAACGCTGGGCATTGTCGAAAGTGAGGCTGACCTCGGCCATGCCGAGCGCCTCGCGTTTCTCTGTGCCGTTAAAGATGACGTCCTCCATGGCCGAGCCGCGCAACGCCTTGACGGACTGCTCGCCAAGCACCCAGCGGATGGAATCGAAGATATTGGACTTTCCGCATCCGTTTGGACCGACGACGGCGGTCACCCCGGGTTCGAAATAAAGAGTGGTCTTGTCGCAGAAGGATTTAAAACCGACGATCTCGAGCTTTTTGAAATACATTGCCTCTCCGCAGGATTACAGATATGTTGCCGCCGATTTTATTATAGAGGAATTGATAGGGCTGTCAAGAAAGTAAAGAAGTCGAGACTATAAGAAAAACGAAGGTGAAGGACGTTTGTTTTTCTATTTCGTCCCTCGTCCTTCGTGCTTCCTATTTATTAAGCGCCTGCTTGAAGGCCTTGGTCAGGGACGGCACGACTTCCATCACGTCCCCGAGTATGCCGTAGGTGGCAATCTTGAAAATCGGAGCTTCCGGATCCTTGTTGACGGCCACGATTATCTTCGACGACTGCATGCCCACCAGGTGCTGAATCTGTCCGGATATGCCGCAGGCGAAGTATATCTTCGGCGCCACGGTCCTGCCGGTCTGCCCCACCTGGTGCGAATAAGGCATCCAGCCGGCGTCAACCGCAGCTCTGGAGGACCCCACCGCCGCTCCCAGCACGTGCGCCAACTCTTCCAAAACCTTGAAATTATCTTTCGCGCCCATACCGCGCCCTCCTGAGACGATAATGTCGGCCTCGGCGATGTTCACCAGCGACTCCACCTCATCGACTATGTCCAACAGCCTGGTGCGCGAAGCGTAAAGCGAGGACGGAAAAGTCTCCCTGATCACTTTCCCCTTACGGTGCTTGTCCGGGGCCATCGGCTGCATCACCTTGTGCCTGACGGTGGACATCTGAGGCCTGTGGTTCGGGCTGATGATGGTAGCCATGATGTTCCCGCCGAAAGCCGGACGCGTCTGCAGGAGTATCTTCCTCTTCGGGTCGATATCCAGGCCGGTGCAATCGGCGGTCAAGCCGGCGTTCACCGTTATCGCCACGCGGGAAATCAAAGAACGCCCGATGGCGGTAGCGCCGCAAAACATTATCTCCGGCTTGTGTTTCTTTATCAACTCCACGAGTATATTGGTATAAGGCTCATCCTGGAAATTCGCCAGTTCCGGCGCCTCGACCAAATAGATGTTGTCCGCGCCGTGCCAGAATAATTCGTCCAGCTGGTCGTCCATCCCGTATCCGATAAGCACTCCGCTAACCTGACAGCCGAGCTTGCCGGCGAGTTCATGCGCTTTGCCGAGCAGTTCGTAGGCAACCGACTGTACCTTGCCTTTCTTTTGCTCGATGAAAACCCAGATCCCTTTATAATTCTCTATACCGGGCATAACGCAGCGTTCCTGCGTCTTCACCATCTCTATGGCCTTGAACTTGCAGGCGTCAACGCAGGCGCCGCAAAGCGTGCATTTGACGGCGTCAACTTCCGCCTTGCGCGAGGCGTTGATTTTTATCGCCCCGAACGGGCAGGTCTTCACGCATAAAGAACAGCCGGTACATTTATCCAGAATAATTTTGATAGCCATCTCTAATTGACCTCGTCTTTAATAAGCCCCACAAGTTGTTTTGCTACCTCCGCGGTCTCCCCCTGGAGCATCTGGCCGCCCTGCCTCTGCGGAGGCGTGAATATCTTCACCACCTGCGTCGGCGAGCCGCAAAGCCCGATCTTCGTGGTATCCAGATTGAGTTCTTTTTGCCCCAGCATGGTTATCTTGGCCGATTTGGCCCGCATCATCCCTTTCAAAGACGGAATGCGCGGCTCGTTTATCTCCTTTACCACTGTAATCAGCGCCGGCAGCGGGGTTTCGATTATCTCGAAGCCTTCCTCCTGCATGCGTTCAACGCGCATCGACTTCTCGCCGGCTTCCTCTATTTTCTTGACGTAAGTAACCTGGGGAATGTCCAGGTGCGTGGCTATGCCCGGGCCGACCTGCGCGGTGTCTCCGTCCGAGGCCTGTTTGCCGCAGATGATCAAATCGAAAGCCCCCATCTTGCGTATCGCCCCGGCAAGCGTGTAACTGGTCGCCCAGGTGTCACTGCCGGCAAAAGCGCGGTCGCACACCAGGACCCCATCGTCCGCACCCATGGAGATCGCTTCACGCAAAGCACATTCCGCCTGCGGCGGTCCCATAGTGACGACGCTAATCTTGCCGCCGAAACGTTCTTTAAGCCTCACCGCTTCTTCTATGGCGTACATATCGAACGGATTGATAATGGATTTCACGCCGTCCCTGATCAAAGTGTTGGTTTCCGGATTGATCCTTACTTCCGTAGTCTCAGGAACCTGTTTAATGCAAACGATTATGTTCATTTTACGCTTTCCTTGATTGGCTGTTTTGACCCGGCTTTTACTATGTTAATTATCAACGCACTATTTCGCCATATCCTTTATCAGTTGCAGCCCGATGATATTGCGCTGTATCTGGTTGGTGCCTTCGTAAATCTGCGTGATCTTGGCGTCGCGCATATACTTCTCGGCCGGATAGTCCTTCATATAGCCGTAGCCGCCGAGTATCTGGATGGCGTCGGTAGAAACCTTCATCGCCACGTCCGAGGCGAAAAGCTTTGCCATCGCGGAATCCTTACCGACGTCCTTACACCCGGCGTCTATGGCTCGGGCGCAGGCATAGACCAGGGCTCGGGCCGCTTCCACTTCCGTGGCCATATCGGCAAGCATCCACTGTATCCCCTGAAAACTGGAGATAGGTTTGCCGAACTGCACGCGCTGGCGGGCGTATTTCGCGGCGCACTCCATCGCGCCCTGCGCGATGCCGAGCGCCTGCGCCGCCACTCCGGGCCTGGACATATCGAAAGTCTTCATGGTTACTATAAAACCCATGCCTTCCTTTGCCAAAAGGTTCGCGGCCGGGACCTTGCAATCGTTGAATATCAATTCGCGGGTGGAAGAGGCGCGGATGCCGAGTTTCTCTTCCTTCTTGCCGAAAGTGAAACCGGGTGTGCCTTTCTCCACGATGAATGCCGAAGCACCCCTGGCGCCTTTGTTCTTATCGGTCATCGCCACCACGGTATAAGTCTCCGCGTCACCGCCGTTGGTAATAAAATGCTTCATACCGTTAAGAATGTAATAATCCCCCTTCTTAACGGCCGTGGTCTTGATCGAGGCGGCGTCGGAGCCGGCTTCCGGCTCCGTCAGGCCGAACGCGGCTATCTTCTTTCCCTTTGCCAGGTCCGGAAGGTATTTCTTTTTCTGCTGGTCGTTGCCGAAAAGAACGATCGGGAACGTTCCCAGCGCGGAAGCCGCGTAGCAGACGGCGATACCGCCGCAGGCGCGCGAAAACTCCTCGGTGGCCAGGCAGAGGTTAAGCACGTTGACCCCCATACCGCCGTATTCTTCCGGGATAAACAACCCGAACATGTCGGATTCACCGGCAACCTTCATCACTTCCCAGGGAAATTCCTCGGTCAAATCGTATTTGGCGGCTACCGGGCGGATCTTCTCCTCAGCGATCTTGTGCGCCAATTCCTTTATCATTTTCTGTTCTTCCGTAAGTAAATAATCCATTTTATGACCTCTCTTCTTTGATTACAGGTTCATTCCTTGTGCGGGATACTACCTGCCATGCCGCGCATTATATTACAATTTCTTCAAAAGCGCAACTTCTTTGCAATCGGGGAACTTCGGACAGTGGATACATTCCGCCCATATCTTGTGCGGCAGTTTTGAATGCGCGATCCTGCGGAACCCCATCTTTTGGAAAAACCCCGGCTGGTAGGTGAGCGCGAAAACGCTATCCGCACCCATATCCGCGGCATCCTTCATACAATTCTCCACCAGCTGCCTGCCTATCCCTTTCTTCCAATGCCCGCGTTCCACAGCCAGGGACTTAACCTCTGCCAATTCCTCCCAGCAGAAATGCAGGGCGCAGCATCCGATGATCCTGTCTCCCCGCTCATAGACCCAGAAATCCCTGATGTTCTCATAGAGCTCGTTCAGCGCGCGCGGAAGCATCAAATCCTGACGCGCGAATCTGTTGATCAACAGCTGTATCGGCTTGATATCCTTGATACAGGCCTTCCGGATCACTCCCTGCCGTGAAACCGTTTTAGTCCTATCGGTCTGCATTTTATTTTATCTCCGTGCCTTTCGCCACCACCACAATCCCGTTATCCGTCACGAAAAACCTTTTTCTGTCCTCTTGCGCGTCGTAACCGATGACCATCCCCTGGGGGATAGCCACGTCCTTATCTATGATGGCGTTCTTTATCTTTGCGTATCTGCCGACGTTGACACCTTCCATAAGGATCGAATCGGATATTTGAGAATAACTGTTGACGCGTACATGGGGAGCAAGCACGCTGCGCTGGACGCGGCCGCCGCTGACGATACAGCCGCCGGAAACCAGCGAATCCAGCACCAGCCCCACCCTACCGGTTATCTCCTCTCCGGCGAATACAGTCTTGGCCGGCGGGCACTGCTCCTGATAGGTCCGCAGCGGCCATTCCTTGTCGTAAAGGTTGAAAACCGGGTCAACCTGCACCAGATCGAGATTAGCCTCGTAATACGCGGATATCGTCCCTATATCCCTCCAGTACGCCGGACAGCCGCCTTTCTTGTCGAGAAAATTATACGCGGATATCCGCATCCCCTTGCGGATCATGCGCGGGATGATATCTTTGCCGAAATCGTGGCTGGAATCCTTTCTTCGAGAGTCGTCCTGCAGTTCCTGAAGCAGGACTTTGCTGTTGAAGACGTATATACCCATAGAGGCGTATATCGTGTCCGGCTTGCCGGGAATAGTCTTGGGTACAGCGGGCTTCTCTTCAAAACCCGTGACCAGACAATCGCCGTCCACCTGCACCACGCCCAGGCTGCGGCTGTTTTCCTTAGGCACCTCTACCACGCCGACCGTGAGATCGGCCTCGGTGTCGCGGTGGTAATCTATCATCGAATAATAATTCATCCTGTAAATGTGATCGCCGGAAAGTATCAGCACCTCATCCGGCTTATCCATATCCAAAGCGTACATATTCTGAAAGATCGCGTCCGCCGTCCCCAGATACCATGTTTCCCCCACCCTCTGTTGGGCCGGGAGCATCTCGATATACTCGCCCAGTTCGCTGGCAAGGATGTTCCAACCAAGACGGATATGCCTGTGTAGAGAAGCGGATTTATATTGCGTAAGGATGTAAACGCGGCGCAAACCGGAGTTTATGCAGTTGCTCAAGGAAAAATCTATGATGCGGTATATCCCGCCGAACGGCACCGCCGGTTTGGTGCGGTCCTTAGTCAAAGGCCAAAGGCGTTCGCCCTTGCCGCCTGCCATAATAAAAGTAAGCACCCTGCGCATCATGGAAAGAGCACCCCGGTCACCCCGCGCCTGACCATCATCACCCCGATGGCGGCAAGTAGAATATACATTATCTTGGAAAAGGCGCGCGTGCCGCCTTCACCGAAAAACTTGATCAAGAAATCGGCTTTCTTAAGCGTAAACCAGACAATCAGCATATTCAACGCCAGCGATACCATGCTCGGGACTATCCCATAGCTGTCCAGCATAATTAAAGTAGTAGTTAACACCGCCGGCCCGGTGATCAACGGCATTCCGAGAGGGAAAATCCCCACGTCCTTTTCTTTCTCCCCGTATAAAGGCATCTTCGAGGCCCCCGGGAACAACAGGCGCAGGGAGATCACGAAAAGAAGCAGGCCTCCGGCGATCTGGAAATCGGAGATGGTGATTCCCAGGAAACGCAGCACCAGTTTGCCGATCAGCATAAAAAGCACGGCAACCACGGAGGCGGTGCGCACTGATTCGGTAACAACGCGTTCTCTCGCCTTAATCCCCAGGTTATTCACCAGGGAAATGAACAAAGGAATATTACCGATGGCGTCAACGGCCACGAACAGCGGTATAAAAGCAAGAAAAAACGGCTCCAGCGCCTTGAACATAAACCCCTCTCAGGTTTAATCGTAGAGACTATATTGAAGGACTTTCTGAGCGGATTCGACTCGTTTCACTCGCTCATCGCCAGACTATTCTAAAACCCTTATATAACTTCTTGTCGAAGGATTGTTTTAAATTAACACAAAAACGCCTCTCCCGCAAGGGAAAAGGCGTAAAACAGGAAAAGGCGTAAAAGCAGGTTCTGAGTTCTCGGTTCTAAAAAATAATCCGGGGGCTTATGTATACCTTACATCTTCCTTATCATCGGTATATCGCACGCTGAAAGCCCAAAATATGGTTAAACCGAGAAAATCCTGGCACAGAAATATGCCCTACATCAATGCACATTCGCTCATGGATGAAGGATTCTCGCTTCTCTGCTATGACGGCACCCAGTTTAGAACCGATACCGGCGTCATTGTTTGGGCTATTCCGGTAATGATCCTGCCCCAAAGGTACCTGTTACATATAGGACACTTCATAAACGGAATATCCGCGGCTGACCTTACGCAGACAATCAAAGAAGCTTATGCTCTTCTGCCGGAACACCTCTCCGCAAAAGTGCTTGCACATTCAGACAGAGGCTCGGCAATGAAGGCTTCGTCCACTAAACGGGTTATCAAAGAACTACTTGGAGCACCGATTCATTTTGGCCGGCCGCATACCCCGGATGATCAAGCATGGATTGAAGCTTTTATCAAAACGCTCAAATACCATAGGGAAGCCCCGCAATCATTCAAGCTGGTTGATGATATCCTTCAGTGGCTCAACCGCTTCCCCGATATCTACAACAACGACCCGCACAGCTCCTTAAGCTACGTTACCCCGCTTCAGGCGCTATCAGGCCTAAAGGAGGTGATTTTACACCAACGAAAACAAAATCTTGAAGTAGCCCGTATGCTACGGTATACTACCTGGAAGTCAAGCCGTTCTACATTACTTCCAGCAGCTTTAGAAGTAATTATGCAACCGGTTTGAGGTCAAACTCGCTGAAAAATTCCGGCTATTAAATCAAAATGACAATACCTACATACTATCGCTCCAGCCTGTATTTCCTCTGCGCAGAAAGGACATTTCTTTGTCACCGCCTTTTTCTCTTCTACTGACAGGTTGAGTTGTTCTTTTACTACATCAACCTTCTTCTCTATTCTCATTGCAATTTCGATAGAAGTTACAACTAACCCCTGCTCTTGTAGCTTCTTTACAGCATCATTTTCGTCTACGGCTTCAATCAATCCGTCTTTGCTTTTACCTTCTTCATCTCTTGCGCGATATTTAAAGAGCATAATCATACAGTCCGTTTAGGTAGAAACTTATTATAAATGCCTCTTTTACTTATTAAGAAAAACTCGGCATAACAAATTACCAACACTAAAATAATTAGCATCTTCTTTGTCAACTATCCTCCCCTGAGCCACTCGCAAATAAATATAAGCCTTATTTCCAAACTTCCCTCGATATAACGGTTGCAAGATTCTCAGCCAGGAGACGATTCCCCTTGGAAGTACAATGTCCAAAATCACCAGCGAATAAATCTGCGAAGTAATTAGTGTATCCTCCTTTTTTTACGCTATCCTTGAATATCTCTTCATTATCGACAAAAACAACTTCTGGATATTCGGCAAGAATATTCTTCAGTGGCATAATTGATCTCATCGGGTATTGCATACAAATGTACTTTACGGCATTTTTCCTCAAGGTTATCGCAACCTTCCTGTAATTAGTAACTGTGGTTGACAAATAGAACTTTTCCCTTGCTTCATTGGCTTCTTTAAAATATCTTGACGCCTCAAGTAAGTTACCTAACGAATTGTACGTCATAGCCAATCCGCCACATGCTCTGTCATTTTTGGGATTTTCCGCTATACCTCTTGCATATATTTCTGCCGCTTGACTATATTTATTCTGATGTAAATAACATTGCCCCAAATCCACATAAGCTTTATTGTTTTTAGGGTTTATTTCTATGACTTTCAAGAACATACGTTCCGCCTGCGCATACTTTTTTTGGTTAAGATAGATAAAGCCCAATGCGTTATACGCGGTGTCTTCGTCAGGGCGTATTTTTATAGCGTCTTCTTCCGTCAGAACTGCCTGATCGAATTTTCCCAATATTACTAAATCCCAACCTAGGTTTACGTGAAAATAGTAATTTTGTGGATCTATTTTAATTAACTTTCTATATACCGCCTCTAACTCTTTATATTTGCCGCGACTTAAATAAGAATCACGTAGCTTAACATATTTATCAATCAAGAGGGAGTTTTCCTTACTATCAGTAGATACCCCTCCCGCGCGCGTCTTTACAAACTGGGCACTAAAAGCATTAGGATTATTTGGGGGATCCCTAAGTGACAAGGAATCCGCTTGATTCAAGTTGACAGTAGTACTGTCAGCGATATCACCTCGTTTCTCAAAAAGACTATAAATACGTTTTGCTAAAATCCTTACAGCTTTTACTATTTTAAAATTATCGATAAAAGTACGATTGGGAGTTTTTAGCTTCACTAACGACTGATTATACTCTTGATCCTGATCATTAATCCCCATCATGGTAATTACCATATCGGGACGATATTTGTCTAAATAACCTTCGATTTGTTCAGATATAAATTTAGTTGATGTTCCAGGGACTCCCTTATTAATAACACTGAATTTTATTCCTAGGTCATACGAGTTGAGAATTGTTTCAAGTTGTGAAGGATAAGATTCATTGCCGCCATATGCTGTAGTGGATTCTCCCAGACATAGAATACGATAAGCGCCTTGTTGTTTTATGGAAATCAGATTACGGCGTTCTTGCACCGATAAAAATATGACTCCGTATAGATATAAAACTGATTCCAAAATAACAAAAGACAACAATATCCCAAAGAATACAAGTAAAACTTTTCTAAAACTGGTATTTTTGTTTTTCTCAGAAATCTTCATCACAGAATGAATTTAACCGACGACTCAATGCCGATTCATAACTATTGTCAGTGTTTGCATCTCCATTTTTACCGCACCTTTAACCGCAGTGGCCTATTCAGAAAACTCCTCTTTGAATGAAGCTCCCCGAACTGATCCTTCGACGGGCTTCAGTAGTGAGCCTGTCGAATTACTCAGGACACGCGCCCAGGGTTTCTTTCTCGAATCCCCCCGTGTCGAAAGCTACCTAAAAAATCCCTTCGGCATTTTCGCACGAGCGAATACTTGGCCTTCCGATAAGCCAAGGTATAACGCATGAGCGAATACTTAGCCTTCCGATTAGCATAGGTCTAACACAGCGGTGTATACTTAGCCGACCGATTGGCTAAGGTAAATCCGGCTTAAAAGCCACGGATTTCTGCGGTTTGATTAAAATAGAGCATAGATAAACGGCACTGCTACCGGCGACGACGTGAGGAATATTAATAGCCCAAATAATAAGAGAATTATTATAATCGGAGCAAGCCACCATTTCTTATTTATCATCAGAAAATCCCAGAATTCTTTTACGATTAACAATTTGTTCAAACTTCACTCCTCCTATCTAAAATTGACGTTCATAATCAGAACGAGTAAATATCCGTTCTGCTTTCTTTTCCCAATAAGAAACACGCGACTTATCAATTTTTATTCTCAACATATCTGGATGAAATAATCTCACAACTAAACCGATAGGCGTAACCAACAAATAAAAGATGATACATAAGCTGATTTTCATACTGACCGTTAACACGATTAACGCAATCTTACGGGTGATAACATAAATCGGCTGAAGGATCCCGGGCATAAAAATACCGAACAGGAATAAGAATAATGAAGCTACATAATACAAACGGTAAATATCTTTCTGCTTCAATAAAAAAACTGTACCCAATAGGAATAGAAATACTGAACAACTTCGTGAGAATCTATTAATATCCGCCTTGTCGGAATTCAATACCGTCATAGTTTTAATCCAGTTTAAAGTTGACTGGCGAATGCATGTATTTCTTTAACGGCTGTTGACATTTTTTATCCAATAAAAAACATCCCATAACCAAATAATCCATATCTGTTCTCAAAAAGCATCTTAAAGCGTCCTCCGGGGTACAAACCAAAGGCTCTCCTCTGACGTTAAAAGAGGTATTAATTATCATCGGGCATCCGGTTTTTTCATAAAAAGCCTTTATTGTCTCATAATAAAGGCCATGCTCGTTTTTGTTGACAGTTTGTATCCTCGCGGAATAGTCAACGTGGGTTATAGCAGGAACAATAGAACGCTGTGCCTTAAGCATATCAAAACCTTTCAACCCGAAATTTCTATTATCCAAACGCACTTTTTTATTCTCCTTTAAAGAAGCAGTCAAAAGCATATATGGACTCTCAGTTTCTAAATCAAACCACTCTGAAAGATATTCTTGTAAGATCGCAGGGGCAAAAGGACGAAAAGATTCCCTGAACTTAATCTTTAAATTCAGTCTGGATTGCATTTCTTTATTACGGGCATCAGCGATAATACTTCTTGTGCCTAATGCTCGTGGGCCGAATTCCAAAGCTCCTTGTAACCATCCGACGACATTACCTTCCGTAATCAAATCGGCCGTAATTCCCGGGATGTCTCGATAGGAAAACTTTTTAAAGGTTATATTTTCCCTCGCGAGAAGATCTTCGATGTAAACATCGCTAAAAGAAGGTCCCAGAAATGAGCCTTTTTGCTTGTCGTGTTTTCCATCTGCATTACGCTTATTACCGAAATATTTATGCCAAATTAATAAAGCTGCTCCCAGCGCACCTCCGGCATCGCCGCTTGCCGGCTGGATCCAAACCTGCTTAAAGATGTTTTCCTTTAGTATCCGGCCGTTCCCTACACAATTCAATGCTACCCCTCCGGCTAAACAAAGATTCTCTTGACGGGTGACTTTCTTCGCATATCTTGCCATGCGAAGCATTATTTCCTCGGTTACTTTCTGCACAGAAGCCGCGATATCCATGTATAGTTGCGTAATTTCGGTCTCTGGCTTTCTTGGAGGAGCGCCAAATAACTTCTCAAAACGCCAATTAATCATTCTCAATCCATAACAATAGCCGAAATACTTCATATTCAGCTTAAATGAACCATCTTCCTTAATATCCAGCAAGTTGTCTAAAATTAAACCAGTATATCGCGGCTCGCCATACGGAGCTAAACCCATAAGCTTATATTCCCCGGAATTCACCCTAAAACCGGTGTAATATGTGAAAGCCGAATAGAACAACCCCAAAGAATGAGGAAAGTTCAAGGTTTGCAGTATTTCTATATAATTATCTTTACCAATACCCAAGCTGGTTGTTTCCCACTCACCGACTCCATCCATGGTTAGAAAAGCCGCTTCTTTAAAAGGAGACGGGAAAAAGGCGCTTGCCGCATGTGATTCGTGATGTGTAGAAAATAAAATCTTACCGCGATATCCTAATACTTCTTCAATTATATTGGGAATCCAAAGTTTTTGTTTTAGCCAGAGAGGTATTGAATGGATAAACTGTCTGCACCCGAGAGGAGCTGTAAACAACTGTGTTTCCAATATTCTTTCAAATTTTACAAACGGCTTATCGTAGAATACTACACAATACAAATCTGAGACACTAAGTCCGGAGGAATCAAGACACCAATGGATAGCGTTAACCGGGAAATTGGCATCATGTTTCTTGCGGGTAAATCGTTCTTCCTGCACCGCCCCGATTATCTCTCCGTCTTGAAGCAGACAAGCTGCGCTATCATGGTAAAAACAGGAAATCCCGAGGATATTCATAGCTTCCAAGTCAATATTGAAATTTATATCTCTTGCGCAATAATCAAAGAACCCCTAATCTTTGCTTAGCAGTCTGCTGAAAAAAGCCTTTGTTTTGGCAGTATTTTGTTAAATAATATTTTTGTTCTCGATTATTTTCAAAAACAGTTCTTATGTAAGTTACGGATACATGTAACTTGCGTAAATACAATGCGTTGCGTTAAAATTACCCTTGCGTTTTTCTCTTAATGCGTGTTATTCTATAGGCATAGCTGCGATTCAAAACTTCTTCACAAGGAGCAACGCATATGCCTATTTAAAAAGCGCGTATCAGATTCATCGAGAAGTTTCTCGCTAACTTTAATTCTGTCTTCTCAACAAATCATCAAAAAGCGATATTTTGGAATTCATCTATGGTTTGTTTTCTGACTACAAGCGCCTTTCTCTGGTTGCCATCGCTAATAATACTCATATGAATTATCAAAGGCTGCAGTACTTCTTCTCGGAATCACGCTGAAGCGTAAAAGAACTTAATGATATCCGCCTACGCCTACTCCAGAATCAAAGAACGACAAACGCAAATAACAAAGGCGTCTTAGCCATCGATGATACTACCTGCCCTAATTCGCATGCCGAAAAAAACCGAAGGAGCGCAGGTACAATATTGCGGCTGTTCGGGCCGCGGAGGAAACTGAATCTAAAGGAGGACTCACAACGGACGAACGGCTATGGAACCGTTGAATCATAACATTAAGTCCTTTCTGGAAGTAGATGAAGGACAAACTGATGCTAACATTCTATAGGATAATGTTATGTTATTTTCTCACCGTCCGCAAGGAGCGTCAAGGGATTTCATGACTGGACCTCTCCACCCATTTAGACGATTTCGAAATATGGAGTCCTATTATTCTCCTACGCAAAAAATCCCGGACGCCTATCCTGAACAAGGTCGAAGGATTACCCCGAGGAGTTCCATATTCACTTGGACCGATGTTAAACAACACTTCACAGCAAATCTTTACGGCAAAATGAAAACGGCAATTTTTGAGTGAATACCGATTTTAGCCAAAGCATGCTTTTGTGGCAGAGGGAATCTTGTATTCGCCGTAGGCGTACACAAACGGCGAGGATGTCTGAGTCCGTCCTGGCGAAAGCCGACGGGCGAGTTCCGCAGCCGCCGAGGACATCAAAAGAACTTTGGCATAAAGAAATCGGCTTTGAACGAACAAATTTGGCGTTTTCATTTTAAACCAGCCTGAACAATTAGTTGCTAAAGATTTCTTATCACAAAAGAATACATACTTTTTGGGGCAACTCTTGATCCCTGTTTATCTTAGTTATGCACCTTAAGGGTATACAGGTTATGCGCCACATAACCTACCTACACCCCCTTTTTATACATCAATCCAGCTCAAGTCGTTGGAACCGCTCAACCAGAAGTTTGTCGAACGCTTCAGCCAATTCCCCGGGAAGCAATGACCCCGCAAGCCTTGAACGAAATAGCTCTTTCTTCCCCATGAACTTCTCGAATCTGATCTTCTCGGGGATGCCAAGATAGTTCGCCAAAAGATCGATATCTTTCCGTTGAATCCGGCCCTTTTTCCCCTGAATGGTCAAAGCAGATTCGTCGGCCTCCTCAGGGATCACAATCCTGGAACAGACCAGATCATAGGCAGGCGCCAGACGCGCCAGTCCTTCTTCGTTATAAATGACAGAGTAATTCTTTACATGCGCGTCGCCGTTACCGATGAGAAAGTTGAACACGACGCGTTCAAAGAACAACTGCACATCAAGCCCCGGGACCTCGGAGGTGGTCTTTAACTTCTTTCCGATCTCCTCAACAGAGCCGTTGTATTTATCCTGCTTCTCCAGGATCTGGGAAAAATCCTCCTGATGGATCTTCCGCCGTCCCTCCCGGTCAAAACGCTTGACCACATAGGCCAAGCTCCGGTCCTTTAAATATACCAAACAATGCGCCGGCACGTCGATCCCGATATCATCGGCGATCGTCATGCAAAGTTCTTCATTCTCCGGCAGGTTCGCGAACGCCTGCACCTGCGGTTTAAGAATGTATTGTCCGCCCTCACCGGTCACTTCCAGATGCGGGTCACCTGAGCGGTCAGCCAACTTCACAGAAAGTTTTGGCTGCACGCCGGAGATCGACATCTTCCCGACCATCTCCTGGGCCTTTAACGACACCCCGGCCAACGTCAAGTCAATGAACGGCTCTTTATCGACGCCAAAGACTTTTCGCCATGCTGTTCTTTCTTTGTTCATTTTGCACCGCTCTCTCGGACAGTAACAGCGCCGATCGTACTCTCCCCGGTCACCAGCAATATCCCGAATTCATCCGTACGATCGATCTTCTTCGTTGCGCACACGATGTCCCGATACCATCCTTCTGAATTCAAACCGGCAAAGAATGGAAAAAGTATTGTTGATTCAAAAGGCTCCTCCCGCAAAGGCAAAGAAAGAGAAACCGCCTTTCCGTTCGTGAGATACGCGGCATCATAAGTGAACCTGTACCCCGCATCCGTTTCCTCAAGAACCCCTACAAAACGGTCATGATAAAAAACATCCGCTTTTCTTTTATTATTCCTTGCCATTACGCACGACCTCAAGATGATGTCCCAGGAACTCAAGGACCTGATTGACCTTGTCCAGACGCACCGTGTTCTTCCCCTGCTCGAGCTCTCTTATGAAACGAAGCCCGACCCCGGCCCGCCTCGCAAACTCAATCTGGTCGAGACCTGCCTTTTTACGAAGTACCTGTATTGTCTTTCCAATGCTTTTCATGGTTAAAATATACACCCTAAAGGGTATAAATGCAAGATTTATTATTAAGAATATGAAGAATCAAGAAACTACAAGTCATTAACATACCCTATCGGGTATAGATGAGCCCTCGGACTGATCCTTCGACAATGCATTGACAAGGTACTTTCCTCCTTCATAACCTTCATGTCCTTCCCGACGCGACAGCTATCAGGCCCTTTGTGTACGGATGTTCCGGCGCGGAAAAAACGCGCGCGGTCTCCCCCTGTTCGACAACCCGGCCGTCCTTCATTACGGCGACCCTCCCGGCAACGCGTTTCACAAGGCAAAGATTATGCGTGATAAACAAGTAGGTCATCCCAAGCCGCTCCTTTAGCGCCATAAGCATATCCAGCATTCGCGCCTGTATGGTAAGATCCAGAGAAGAAAGCGGCTCATCCAGTATCAGGAACTTCGGAGAAGTCGCCAGAGCCCTGGCAATACAAATTCTTTGCCGCTGGCCTCCGGAAAATTGCGAAGGCAGTCTCTCCGCCGTCTCAGGCGGCATCTCCACCAGCCGCAGCAGCGAAACGACTTTTTCACGTAAAGATGTCTTTTTCACAAGGCGGTTTATCAGCAGGGGTTCGGCGATTATCTCTCCGGCGCGCATCCGGGGATTAAGACTGGCGTAGGGATTCTGGAAGACTATCTGCACATCCTTACGGAACGAATCCACCCCAATCTTATCGAAAATCACCTCGCCGGAGGTCGGCGGAGTCAAACGGGCGATTATCCTGGCCAGGGTGGTCTTGCCTGAACCGGACTCTCCTATCAAGGCGAAAGTCTCTCCTTTCCGGACATCAAAAGAGACGCCCCTCAATGCCGCGACGATGCCGGAACGGATCCCCAGAACGCCGCCGCTTAAAGTAAAATCCTTATTTACATTCCTGACTGAAAGCATCACTTTTTATTACCTCCGAATTCTTCAGCCGCCGGCTTCAGAATGACGATTTTGACCTCGGCAACGGCTACGGTAACGAAGCCCGTATCGGTTACGGTTAAGGTCACGCATAGAATCAACCAATCTTTCCTCCCCTCGCTGAGGAGGATTAAGGAGGGGTATTGATTACCCCCCCCCCTCCCACGCCCTCCCCACCAGGGGGAGGGAAATAAAAAGTAAAATACTGTTCGAAACGTCCGCCATTGATGCTTCGGCGGAACCAAAATAAGGGCATCGTAACCATTACCGAAAGACGATTTCAATACCGGCAACGACTAAAATATTTGGACTTCTACGCTGCGATTAAAATTTGCCGACTTTCTCATAAGCCGCCAGTAATTCTTTAGTATGCGCGTGCTCTGGGGAAGCGAACAACTCTTCTTTCTCCCTGTATTCCACCAGTTCCCCTTTGAACATCACCGCTACTTTATCGGCGATGTGTTCGGCTATAGCCAGGTTATGAGTAATAAACAATAAAGAAAAACCCGCCTCCTGTTTGAGGCGCATCAACAATTTGATGATCTCCGCTTCAGTAGTCATATCCAGAGAAGTGGTCGGCTCATCGGCTATCAATAATTCCGGCCTGCAGGCCAGAGCCATAGAGATCGCCGCCCTTTGATTCATCCCTCCGGAAAGCTGGTGCGGGTAACTTCGAGCCGCCCTTTGAGCGTCCGATATACCGGACATCTCAAGCAGTTTCACCGCTTCCCGCAGGGCCGCGGCGCGCCCCGCTCCGTGGTGCAGACGGACGGCTTCGGCGATCTGTTCACCGATGCTGTAAACCGGGTTCAAAAAACTCGACGGCTCCTGGAAGATATAAGCGATACGCCTGCCGCGGAAGGCGCGCAGTTGCGCCTCCGGCATCCCTATTAACTCTTCACCAGCGAAACGCGCGCTCCCGGAAACCGACGCCGCGCCTTCCGGAAGCAAGCCGCAGATAGCCAATGAAGTAACGGTCTTGCCGGAACCGGATTCCCCTGCCATAACCAGCGTCTCCCTTCGTCTCATATCAAAAGTCACGCGGTTGACCGCGCGAATCTCTTTCAGACCATGGCGGAAGACGACGTTGAGATCTTTTACAGAGAGCAGCGTCCCCGTCATCCCAGTTCCTTTCTTATTCCCTCGGCGATAAAATTGAAACCGATGATAGCCAGAAAGATCGCGCCGCCGGGGAAAACCGTTATCCACCAGGCGACGCCCAGGGTAGCTTTGGCCTCCGTCAACATATTACCCCAGCTCGGCACAGGCGGCTGGACCCCCAGGCCCAGAAAACTCAATCCTGATTCCAGTAATATCGCCCCCGCAACGGCAAGCGTGGCGTTCACCAGCAAAGGGCCGCAGGCATTAGGCAAAATATGTCTGACTATTATCCTCAAATTGCCGGCCCCGGAAGCCCGCGCCGCCTCCACGAATTCCCGTTCTTTCAAGGCCATTATTTCCGCCCGCACCAGCCTGGCCGGCCCCATCCAGCTGGTCAGTCCGATGATGATCATTATGTTGAAAATGGAAGAATCGAGAAAAGCCACCGCCGCCAGGATAAGGAAGAAAGCCGGAAAACATAGCATGACGTCCACGCAGCGCATTATGAACGCGTCCACGCTTCCGCCGTAAAAACCGGACAGGGAACCGAAAACAACGCCCAAAAGAGTTGAGATACCGACGGCGATTATCCCGACGCTGAGCGATATGCGCGCCCCGTAGATCAAACGGCTCAAGACATCCCTCCCCAAGCTGTCGGTTCCCAAAAAATGCGCGGAAGACGGGGCGCAAAGTATACTGCCGGCATCTATCTGCGCCGGCTGGTATGGGCTTAGCAACGGCGCCGCCAGCGCGGCCAACGCCATTATCCCTACTATACATATTCCGGTCAAAATCGATCTATTCATCTCTTGTCTCTCAAACGCGGGTCGATCCAGGCGTAACTGACATCCGCGAGGAGATTTGCCGTCATGGTTAAAATAGAAACTATCACCACTTCCGCCATGATCAACGGATAATCGCGCATCATTACCGCTTCGTAAAAAAGCCTGCCGGCCCCCGGGATGGCGAACACGGACTCGAAAATAACGCTTCCTCCCACCAGGCCGGGAAGAGAAAGTCCCATTATCGTCACCAGCGGCATTACCGCGTTGCGGAAGGCGTGTTTATAAAGCACACTGCGCTCCGTCAATCCCTTTGCCCTTGCCATGCGTATATAAGGCTGGGCCAGCGCCTCTATCATCGAAGAACGCATATACCTTGCCATCGCGGCTATGCCGCCCAGGCTGGAAACCGTCACCGGAAGCAGTAAATGCCGCAGGAGATCGATCACCTTTTCCACGGGGCTTAAATACTCGTAATTCAGGGAGGTTATGCCGGAAACCGGAAGCCAGCGCAGATTTATACCGAAGAAATTCATCAACAGCAAGGCCAGCCAAAAGGTGGGTATGGCGAACAAAAAGAACATCGCCGCGGTCATAACCTTATCCAGCATACCGTCAGGCCTCAAGGCGCAGCGCACACCAAGCGGGATTGCCGCGGCAAAGATCAAAAACAGAGAAAGCAGGTTTATGATTATGGTTACCGGCAGGCGCTCCGCGATCTTCTCTATCACCGGACGGTTATCGCTGAACGATCTGCCGAAATCCAGAGCAGCAGTTCGTTTCAACCAATGCCAGTAACGTTCATACACCGGTTTGTCCAATTCATAAAGCTTTTCAAGCCGCTCAAGCGCCCGAGCCGAAACGCGAGGGTTAAGCGAATTCTCCAAAGCCACGGGTTTACCTGGCGCCAGGTTTATAACCGCGAAGCTAAGCAGACTGATCCCGAACAACAACGGAATAATCCCTGCCAACCTGCGTAATATGTATTTCCCCATATTAATTTTACTCTGTTAACCCCGGCTACGGACAGGGTACCGAAACCCGTATCGGTTTTCGGTCACGGTAACCAATAGACCCCAACAAATCTTTCCTCCCGAACGGGTACCTCCAATTTTTCCTCCCCTCGATGGGGAGAATTTAGGAAGGGCATCGTAAACCGTTAGCCGATACACGAATGAAGCTCCCCGGCCTGTGAAAGCCGGAGATTTCTGCGGTTTGATTAAATACAAACATCCGCTATCGCATCCTGTATCTTTGTTCCGCCGCCGGAACCCACCAGTCTATGAAGTTATACCCTATTCCGGCCGCAGCCGGCTCTACTTCCCGAAAACGCCCGTGCACCACATACAGGCTGTCCGGGACGTAAATGAACATATACGGCTGGTCGGCGTAGATGAGTTCCTGTATCTTCCGGTAAAGCTCCCGCCTTTTCTGCTGGTCGAAAACCCTGCGAGCCTCCAGTAGTAATGCATCGACCTCCGGATTGGTATAACCGGCAAAATTGAATTCGCCCTCCCTCGTGCGCGACGAATGCCAGATATCGTAGTTATCCGGTTCCCGCGGCAAAGCCCAACCCAGCAGGATCACATCGAAATCGCGTTTGTTAACGAACTCCCCGATAAAAACGCTCCATTCCACAACTTTTATCTTCACCTTTATTCCGATATCAGACAATCTGCGCTGGATTATCTCGGCGGTCTTGATACGTTCTTCATTACCCTGGTTGGTAAGAATGGTAAATTCGAACTTCCTGCCATTATTGTCCAGTATCCCGTCTCCATCGCTGTCTTCCCATCCGGCTTCCTTAAGCAGCCGGAGCGCCCCGGATGGGTCGTAAGGCGCGGGCTTGACGGATGGATTGAACGCCCATGATTGCGGCGTGAACGGTCCGGTAGAAACAGAGCCCAGCCCGAGCAGAACGATCTTGATTATCTCATCCTTGTCCACGGCCAGGTTAAGGGCCTTCCTCACCCGGATGTCGGAGAAAAGCGGTGAACGAAGATTATATCCCAGGTAAACGTAAGTATCGCCCGGTAACCGGAATTTACGGTATTCGCCGCGGAAATAGGGAGTGTCGGTCTGCCGCGTATATTGCAGAGGAGTAAGGCCGCAAAGATCCACACCACCGGTTTGCAGTTCCAGAAAAAGCGTGGACGGATCCGGTATCACCCGCTGCGCCACGCGGTCTATGTTGGGCCGGTGCAAAAAATAATTTTCGTTGGCATCCAAATCTATTCTTTCCTGGGTCTTCCAGGATCTGAATTTGTAAGGACCGGTGCCAACAGGCGCCCTGGAAAAAGCGGAAGTATTCAAATCCTCCTTCTCCAGTAAATGCGCCGGCACGATGGAAACGCTCCAGCTCGAAAGCGCCGGAGCAAAAGGCTCCTTGTAGAACACACGCACCGTATGGTCGTCCGGAGTCTCCAATCTTTCCACGCGCTCGAAATCACCGCTATAAGGAGTGCGCACCTGCGGATCAACCATCTTACGGTAGGTAAAATCCACGTCGCGGGAAGTGAACGGCGCGCCGTCCTGCCAGAATACACCTTTCCTCAGATAAAATACTATCTGCAGGCCTCCGTCGAAGACCTCCCAGCGTTCTGCCAGGTCTCCGATCAGATTAAGGTCTTTATCATACTTAACCAGACCGTTGAAGATGTAACCGCAGATACCGGCAGAAGCGGTATCGGAAGCCAGCATAGGCATCAAGGTTCTTGCGTCAGCGGTGGAAGCGCAGATAAAGGCGTCCCCCTTATCTGCCGCTTTTGCCTGCGGCGTGGCAACAAAAAAGACTACCGCCGCTATAAAAGGCGATAGTCTTCTTACTGGTTTCTTCAACACCAGGCGTGCCTGGTTATTTTTCATCTTTCGAGCGTTACGGAGTTGTCTTTTGCGGCCCGTTAGCCTCAACCTGCTTAGCGGACGTATCCGGCGCGGAAGGAATGTCCCGGGCTTGTCCGGGAGAAGCCACGGCCGGCTCAGTTTTGGCTCCGGCCGCCGCCGGGGCCGGTTTCACGCCGCTCATCAACGACCGGCTCTGGCGCACCGAAAGCATGGTCAGCGTAAGACAGGACAAAAGAAAGATCACCGAGAGTATGGACGTCAGCTTGGTCATAAAACTGCTGGTCTTTGTTCCGAAAACCGACTCCATCCCGGAGAAAGACTCAATCAGCCCTCCGCCTCTGCCGGATTGAACCAGGATCATGCAAATCAACAAGAAACAAACTACCACGTGTATTCCGATAATTATCGCCATCATTTTTTTACCTCTGCGGCTTTTTTGATTATTTCCACGAAGCTTTCCACTTTCAGGCTTGCCCCCCCGACGAGCGCGCCGTCCACGTCCGGCTGGCGCATCAGCTCCGCGATATTCTCAGGCTTAACGCTGCCGCCGTATTGTATCCTGATTTCACGCGAGATATCGCCGCCGAACAACTTATTCAAAGCTCCCCGTATGTATTTATGCACCTCCTGCGCCTGCTCCGGAGTAGCCGTCTTGCCTGTGCCTATCGCCCAAACCGGCTCATAGGCTATAACTAGCCTCAAGGCGTCTTCCCCCGACAGACCGACCAGGCCGCCGTTCAACTGCGCGTCCAGAACCTTGAAAGTAAGCTCTTTCTCTCTCTGCTCAAGCGTCTCTCCCACGCAGACTATCGGAGTAAGGCCGTGCTTGAGGAGCGCCTTCAATTTATTGTTTACCGCGGCGTCGGTCTCGCCGAAATACTGCCTTCTTTCCGAGTGGCCGATAATGACAAAACCGCACCCGGCGTCTTTGAGCATAGGCGGCGACACTTCCCCGGTAAACGCCCCCTCATCCTTCCAGTAGGTATCCTGCGCCCCTACGCTAATGTTAGTTCCGAATACCACCTCGGCGGTCTCGCTCAAAGAGGTAAAAGGAGGACAGATAACGACGTCCACGAGTCCTTCCTCAAGGTCGAAAAGGCCCCTTTTCAGGCCGTTGGCCAGTTCTATGGCCTCCCCTATCTTTTTATACATCTTCCAGTTGCCGGCTATTATCGTCTTGCGCATTATATCTCTCTCCAGTAAATAGCGTATTATTATTTAACTTCGGCAAGCGCCGCCACACCGGGCAGTTTTTTCCCTTCCAGAAACTCCAGGCTCGCGCCGCCGCCGGTGGAAATATGCGTCATCCTTTTTTCCAGGCCGAATTTTGCCACGGCCGCGGCCGTGTCGCCTCCTCCGATGATCGTCACCGCGTCAAGGCCGGCGATGAATTCCGCCACAGCCTTCGTGCCTTTACTGAAAGGCTCCATCTCGAATATCCCCAGCGGTCCGTTCCAGACAATAGTTTTGGCCCCCGCCAGTTTGGCGTTAAAAAGCTTGACGGTCTGCGGCCCTATATCCACAGCCATTTTCCCCTCCGGGATGTTCTCGCCGCAAATCTCGCTTTTCGCCGAAACGTCTATGCTCTCTACTATCAGATTATCCACCGGCAGTAGAATTTCCTTCTTAAGCTCCGCGGCTTTGAGGAGTATCTCTTTGGCCAATCCCAGTTTATCCTGTTCGAGCTTAGATTTACCGATGTTTTTACCTTGGGCCTTGAGGAAGGTATACGCCATGCCTCCGCCGATAATGATGCTGTCGCATTTAGGCAAAAGGTTCTCGATAACCGCTATCTTGTCCGAGACTTTTGCCCCACCCAGAATGACAATGAAAGGCCGGCGCGGATCGGCCACCGCGCTGCCGAGATACTCGATTTCTTTGCCGAGCAGGAAACCTGCGACGGATTTCAGGTAATGGGTCACTCCTTCCGTAGAAGCGTGCGCCCTGTGCGCCGTGCCGAAAGCATCGTTGACGAAAATATCGCCGAGATCGGCCAGCTCTCTGGCGAACGCCGGATCATTCGCTTCTTCTTCGGAATGAAAACGCAGATTCTCCAGAAGCACCACTTTGTCTTTTGACGACGAAACCTCTGCCTTTACCGCTTCACCCACGCAGTCGGAAACGAATTTCACAGGCTGTCCGAGCAATTCGGCGAGTCTCTTGGCGACCGGCGCCAGGCTGTATTTCGCCGCTATCTTTCCATCCGGCCTGCCGAGATGACTCATCAGCACCAGCCTGGCGGCTCCGTTATTCAGGATATATTCTATCGTCGGCAGAGTGGCGCGGATACGCGTGTCGTCGGTAATATTCAACGAAGCGTCCTGCGGTACATTAAAATCAGCCCGCATCAGAACGTTTCTGCCTTTAAAGTCGATATCTTTTACCGTCATTTTGCCCATTTCCAGCCTCCGTTAATTTTAATATTCAGTAGAATTTTTTTATATTACAATAAAGCGCGGTTTTTGTCAAATACAATACTATAAATATGTGGTTAATATAATAATATAATGTATATTAGTGTAATGAAAGCAGTGCGATGATCTGCCCTTTATCCTGCGCAGGGTCCTGCGGAGCAAAACGTTCCATTGCCTTACCGACAACCGCTCCAAACATCTTCTGCTGATCCATCCCTTTCATCGCGTATCCGGGAACGGAAGAGGTAACCAGTAGGTCTCCGGGTTCTATGCTACCGTTTTCAAGACAAACATTAACCGCCACTTGTCCGACAATTGTAACAAACTCATGTTGTCTGCCAGTCTTGCGCATAGCGTCCTGCTTGTTTCCTATTAAAAAAATGGCCGTGCTCTTTGCCGAATTTTCCTCGGATGATACTATTCCAGCTACCAAACGGTCATAAGGGACTTTACCACGAGACAACACACGGTCCTTTCCCGCTACCAGCACGACGACATCACCCGGTGACACTTCTCCTTCCACAGGCATGATCTCAGCGACATCAAAAACGTGCTTTGTCGCTGAAGCCTGCGGATTGGAACAGCCCATCCTGCCGTTTACGTACAATTCCAGGGCCGGTGTGGTATTGGCATCTCCTATGACCAGGTTGGCACCCTGGATATTCAATTCATTATTATCCAGCAGTATAATCCTGGCGTCATAATCCACGCTATTATCGTTGGAAAAATCGATATGAGGCGTTCCTGAATTATCTATCTCACGCAATTCTATGGTAGAATGGCCTGCAGCCGGGCCGAATAATACCGAAGCATTACTGTCGGCTGCCAGCCCGAAGCCGTTAAGGTCCAGTTTTATCAGGTCCCAGTCCGCGCCGCTAAGAGGCGTGGTCCGGTTGACTGCGATCGTTCCTTTGACGAATAGATTACCGCTGGTGGTCGGTATATCGGAAGCATTTAAACTGCCGTCGCCGTTCATATCGCCGACAGCCATTTTACTGGCCAGTAACTGATCATAGATGCCGTTAGGCGAAGGATAATAGGTAGTAATAGTAATATCCTCGGCAAAACAGTCGTTCAATCCGTAAAACAATATTAAAATGCCTCCTAAAACCGCGAGAACGATTCTTTTAATCACAAAACGCCACCTTTCAATAATATACCCAAACGATTATTTTTATTATTTAACCATCGTTTTTCTGCCTTTGTCAAGATGTTTTGCCGCAATCCGGGGACACAATACGTAAAAGTAGGCCAAGCATAAATACTTAACAGCCTGCTAAAAAAGTCCCACACGTAGTCATTCTGAGGCCGCAGGCCGAAGAATCTCGTCGAGAGATGAGATTCTTCGCTGCGCTCAGGATGACAAATCAGGGTTTTCAGCAGGCTGTTAAGTATTGTGTCCCCGGAATTAAAAGGCTTTTCTACTCTTGCCTTTAACGGCAGGTTTGGTTATCATATAAGTTATGATGCAGGACGCGCATTCGCATATACAGGATTGCGGAGCAGCCACCGCGGTTGAATTACTGCGCGAGGCTTCTTCCACCGGGATAAAACGCATATTCTGCGATGCCACTTCGCCGCTCAGTTTTCAACTCCTGAAAGACCTGGCATCCGATCGGGTGATAGTCCCTTTCTTCGGCCTGCACCCCTGGCATGCAGATTCCGCCCCGGCCGGATGGCTGGAATCACTTTCGGAAATAATGACAACGTTTTCCTTCTGCGCAATCGGGGAGATCGGACTTGACAAAGGTAAACGCGGGCCGGATATATTCCTACAGGAGGATATATTCCGCAAACAACTGGAACTCGCAATTCAAATCCGCAGGCCGGTAACGATACACTGCGTGAAGGCCTGGAAAGAATTGCTGGATATCCTTAAATCATACGGCCGGGAACTGCCGCCGTTCTTGCTGCACGCCTTTTCCGGCAAGCCTGAGGAGCTTGCGGAACTCGCGGTCCTGGGGGCTTTCGTGTCCTTCTCTCCCCAGGCGCTCTTCTCCGGCAACCCGGAAGTCAAAATGACGCTCCACGCCGTGCCGACAGACCGGCTGCTGCTGGAGACCGACTTCCCCTACAGGTTTAACGGAGAGGTGAACGGTCCAGCGTACGCCGGTCTATTATCACGGGTGTACGGAAAGGCCGCGGAAATATTGCGCGTCGAACGCGAAGAACTGGAAGAAAGGATTTGGAATAATGGATCGCTTTTTACGCACGGAATTACTGCTCGGTAAGAAAGCATTGTCCCTCCTGCGCAAAAGCCGCGTGACGATAATCGGTCTCGGCGCGGTAGGCAGTCATTGTCTGGAAAGTCTGGCGCGCGCCGGGACAGGAAATTTCAACCTGGCGGATTTCGACGTGATAAAAAAAAGCAACTTCAACCGCAACATGCTGGCGCTGGAAGAGACGGTAGGCAAATACAAAACCGAGGCCGCCGCCGCCCGCGTACTTTCCATAAACCCTTCCAACGGGATAACGCTCTTCAACGAAATGGTTGACGGGAGTAATATAGGCAAGATCTGTTCGGGAAGCGATGTGGTGGTGGACGCGGTCGACTCTCTCGGGCCCAAGACGGAAATACTCGCTTATCTGGCGGCCCATAGAATACCTTCGGTCTCGTCCATGGGCGCCGCGTTAAGAAAAGACCCCTCTGCGGTGCGCTCGGGAGACATCGCACAGGCTCTCTTCTGCCCGCTGGCGCAGAGACTGCGCAGACGCCTCAGAAAAAACGGGACCACTTCAGACATACTCTGCGTTTACTCCGAGGAGAAACCCGCAGCGGCCTCAACCGCAGAACAAGAAGAAGAATATTTCAAAAGGGGACGTCAACGGCAGATACTCGGCAGTGTACCGACGGTGCCGGCGGCCTTCGGGATAACGCTCGCCGCCCTGGTCCTGGAAATACTGCTCAACCCGCAAAGGATAAAACGTTAACGGCGTTCCGGCAGATGCCTGACAATACTATCCATCAGGATTCTTTCCGCCGCCTTGTCGCCTTTCGCCCCCACGCGTACTTCTATACGGGAGACACTTGGTGAAATACGGTGGATATCTACCCAGACCGTGCTGCCGTCGTAATAAGTACTGAGCAGCTGCGCCATGTCGCTCTTGACGGTCTCCTTCCTTATGAGCATCGCCTTGTCTCTCAACCCTTCTTTAGAGGCGCGCAGAGCTTCCTCTAAAGGAACGCCGGTTTCATAAACGAGTTTTCCCGACAGCCAAACCGCGGTCCCCACGCCTCCTCCGACAGCGCCTGCCAACAGTGCCACGCAGCCGCAAAGGTTGAAAACCAGGCCGGCACAGACTATGGAAAGAGCTGTTCGCTTGAACACATCTCACCTCCGTATGAAAGAATGACTTCCCCGGGCGCGGGGAATTATTTTTTATCCTGCCGCATGCTTCAGCCAGAGATAACCGCCGATAAGCAAAATGAGGAAAACCACGGAAAAGATATCAAAATATTTCTCGACCGTCTTCTGGATCCCGGCCCCGAATATCCTTATGGACCCGGAGACCATAAAAAATCGCCCGGCCCTGCCGACCAAGGAAGCGCACACCAGCACCGGCAGGGATATTCTGAAGACCCCGGCAGAGATAGTTATCGCTTTGTAAGGTATGGGAGTAAAGGCAGCGGTAAAAACGGTAAAAAAGGCGTTCTCGCCGTATTTCCTGCCGATAACCGATATCACTTCCCGCAAATTATAAGTATTTATGATCCATTTTCCGATAGTTTCGTACAAAAAGAACCCAATAGAATATCCCAGGAGCGCGCCCAGGACCGATCCCGCCGTGCATATACAGGCATATTTCAACCATTTCTCCCTCTTGGCCGCGGTCATCGCCACCAACAGGACGTCCGGAGGAACCGGAAAAACCGAACTCTCTATGAACGCCACCCCGAAAAGCGCCCGAGGCGCGTGCGGCGAACCGGACTGCCGCAGCGTCCAGTCATACATTCTTCTCAGCCAATAAAAAGGAGAAACCTTTCTTAACATATTGTTTTTAGCGTTCTTAAGTCCGCTCATCCAGAGTATTATCCTCTATCCGGCCTGAAAGTCCAGTAAAAGGTGGATTCCCTATCAGTGGAGCCCGGGGTTTTTTTCTCGATTTTTAAAACTATATTCTGATCACGTCTCCGCTGGTATACAGCGAGACGAAAAGCAGCAGATAATTCCTCAAATGCGTGGTGAGGAGAAAGTTGTTGCGGACGTGCCGGCGGCCGTTCTCGCCGAGCCCGGAGGCGTAAGCCGGATTTCCGAGCAGTTGTTTCAAGGCGAAAGCCGCCCCGTCTATTGAATGACACAACAGCCCCGAATAACGATGCTTTATCTGCAGAGGTATCCCGCCGACCCCTGAAGCCACTACGGGCTTGCCTTTCCATAACGCCTCGGTAACCGTCAAGCCGAACCCCTCTTTGAGCGACTTCTGCATAATCACCGTGGAGCCTCTTTGCAGGGCGTTTATCTCGAGATCGTTCTGCTTCATAAGCAATATGTGTATATCGGGATCTCCCTGCGCTTTTTCTCTGACTTCGGAAAGGACCGACATACCTTCAGGGTCGTCGGAAGCAGTGCCCCCGGCAAGTACGAGCCGGCAGTCGGCGTGCTTGCGCGCCAAACGGAAAGCTTCAATCACCCCTACCGGATCCTTCAGGCGGTCGAAACGCGATATCTGAGTAATCACCGGTTTATCGCGCGGGATACCGTATTTATCCATCACCTGCTTAACAGTCTCATTCGGCAGTTCCCGGTTTTTGTCGCTTAAAGGATCTATCGAAGGAGAAATAAGAAACTGCCTGATGGGAAGCCGCCTGGAGAAAGAAGGCGCCGAAAAAACTGCGGAGTCGTAACGCGGGATGAAATCCATGAGAAAATCCCAAACCCTGCGCGAAGGATTGGAGACGTCAATATGACAGCGCCAGAGCCACTTGTTCCCGGATTTCTTCTCCACAAGCATTATCGGCTGGGGGTCGTGGACGAAAACGATGTCCGCGCCGGTATCCATTTCCTGCGCGTTCTTCCTGCCGGTCTCGCGGAATATCTCGAAATCGGCAGCGGTCACTTCTTCCGGCCTGCCGTGCAGCGCGTTGTGGAATTTCTTGGTCACTTCAAAAAACTGCTCTCCGCCCTTTATCACGTCCCAGCAAGTGTCGACCCCAACCTCCTTGAGCAGAGGTACCATCCGGTTCAATATCTCGGCCACCCCGCCTCCTACGGCGGTCGAATTAACATGCTGTATCCTTTTACCGCGCAGCCTCTCCGCCAGAATATTAAGGTCGTCCACTACCGCCTGTCCCACTACCGGTATATAATCCTTCAGCTTCGACATAGACAACCTATCTTTTTCTCCACTATCGACACTATGCTGTTTTTTAGTCCATCCAGACTCTGGGTATAAGGATCGAGCCTGGATATCAGGCCGGCGGTCTCCTCATCGCCCAGGGAAAGCCTTATCCAGCTGGAAAAATCGTTGTGGTTATGTTCAAGCCTCAGTTTCGCCTCTATAAAGTGAAAATATATACAGTCCACGCTCACCTGCTTCAATATGTCAAGGAATTCTTTCAGCGTGTAAGCCTGCCGGCCGAGCGAATAAATAAAACTCACCGATTTGACGAAATAAAACTCTTCTCCCTCGCCGGAAAACCGGAATTGGGCAAGCGGAGATTCTTTCAAGTGCCCTTCTATCACGGAAACGATGGCCGCTCTTATTTCGCGTATGGAAGAGAACTGGACGGTGTCTATCGCCGCCAGCTTTTCCCCCAGCCTGGCATCCCCTACGGCCGAGGAGACCCAATAAGCGAAATCGTTCAAAGGTTCTGAGACGAAGGCGTCGTGCTGCTGCAGAAAACTGTGCGTGTGATGATAAATGGCCGCGCCCGGCACCTTTTTGATCAGACCGAGCAGCTGTGGGATAGTCGCAGCCTTCAAGCCGGTCAATTCCGGCAAATTCAGGCGCGAAAAGAAAACGAAAGGTTCCGCCGCCCTTTTTAGCTCCGGCATATGGTTTCCTCCCTGAGCGCGCGTAATTCCCGCAGAAAAAGAACAGCCTCCCGCGGCGAATCCAGATAATATCCGGCCGCCGAACCGCGTTTAGCGCCCACGTAAACGGTTATTCCCTGGTGTTTAAGCGCGCGGAAGGCGTCCTCGTCGGTTCTGTCATCTCCCAAATAAAGCGGAGTTATATTTCCGGCGCCGCGCAATATCTCTTTAACGGCCGTGCCTTTATTATGCCTGCCCGGCGGCAATATCTCCAGGACTTTTTTGCCTTTTTTAACGGCGGCCGCGCCTTCGCTTACGGCCCGGGCGACCGCGCCCCGAAAAACCTTCTTCGCCAGCAGTGTCCCCCGCTTATCCGCCAGCCGAAAATGCAACGCCAGAGATATACGTTTGTCTTCGCAGACTATCCCCTTGATTCCGTTCACTCCGGCGGTGATCCTCTTCTTTATACCGGACAATACCGCCCGGTAACCCGGCGGGGCATAATCCAATTCCCCTTTCCCCGGGATAAACATCTCGTAACCGTGATTGCCGACATAAACGATGTTGCCGACACCCACACGTTTCCTGATATCGGAAAGCGCTCTGCCGCTAACCACCGCCACCCGGCATCCGGGCAGAGAGGCCAGACGCTTCAACAGCCGCGCCGTCTTCGCCGGTGTGCGCGCATCCTGCGGCCTGCCGGCGATAGGAACAAGAGTGCCGTCATAATCGAGAAAAACGAAGAGACTGCCCCGTTTTAGCCGCGCGCGCAGCCGGTTTTCTTGTAAGTCAAGACGCTGCATCCAACCTATCCTTTAAGGCAAATTTGCCGCTTGATTTTTCAATACATACAGGTTAAGGGACAACCGGCTTCTTCATTGCCACCATATCTCCGATAATACTGCCGGCCCAGCGGTAAATATTATTCTCCGCCACTACCTTGCGCATATTGTTCATCCTGCGCAATCTTTCTTCCGCCGGCATTTCTACCGCCAGCTTGATGGCGTCGGCGAACTCTTCTATGGAATACGGATTCACCAGCACCGCGTCGGTCAATTCCCTCGCCGCTCCGGTAAAACAACTTAAGACCAGCATGCCTTCACCATCCGCCTTCGAAGAGACGTATTCCTTCGCTACCAGGTTCATCCCGTCATGAAGGGAGCTGACTACGCATAGATCGGCGATCTCATAATAAGGCTGTATCTCTTCCGGGGAAAAATGTCTCTTCAGGTAAATGATCGGCTTCCATTCGCCGTTGGAATATTTCCAATTCTTCTTCTCCACGAGTTCGTCTATCTCTCCCATAAGCTCATGGTACCTTTTTATATGCGTCCTGCTGGGAGCCGCCAGCTGTATGAAAACGAACTTATTCAGGTACGCCGGGTTTTTCTCAAGAAACCTGTCTATCGCCAGTATCCTTTCCACCAGCCCCTTGGTATAATCTATCCTGTCCACGCCAACGGCCGTTATTTTGCCTGAGAGGTCGAACTCCTTCCTGATCTTGGCGCCCGCCTCCCTGTATTTGCCGCGCTCCGACTCCTTGAACTTCCCCACGCTGATCGGGAAAGCGCGCACCAGCGTTTCCTTGCTGCCGCGGACCACGCTGAACTTCTCTGTGTCCACCCGGGATTCTATCAAACGGTTCGCCGTGTCCAGGAAATTATTGCAGTGATACTGCAGATGGAATCCTATGAGGTCGCAGGCCAGCAGGCCGTTCAATATCTCCTGTTGAAAAGGACAGATCGCGAAGGCTTCGGGGTTTGGCCAGGGGATATGCCAGAACAACGCTATGGTAACGTCCGGGCGTTTCTCCTTTATATATGCCGGCAGCATCGTAAAATGGTAATCCTGGATGAAGACAAAAGACTCCCCTTCCGGCAATTCTTCCAGCAGAGAATCGGCGAATTTTCGATTGACCTTGCAATACTCTTTCCAATCGGTCTCCCTGAAAATGGGGCGGGTATGAGTAATATGACAAAGCGGCCAGAGCCCTTCGTTGGAAAACCCGTAGTAATACCCTTCTTCCTCTTCCTTGGAGAGCCAGACCCTTTTAAGTATATACCTGTTGTCTTCCGGAGGGACTCCGAGCTTATTGCGCGAATTTACGAACTGCCGGTCGGCATTGCCGCTGCCGTGTGCGACCCAGGTCCCGCCGCAGGCCCGCAGGATAGGGTCGATGGCGGTGACCACGCCGCTCGCCGGGCGCAGGCAACGAATCAAGCCTTTGTCTCCTTCGGCCACGTGCATAAACGGTTCCCTGTTGGAGACCACAAACAAAGCGTTTTCACCCAGCTTGGCCTGCACGAAATCGCGCAGTTTCTTTTCCGTCCACAACTCATCATGCCTCACCCTTACCTGGGCCTCTTCGGAGACCACCTTCCTCGCCACGCGCAGACTTAAAGCCACCTGTTCCACCTCACTGGCCAGGCGGCCGAACTCCCCCTTATCCTCGAAAGGACGCAGTTTATCTATATCCCCTCTCTGGAAATACCTGAACCACTGCGTCAGCTGGCGCAGCGGGATTATATAAATCTGCCTCTGGATCAGGAATGCCGAGAAGGCGATCAACGAAAGGAGGATGATCAGGGTCAGGCTCACGCCGCGCCACATTTCGGTCAAGGTAGTCAAAAGATAGGACGTGTCGTAAACGACTTCCACGAATCCCAGAGAGATACCGTCATCCCCGAGGACCGGCTGGATATAACTGTAAGCGGTATATTCTCCGTAAGTCTTCAGGCTGCCGCGCGCGGTACCGGCGGCGAGAATATCTTTGAGATTATTGTCTTCCCTATCCGGCCATTCCCTGATACGCCTGGTCACTGCCAGCACCCTGCCTTCGCTGTCATAAATAACGCACCCCTGCAGACGATCTCTTTTTTGAAAACTCTCCACCAGCCTGCCTGCGAGAGCCATATCCCGGTTCTGCAGGATGAACTTCGCGGAAAGCTCAACGCTTTCGGCCACGGTCCTGGCTTTTCGGCGCAGGTCGTCCATAAGTTTATCCTCGGTAAAACGTATCTGCATTATCCCGAAAACGGTAAATACCAGGGAAGCGATTATCAAAAGCGGAATTATTAAAAGAATTATTCGTTTCATGCGTTTACCCTCCTCGCGCATCCTAATACGTGTCGCAAGCTAAAAACAAAAAACCGCCGTTCCGGCAGAACGGAATGGCGGCCCGACCATTTATAACACCCTCCGGCGATCAATTCGACAAACCACAGCCTTTAGGCTGTGGTTTGCTCATAATTCTGATACTGAGCGGCACCTTTATTAACCTCGCCCTTAAGGGCGGGGTTTTAGCGACGTCGAGGTATAACGATGAGCCGGACCCCGTTATGAGCATGCTCTTTATATCTTGAGTTTTTAGTATAACACCTAAATACAGGCAGGCAAATGAATTTTCTCGCAACGGCCAAACCATGACCGCGCGGAACCCGGCCGCTTTTCAGGCCTCTTGAGGGAAAAGGCCGGGCGTTGCGGCAGCGCGTTCGCTGATGAATCCGGCCAAAGCTTCCACGTCTCCTCCGGAAGCCCGCTCGACCAGTCTAAGAAAAACGTCCCTGGATTCAAACGTAATGATCGCCGGCGGCAGGCCGCAAGAAAGCAAACGGGTATCCATCAGCATACGCGCCGCTCTCCCGTTCGCGCCGCAGAATGGACGCAAAGACACCATCTCCGCGTAGCAGCGGGCCGACTCCCTGACCGGGTCCACCGGAACCGCGCTCAACATTTTCAAGAGCCGATTAAGACGAAGCTGGAACCCGTGCTCCGCAGTCCCGGGGAGTCTGAACCGCCCCGGCATGTGGCTGGGGAAATTATAGGTGAGGATCTCATGTAGTTTCATCAGATAACCGCGCCCTGCATGGAAACCAGGGCGGGAATTCTCCAGAGTGAAACGCGCGGCGTTCAGCATATTCAGGCTCTCAAGTATCTCTTTCAGTTCCCTGGCGCGCGGTTTATTGCCGGCAAAAATGCAGCGCAGGTCTTCCCGTGACATACGGCTGCCGGACAAGGCCCCGGAATGGTAAACGCTCTCGATTATAAAACTGTTTTTCAATTTTCCATCGTTCCTCAAAGCGCGTAAAAAACGGGAGAACTTTTTTCTGACGGAATAAAGTTCGCCCGGCAGATCCACGAATTCGCGAAAAATACGATCTATTTCACGAAGTTGGGCCGGATGAGGCCTGACGCCCTTGTCCAGCCAGCGGTAAACGGTCTTATAACTCACCCCCAGGCGCCTGGAAAGCTCTGAGCGGGAAATACCCGCCGCGCTCATTATCTTCGCTATTTTACTACTCCCGTCGGCAAACATACTCGCCCTTTTCTCTGATAGGACATCTGTCCTAAAGTTTCAACAGTTATCATTATAACAAATGTCCTATAGAAAACAACAAAAAAATCGCCGCTTTCATATCCTTACGTGAATCAAAATAAATACCGAGGCCTAATACGGAAAAGGGGCGCTACCAGCGGAAATGCAGGTATATCCTACCCCAGCCTTTATCGGTCTTTTCCAGCCGGGAATAAAGAGGACGGATATCTTTCCTGTTAAGACAGTTAAGAATGCGTTTCTTGACGTGGTCGGCGGCCTCGCCGTAGGCTATCTCTACCAGCCTGGCGCGATTCTCCACCGCCTTGTTGACTATTTCCACGATCTTCTCTTCCATATCCGGTATCACCGGATAGACATTCAGTTTTAATCTCATATTCAATTCGGGTTCTGGGAAAGTCTTAACTTTTTCAGGGCCTTGACGAGCGTTTTCCTCCCGGCTTACTCAAGGACTTACCCCGTTTATCATCGCGGACGGAAACGCCTGTTTCTCTGCGCGCCGGCTTGAAAGGATATTTACCGGAAACAACCTGTTTACCCCTCTCCCACGGCTTAACGAAACTACCGCGTTCTCTATGCCCCGCCGCCGGACGTGCTTCCCGTTTGAATGGGCCCTGACCCTCATCACGCTTTTTCCACGGCCTGCGCGGACCGCCGTAATTCTTTTCTTTCCCGATCCATGGCCTCTGCGGACGACCGCCGACAGGCTTACTCCACGGTTTTTCCCGCCTCTCTCCGCGGCCGCGGGAATCAAACGAACCCCCTGATTCTCTGCGTCCCGCGCCCGATGGCGCCTGAACCGCTCTCTCCCACGGTTTGACGAAACGCCCGCGTTCTTTACGTTCGGCTCCCGGATGTTCTCCGCGCCTGAAAGGAACGGAAGGGCTTTCCTCACGTTTCTTCCACGGCCTGCGCGGACCGCCGTAATTCTTTTCTTTCCCGCTCCATGGCCTCTGCGGACGACCACCGACAGGCTTACTCCACGGTTTTTCCCGCCTCTCTCCGCGGCCGCGGGAATCAA
>WOZK01000005.1:53688-57049 GCA_011620275.1 Candidatus Omnitrophota bacterium
GTTTGACGAAACGCCCGCGTTCTTTACGTTCGGCTCCCGGATGTTCTCCGCGCCTATAAGGAACCGAGCGGCCTTCGTCATGCTTTTGCCACGCTCCCTGCGGCCTTCCAAAAGACCCTTCTTTTCCACGCCAAGGTTTTTTCCCGGCGCTTGATGCCCTCTCCCATGGTTCAGCCGAACGCCTCTGCGGCCCGGCAGATTCCGGTCTTTCCTGGGGGCTATCGCTAATTCTGCCGCGCATGCGTTTCCCGCCCCTGTAACCGCCCCCCTCTCCGTAACCGGAATACTGCTCCCGCATTATCTTCCGGCGGTTGCCCTCCGCCCTGAAATTACCGCGGTGCCTTTTCACTTTCGGCTTTTCCTGAGCTTCACCGGTCCTGGGACGCGCCACGGCGACAACAATCTGCCTGCCGATGAACTCTTCTCCGTTAAGCGCGGCTATCGCCTTACGCGCCTGGGCCTCATCCGGCATCTCCAAAAACGCGAACCCCCGTGATTTTGTCCCTTTGTCGTTCATCATAATCCGCAGCATGGAGACTTCGCCGAACTGCTCAAACGCCTTTTTCAAGTCCTCCGGCGACGCTTCAAAAGCCAGATTGCCCACAAAAATATTCATTGAACTCTCCTGTACATTGCGCTGCCGAGGTTTAAAACACGGATATAATCGCCATCCCGGTATTCGGCCGGTATGACAAGGGTAGAAACCGGCAACATGCCGGAATAAACGCAGCACAATAAGCATAACCTTTAACCTCTATAAAGTCAATTAGGAAAAAACTTGAAGACAGAGGATTTCTGCAGGTTGATCAATATCATCATTTCTTTTTTTAGCACCCGAGATCCAGAGCTTATTTTTTTGACTGTAAATCCACCCGCTTTTATGGTATAAGAACCCATGGACGATTCCGACATTAAAGACGCTTCTATTTCTCATCTTCGCGCCGGATTGATACAGCCTTTTCGCACCGCCCTCGGACAGCACGACAGCCTGGACAATCTTCTTTTTCGTCTGCGGCTCGCCGACGGCACGACAGGATGGGGTGAGGCGGCCGTCGCCTCCCACATCACCGGCGAGACCATTGGACAAACCTTCGGCAACCTGCGCCTAGCTGCCCGGGAACTCCGCGGCAGAAACATCGCGGATTATCCGCGCCTTTCTTGCCTTCTACATGAACTCTTTCCAGCGAATAAATCCGCCGTGGCGGCCGTGGAAACGGCTTTACTGGACGCCCTCACCAGGCGGTTGAGAATACCTCTCTGGAAGTTCTTCGGGAATAAACCGGCCGGGTTCTCTACCGATATCACGATCGTCATCTCCGGACTGGAAGAGACAAAACAGGCCGCGCTGGAATTTTATAAACGCGGTTTCAGGACATTCAAAGTGAAGATCGGCCGCGACCGCGACCTTGACCTAAAACGCGTGCTGGCGGTAAAAAAAGCCGCGCCGCGCTGCGGCATCTATCTTGACGCCAATCAAGGATACAGTTCCCGTGAAACGCTTGAACTCGTGAGAGAACTAAAAGCACGCGGTGTTATTCCCGCCCTGCTGGAACAACCCGTCCCCCGTGAAGACTGGGAAGGACTACAAAGGGTCACCAGGCTGGCCGGCGTTCCCGTCTGCGCCGACGAGAGCGTGCGCAACATACCGGAATGCCTGCGCGCCATCCGAGAGAAAGCCGCGCACGTGATAAACATAAAAACTATGAAATCCGGTTTGATACAGGGACGGGAGATCGCCATGCTGGCGCGCTCCGCGGGAATACACTTGATGATCGGGGGAATGATGGAAAGCTCGCTGTCTATGACCGCCTCGGCGCATCTGGCGGCCGGCCTGGGATGCTTCCGTTACGTTGATCTCGACACACCCTTCTTCATAAAATCCGGCCTCGCCGGAAATCCATACCTGAATTCAAAAGGGAGATACGACCTTTCAAAGGCTGAATCAGGCATCGGCATAATACCGGCATAAAAAATGATTACCGGCACTTTTCCTCTCACACTGGCGCTTCTTGGCATCGAAAGCGCGATACTTTATATCTCCGGCAGGCCGCGCTTCAAAAGATATTTTTCCATCCTGCCGCCGGTGTTCTGGATATACCTGGTCCCGATGCTGGCTTCCAACTCCGGGATAATCCCCGCCAGCCATCCGCTTTACTCTTTTATCTCCGCAAATCTCCTGCCTGCCGCTCTTATACTCTTGCTGATTTCCTGTGATATCAAAAGCATTTTTAAACTGGGCAAACCGGCATTGATAATGATGCTCGCCGGAAGCCTGGGCATAATGACCGGGATCCCGCTGGTGTTCTCATTTATGCGTTATTGGGTAGGTAATGATATGTGGTCTGGATTCGGAGCCCTCTCAGGTTCCTGGATCGGCGGCAGCGCCAATATGATCGCGGTAAAAGAAGCCGTCAACACCCCGGACGCGGTATTCATGCCGATGGTGATAGTGGACACCATCGTGCCTTACGCCTGGATGGGAGTGCTCATCGCCGTGGCGTCTTTTCAAAAGCGTTATGACTCCTGGAATCGTTCCAACACTTCAATATTACAGGGACTCCCTGTAGATACCGCGGATACCGGGACCTCCGGGAGAGAAAACCTGCGGCCGTCCACTGCCGCGGTCCTTCTGTTTATAGCCGTTTCCGGCGTCCTTTTTTCAGGTTTTATCTCCGGCAGGCTGCCGGTAGTCAAAGATATCATCTCTCATTACACCTGGATTATAATCACCTCTTCCCTGTTCGGGATCGCTGTTTCCTTCACTCCCGCCAAAGAACTCGCAAACCGCGGCGCTTCCGGATTGGGATATTTCCTGCTTTTTTTCGTACTTGTCTCAATCGGCGCCCGCGCCTCTGTCGCTAATCTCAACATCGCTTTTCTTCTGGTCCTGTCGGGGTGCCTGGTGGTGCTTTTTCAGGCTGCGGTGCTGATCGTTACAGGCAGGGTCATTAAAGCCCCTCTCTCTTTGCTGGCCGCTGCCAGTCAGGCTAATATAGGAGGAGCCGCTTCAGCCCCGGTGGTAGCCGGGATATACCGGACCGGATTGGCTCCCACGGGACTACTGATGGCCATACTCGGAAATGTACTGGGGACCTATTGCGGGATCATCACGGCGCAGGTCTGCCGCCTGATAAGTAAAGCATAGGGTTATTAAACTGCGGCGCTGAAATGGAGTCGCCAGCGGATTTACCGGGAATTTAACGATTCTTTCAGTTCGGCTGCGGGTATGGTTATGGTTTTGCCGGAACGGCTGCGCCAGTTGAGGGTTTTCTGCTCCCTGACGGCTGTCCCTCCCGCAAATAATACCAGGACTTTGTTAATTTTCGATTCGCTCCTTGAATCGTTGGGATTTTATTTTTAG
>WOZK01000011.1 GCA_011620275.1 Candidatus Omnitrophota bacterium
TCCTAATTATTATAACCGATTATGACCGATTACCCACTTAAAACTTTAAAGAACCTACTTTTATATGTCCCGGCATTATCTTATCGACGGATATAACGTCGTCCGGCACCCGGATTTTACCGGCTCCGGGAACGACGAGCGCAACGCGCTTCTTTCCTGCATCGTCAATCGCAGGCTCTGCGGCAGCATCAACAACCGGGTGGAAGTTTTTTTCGACGGCTACCCGCCTTCTTTCGGTTGGCAGTCACCTTATTCAGCGGTGCACGTAGTGTTTTCCGGCGATCACAGCGCCGACGACGAGATCATCTCTCGGGTGGCTTCCTCTTCGCGCCCGCGTTCGTTCTGCGTGGTCTCTGCCGACGGAAGGATAGTTTCGGCCGCGCGCGCCTGCGGGGCCCAGGTAATGGATCCCGCAGATTTTCTTACCGCCGGTCCTAAGAAGGGCCCGCATAACAACGAAAAAGAAGAGCAGCGTCTGGTTACGCCGGTACAGCGCGAACGCATCAACGAGGAACTCGGCAGATTATGGCTCAAGAAGAAGGAAGAGTGAAGGACGGCGGCGACTACATAAAGTTTCTCGGTACGGCAGGGGCCCGTTTCGTGATGATCAGGCAGGTGCGCGCCTCCGGCGGCATCTGGGTCCATTCCGGAGGTAACAACGTTTTGATCGACCCCGGCCCGGGAAGCCTGGTGCGCTGCACATCGAGCAGGCCGCGACTGAATCCCTCCAAGCTGAACGGCATTATACTTACACACCGGCATCTCGATCATTCCGGAGACATAAATGTTATGATCGAGGCGATGACCGAAGGCGGCTTCCGGAAGAGAGGGGCAGTGTTCTGTCCTCCCGAAGCCGTTTCAACCGATCCCGTAATACTGGAATACCTGCGCGGCGCCCCTGAGCGTATCGAGATGCTCTCTCCGTTGAAATCCTACAATGCCGGAGGATTCACATTCCATACTTCCATGCGCCACCGCCACCCGGCGGAGACTTACGGTATTAAATTCTCCGCAGGCGGCAGAAGCGCCGCTTTCCTTGCCGACACCGGTTATTTTAAAGGGCTGGAGGCTTTTTACGGGGGGGTGGACATACTGATTGTTTCCGTCGTTCTTGCCGAGCCGCGCCCGGGCATAGAACATTTCAGCCTGGCCGATGTGGAGCACGTGCTTAGAGAATGCAGGCCGGGCCGTGCCGTGCTCACTCATTTCGGCATGACCATGCTCAAGAGAGACCCCCGCCGCGCCGCCGACGAATTGTCCGACCGCTGCGGCATACCGGTGCTCGCGGCCAAGGACGGCATGATGATGAGACTATCCTGAACCGTCATCAAATGGGGCTTTTAGAACCCGGGACCCAACACGCGGAACCGACTTCTTAATTTTTAAATGACAAATGGCTTTACTTTGGTTTTGGGTTGTGCTAAATTACAAAAAATAGGCCCTTTGCGCATACGGCTTGGAGATTTTTGCAAAATCTCCTGTACGCGCTTCGGGATTACTTCGCGCAGTTAACTCATGCTTGCGCCTTGCAGGCGTTCCATAGAGTTATGCGCCCATTAAGGAGGAATAAACATGGATGGATGGAAAGCTTTGTTGTATGAACCGGCAAAGACGATCATTGTCGAGGTTGGCCATTTGCTCGTGAATTTCTTCATTGTGATCCTGATACTGTTTGTAGGGTGGATAGTCTCGCGGGGCATAAAAGCCGCCGTGACGCGCGGGCTGCGCGGAGTAAAGCTGGACACTCTTTCCGATAAAGTGGGTATGGACGGCCTGCTGGCTAAAGGCGGCATCAAGTATTCGCTATCGGAACTGATAGGGGTGCTTTGCTATTGGCTGTCAATGCTGGTGACCCTTATGCTGGCGATCAACACAGTCGGACTAACGGTGGCGGTCGACCTGCTTAACCGGGTCATTTTGTATATTCCCAACGTGATTGCGGCGGTTTTCATATTCGTGGTAGGGATATTCGTGTCTAATCTGTTGAAGAATATGGTCTCGGCGGCAGCCAATAACGCCGGTCTTTCGGAGGGCCGGCTTTTAAGCCGCATAGTGGAAGTCATCGTGATGATCTTCGTGATAGCCGTGGCCATGGAGCATCTCAATATCGGCGCCCGTATCGTCGAGTTGTCAGTCGGTATAATTCTGGCTTCCCTGGGACTTGGATTGGCCATTGCCATCGGGCTGGGATGCAAGGATATAATAGGAAAGATCGCCGGCGATTTCATAGAAAAGCTCTGGGCGCGCAAGTAAAACTCCGCACTCTTCTTCGGCGGCCTGAACGAAAATTGTTGACAGCACAGCCCGTTGTGATAATATAAAAGTCAACGCGGCAGCGCGCATCTGCGGAGCCGTGCCTCAGTCCTGCCGGATTTTTATCCGTTGCAATAGCCAAATTCTACACAACGACGTGTGGCCGGAACAAGCGTTTACGGCGCATCTGTTCAAGGCTATAGGTTTATTCATTTTTTTTGATTCAAGGACCGGGCGCTGCTCTTGGAAAGGGCCTTTAAATATGTGTTCAGAACATATCCTGGAACAGCTTAAACCCATCGTAGAGGAGTGGAAGGGTAAGGAAGGCAGCCTGATCATGGTTCTGCACGCCGTGCAGAACCATTTTGGGTATGTTCCGAGGGAAGTGTCGCTGCAATTATCCCGCCTGCTGGAGATTCCGCTTGCCCGTATCTACGAGGTCATCACCTTCTACAATTATTTCAAACTTGAACCTCCGGGAAAACACAGGATATCCGTCTGCCTGGGGACAGCCTGTTATCTTAAAGGCGCTCCGGTTATACTGGAAGAGGTAAAGAGTATCCTTTCCGTAAAGGAAGGTGAAACGACCAAGGACGGGCTTTTTCATCTGGACGTCGTCAGGTGCCTGGGGTGCTGCGGTCTGGCGCCGGTTATGATGGTGGATGATAAGGTTTACGGCAAGGTTTCCAAGGGACAGGTGATGGAGATAGTTTCGAAATACGGTAAAGAAGGATAACGACAATGGCGAAATTGACCCCTAAAGACATAGACTCTAAAATAGCCGCGGGGCTTGATGAGAGCGGAGATTGGATAAAGGTAGGGATGAGCACCTGCGGCATGGCCGCCGGCGCGGGGGAAGTCTTCAGCACCCTGCAGCAGGAGGCTAAGAAACGCAATCTGGAAGTGCGCATAAAGAAATGCGGATGCCAGGGGATGTGTTACGCAGAACCGCTGGTGGAAGTGCATTGCGCCGGCCTGCCGGACGTCGTCTACGGCAGGGTGGACAAGGAGACGGCGATCAAGATACTGGAGAAGCATATCTCCGCCAAGACGCTGGTAAACGATAATATTTACGAAGTCAGGACGAGAAGGCAGGCCTAAATGGAGACGGACAGGAAGATAATATTGCTGGCCGATACCGAACAATCCCAGCAGGACAAACTGCGGGATTTTTACACTTCTTTTGCCAATCAGATAAAAGATAAGGGGTTGGAGGATGCGGTTTCTTTGGTCAGGGCTTCGGATATCGGCATCTACGGCAAGGGCTTCGCGGTCAAGATCCTTCCCCGGGGCATTGTCTATACAGGCGTTAAAGAGAGCGATATAGGAGCGATAATCGACGCCTCCGTTAAAGGGCAAGGGACGGTGGAAAGGCTGCTTTTTAGCGAGGAGCCTAAGCAGATAAGGATAGTCCTGCGCAACTGCGGTGTGATCGACCCCGAAAGCATAGACGAATACATTGCCTGCCGCGGCTACGGGGCGTTGAAAAAGATACTTTCCGGGATGAATCCGGCCGGTGTCATAGAGGAAATGAAGAAAAGCGGTCTGCGCGGGCGTGGCGGCGCCGGTTATCCGACCTGGATGAAGTGGAAATTCACGCGCGAGTCGCAGGGAGACAGGAAATACGTGATCTGCAACGCCGACGAGGGCGACCCGGGCGCTTATATGGACAGGAGCGTTCTGGAAGGGGATCCGCATTCGGTCATAGAAGGCTTGATTATCGCCGGTTACGCCATAGGCGCCGGCATGGGGTATATGTATATCAGGGCCGAATATCCGCTTGCCGTGGAGAGGGTCAAGAAGGCGATAGGGCAGGCTTATGAATGCGGGCTGTTGGGTAAGAACATTCTGGGGACAGATTTTTCTTTTGACATAGATATACGTCTCGGCGCAGGGGCTTTCGTCTGCGGTGAGGAGACCGCGCTCATCGCTTCCATAGAAGGAAAACGCGGGACGCCGCGGCCCAGGCCGCCGTATCCCTCGGTGTCCGGGTTATGGTGCAAACCTACCGCCATAAACAATGTCGAGACCCTGGCGAACGTGCCGTATATTATCATGGAAGGCGGTGACAAGTTCGCCTTGATAGGCACGGAAAAATCCAAGGGCACCAAGGTTTTCGCCCTCACCGGCAAGGTTAGGAATTCCGGGCTGGTGGAAGTCCCGATGGGCATCACTTTGCGCGAGATAGTTTTCGATATCGGCGGAGGCATGCTCGGTGACAAACCGATCAAGGCGGTGCAGACCGGAGGACCTTCCGGAGGGGTCATACCCGTGGACCAACTGGATACCCCGGTGGATTATGAGAACCTGCAGAAACTCGGTTCCATCATGGGTTCCGGTGGAATGATCGTCATGGACGAAAGCGACTGCATAGTCGATATCGCCAAGTTTTATCTGGGCTTCTGCGTGGAAGAGTCTTGCGGCAAATGCGCGCCGTGCCGCATAGGAGGATACCAGATGCTGAATCTGCTCAACGGCATCGCCGAAGGCAGCGGTTCTCTTGAGGACCTCGACAAGCTACGCCGCGTGGCACTGGCTATGCAGAGAGCGTCTCTGTGCGCCCTGGGCCAGACGGCCGCCAATCCGGTAATGTCCACTTTGAGGTATTTCGAACAGGAATACCGCGAACATATCGTCAACAGGAAATGCCGTTCGCACAAATGCCGCAGCCTGATGACGTATTCCATAATACAGGATAAATGCAAACGCTGCCGTGTATGCGTGATTAATTGCCCCGTTAACGCCATAGAAGGCGACAGGGAAAAAGGTTTCTTTATAGACGTTTCTAAATGCGTAAAGTGCGGCAAGTGCTTTGAAGTCTGTAAATTCCAGGCTATCGCCAAGGAGTGAAGATGTTGATAAGGGCAAAAATAAACGGCATTGAAGTGCAGGTGGAGAAAGGCACCACCATTCTGGAAGCGGCCGGCACCGTCCAGGTGAAGATCCCCACGCTCTGCAAACACCCGGACCTCCACGCCTCTGCTGCCTGCGGCATCTGTATCGTCAAGGTTAGGGGTTCGGCGAAGATGCTGCGCGCCTGCTGTACGCCCCTGGAAGAAGGAATGGACATAATCACGCACGACCCGGAGATCATATCCGTCAGGCGCACCGTCCTGGAGTTGATACTTTCCAAGCATCCCAACGACTGCCTTAAATGCGGGCGCAACAACGATTGCGAATTGCAGAAACTCGCCGCCGATTTCGGCATCAGGCAGGAATCGTTCAAGAATTTTCTTTCGCCTCTGCCGCCGGACGATTCGACCGGCACTATCGTGCTGGAGCCGCAGAAATGTATACTCTGCGGCAGGTGCGTTGACGTCTGCCAGAATATGCAGAACGTCTGGGCGCTTTCTTTCCTGGAGAGAGGGTTCGAAACTCGCATATCGCCGGCAGGGGACATCAAACTTGCGGATTCCCCTTGTGTCAGGTGCGGACAGTGCTCCAATCACTGCCCAACCGGAGCTATAGTGGAGAAGGATGACACCAACAGGGTCTGGGCCGCTTTGCAGGACCCTGATAAATACTGCGTAGTGCAGATCGCTCCCGCCGTAAGGGTGGCGGTAGGCGAAGCCTTCGGCTATCCGGTGGGTACAAATCTCACCAAGAAGCTTTACGCGCTTTTGCGCAGGCTGGGGTTCAAGGCGGTTTTCGACACAAATTTCGCGGCCGACGTTACCATAATGGAGGAAGGCACCGAGTTCGTGGAACGTCTCACCAAACAAAAAGGCCCGCTGCCTCTTATTACTACCTGTTGTCCGTCCTGGGTGGATTTTATGGAGAAATTCCATCCCGATATGATAGAGTATTTCTCTTCCTGCAAATCGCCGCAGGAGATACTGGGCGTGCTGGCAAAAACCTATTATGCGGAAATGAAAGGTATAGACCCGGCGAAGATATACGTGGTCTCCATAATGCCTTGCACCTCCAAGAAATACGAGATCAAGAGATGCGAGGAGATGTTCGCATCCGGATGTCAGGACGTGGATGTTTCGCTTACTACGCGCGAGCTGGCGAGAATGATCAAGCAGGCCGGTATAGATTTCGTCAATCTCCCAGATGAGGATCCGGACCATATACTGAGGGATTACTCCGGGGCCGGCGTAATTTTCGGCGCGACCGGAGGAGTTATGGAAGCCGCTTTGCGCACCGCGTATTTCGTGCTGAACGGCAAAAACCTCAAGAAGGTAGATTTCGAGGAGTTGCGCGGGCTTAACGGGGTCAAGGAAGCCGAAGTGCAAATCGACGGCAAAAAGATCCGCGTGGCCATCGCCCACGGTTTGAGCAACGTCGAATACGTGCTGAATAAGGTCAGGGAAGCCAAGAAGAACAACCTGGAGATACCGTATCATTTTATAGAGGTAATGGCCTGTGCCGGCGGCTGCGTCGGTGGCGGCGGCCAGCCTTACGGGGTGACCGACGAGTTGAGGAAAAAACGCGCGGGAGGGCTTTATCAGGACGACAGGGACTGCAGTGTGAGGTTTTCCCACGAGAATCCTTATATAAAGAAACTTTATGCGGAATATCTATGCAAGCCTTTGGGCGAAAAATCAGAGCATCTACTGCATACGCATTACAAGGCCAGACCGGTCTATGTAAAATAGGCCGTTGTCAAGCGCTGGTCCTGAAGGCGAAGAGGCTGTAAGCTTCCGATCCTAAGGGAAAAAACTTCCGGCCATGCTTATCCCGGTTTTTCTCCGTGGGATACGGGGGAAAAGCGGTTTTTTATGCGCAGTCGCAATTCATCCATTTAAGCCAGTCTGTCGTTTATCGGTATTTGAAAATCGGAAGTCAAAAATAGAAATTAGCCCATCTTACCACTGAAGCGTTAGCGGATTCAGTGCGCTGTTCAAGAAACTTACTGAACAGCGCGCGGATTATCTCTCCTCCTCAATCCTCCCCATCGGATGACAGAGAAGATTATCACCCCTCCTTCATCCTCCCCATCGAGGGGAGGAAATATTGGAGGTGCCCATTCGGGAGGAAAGACAGGTTGAACTCTCTTGGTTACCGTAACCGAGTAATTAAGTATCGTGTCCCTGGAATTCTAAGTAACCGTAGGCGGTGTTATATATTAAGGACGGAGGCCATATGGAACGCAGACTGGGGTTCGTGGGGATAATCGTGGACGACAGGGAGAAAACCGCTTCAGCCGTCAATGCCGTGCTAAGCGAACACGGCGGAATAATCGTCGGCAGGATGGGAATACCTTACGCGCGTAAGTCATGCTGCGTGATCACGCTGATCGTGGACGCTTCTACCGACGAGCTGGGAGCGTTGACCGGAAAACTTGGGGCGCTACAGGGCATATCGGTCAAGTCGGGACTGGGAAAACAATCTAAATAAATCGGAGCGCAGAAGAGCAGGATGTGGATTGTGTCCAGGGCGGAGTATCTGATAAACAAGCTTTGCGGCCGGGGCAGTTTAAGTAAAAAGGAACTGGCATATCTGTTTTCCCGGCGGGTTGCGGCCGGAGACGAAAGGCTGCTTTTTCAGCGTGCCGACGGCCTGCGGAACTCGCATACCGGAGACGGGATAATAGTGCGCGGCATAGTGAATTTTTCCAATATCTGCCGAAACCACTGCGCTTACTGCGGCTTGAATGCCGGTAACGTTCGGTTGAAGCGCTATTGCATGACGACGGAAGATATTCTTATCTGCGCGCGCGTCATATTCAAGTCCGGTATCCGGAGCATAGTTTTACAGTCAGGAGAATCGGCTTCCATCCGGGCGGAGTGGCTGGCAGAAGTGATCAGACGCATAAAAAAACTTTATCCGGCGGCAGTCACTATTTCCGCTGGCGAGCGCAGCCGCAGCGACTATGCTCTCTGGAAAAAGGCCGGGGCGGACAGGTATCTCCTGAAAATAGAGACCACTTGCGCCGTTCTTTATCGCCGTTTGCACCCCGGTATGAAACTGAAAACGCGGTTGCTCTGCCTGCGCGCATTGAAAGAGCTCGGTTATCAGACCGGTTCAGGCTGTATCACCGGTTTACCCGGGCAGACCGCCGAGAGCATAGCGGGGGACCTTCTGTTTTTCCGGCAATCCGGTATGGGAATGATAAGTATAGGCCCTTTCATTCCGCATCCGCGAACACCGCTCTCCGCCTGCGCCCCGGCCGATCCCGTACCGGCGTTGCGGGCGATAGCGCTTGCCAGACTGCTCAATCCATGCGCGCACATCCCGGTAACTACCGCCTTGCGTCGTTCTTCCTACAGAGAGGCATACAAGGCTCTGGAGTGCGGAGCGAACGTGGTAATGTTTAATTTCACTCCGGCAGTCTTCCGGCGCCTTTACAATCTTTATCCCGGCAGGTCGGAAGCGCGTTTTGACGCCGGACGAGAACTGGACAGATTGCGCGCGTACGCGGCCCGGGCCGGCAGGAAACTCGATTTCTCCCGGGGCGATTTTAAATCAGGACCCAGAAATTGCAGGCTCCATTAAGCAAGGATTTAAGAACAGAACAATAGAGGATCGAGGCAGCAGCGTATTGTGTCCCCGGAATAAGATATGAGATTTAGATTTACTTTTCGGCCACAGATGGTAAAATGAATATACTATGAAAGAAGTCGTAGAGCGTATCTTACAGGAAGAACAGGATTCGAAGAAAAAGATTGAACAGGCAAAGCAGCAGGCGGAACGAATTGTTTCCGAAGCGCGGGCGCAAGCCGGTAAAATCCTCGAAGAATCTGCGGAACAGTCGCGCGTCTCCGCCCTGGAGCGGCAAAAGGCTCTCCGTGCGAAATACCTTGCCGAAAAAGAGAGCATGGTAAAAGGCGCCCGCGAAGAATACGCAGCTTTGCGCAAGGCAAAAGAAAAGAACGTCCCTTCCGTAGCCCGGAAGATATTCTCCGAAATAATTTCCTTGTAGCGACCCGCCGGCGGAAAGCCGCGGAAATCAAGAAACCGTAATATTTAAAATGACCGTAACAGGCAGACGGCGGCGTTTTTACCTAAGCCGGCCAAAATAATGCAGGATCTAAGCAAGTATTCTTTTGCCAACGCCAGGATCAGGGCGATGCTTTCCGCGCTTCTGCCGGAGGAGTTTTTTGTCTCCTTGACCGGGGCCGGCGACCTGCAGGAAGCGCTGGCGCTCTTTAAGGGAACCGCATATTCTCCGTTGTCGGAAGGCATGAATATATCTTCTTCCGCCGACTTGCCCGTCGCCGAACGTTTTATCGCCGCGCAGGAATCCGCTGCTTACCGCAAGGTTATTTCGTCCATCTCTTCCGCAAGGGAGAGGGATTTTCTGGCGCTGCTCCGGCAGAAGCTGGAGATAGAACAGTTGAAGACCGTCTTGCGTATCTGGCACCGCAGGCTGCCTGTGGCCTGGGAAGATTACATAGACAAGGCGGGAAGCGGGTCCACGCTGGATTTTGGAAAACTTGTTGAGGCGGAAAACATCGAGGAGTTTATACTCCTGCTGGATGATTCGCCGTATAAACGCGCGCTGATGAGCGGTCGGGAACAATTCAAGCGGGAGGGTAAACTTTTCTTTCTGGAAGTCGCGCTCGACATGGATTATTACGACAGGGTTGCCGCGGCTATCTCCCGTCTTTCGCCTGCGGACCGCAGGGTCGCTTCTCGTATAATCGGCGTCGAGATAGACATCGAAAACATAAACCTGCTTCTGCGGTTCAGGAAATATTATTCCCGGAACATGTCGGAGATGCTCGACTGGTTCATACCGGGAGGCTTAAGGCTCAACAAGGACCACGTGCGTGGTTCTTATACCAGCGACGGGATAACTCAGGTGGTCAACAGCCTCTCATTGGGCCCCTATTCGCGCATAAAAGGGATATTCGAGGAGAACTTTTTTCTCATTGAGAGTTTTCTCTACGGAATGCTGTCGCAGGAAGTGAAAGGGGCGCTTTCCGGTTTCCCGTTTACCATAGGAACGGCGATGGCATACCTGGTCTCAAGCCGCAGGCAGGCCGGACTGCTGGTATCCATTCTTTACGCCAAGGCTTACGGACATTCCAAAGAAAATATAATGCAGTCTTTGAACATCGGGGTATAAAAATGTTCGGTCCCTGCGAAATGGAGCTTATCAATATAGCCGTGCTGAAAGAAGACGTCGAGCAGACAGTCGCGCAGCTGCTGAAGCTCGGTAATTTCCATCCCGTGGATATCCGCAGGATCGAGTCCGGCCTGAACGGGCTTCCGGTATCGGAAACGCAGAAAGAGGCCGGAGATTGGGAAAAGCTCGCCGCGCGCCTGCGTCAGACGTGCGCGTCTTTGGATTTTCGCCCTTCTTCGGGTCCGGCGCTTATGACATCCGCGCTCTTCGGACAATTCTCTTATTCAACCGTGGAGCAGAAGCTTAATTCGATTGACGCGGAGGCCGCAAGCCACATATCAAGAAGAGAAGAATTGCGGGAAGAGATCCGCACCCGGACGGCCATGCTCAACCGGGTGCCGGCCATATTGCCCGTTTCTCTGAAGAGGAGGGACAGCGCTTATAGTTTTCTGGAAGTAGCCTCCGGGATGATAGCCGATAATAATCTGGATTTGCTTGAACGCAGTCTTTCCGGCATTCACAGCGTGGTTTATCCTTTTCGCAAAGAGCCCGGCGGCAGGACGGCGCTGCTGCTTATAGGACTACGCCGAGACAAACCGTATATAGAAAAGGTGCTCTCCGATACCGGTTTCGAGAAGAAAGATTTCTCCGACCAGGGCGAGGCCGTGGGAGGCGAGATACAGCTTAAGATGAAAGTGCAGATAGAGAAGGACAAGAGGGACATAGAAACGGAATCAGCCGCCCTCGCGGAGATCGCCGCGCACGCGGGGGAAGAACTGTCGCAAATCCACACCTTCATCAGGCTCAAGAGGTCGATTTCAGAGGCGCGCAGGTATTCCTGCAACACTGACAAGACGGTCCTGTTTTCCGGCTGGGTGCCGGCGGACGAAAAGGAAAAGGTGGTTTCCAGGATTCGGCAGATGGCCAATTGTCTTTACCTGGAGGAGAAAAGCCCGGACGAATTGGGGATATCCAAGGACGACGTCCCGGTGCTTTTGAAACATTCGGCGTTAATAAGACCGTTCGAACTGTTGATCGAATCTTACGGAATACCGCGTTACGGCAGCGTTGACCCCACCTTGTTCACCGCCGTAACTTTTCTGCTCATGTTCGGCGCGATGTTCGGCGACCTCGGCCACGGTTTGCTGCTTCTGGCAGCCGGTATCCTGATTATGCGCAGTCGCAGCGATAAAGTACGACAGGCAGGGGCTCTTACTTCATACGCGGGAGGCGTATCGGCCCTGTTCGGCCTGCTTTACGGCAGCGCTTTCGGGTTCGAGTTCGACTCACTGTGGATCAGGCCGATAAACAACATTCTCGGCATATTCAAGATAAGCGTGATATTTGGTATAATGGTGATCTCTCTGGGAGTGGCGTTGAACGTTTTCATCTCTTTACGCGATCGCGATTACGCCAAGGCCTTTTTCGACAAGTCCGGTTTGATATCCGGGATCATCTACTGGAGCGGAATCGCCCTGGCGGTAAGACTTGCCGTTCCCGGCGCCGGGCCGGTTCCGGCAGGCTATTTTATTTTGCTCGGCGCCTGTTTTGTGGTATTATTTCTGAAACCTCTGGTGGAGATCTTTACCGGCAGGGCGCATGAAGGCGTTTTTGTGCTGCTCATGGAAACCGTGATAGACATGATGGAGATCGTCATGGGATATCTGGCCAACACCGTCTCTTTTATCCGCGTCGCGGCATTCGCCCTGGCGCACGCCGGGTTGTTCATGGCGATCTTTGAGCTTTCCAAACTGCTGAAGGATGTCGGTTCCGGCTTCGTTTCCCTGTTGATCATTATCGGTGGGAATATACTGGTGCTGCTGCTGGAGGGGATGGTGGTGGGGATACAGTCTCTGCGCCTTAATTATTACGAATTTTTCTCGAAGTTTTTTGTGAGCGGCAAGAACGTTTATAAACCGTTGAGTGTGTGACAACAGCTGTAATATGGAAAGGTCCCGACACTTCGGGATCGTATCCGGCCGGACGAGATGATGCGGCGGTGTCGCGTAAGTTCCGGCTGCATTCAAGAAGGGGGAAAGTATGACAAGAAATGGATTGATATCGAGAACACTTAAGGTGGTATTGCCGGCGGCCGCGGCCGTCGCTTTCACCGGATTTTTCTGCGCGGTATCCGCGGCGGAACCGGCCTCGACGGCCAATGCCGGCGCGGTCAGCTGGGCGTTTCTCTCCGCCGCCTTGTCCGCCGGGCTGAGCGCTCTGGCCGCCGGTATCGCCGTGGCCTATGTGGGCGCGGCTGCGGTGGGGGCGATGAGCGAGAAACCGGAGCTGGCCGGCAGGGCGTTGATATACGTCGGTCTGGCCGAAGGTATCGCGATATACGGCTTGATTATCGCCATTATGATCCTGAGCAGGGTGTGATCGGTTATGAGATTATTTTGCATCGCCGACAGCGGCAGCGCCCTCGGGTTCAGGCTGTCCGGTATTGAGACCATGGAGGTCCGCACCGTCAGGGACGCGGAAGAGGCGTTCAAAGTCGCTTTTTCCTCCGAAGGAGTGGGGATCCTGGTCATTACGCGGAAAGCCGCCGACTTGGTCAGGGATAAGGTGAATGCTATGATATATACCCAGGAAGTCCCTCTTGTTCTGGAGGTACCTTCGCTGGGGGATAAACCGGGGGCGGAGAGCGCCGACGATTTGCTTAAAGGCGCTATAGGAATGAGTCTTTGAGGATGGCTATTATGGAAAAACAACTGGATAGAAAGGAAATGAATTCGGAGAATGCGGAAGTTATATGCGGGAAACTGAAGAATAACGCGGAGACCGAGAGCGCCGAGATACTTGAGCGCGCCCGCAAAGATGCGAGCGATATCCTTGGCCGCGCGAGGGATGAGGCCGCCCGGCAGGCGGAGACGTTCATGCAGCGGGCTGAGCAGGAAGCGGCTCTTCTTTGCGAGAAAATAGTTTCTTCCGGCAAGCTGGAGAAAAAAAAGGTTTTTCTCGAGGAACGCGGCCGTCTCATCTCCGCCGTTTTTGACGCCGTGCATCAGGCGGCGCTCGGGTTCCGGGACAGCCCGGAGTATCCTGTTTTCTTGAAGAAACTGATATGCGATGGCGCCAGGATGCTGGAAGACGCGCGCCTGCATGTTATATTCTCGCCCGATGACGGAAGACTATTCGGCGACGGATTTCGCGCGGAAGTGCAGTCCGCCTGCGCGAAGGCTGCCGGAGCCGCGGTGGCGCTTTCTTTTTACGCCGGAGATTTCAGGGATATCGGCGTCATCGTGCGCAACGAAAGCGGCAGCCGCATATTCGACGGGCGTTTCTCTTCTCTTTTGCAGCAGAGATACGACGAGTTCTACGGAAAAATAATGAAGGAGATGTTTTAAATGGAAAAGGTCGCCGGTAAGGTCTATAGGGTGGTCGGGCCGGTAGTCGAGATCGAAGGCGTTTCTTCCCTGCGCATGCTGGACATGGTGGAAGTGGGCGGTTACCGCCTCGTGGGCGAGGTTATGCGTTTAAAAGGAGACAGGGCGTTCGTCCAGGTTTATGAGGATACCACTTCCGTCAAGGCCGGCGATCCTGTATACACGCAAGGGTTCCCCCTTTACGTGGAGCTCGGTCCCGGACTGCTGGGCAACATTTACGACGGCATACAGCGTCCCCTGGAGGTGATCCGTCAGAAGGAAGGGTTTTACATCGGCAGAGGGGTCAGTGTCTCTGCGCTCGACCGGCAGAGGCGCTGGCATTTCGTTCCGTCGCGCGCCCCCGGGGAGGAATTACCTGCGGGCTCCTGTCTGGGAGAGGTGCAGGAGACTTCATTGATACGCCACAGGATCATGCTGATGCCGGAGACCTCCGGAAAACTGGTATGGATCGGCGGAGAGGCAGATTATTCGCTTGAGGATAAGGTAGCCGTGGTAGAGACGAAAGACGGGCGGCAGGAGGATGTTTTCATGCTGCAGCGCTGGCCGGTGAGAAAAGCCAGGCCGTATCTTGAGCGCCTTAAATTGAAAGACCCTCTTATAACCGGACAGCGCGTCATAGATACGCTTTTCCCGGTGGCGAAAGGCGGCTGCGTGGCCGTCCCGGGAGGTTTCGGCACCGGCAAGACCGTGGTTCAGCACCAGCTCGCGAAATGGAGCGACGCCGAGGTGGTCATATTCGTGGGCTGCGGGGAGCGCGGCAACGAGATGACCGACGTGCTGATGAATTTCGCCAAGCTGGTTGATCCCCGCACGCAAAAGCCTCTTTCCGAGAGGACCATCTTCATCGCCAATACCTCGAATATGCCTGTAGCCGCCAGGGAGGCGAGCATCTACACCGGGATAACCATGGCGGAATATTACCGGGATATGGGATACAACGTGGCCCTTATGGCGGATTCAACTTCCCGCTGGGCTGAGGCGCTGCGCGAATTGTCAGGAAGGCTTGAGGAGATGCCGCTGGAGGAAGGATTCCCGGCGTATCTGCCATCGCGCCTGGCGGAGTTTTACGAAAGAGCGGGCAAGGTCAGGTCGCTCGATAAAAAAGAAGGTTCGATCACCATCATAGCCTCGGTATCCCCGCAGGGCGGAGATTTCTCCGAGCCGGTGACTTCCCATACAAAAAGGTTTATCCGTTGTTTCTGGGCGCTTGACAGGGATCTGGCCAACGCCAGGCATTATCCTTCCATAAGCTGGATAGACAGTTATTCCGAGTACCTCGACGATATAAAAGATTGGTGGCACGACAATATAGATGAGAATTGGCTTTCTTTGCGTTACCTGATGATGGACCTTTTACAGAAGGAGCAGAGGCTGCAGCAGGTGGTGAAACTCGTCGGGCCCGACGTACTGCCGCAGACACAGAGACTGGTGCTGGAGGTATGCCATATTTTCAAGAATACCTTTCTGCAGCAGGCGGCGTTCGACAAGGTGGATACTTATTCTTCGGCGAAGAAGCAGTTTCTGATGCTGAAGACTATAGTGGACTTTTACCACGTTTCGGAAGGACTATTGCAGAAAGGCGTGACCCTGGCGGAGATTAAGGGCCTCGGGGTCTATCAGGATGTGATCAGGATGAAATTGCGTTACACCGAGGATGATCTGGATAGCCTGGCCGGCCTTTCGGCCAGGATAGCCGATAGCGTAAAAGAACTGGAGTTTTGACATGGGACAACAATATGCTCTCAGGGAATACGTGGGGCTGGAAGAGATAGTCGGCCCCATATTTTTGATCCGCAATACCCATAACGTCGGATACAACGAGGTGGTCGAGATCGCGGACGAATCAGGGAATATCCGCACCGGCGTTACCCTGGAAGTCGGAAAAGGATATGCGGTGGTGGAGGTGCTGGGCGGGACAAGCGGCCTTTCATTGAACAACAGCAGGATCAGGTTCAAGGAGAAACCCCTCATGTTGGCGGTCTCGGAGGAGATGCTGGGCAGGGTGTTCGACGGCAGGGGGAATCCGCTGGACGGGATGCCCAAGCCGGCGGCCGATGAGATGCTGGACGTCAACGGGCTCGCCATAAATCCGACGGCGCGCGACTATCCGAAGAACATCATCGAGACCGGGATATCGGCCATAGACGTCATGAACACGCTTGTGCGCGGGCAGAAACTTCCGATTTTTTCCGGGAGCGGCATGCCGCATGACCTGATCGCCACGCAGATCGCCCGTCAGGCGCGCGTCAAGAACGAGAGTTTCTGTGTCGTTTTCGCCGCCATGGGCGTTAAGTATGATACCGCGAGGTTCTTTTTGAAGAGTTTCGAGGACAGCGGCGTCTTGGAAAGAGTTACAATGTTCCTCAGTCTTGCCGACAGCCCGTCGATCGAGCGCATCACGACGCCGCGCCTGGCCTTGAGCTGCGCCGAATATCTGGCGTTCAGGAAGAAAATGCACGTGCTGGTGATCATGACCGATATGTCTAACTATTGCGAAGCGCTGCGGGAGCTTTCCACTATCAGAGGGGAGATACCGGCCAGGAAGGGATATCCCGGGTATCTTTACAGCGACCTAGCCAGCCTCTATGAGCGCGCCGGTATGATAAAGGGCGTGGACGGTTCGATCACGCAGCTGCCGATATTGACCATGCCTAACGACGATATCACACATCCCATCCCGGACCTTACCGGCTACATTACGGAGGGGCAGATAGTGCTGGAGCGCGAGATGTTCAGCCGCGGCATCTATCCCCCTATCGCAGGTCTGCCTTCGCTATCGAGGCTGATGAAAGACAATATCGGGGAAGGGTTGACGCGGGAGGACCATCCGGCCGTAGCTTCGCAGCTTTTCTCCTGCTATGCCAAGGTGAAGGATATCCGCGCTCTTGCCGCCATAATCGGCGAAGAAGAGCTGTCTCCGCTCGACAAGCTCTATCTGCAGTTCGGCGAATCCTTCGAGCGCAGGTTCCTTTCCCAGAAATACGACGAAAGGCGGACGCTGGAAGAAGGCCTTTCGATAGGGTGGGAGGTGCTTTCTTTGCTGCCCAAGGAAGAACTTCTGCGCATACGCGAAGAACACATAGAAAAATACTACGTGCGGAAATGAGAGTAAACGTAGCTGCGACGAAAACCAACCTTTTGAAGATGCGCAAAAGCCTGGAGCTTACCCGCGAGGGCTACGAGCTGCTGGACGAGAAGCGCAGGATATTGATTAACGAGCTTACTTCTCTTGTCCGCGTGATGGACCGTCTGCAGCGTCAGGCTTACGAGAGCCTTCGCCTGGGATATGCCGCGCTTGAGCAGGCGGTGGTGGCCATGGGACGCAGAAAGGTGGAGGAATTGAGCCTGTCTGTGGAGACGGAGCAGACCATCCGCATCTCACAGCGCCGCGTTATGGGCGTGAGCCTCCCCGTGATAGACGCCAAGGTCAAACAGAACTCCCCCTATTTCAGCTGCCCCGGGGTGAGCTTCTACGTTGACGAAACTATAACCAGATTTTCTTCCTTTGTAGAGATACTCGCTTCCCTGGCTGAGAAAAAGATAGCGGTTCTGCGCCTTGCCAGGGAGGTCAAGAAGACCATACGCAAGGTCAACGCCCTGGAGAAGATATACCTGCCTTACTATAAGGACGGCGTGAAATACATAAACGACAGGCTTGACGAGGAATCCAGGGACGCCTTTTCGATGCTCAAGATCATAAAGAAGAATCTGGCGCATTAACGCTATATTTGAATATTGGGGGTGAAGATGCCGATCAGAACAATAGCTTTAGCGGTAGCGGGCGCGGTATCGGGAGTGCCGACGGCGAAATACGCCATTTATCTTGCCAAGCTTATCGGCGCGAGGGTGGCCGGTATTTATGTTATCGACGAGAACAGCGTGACGGAACTGCTGCACAACCGCGTGTTCGTGGAGGTGGAAGCCCGCGAATACGAGAAAGAACTGCGGGAGCAGGGAAGCATACTGCTGGAGCGCATCGGGCGCATGGCCGAGGCCAAGGGGGTCGCTTTCGAGCCGTTCCTCCTCTCCGGGGACGTTCATCGCATGGTCGTCACTAAGACCGCCGAAGTCGGCGCCGACCTGCTGGTGTTGGGGAAGATAAAGGAGTGGGAATCGCGGAAAGAAGTTTTTTACGACCCGGGGGAACAGATATTCCGCGAAGCGCCCTGCCAGGTGGTCCTGGTGCAGAACACCGCCTCGGCCGAGGCGGTGTATAAAGAGATTTGAGTTCCGGTTCCGGGGACACGATACTTAATTACTCGGTAACGGCTACGGTAACCAACAGAGTTCAACCCGTCTTTCTTTCCCTCGATGGGGAGGATGAGGGAGGGGTGGTAATTAGTGCGCTGTTCAGTAAGTTTCTTAACAGCGCACTGAGTAATCGAAAATCGAGCATTACATAAGCCAAAGCTTAATGGAGCTTGCCCTGAGCTTGTCGAAGGGGTCAAATCTCGACTTTCGATTTTCAGAAACTATCATGATTAATACTAAAACGCTGTTTTCTGGAGAGGTAAATGCCCGTTAAATCTATAAAGAAAAAGAGCCGCGCGCCGAGCAAGAAATGGGACCCCATATACAAGGGGATGAGCAAGGATGCCCTGAAGATTTCTTTTAGGAACAACCGTCAGTATACCCTGGCCAAGGATAAGTATACCGCGACCGAATACGATAATTTTATGGCTATGGCGATAGCTATTCGCGATCGCCTGGTAGAACGCTGGATATTGACGCAGCAGAATTATCACAGAAAAAACCTTAAGCGGGTTTATTATCTTTCCATGGAGTTTCTTCCCGGCCGTCTGCTGGCTGATAATATCATCAATCTTGGTATGCAGAAGGAAGCGCAGGATGCCCTTAAGGACATGGGAATGAATTACGAGGAGCTTATCGATCGGGAAAGGGACGCCGGGCTCGGCAACGGCGGCCTCGGCAGGCTGGCCGCTTGTTTTCTGGATTCGATGGCTACGCTGGGTATTCCGGCGCACGGTTACGGCATACGCTACGATTACGGAATATTCAAACAGCGCATAGTGGGAGGGTGCCAGGTTGAATCTCCGGACGAATGGCTGAAGCAAGGCAATCCCTGGGAGATAGCCAGGCCGGAATACACGGTAAAGATAAAATTCTACGGCAAAACCTATATGTCGCAAGACAAAGACGGCCGTCTGCGAGTGGAGTGGCGCGATACGCAGGACGTGCTGGCGATGCCTTACGACATCCCGGTACCGGGTTTCGAGAATAATGTCGTCAACACTCTGCGCCTCTGGTCGGCGCGCGGCACCGAGGAATTCGACCTGGGTTATTTTAACGACGGAGACTACGAAAAAGCGGTTTACAGCAAGCTTTTCTCGGAGAACATCTCCAAGGTCCTTTATCCCAATGACGGGGTCAGCCAGGGGAAGCTGCTCAGGCTCAAACAGGAATATTTTTTTACCGCGGCTTCCATCTCGGACATCATACGCCGTTTCAAGGTCGAGAATACGGATTTCCGCACCCTGCCGGATAAAGTCGCCATTCAACTCAACGATACGCATCCGGCGCTGGCGCTGGTCGAGTTTATGCGCATACTTATAGACGAGGAACGCCTGGAATGGGAGACCGCCTGGGACATCACCGTGCGCACCTTCGCCTACACCAACCATACGGTAATGCCGGAGGCGCTGGAATGTTGGCAGGTTCCGCTTTTAGAAAGCCTTCTGCCGAGGCACATGCAGATAATCTACGAAATAAATTCCCGTTTCCTGCGTCAGGTTATGGGCCGTTTCTCCTCCGAGCCGCAGAAACTCTCGAGGATGTCGCTGATAGAAGAAGGCGAAGTGAAGCGCGTGCGCATGTCTTATCTTTGCATCGTCGGCAGTCATTCCGTCAACGGCGTGTCGCGTCTTCATACCGAGATACTGAAGAAACAGCTTTTTCGCGATTTCTTCGAGTTCTCGCCGGAAAAATTCAATAACAAGACCAACGGCATAACGCAGCGGCGCTGGCTGAAAAAATCCAATCCCGGCTTGTCCGACTTAATCACCGGAGCTATAGGGAAAAAGTGGCTGACGAATCTTTATGAGCTGAAGAATCTGGAGAGATTTGCTTCCGACGCCTCTTTCCGCAGGAAATGGAAGGAAGTCAAGGCGCAGAACAAACGGGCGCTTACCGAACACGTGCGCCGGATGACCGGGATAATCATCGACCCCGATTCCATATTCGACGTCCAGGTGAAACGTATCCATGAATATAAACGCCAGACGCTTTTCTGCCTTTATATAATTTCCCGGTATCTTGATCTTAAGAAGGACAAGGAAAAAGAGATAGTCCCCAGGACATTCTTGTTCAGCGGCAAGGCCGCGCCGGGATACTTTATGGCCAAACTGATCATCAGATTTATCAACAGCATAGCGGCGGTGATAAACGGGGACAGGGAGATGGAAGACAAAATGAAGGTGATCTTCCTGGAGAATTACGGGGTTTCCCTGGCGGAGAAAATATTTCCGGCCAGCGACCTTTCCGAACAAATTTCCACCGCCGGTACAGAGGCCTCCGGCACCGGATGCATGAAGTTTATGATGAACGGCGCCTTGACCATCGGGACACTGGACGGCGCCAACGTAGAGATAGCCGAAGAGGTAGGCAGGGAGAACATATTTATTTTCGGGATGCAGGCTGAGGAAATAAACAGGATTCACGCCAAAGGGTATAACCCGCAGGAATACATTTTCCGCTCTCCGGCGCTAAAGGAGATATTGAAGCTGGTGAGGTCTGATTTCTTTTCTCCTTCGGAGCCGGGAACATTCGAACCTCTGGTGCAGAGCCTGATGAACAACGACCCTTTCATGGTCTGCGCTGATTTCGAATCTTACTGCAAGACACAGGAAGCAGTTTCCATGGCGTATCTCGACAAGAAAATATGGGCCCAGAAATCCATTCTCAACACCGCGCGTTCCGGCAAGTTTTCCAGCGACCGTACCATAGAGGAATACGCGATGGATATCTGGAAAGTGGCCTGCGAGAAGAGGTAAAGAGGGATCCCGCAGCGGCGGGATTAAATTCGCGGACGTCCCGTAGTGCCGGGACTATAACTTGCGTTTGATGCGTTTCGCAGGTTATCCGCTTCATGTAAGGAGGTTAAGAGATGCCGTATGACAGTAGTCTGGATGAAAAGATCTTTTCTAAATCGCTCGATGGGGCCAACGGTAGGATAACGGTCAGCGTGTTCTCCTACAATAAAGGCGCCAAGAAATTGCAGATTACCCGCGAGAACGGCGACAAAGAGGGGAACCTGCGTTTCACTAAGCTCGGCAGGCTCTCGATTGAGGAGATCGAAGGTATCCTGCCTTTTATACAGGAAGCCGTTCAGACAATGAAATAAAGGTCCGCCGGGGTTTGCTCCCCCCGGAACGGAGAATGTTATGAAAGAAGCCGCTTCCCGCGCGGTTCCGGGCAATATGAGCCCGGGGCTGCGGCTTATACTTTACCTCGGTCTGGTAAGTATGTTCGGGGATATCATTTACGAGGGAGCCCGCAGCGTGAACGGCCCTTACCTTGAGGTGTTGGCCGCCAACGCCGCAGTCGTGGGTTTGGTCGCGGGCGCGGGTGAATTCATAGGATACGCCCTGCGGCTCTTGACCGGCTATCTTTCCGACAGGACGCGCTCTTACTGGTTTTCGGTATTCATCGGCTACGGGCTTCTCGTCTCTGTCCCGTTGCTTGCCCTGGCCGGGGCGTGGCAGGCAGCCGCGGTCTTGATACTGATGGAACGGATCGGTAAGGCAATACGCAGCCCGGGCAGGGACACATTGATTTCGCACGCCGGCTCGCAGATCGGCACCGGAATGAGCTTCGGTCTGCACGAGGCGCTCGATCAGTTCGGGGCGTTGATCGGACCGTTGATCTTCACGCTTTTCTTCGCTTTCTCCGTGAAAGGCCCTGTCGGGCTTCAGTCATACCGGCACGCTTATTCGCTGTTATGGGCGCCGTTCGTCATGGTCGTCGTCCTTCTCACCGCCGCTTTCCGGAAGTTTCCGCGTCCGGCAAAGCTCGCGGCCGAAGGAACCGCTCCCTCCGCAGACAAGCTCTCCCCCGTGTTTTGGCTCTACACGCTTTTTATTTTTCTTTGCGCCTGCGGTTTCGCCAATTTCCTTATCATCGCTTTTCATTTCAAATCGGCGGGTGTGTTAAGCGACGCCAGGATACCTCTAATGTACGCTCTGGCTATGGGGATAGACGGTATCTCCGCCCTCGCCATAGGAAAAGCGTATGACACCATGAAGAAGAAACGCGGGAACGTAAACGCCGGACTCGAGCTGCTTTTTTTTATACCGCTTCTATCCGCCTTGATACCGCTTCTGGTTTTTTCTTCCGGGCCCTCTGCGGCAGCGGCCGGTATGTGCGTCTGGGGTATAGTGATGGGGGTGCATGAGACAATAATGCGCTCGGCCATCGCAGACATCACTCCTTTGCATAAAAGGGGGCTCGGTTACGGGATATTCAACACCAGTTACGGGCTGGCCATGCTGGTAGGCGCTTCTTTGCAGGGGTTGTTATATACGCGTTCAATCCCGCAGATTATTATTTTTACGACTTTTTCGCAGACTGCGGCTCTGGCGGTTTTCTTTGTGCTTAAGGCGCGCATAACAGGATTGAAGAGGGTCGGGATTTGAGTTTTTAAGTAATTCGTGCGCGGCGCATCGTGCCTTCACAGCGGGTTTGCCCGCGCAGTAAAGCCGGAAGGAGGACCGGATGGAGAACAATGCAGAGAACAAGCTGGAACAGAGCATCAATAATCTGGTTACGATTGCGGAAGAGCTGCGTAAGCTTTCCGAAGAATTGGGAGTCGGCGGAACAGATGATGGGATCAGGAATCAGCTGAGCGAGGCGCAGTGGTATCTGGGAGAGGAAAAGTCCAGAAGGCAGCATCTCGAGCAGTCCCTGCAGGAAAAAGAAAACTGTATTCGGCAGATGGCGGATGAGATACGTAATCTAAAGCAGCAGTTGAACGAAACCCAGTGGTATCTGGGAGAGGAACGGGCGAGATTGCAGCAGTTGGAGAGTCGTGTTAAGACTTCCTGAATAAATGAACAGCCAGAATAGATAGCGCCGGAGGCGCCTTTTCAATGTTCAGATATTCCTTGCGTATTTTTGCAGCCGGCGCGCTGGCTGCGGCATTGTTTTCCGGCTGCACGGCTGACCGGGTCCTTGTCAAGGAAGGATGTTTTCCCCGGTCCGGCAGGATGTTGTATTTCGCCGCCCCTACTTTGCTGCCGGGAACCACCGTGGAGATGAAGACGCCCGGTTACTGGATATCCAGGCATCCGTATCCGGACAGGCTTATTATGGGGCCGGATGAGATCGTTAATTTCAATTCCGGCATCTGCCGCCTGACCGGGGTCATCCCGGACATCTCGTTGTTTCCTGAACGAATCTCCCGTAAAACTTTCTTGGATGCCCGCCGACGGCAACTGGAACGTTTCCGCCGCGGCCGTTATTACCGTCTGGACGGCAGCGCGGCTGACAATGCGTTTTATTCTCCTATAGAGGAAAATATGGCTTTGTCCGGGACCGGCGCGGAGGATATTGCCGTGCGGTTTGCGTATGTAGTGCACAACGCAGACCAGCGTCTCTTGCCTGTGGCGGAAGGACTGAATGCGTCTCCGGGCGACGCCGATTTCGACGAATTAGAGAACAGCTCGCTCGGTCCCGGAACGCCTGTGGCTGTCTTGCATACCGGCAGAGACGGTAAATGGCATTATGTTTCCTCCACGGTTTCCGAAGGATGGGTGGAAGACGACAGACTCGCCTTCTGCGGCAGGGAGGAAATAAAAGATCCGGATGCCGGCGGTGATTTCGTGGTGGTGACCGCGGCCAGGGCCGACATTTATCTGGATCCTGGACTTAAGGAATATTACGATTATGCGCGCATGGGTGACAGGTTTATCCTGAAGGACGCCGGTCCCGCTGCAGTTGAGATCGTGCTTTTGCTTCGCGGTGGGGACGGGCGTCTGAAAAGGAAGTCCGGCTATATATACATTGATGAGATAAATCGCGGTTACCTGCCTTATACGCCGCGAAACGCCATACGACAGGCATTCAAAATGTTGAACACTCCTTACGGCTGGGGAGGGATGTACGGAGAGCAGGATTGTTCCCAGTTCATCAGGGGGGTTTTTTCCGTTATGGGCATAAAATTGCCCAGAAATTCATCTGTTCAGGCGCAGGTCGGCAGACTGCTATCCGGTGTTTCTACAGAGGCGAATGAAAAATGCTTCCCCTGGGAGAACGGAGCCGCGGGAGGGATCACCACCATTTGTCTTAACGGCCATATTATGCTTTTTCTCGGCACGGAAGGCGGGCGTCCCTACGCCATACATGACGGCTGGGCTTACCGGGTCAGGGATGCGGGGGGCGAAGACGAGGTGAGGCTGGTCAATCGGGTGGCGGTTACCGGCCTTGATCTGGGAGAAGGTTCGCGAAAAGGGTCATTCTTGAGCAGGATAAAATGTTTGAGAGTTATCGCCGGCAATCAGCCGGAAAAGTTCTAAGAAAGAATAACCCGGACTGATGCAGAGTTTTCTTGCTTCGTATATGCTCATTAGCCTGGCGGAAATGGGCGATAAGACCCAGCTTCTGGCCATGGCTTTCGCCGCAAAATACCCCCTTTTTAAGGTTTTGTCCGGCGTGTTGATCGCGACACTGCTCAATCACGCTGCGGCGGTGGTTGCCGGCCGTTTCATTTCTACGTTTATACCTATGGAAATCGTTTACCTGTCGGCTTCATTGTCTTTTATCGTTTTCGGGCTTTGGACAATAAAAGGAAACAGTCTGAATGGCGAAGATAAAAAGAATTTTCGTTTCGGCCCGGTGCTCACCGTAGCTATAGCGTTCTTTTTGGCCGAGATGGGAGATAAAACACAGCTTGCCACCGTCAGCCTGGCGGCGCGTTATCCCGGAGCGCTCGCGGTGCTTTGCGGCACTACTCTTGGAATGATTACCGCCGATGCCGCCGGCATAGCCGCTGGCGTGGTCGTGCGCAAACGTCTTCCGCAGGAAGCAGTCAAATGGATATCAGCCGCGGTGTTCGTTATCTTCGGTCTCGCGGGCGTTTTCAGGACGTCAATGCCGCGGCTGGGGCCGGTTTTGTCCGCAGCGGTAACATTTGTCGTTGCCGCGGCGAGCGTTTTCTCGGCTTCGCGCATATACCGCCGGCAGGCGCAGAAAAAGTTTGACAAGACTGCAAGGTAAGTGTATAAATAGTGACATAAGTATAGGCGCAGGGAAATCCGTTGAAGCGGATGCGGTCCCGCCGCTGTGTGGGTGGACGAAAGCTGCAGACGTCACTATCCGGTAAGAGGGATGGGAAGACGCAGCCGGTAGAGAGATACCCGAGCCAGAAGACCTGCCTATAGATATAAGAACGCCTCGTGGAATGGGCCAAGGACAAAGTGAGGGTGCAACCCGCCATATGATTTTCCGCATGGCGGGTTTTGTTTTAATTGTCCGCGTCAAAAGGGCAATTTAACTCGAATAATAACTTGCCGTATGCAGTTTGATGTTCGATAGCGTAATTCCGTATGATTTTTAAGGTGCTTACTATGGACCGTGGTCTGTGGACTATGGAGTGTTTTACCCTTGTAAAGTGTTCACTATGTGCCGCGGTATGCGGGCTACTATGGGCAGTCTTTTGCTCCGCCGTCGGTTTCTGCGCCGGCAGTTCAGGATACGTTTCTCTGGCGCCTTCCACCACCGAGATTCTGTTTGCCCTCGGCCTGGAAGAGCGGATTTCCGGGGTCAGTTCGTATTGTAACTATCCGCCCCGGGCCGCCGAAAAAACCAGAGTAGGTGATTTTAGCCATCCCAACCTGGAGGTGATACTGGCTTTAAAGCCGGAATATATCTTTTGCACCGGGCTTGAGCAGGCGCCTACGGTAGCGCGGCTCAAGGCGCTGGGTTTCCGGGTTTACTGCGCCGATCCTTCAGGAGTGGAAGAATTGCTGAAGACGGTCCGGGAGATCGGGGCGATAACGAAAAAAGAAAAGCGGGCGCTGGAGATTATCGCGGAGATACGCGCCGGTATTGCCGAGGCCTCTGAAAAAACTGACCTTATCCCGGAGGATAAGCGCGTGAAGGTGTTTCTCGAAATATGGCATGACCCTTTAATGACCGCCGGAAAAGGGTCGTTTGTGGACGAGTTGATAAAACTCGCCGGCGGGATTAATATCGCGCATGGAGTGCGCAGGCCTTATTGTAATTTCAGCGCGGAACAGGTGGCAGCTATGGATCCCAATTGCATTATCCTGGCGTATATGGACGAACGTAACGCCGCCGGGATCATGGAAACCAGATTCGGGTGGGAGAATATAAAAGCGGTGAGGAACGGAAGGGTTTTCAATGATCTTAACCCGGATTTGATACTGCGACCGGGCCCGCGGGTCGCCGAAGGAGTGCGCGAATTACAGAAAAGAATGTATCCTTCCGTTGAAGGAGGGATGAAGTAGATGGGACGGCGGTTAAATATCCCGTTTTTGCTTTTACTTCTCGCGGCCGCGGTAGCCGCGGGTATTGCCCTGGGGCCGGTTCATTTGTCTCCGGCGGAATTGTTCTCTCCGAGGAACCGTGCGATCCTGAATATGCGCGTTCTGCGCGTCCTGACCGCGGTGCTTGCCGGAGGAGGTTTGGCGGTTTCCGGCGTCGCGCTGCAGGCCATACTGCGCAATCCGCTGGCCGAACCGTATCTGTTGGGGACCTCGAGCGGGGCGGGGCTGGCAGCCGTTATCGCGCTGGTCTGCGGCGCGGCGCGGCTGTATCTGCCCTTGTTCGCCTTCGGCGGGGCGGTGGCGAGCATCGTTATCGTTTACCTGCTGGCCTGCGGAGCCGGCAGGATGCAGGAGAAATCGCTGATACTTTCCGGCGTGATCGTTTCCGTGGCCTTTTCCGCGGTGATCGTTTTTCTGGTTTCCCTCTCCGGCGAGAAAGTCCTGCACGAGATGACCTGGTGGCTCTGGGGTAGCCTGCAGGTCTACGACCCCAAACTCATCGTCCTAGTGTCACTGCCGGTGATTATAGGGATCGCGGTGATCTATTTTTTCTCCCAGGACCTGAATGCCTTGAGCATTGGAGAAGAGGAATCTATGCACCTCGGCATCAACGCAGACAGGATAAAGAAGTTCCTGATACTGGTCAGCGCCTTTATTACCGCCGGGCTGGTTTGCGTCTGCGGTATCATTGGATTCGTGGGATTGATCGTGCCGCATATGATGCGCCTGCTGGCCGGACCAGACCACAGGCGGCTTATTCCGCTTACCTGTATTGCTGCAGCGATATTCATGGTGGTTTGCGATATTGTTTCGCGCACGCTTTTTCCTCCGCTTGAAATTCCTGCGGGAGTGATTACCGCGATAATAGGAGCCCCGGTGTTTATCATATTGCTTAAAAGCAAACGGAGGGCTTTATGACGCCGGTTTTGGAGATAGAAGGATTGAGTGGCGGCTACTGTGGCGCGGACGTGCTCAAAGACGTCAATCTGAAGGTGGAGGCAGGCGGTTTTCTCGGCCTGATCGGCCCGAACGGTTCAGGTAAGACAACGCTGCTGCGTTTCTGCACCCGCGTGCTCGCTCCCCGCAAAGGCGTCGTGCGTTTCCATGGCAGGGATATACGAGGGATAGGCTTGAAAGAATTATGCAGGGAGACGGCGTTCGTTTCGCGCGACCTGCCGGGCGGATTTTCTTTTACCGTGATGGAGATGGTTTTGATGGGCAGGATCCCGCATCTGGCGAGGCTGCAAAGGGAAAGCAGGCGCGACATCGGCATAGCCGAGAAAGCGTTGGAACTTACCGGTACTTTGGAATTCAGGGATAAATACATAGATGAACTGAGCGCGGGAGAGCGTCAAAGAGTGATGATCGCAATGGCGCTGGCGCAGGAGCCGCGACTCTTGTTTCTCGATGAGCCGACCTCTCACCTTGACATAGGCCACCAGGTGCAGATTATGGACCTGCTCAAGCGTCTTAACCGCGCAAGCGGGCTTAGCGTGGTGATGGTTATGCACGACCTGAATCTTGCCGGGACTTATTGTGAACGTCTGGCCTTGATGGATAACGGGAGGGTTTTCAGGGAAGGGACGCCGCAGGAAGTGCTTACTTTCCGGAACATCGAGGCGGTATATAAAACCATAGTGCTTGTGGACGCAGCAGCCGCCGGCGGCAAGCCGCATATAATACTTGTCCCTGGAGAGAAGTAATGCCGACGAGGATATTCTTGATACGTCACGGAGTAACCGAATGCAACAAACGCAGGAGATACTGCGGTTGCAGGGATGTTCCATTGAGCCGACAGGGTAAATTGCAGGCCGGGCGTCTTGGAGAGCGCTTTAAGGATACCGTGTTTGATGAGATTTATTCCAGCGACAGGAAACGCGCTATGGAGACGGCGCGCATTGCCTTTGGCGGCCGGCTGGTAAAGAGGCTCAAAGGGCTGCGTGAGATAAATTTCGGGATATTCGAGGGATTGACGCACCGGCAGATACTCAGGAGATATCCCGAAGTTTATGCCCGCTGGCTTTCGGATCCTTTCGGCTGCCGTATACCGCGCGGAGAGAGACTCGCGGATTTCGGCGCCAGGGTGGTTGCGGCGGTGGAGTTTATCGCTTCTCGCCATCAAGGGGAATATGTCGCAGTGGTCTGTCACGGGGGGGTTATCAGTATGGTGGTTTCGGCTTTGCGCAAGCGGAAAGACTTCTGGGGCTATATTCCCGATTCCACCGGAGTCACAGTCCTGGAATACAAGAATGGAAAGGGGAAACTGAAGCTTTTCAATTGCACGAAACATTTGGAATTCCGGGGACACGATACTTAATTAAGCCGGCTTACCTGTCGGAATAGCACTCTGCCTTCAAGGAGAGGCAGGTGTTCACTCGTGTGAAAATGCGGCGCAGACTTGTCCTTAGTTTATCTAAGGGGTAATTACTCGGTAACGGCTACGGTTACCAACAGCTCCCAACCAATCTTTCCTTGATGGGGAGGATGAAGGGGGAGTGCGCTGTTTAGTAAGTTTTTTAGACAGCGCACATCCTACGGACGATTACTATAGAAGGATTTTATTATGGGGAAGATTACTCTGGTTTTAGGCGGGGCCAGGAGCGGTAAGAGCACTTTCGCCCGGGTTTTGGCAGGCAGGCATAAAAAGGTCGCCTTCATCGCCACCGCCGAAGGCCGGGACGCGGAAATGCGCAGGCGTATTTTTGCGCATAAAAGGGAGAGGCCGTTAGGGTGGAAAACCTTTGAGGAACCGCGCGACATCCGGCGCGCCTTGAATGAAGCCGGCGCGGCGAATGACTGCGTAATAGTGGATTGCCTGACCCTGCTGGTCTCCAACCTTTTGCTGGCAAAGAAGAGCGAAACGGATATCTGCGGCGCCGTTTCTAAGGCGCTGACAGCCGCTAAAAAAGGAAAGTTCCGGACGATTCTGGTTTCCAATGAAGTGGGGCTGGGTCTGGTGCCGGCCGGCAGGCTCGGCCGCGCTTTCAGGGATGCGGCCGGGCGCGTCAATCAGCAAGCCGCCTCAGCCGCAGACGAGGTTTATTTTCTGGTATCAGGGATACCGTTGAAGATCAAACCGGGAGAGCGTGTGCGCGGCACCGATTGAAAGGGAGATTAAATGGATCTACTCAAAACTACGATAGCCGGGATAGGATTGCCGGAGGGACAGGCCGCCGCCGTTGCAAGACGCAGGATGGATTCCCTGACTAAACCGCGCGGTAGCCTGGGGCGTCTGGAGGATCTTGCGGTGCGCCTCTGCGGTATTACCGGCGTGATTGAGCCGCTATTGAAAAACAAGGTTATTTTCACGCTCGCGGCCGACCACGGAGTTACCGCGGAAGGAGTAAGCCCTTATCCTAAAGAAGTTACCGCGCAGATGGTTTATAATTTTCTGAACGGCGGCGCTGCCATAAATGTACTGGCGGCGCATTGCGGGGCGCGGGTGGTGGTGGCCGACTTCGGCGTCTCCGTGGACCTGAAGCCGGGATTAGGGCTGGCGCGGAAAAAGATAAAATACGGTACCGCCAACATTGCCGAGGGTCCGGCGATGACCCGTGAAGAAGCGCTGCTTTCGGTTTGCCGGGGCATAGAGCTTTTCGATGAGGAGTTCAGGCGGGGGATAGACATCGCCGGGACCGGAGAGATGGGGATCGGAAATACCACGGCTTCCAGCGCGATTGCGGCGGTACTTACCGCTTCTGAGGTCGAGAAAGTCACGGGACGCGGGGCCGGGCTGGATGAGAAAGGCCTGGGCAGGAAAGTGGGTGTGATAAAAAAAGCCATAGCCGTCAACGCCCCCGATCCTGCTGACCCGCTGGACGTGCTGGCCAAGGTCGGCGGCCTGGAGATAGGCGGGCTGGCCGGGGTCATATTGGCCGCTTCCCGCAGGAGGGTCCCGGTATTGATAGATGGATTCATCTCCGGAGCCGCGGCTTTATTGGCATTCTCCCTGGAACCGAAGAGCGCCGCCTTCATGGTCGCGGCGCATAATTCAGTGGAAAACGGGCACGCGGTGATATTGAAGCATATCGGCATAGAGCCCTTACTGGACCTGGGTATGCGTCTGGGGGAGGGGACCGGAGCAGCCCTGGCTATGGGTTTGGCCGACGCCTCTTTAAAGGTGCTAAAAGAGATGGCTACATTCGGCGGCGCGGGAATCTCGGAGAAGAGCGATGTTTAAAGGTGTCATCGGAGCTTTGGGGTTTTTGAGTATGTTCCCTTTCGGCGGCCGTGCCGCAGAGGAAGGACTGCCGCGTGCCGCCGGTTCTTTTCCTCTTGCCGGTTTCTGCATAGGCGTTTTTCTTTTTCTTCTGGACCGTCTGCTCCTTTTTCTGGGATTTCCCGCGTTGCTCTCGGCGGCCCTGCTTGTTTGCGCGCTGGCCTTTATTACCGGCGGTATGCACCTGGACGGACTGGCGGATACCGCAGACGGTCTCTTCAGCGGTAAAGATAAAGACGGCATACTGGCGGTAATGCGCGATCCGCATACCGGCGCGCTGGGGACTACGGCGGTTGTCTGTGCTTTGATATTGAAAACGGCTTTGCTGGCGTCATTGAACGGCCATTCCCGTTCGGCAGCTCTGCTGTTTATGTGTGTGTTGAGCCGCTGGTCGGTGGTTCCGGCCATGGCGTTTTTTCCTTACGCCCGTACCGAAGGCAAGGCCAAAGTATTTATCGCGTCTCTGCGCAGGCGCGCTTTATATTCCGCCTCTTTGCAGGCATTACTGTTTTCACTGCTCCTGCGCGGCGCCGAAGGGGTGCTGTTTTACGCCGGCGTGTTCTTGTTTACCTTTTTATCCGGCAAATTTTATCTCAGAAGAATAGGCGGTATCACCGGGGATACGCTCGGCGCGCAGATCGAGATGAGCGAATTATTCGTTCTGTTCGCCCTGTGCCTGGCGGAAAGTCGGCCGGTATCGGTATAAAAACCCGGTTATCGTTTATCGGTATTTGATAATCGAGAACTTTCATCGAATCAAATCTCGATTCTCGATTGCACTGTGCGCTGTATTTAACAGCGCACCCACCCCTCCTAAGTCCTCCCCATCAAGGGGAGGAAAGATTGGAGGTGCCCATTCGGGAAGAAAGATAGGTTGAACTCTATTGGTTACCCGAACCGTCATCGAGTAATAGTAACCCTTAGATAAACTAAGGACAAGTCTGCGCCGCATTTTCACACGAGTGAACACCTGCCTCTCCTTGAAGGCAGAGTGCTATTCCGACAGGTAAGCCGGCTTGATTAAGTATCGTGTCCCCGGAACCCAGGAATTCGAATGAGCCCGGTTCGGCTGATGCTGACCGGGATAAACCAAAAGTAATTGAAAGGCGGAACACCAACTTGGCGAAGGAAGTCCGGGTGCAATCCCCGGCACTGTCCCGCAACGGTAATCCTTTCGAATAGAAAGGTAGTCCGGTCGATCGCCGGTAACGGAGTATTCCCGAGAGAGGAGAACGACAATGAGGAAGCAGTTACTATTTTTTGCTGTTCTGGCGGTTTTTCTGCAGGCCGGCGCGGTAAGCGCGCAGGAATACGACCTGGGCAATATCGTGGTCTCCGCCGCCAGGAGCGAGATCTACCAGGCGGAAACCGGCAGTGCCACCACGGTCGTAACCGGAGAACAAATACGGAATTCCGGCAAGCTTACCGTGGAAGAAGTGCTGAAGAGCGTTCCGGGAGTATCGGTGGTCGGCAGCGGCGGTTTCGGCGGTACGGTCCAGGTTTACCTGCGCGGCGCAAAACCCGGGCATGTCCTGGTAATGATAGACGGTATCGAAGTCAATGATCCGATATCGGTGGACCGTTCCTTCGATTTTGCCAACCTCACTACCGACAACATAGAACGTATTGAGGTGGTTCGCGGGCCGCAATCCACTCTTTACGGCTCCGACGCCATGTCCGGCGTGATTAACATCGTGACCAGAAAAGGGACCCCTGAACCCGAGGCTGCGGTATTTTCGGAGATAGGAGCGCATAATACATTTCGGGAGGGCGGTGAGCTGCGGGGCGTCAAGGGGGCGCTGGATTATTCTTTTTACCTCTCCCGTCTCGATTCGGAAGGGATTAATAAAGTGTCCGCCGGGACGGAAGAGGACGGTTACAGGAATACCACTTTTTCCTCCCGCATCGGATACAAGGTTCTTGAGGACTCGGAATTGAGCCTGGTTACCCGTTACACGGACGCCAAGGCCGAGATAGACGCCGCAGCTTACGACGATGACCCTAATTACATATCATGGTCCAGGGATTACGCCATGAAGGCCGCCTTTGACCATCCTCTGAACTCCTGGTGGAAGCACAACTTGTCTTTTTCCTGGCATTACCTTGACCGTAAAGACCGCAATGCGAAGGACGAGGCCCACCCTTACGATTATATAAGCGACTGGTATAAGGGGGATAATCAGAAAATCGCATGGCAGCACGATCTTACCCTGGCGCCGTGGGATACTCTTATCGCCGGATTCGAATACGAGAAGGAACGCGGCTCATCCTATTACTATTCGGACGGTATATTTGGGCCGTACGAAAGCAAGCAGGACAGGAAGAGTGTGGAGAACAAGGGCTATTATCTGCAGAACCAGTTTAAGTTTCGCGACAGGCTCTTCGTTACTCCCGGTTTAAGGGTGGACGACCATCAGATTTTCGGAGCCGAGACCACCTATAAAATATCCGCGGTTTATCACTTTCTCGAGACAGGTACCAGCCTTAAGGCCAATTACGGCACTGCCTTCAAAGCCCCGTCTTTGTACCAGTTGTACTCCAGTGATGGGGACCCTGCCCTAAACCCGGACAAGAACAAAAGTTATGACTTCGGGTTCGAACAGAAACTGTTCGCTAACCGTTTATCATTCAGCCTGATGCGTTTTCGCAGTGACTTCAAAGATATGGTAGATTATGACTCTGGAATTGCGAAGTTTGTTAATCTCGGCAGGGCGCGCAGCGAAGGTTACGAGGTAGGAGCCGGCTATCGCTTCTTCGAGGGATTGTCCGTGAACGCCAATTTCACCTATACCGATACCGAGAACAAGGACACCGGCCTGGAACTGCTGCGCAGGCCCAGACATCAGGTCAATCTTGATCTGGACTGGCGTTTTATGCCTATGGCCGACCTCAACCTGGGGATGACTTACGTCGGCAGACGCAGGGACGTGGTTTACGACGCCTCTTACAATGAGAACTTTGTCAAGGACAAGGACTATACCGTATTCCGGATAGCCTCTTCTTACGAACTGACGCGAAATTTCCGTCTTTTCGCCAGGATAGAGAATCTCTTCGACAAGAAATACGAGGAGATTCCCGGTTATGCGGTGCCGGGCAGGTCGTTTTACGCCGGTGTAAAGGCATCCTTTTGAGAAACGCGATGCGCGCAACCGCATACTCGTAATAAACCTTGCAATATATCCGTTGTCTGATAGAATAACACGAAAGGAGGAAGATATGAAGAAAACGGGTTTTGCGGTTATGCTTTTTGCTGCAGCGGTGTTCATCGGCGGGTGCGCTACTCCATATCCTTACGGCGCTCTTTATACGGAGATTAAGGCTCCGGTAGGCGCGGGCGAGGGCGGAGTGAGCTACTCCAAAGTCGGCACGTCCAAAGCTACCTCTATCCTCGGACTGGTTGCCACCGGCGACGCGAGCATCAAGGCCGCCATGGCGAACGGGGACATCAGGACGGTCAAGTACGTCGACTATGATGCCAAGAACGTTCTTGGTATCTACGGTGAATATACGACAACTGTGTACGGAGACTAATTATTATTTGAACGCGAGAAAGCCGCTCCGTGTTTTTTACGGAGCGGCTTTTTTGATATAATTCGACGGAGCGGATAATACAGTCTCCGCTTAGTATGATAATCGTGAGCAAATCTTTCTCCTAATCCCGGGGCCCTTTTGAAGAAACCGGCCTTCCGGAGGCAGGAGCTCCCCCTAAAAGGCATGGCACATTTCGGCGTGTTAGGCGATATAATGGAAGAAATATACCGTTATGCGTATAAGGACCGGGGATTAGCGGAGCGTATCTCGGCCGGAGTGGCATATTTGCGCGGACTCGATCAGAGGATATTTGATTCCCGCAGCGAGGGTTACAGGGAGACCGCGTGTATCCGCGAGAAGGATATTTATGCGGTGCACCAGATTTACCGTCCGAAGCCGCCAGCGCAGGCGAAATTCGAAACGCACCGGCGTTATGTCGATTTACAGTGCGTTTGGTCGGGAAGCGAAGACATTTATATACTTCCTCCGTCGGGATTGAATCCGCTGGGGCCTTACAGCAGGAAAGACGACATACGCTTTTACGGCCCTACGCCGGGCGGGGATATACGCGCCCTTCTGCGTAAGGCATCGCGCCTGCGCATGGAAGCAGGGCGCCTGGCGATATTATTCCCCGTTGACGCGCACGCTCCTTCGGTTTTCTGCGGCACCGGAGGACTGGTCGCCAAGACCGTGGTAAAGGTCCTCTTTAAGTAAAATTCCCCGGCCGTAGTCGATATTCGGGAAAACGTATATAAAACGGTACCAGGTTCAAGGCGGTAAGGCTATGTTCAAACCTAATACCGGCGTCCCTTTGTTGGAATTCAGAAATCTGAGCGTCGCGCGCGGCGAGGAGGACAAACTTATACTGCGCGACATCGGCATCAAGATGGAACAGGGAGAGCATATCGCTTTGCTCGGTCCCAACGGCTGCGGAAAATCCTCCTTTATCAACCTGGTGACCAGGGAATATTATCCGCTTTCCGGGGTGGAAGGGTATTCTTTCAAGGTGCTGGGCAAGGACGACTGGAATGTTTTCGACCTGCGTTACCTGTTCGGTATAGTTTCAGACAGGCTGCAGTCTGTCTGTTCGCGCGATGTCACGGGTATGGAGACGGTATTGTCCGGTTTTTTCGGGAGCGTCGGGCTTTACCGGGCAAGAGTCACCGCCCGCATGCTCGCCAGGGCGCGCGAGATCCTGGATTTTCTGGAGATCGGGCATCTCGCCGGGAGAGAGATTCCGCGAATGTCCACCGGGGAGGCCAGGCTTTTTCTCATCGCCAGGGCGCTCGTGCACGACCCGCGGGGATTGATACTGGATGAACCCTGCAACGGCCTGGACCTGCACGCCACGCGCAGGTTTCGCGATACCCTGCGCAAGATCGCCGGCACCGGCATCAGCGTTATCCTGGCCACGCATAACCTTCAGGATATAATACCTGAGATCAAAAGAGTGGTGTTGATGAAAGAAGGCAGGTTTATAGCCGACGGGCCGAAAGACAAGCTGTTGAAGAGCCGTCCTATAGGCCGTCTATTCGAGATGCGTTTAACCATTAAAAAAACAGGGCCGTATTATTACGTCTTGTCCTGATGCAAAAAGCAGGCCGCGGCGTTTGACTAACTGCGCGTAAATATCAGAGAATTGTGGTAAAATAAAGGATATTTCCGGTTAAGCATTCCGTTTTTACCGTTGAAAGGAGACATCGATGGAGAATGAAAAAGGAGAAAAGAGAATGCTTTTGACCAGATTGCCTGAGAATAAGAGAGCTAAAGTGGTTGAAATAACGGGAGGCGCCAACCTGCGCGACAAGCTGATGGGTATGGGAGTGTATGCGGGACGGGAATTGCTGAAATTGAGCTGTATAGGGCTGCGCGGTCCGGTTGTGGTGAAAGTGGGCAGAAGCGTGGTGGCGATCGGCTACGGCATGGCCGATAAGATAACGGTAGAGACGTTATGATCAAACGAATATACCTGGCGGGTAATCCCAACGTCGGCAAGAGCGTGGTCTTCTCGAGGCTTACCGGGGTGCATGTTGTTTCCTCCAATTACCCCGGCACCACTGTGGAGATATCGAGGGGTTCGCTGCAATACGGCAACAAGGACATCGAGGTGATCGATCTGCCCGGCACTTATTCGTTGGAACCTACTTCCGGCGCCGAAGAAACGGCAGTTTCTCTCCTTAACGAACTGCCGAAAGAGGAGATTGCCATAGTCAATGTGCTGGATTCCACCAACCTGGAGCGCAACCTTTCTCTGACCCTGCAGTTGATCGAGAAAGGTTTTCCGGTGGTGGTCTGTCTGAATATGTGTGATGACGCCGGGCACCGCGGCATATACATAGACTCCGATAAGCTGTCTTCCCTGTTATCGGTGCCGGTAATTTCCACCTGCGCCGTCACAGGGGCCGGCATCAAGCTTCTTATGTCCAAGATTCAGGAGGCCAGGCCTGTATCCAGGCCGCGGCTTTCCCACGGGGAGCGTTGGCTTGAGCTGGGCAAACTTATCGAACAGGTGCAATCTCTGGAGCACAGACATCATACCCTGCGGGAGCTGCTGGAGGACGCCTCGGTGCGCCCCTGGACCGGGCTCTTAATGGCCGCGGCGGCGGTATTCGTTTCTTTCAAGATGGTACGCTTCATCGGAGAAACCATCATCACCCGTATAACCGACCCTTTCTTTATGGAGCTATACCGGCCTTTACTGGGAAAACTTACCGGAGGAATGAAAGGGGGCGGGTTCTGGTTCCATCTGCTTATCGGAGATCTTATAAACGGCGGCATAGATTTCAAACAGTCCCTCGGATTGCTGACGACGGCCCCTTATATAGAAATAGGCATGGTCCTGCCTTATGTGATAGCTTTTTATTTCATCCTCAGCCTGCTTGAGGATATCGGTTATCTGCCGCGCCTGGCGATACTGCTGGATAATCTGATGCACCCGTTGGGACTGCACGGCTACGCGGTGATACCCATATTGCTCGGGTTCGGTTGCAATGTCCCCGGGATACTTTCCACGCGCGTCCTGGAATCGAAAAGAGAGAGGCTGATAGCCGCGACCATAATTTCCATCGGCGTCCCCTGTGTCCCTTTGCAGGCGATGATCGTCGGACTGCTCGGCGGCTTCGGCGGGTTGTACGTGGGCGGGGTTTACCTGGTGCTGTTTTCACTGGTCATAATACTGGGATTGATGCTTAACCGGTTGATGCGCGGCAACAGCCCTGAATTCCTGCTGGAAATCCCGCCGTACAGGATCCCTCCGTTATATTTTTTGGGCCGAAAGCTTTATTTCCGGGCCAAGGGATTTCTACTGGAGGCTATGCCGGTGGTACTCTTGGGGGTGTTGTTTATTAACATTCTGATGTATTTCAAGATATTCGACGCTGTTACCGGCTTGTTCGCCCCGCTGGTGGTGAACCTTTTCGGTCTACCCCAAGACGCTATCGTGGCGCTGGCCGTAGGCTTTCTGCGTAAGGACGTGGCAGTCGGCTTGCTCGCGCCGCTTAACCTGAACATAAAACAGCTTTTTATAGCGTCCACTCTGCTTGCCGTTTCTTTTCCCTGCGTCGCCACTTTTTTCGTACTCTTGAAAGAGTTGGGACTGAAAGCCCTGCTTAAGTCAACGCTGTTGATGATTGGTATTTCCATTCTCGTGGGGACGTTGCTTAATTTCGTGATATTGCGTTAAAACTAAAGAGACGGCGGGAGGTATCAATGCTGGTTAAAAGATTGAAGGACTGCGGCAAATTCATTTCCGGAGACAAAGCGGTTTTGCGGGAGCTTCTTCATTCCGGGAAAGGGGATTTTGTATTTCGTTACAGCCTGGCCCACGCGCTTGTCGGGCGTGGGAAGTCCACTCTCCCGCACTCCCTCAAAAGCAGCGAGGTGTATTACCTAATTTCCGGCAGGGGAGTGATGCATATCGGCAGCGAGTCGGAACGCGTATCCGCAGGATGCGCCGTTTATATCCCGCCCGGAGAGGTTCAGTATATCCGCAACACCGGTAGTAACAGACTTGAGTTTTTATGCATAGTCGATCCGGCCTGGAAAGCGGAAGACGAAACCGTGGGCTGATGACACCTTTTTGTTAAAGGCGCAGAAATCCCCCGGCTAAAAAAGGAGGGTTTGTGCTTGAGTTTATCCCCGCCCTGGATGCGGGGTCGGTATGCCGGATAGAGAAGCTCGCCAGGGAGATATGGAGAGAGTATTATATTTCCATTATCGGCGAGGCGCAAGTGGAATACATGCTTGAGCGTTTCCAGAGCGTTCCGGCCCTGAATTCGCAGATACGCAACGGTTTTCTTTATTATCTTCTCAAGATAGACGGAAAATTCTCCGGCTATTTCGCGGTACTACCGGAGAAACATAAGGAAAGATTGTTTTTGAGCAAGATATATCTTCTTTCATCCGCGCGCGGCAAAGGCTATGGAAGAAAAACGCTTGAGTTCATCGAGACTCTTGCCGGTCCAGGATTGAATAGGATATCCTTGACCGTGAATAAAGGCAATAACGGCGCGATCAAGGCTTATCTTAAATGCGGCTTCACCATTTCCGGTAAGCAGGTTACGGATATCGGAGGCGGTTTCGTGATGGACGATTACTTTATGGAGAAATCATGAGGAACTGGTCGTCAGGCGCGAGCTGTCGGATAATTATTGTTTTTATAATCCTGCATACGATAAATTCAGCGGTCTTCTTGCCTGGGCCGTGGAGTCGCTGCTCCGTTACCGCGCGGATACCAGGGAATATATTTATTCTTTCAAAAAGCTGGAAAACGCCCTGACACACGATCCATATTGGAACGCCGCCCAGCTTGGGCTCTTGCATTCGGGCCGTATGCATGGATATATGCGGATGTATTTGGGAAAGAAGATACTGGAGTGGACGAGAGAGCCGGAGCAGGTCTTCGAATACGCTGTAAGGCTTAAGACAAATATGAACTGGACGGAAGAGATCCCAACAGGTATGCCGGCGTTGCCTGGTGTTTCGGGGCGCATGACCGGCCCTGGCCGGAACGGCGGGTCTTCGGCAAGGTGCGCTACATGAACGCCGCCGGCCTGGAGCGCAAATTCGACATGCCGGGATATCTCAGGCGCGCATCGGGTACGTGAGGAGGACGCCATCAAGAACAATTCTTATCTGGGCGAACTGGAAGATAGGAGTATTTATATAATACGAGAGGCCTATCAGGAATACCGGGACCGACTGGCCCTGTTGTGGAGCATGGGGAAGGATTCCACAGCGATGCTGCATTTGGCCAGAAAGGCTTTCTTCGGGGATGTTCCTATGCCTGTTGTTCACATAGACACCGGCCGTAAATTCGAGGAGATATATTCATTCCGCGCGAAACTAAGCAAGGCTTGGCGTCTTGACCTTGTTGTAGCCAGGAATGAGCAGGCCCTGGTCGAAGGGATGTCGCCGGAGAAAGGGAGATTTAAATGCTGCAGCGCGTTGAAGACGCAGGCGCTGCGGGATCTCGTATCCCGGCAGGGATACAGGGCGCTGCTGGTGGCTATACGCAGGGATGAGCATTCTATACGCGCAAAAGAACGTTATTTTTCACCGCGCGGCCGCGATTTCAAATGGGACTATCACAGCCGGGCATTGGAGTTATGGGCTGAATACCATGATGACGGCTGTTCCTCTGCCGCCGATACTCACGCGAGGGTCCACCCGATGCTTCATTGGAGGGAAAGGGATATCTGGGAATACGTTAAAAGAGAGCGCCTTCCGGTGGTCCCCTTGTATTTTTCTTCCCGCGGCAGGCGTTACCGCAGTATAGGATGCGAATGCTGTTGTTCTCCTGTGCCTTCCAGAGCGGGCAGTATAAACGGGATAATCGCGGAACTTGCTTCCACGGACGTGGAAGAACGCTCCGGGCGCGCGAACGATAAAGAGGACGAATACACGATGCAGAAACTGCGCTCGCTGGGATATATGTGATATGGATAGGCCTTTGAATGTGGTTGCCGTCGGTGACGTGGACAGCGGTAAATCCACTCTTATAGGCAGATTTTTGTATGAGACGGGCTCTTTGCGCGGGGAGAAGCGCAGGGAGAAGGATTTTTCCCGTTTGCTGGACAGCCTGGAAGAGGAGCGCCGCGATTATATGACCATAGAGACCACGCAGGCCTTTTGCCGGTCTCTCGGAAGGCAGGGATTCATGTTTATAGACGTCCCGGGGCATCTGGAATTGATTTCGAACATGATCTCCGGGACCTCTTATGCGGATGCCGCCGTGCTGGTTGTTGACGCCGGCAGACCGGCTGCAGGCCAGGCCCGCGAGCATCTTTCGGTTCTCAGGTTCCTTGGTATCGTGAATACGGTCATTGCGGTCAACAAAATGGACGGTGTGGATTTTTCCCGGAACAAATACGAGGAGATCAAGGCGGAAACCGGCGTTTCCCTGGCCGGCGCGGGACTGCAGTGCCGATGGGTTGTTCCGGTATCGGCATTGCACGGTGACAACCTGCTGATAAACTCCGCGCGTATGCCTTGGTATGAAGGCCCTTCATTGTCGTCCGCTCTGGATTCCTGCCGGTCTCATGCCGGTAACGGGAGTTTCCGTTTTTGCGTCCAGGATCTATATGATGTGCGCGGTGAAACGGTCGCAACCGGCAGGGTGGTCTCCGGGAGAATAACCCTGGGAGAGCGGGCGGCGGTTTTACCTCAGGGGCGCGCCGTCCGCGTCAAAAAAATACTGGAAGGTTTTCATCGCAAGACATCCGCCGGACCGGGAAAGAATATAGGAGTTGTCCTGGATGACATGCGGGATATACGCCGGGGGCATTGTATATGTAAAAAACCGTATCCGCAGGCAAGCCGCAGCTTTCGCTCCAGACTTCTTTTTACCGGATGCGCGGACCGCAGAGGTGAATATCCCCTGGATACCGGAGAAGATTTTCGCCTTTCGCAATTGAACAGAGGGCTCAGATTGTGTTGTCTGACGCAGTATACATCGGCCGGCATAACGGAGTTCAGGAGAGATGAGGGCGGGGCTTTCGGTAAATGCCCCGACTGGGAAATGATCGCCGATGCCGTTATACTTACAGCCGATCCTGTTGTGCTGGAAACAAGCGATGCCTGCGGCAACGGTCTGGCCAGGTTCGTTTTGAAGGATGAAAACGGCAGTGTCGCCGCGATCGGGTATATCCCCTCGGGAGATAAATTATGCTGAACTATTATGTGGACCCCGGCCAGGGTTTTATTTTCTCGCAAAACCTCTCTTTTTTATGGGGAATACTGTTGGGAATGGGCGCCGGACTGGCGGCTTTTTTCAGGTTTTTTGTCAGGTCCCCGCGGGAAAAGTTCTTTGGGGCGGCTGTTATCGTATTGTTATTTATCCTGGGAGGGGTATCCATGCGGCACAATAAAAATATACGTCACAAGAAGGTAGTAGTGATCGGGGTTGACGCCCTTGATCCGGCACTGTTGGAGGAATTCATCGCAGGTAATATGTTGCCGAATTTAGCCCGGCTTGCGGCAGAAGGCGCTTATTCGCGTTTGGAAACCACTGTGCCTTCCGAGTCTGTGGTCGCCTGGACCAGTTTCTCCACCGGTTTGCGCCCGGGCGGGCACGGAATATTCGATTTCGTCATGCGGAGAGAGGGCGCGCGCGGCCACGGGCTTTATTTGAGTCTGAACGAGGTGCAAAACAAGTCGGGCAGGCCGGCCGTTTCCCGCTGCAATAAAGGGCGTTTCTTCTGGGAAGTGCTTTCCGACCGCCGTATTTACAACGAAGTCTATTTTTGTCCCAACACGTTCCCTCCGGGGCGCCTTCACGGCCGTATTATATCGGGGATGGGGGTCCCTGATATTACCGGCACTAACGGCAGGTCGTTTTTCTATACCTCCGAAAGGCCGAAAGTAGAAACGGGAGACGACCGCTGCCGGGTCGTAAACGTGGATATCGTTTTCGGAAAAGCCGCCGCATGGATATACGGGCCTTTGCTTTCTTCAGCCGGTAACGAACGTCCGGAGAACGCGCGCATACCCATGACAATAGAGATAGATGCCGCGAAGCAGACCGCTGTCCTGCGTTTTCAGGGAAAGACTGTAATTTTGCGCAAAGGTGAATGGAGCTCTTGGCAAAAGGTGTCGTTCTCTCTGGGCGGATTGAGAAAGGGAAAAGGTATAATACGGTTTTACCTTAAATCCGTCGCTCCGTCTCTGGGGCTTTACGCGACCCCGGTCAATTTCGACCCAGCCGCGCCGCTTTTTCCCATTTCTTACCCGGCGGATTTCTCCCGCGAACTCGCCGCTGCAAGCGGCATGTTTTATACGCAGGGTATGCCGGCCGATACCTGGGCCTTGAGCGAAGGGAAACTGGAAGAAAGCGAATTTCTTTCGATGATAGACAGGATTTTCGCGGAACGCAGAAATATCCTGGAAAACAGGCTGAGGCGTTTCCGGGAGGGTATGTTCTTTTTTTATCTGGATACCCTGGATAGTGTCCAGCATATGTTCTGGCGCTACAGGGACGGCAGGGCGTTTCCTTCCGGTACGCTCTCCGGCCGCAAAGACGTCATCCTGGAGTATTACCGCAAGATAGACGAGCTTCTGGGAGAGGTAATGAGGCATTCTGACGAGGATACGGTAATAATGGTGCTTTCCGACCACGGCTTCACTTCGTTCCGCAAGGCGGTCGATCTCAACCGCTGGCTGTCCGACAACGGATATCTCTATTTTAAAGACGGAATAAGAGATGGCGGAGAATTTTTTTCCGGCATAGACTGGTCGCGCTCCAGGGCCTATGCGATGGGTTTCGGCGGTATCTACCTGAATAAAACCGGACGGGAATATTACGGTATTGTCCGGCCTGAAGACTGTCGTGCTTTGGTAAAAGAGATATCGCGAAAACTGCGGGGTCTTAAGGACCCTGCCTCCGGAGAAGCGGTGGTAAGCAATGTCTATGAGGGGAACGAAGTCTTCAGCGGCCCTTGCCGCCCCGCATCCCCTGATTTATACGCGGGGTTTGCCGCCGGTTACCGCGGCTCCTGGCAGACGGCGTTAGGAGGGGTTTCCGGGGAGGTCATCAGGGAAAACGATAAAAAGTGGAGCGGTGATCATATTGTAGATCCGGCAATAGTCCCGGGTGTTCTTCTGGTGAATAAGAAAGTCCGTCTGGAAGCGCCATCCATAATAGATATCGCCCCCACTGTTCTTGGTTTGTTGGGCGTAGATATTCCCGCCGAGATGCCGGGAAAAGTTTTGTTCAAGGGGAGTAATATTTTAGATGCGAGTCCGTAAAGCGGAATACCGAAATTCGTTCTCAAACTCTCTGTTTCTCGTCTCGCGGACAGCTATAGACAGCTGCATATCGGTTATCATACCTTTTTTTATCATGCCAGCGCCGGATAATTTGCCAGAATTATCATTCTGTCGTCGGTGAAAATATTCTTTTTATTTCTCAGCTCAGAAATGGGCTGTTCCGCAACAGTCCTATAAGAGTTGACATGCGCCACGCAATGCCTTATTATGAATTTAGTCAAACCGTAGAAATCCCCGGTTTTCCGGACGTTTTTATTTATTAACAATGCTTTGTCAAAAAAACGGCTCAATTTAATGGTTTTATCTTCGAGAAGATGCGTTGAACCAACATGAAATCAAAGATAATCAACGCATTGGAATACGCGTAACGTTTCTAATGACAATATGTTGCAATAAGATGGCCTTTGAAAAGTAAGCACAAAGAAAATAAATTTTAACAAAGTAATGCAAAAGTATTGCAAAAAAAGTATTACAAAATCGCCTTGACAAAACCAAGCGTGAATGGTATATTCATATTTATGAATATCTATTCAAAGAATGACACTATGTTCAAGATAGGATTTGTTTATAAGTTCCTTGATTATATCCTCTGAGGACATCATGCTAAAAATGTATTTAAACGAGAGATAAATAATGTCTGTCATAGAAAGAAAAAAAAGGGATTGGTTATTGCGTCAAGGGGATATCCTCAAGGCGGCTGAACGTGTTTTTGCCACAAAAGGGTATCACAAGGCAACAATTCAAGATGTTGCCAAGGAAGCCCAGTATGCCGTGGGGACAATCTATCTATACTTTAACCACAAGGAAGCGTTGTATTTGGACCTGATAGAAAGAAAAATAGCAGATTTAATATATGAAGTAAAAAGAGAAGTAAATAAGACAGGGGATGCAAAAGAAAAAATCAGGGTTTTAGTCCATCAGCAATTAACCTATTTTGAAGAGAATCATGATTTCTTCAGGATTTATTTTTCAGAAAGAGGGGGGGTGCGTTGGGCGATAAAGGATAAGGTCTCGAAGAGCGTGCGGGATAAATTTGTGAAATACCTTGATTACATTACTGAATTGCTCAAAGATGCCCAAGAGAAGCTTTTGATCAGGAAGGACTTAGAGGCAAAAAGATTGGCTTATGTGTTAACTTCGATGTTAAGCGCGACTATCATTCCCTGGCTTAAAGGAATGTGCCACAAAGAAAAGATAACTGATATGACAGATTTTATCCTTGATATTTTCTTAAAAGGGGTAGAGCAAAAATGAGGAAGCTTTTATACGTCTTACTTATAATTATTCTTATTTTTGAACCTCCACTTCCGGTATTTGCCTTAGATAAAAAAGCCACTGATGAGGAAAGGGCAAGAGAAGTAGAAAAAGCTATTTTTATGGCCGCCGGAGCGCAGGATAGAGTTTTGAAAATAGGCTTGGTTGACTGCATTGCCTACGCCTTAAAGAATAACTCTGAAATTCTGATCAAGCGCATCGAACCAAAATTAAAAGAAAACGATGTGAAGATTGCTAAAGCCGATTTTGAGCCAACGTTTAGCGCCGATTATACATTGCAAGCTGATACCGAACAGTCCGTCAGCACGCTATATCCGGGAACTTCTAAAAGCAGAGATGTGGATTTTAACGCCGGGGTATCCGGTAAACTAATCACAGGAACAGAATATAGCATTGATTTTCTTAATGAAAGATATAAGAGTAGTATAGCTACGCAGAGCCCGAATCCTTATTATGCGACCGAGCCCAAGATTACAATAACCCAGCCGCTTTTTAAGGATTTTGGCATCTTGGTAAATAAAGCGGATATCATAGTTGCCCAGAATAATAGATTACAATCCGACGCGTCTTTTAAAGATACGGTTATGGATACTATCAGTAAGGCAAAAACAGCTTATTATAATTATATTTTTTATCTGGAAAATTACGCCATTGCTAACCTTTCTTGGAAACGCGCCCAGCATTTACTGGAGATAAATAAAGCCCGCTACGAGAAGGGGTTTTTAAGTTCCGTAGATTTATTGGAGACAGAAGCCGCCACGGCGCAGAGAGAGAAGGCAGTACTTACCGCCGAAGCTCAGGTTAAGAAAGCCGAGGATGACCTTAAACTCATTACCAATTTAGTGGATGACCCTGAAGCCTGGAATGCCAAGATTGAATTGATAGACAAACCGGAATTTAAGGTTGAAGAGGTGGATTTATTACAAAGCTTGAAAAGCGCCTTTGAATACAGGCCGGATTACTACTCCGCTAAAATAGACTTGAAAAACCGGGATATCAAAATCGCGACTGCCAAGAACGCTTTGTTTCCTACTGTTGATCTGATAGGCAGTTTCGGCTTAAACGGATTAGGAAGAGACTATCAGGATGCCATCAATAAAGTTAACTCCGACTATACTGACTGGAGCGTAGGAGTTAAATTCAGCCTTCCCTGGGGCGGTGGAGAGCGGGCAAAATATGACCAGAAGAAATTAGAAAAAGCCCAGGCCTTGCTCTCATTCGGAAGATTAGAGCAGAATATTATTCTGGAAATAAGGGATAAGGTCAGATTAGTTAAAACACAGAAACAGCAGGTTGATGTAGCTAATCTTTCCAAGGAGAAAGAAAACCAGAATTACGAAGCGCAGAAAGAGCGTTACGCCGCAGGGCAAGTCTCTACTCATGATATGCTGGATTATCAGGATAAATTAGCGCAGGCTGAGCTTGATTACGTTAAGGCGCTGATAGATTACAATGTCGCGCTCATTGATTTAGATAAGTCCCGGGGCTTAACCTTAGTTAAAAATGATATAAAGCTGGAGGATTAAATAAATGACAATTAAATTTAAACGACTTTTACCTTTTTGTATGATTTCAACGCTGACTCTTTCTTTATTCATCGCCGGTTGCGGCACGGGGACGAAAGAAAAAGAAAAGCAAGAAGCTACCCCTGTGCGGGTGATGAAGGTGGAATCCCAGACCATACAAAATACCCTGGACTATGTCGGTGATATCAAAGCCCAGGATGAGGCATTGGTTTATCCCAAGGTAAGCGGCAAAATTATTGAGAAACTCAAAGAAGAAGGCGATGCGGTAAAAAAAGGGGACGTGATTGCCTATATTGACCGGGATGAGGTTGGATTTAAGTTTGAAAAAGCCCCTGTGGAAAGCCCCTTAACCGGCTTTATCGGCAGGATCAATGTAGATATCGGGACTCAGGTTACGCCCCAGAGCCCTATAGGTTTGGTGGTGAATATGGACAGTGTCCATATAGATTTGAATATTCCGGAAAATTATTTGCCTAAAATTTTAGTTGGGCAAACTGCGCAGGTTAGCGTGCAGGCATACCCAGATAAAAAATTTACCGGAACGGTTTCCAGAATAAGCCCGGTTTTGGACTTAGAAACCCGCACTGCGCCCATAGAAATAGTTATCCCCAACCCGGAGCATCTATTAAACTCTGGTATGTTTGCTCAAGTAGAATTAATAATTGCCGAACGCAAAAACGTGCCGGTAATCGTTAAAGAAGCAGTTATGGGCAAGGAGCCCGGAGTTTATATTTATGCCGTTAATGGGAATACTGCGCATCAGAAAAATATCAAGCTGGGAATACGCCAGGGCGCTTATTATGAAGTATTGGAAGGCGTAAAAGAAGGAGATCTGGTGGTGGTGATGGGGCAGCAGCAATTGTATGAAGGCGCTCCCGTTAACATCGAGCCGGAGAAAAACGCCGGTAAGATAGAATCCGAAGGAGGTAAATAGCGATGAACCTTCCAGAATTCGGCGTAAAAAGACCGGTTACGAATATAATGATTTTTTCGGCAATAATTATCCTGGCATTATACAGTTTAAGCCGGTTAGGAATAGATATGATGCCGGAAATCGAACCGCCGGCAATCAGCGTGATTACCACTTATGAGGGCGCCAGCCCGGAAGACGTGGAAATAAAAATAAGCGAACCCTTAGAAAACCAATTAGCCACTACTCCGGGGATAGAGAAGATTACCTCTCGTTCCTTAGAAGGCCTTTCTGTAATTACCTTAAAGTTTATCTGGGGCACCAATCTTGATGAGGCTTCCAATGATATCCGCGACCGCATAGAGATCTCTAAACGTTACTTGCCCGACATTCCCGACGAGATAGAGAATCCTTTTATTTTTAAGTTTAATACCTCGATGATGCCCATAATTTTTGTAGGAATAACCGCCGAACAGAGTTATCCCGAGCTTTTTGATATGATTGATAACAGAGTAGGAGATCCCCTAAGGCAGATCCCCGGAGTAGGCACAGTCCAGCTGCATGGCGGATTGGAACGCCAGATTAATATCTGGATAGACAGGCACAGGCTTGAAGGATACGGTTTTTCCATCCTTGATATTAAAAATGTTTTAGCCAAGGAGAATGTTACTCAGCCGGCCGGAAGTATAAAATCAGGTTTTACGGATTATCTTTTACGCGTTCCCGGAGAATTTGCCGCGCCTGATGAAATAAACTCGGTTATCTTAGGGAAACGCAACGGTAACCTTGTTTATTTAAAGGATGTTGCCCGGGTAGAAGATAGTTTTAAAGAAGTAACCAATATTGTGCGCATTAACCGCAAGCAAGGCGTTTTGATGATGATCCAGAAACAAACCGGCACCAATACCGTGGAAGTGGCAGGACGCGTGAAGAAGAAGTTAGATGAGTTACAGAAAATCCTTCCTCAAGATGTAAAAATGCATTTAGTCATGGATACATCCCGCGACATTATAAATTCCCTCAATACGCTTAAATCCACAGTCTGGGTAGGAGGGGTTCTGGTTATTCTGGTGGTTTGGTTTTTCTTGAGACAATTTTTACCCAGCCTGATCATCGCCCTGACAATTCCCTTTTCACTCCTTATTGCCTTTATTTATCTTTTCTTAAGCGGCAAGACCATAAATACAATTAGCCTTTCCTCTTTGACTATAGCTATTGGCATGGTGGTAGATAATGCCATTGTGGTAGTGGACAATGTATATCGGCATCTTGACAAAGGGGAGCGCTCGCAGGAGGCAGCTATTTTTGGAACCTCTGAAATGTTTCTCTCGATTGCCGCATCTACCCTTACTACGGTTGTGGTATTTTTGCCCATGCTTTTTATTAGCGGAGTGGTAGGTATAATGTTTGGTGAATTAGCCATAATCGTAACCGTTACCCTTTTAGGCTCGCTTTTTACCGCCGCGACATTCAGCCCAATGCTTTGTGCCAGGTGGATGAGAGTTAATAATGGCCAGGCCAAAAGCAAAAATAAGTGGTTTAGCAAATTTTATCAGATTTCCGAACATTGGTTTAAATCCTGGGAAGAATTCTATGGTAAAGCGTTAGCCTGGTGCCTGGGGCATAAAAGAATAGTTATCTTTGGTTTTCTGGGAGCGTTTGTTTTCAGCTTATTCTTAATCCGATTTGTCGGGAATGAATTTATACCTGAACAGGACTCCGGCGATTTACGCACCACCATAAATCTTCCCATAGGCACGCGCGTGGAAGAAACCGATAAAATTGCTTCTCAAGTAGAAAATATTTTCAAAGAAGAAGTTCCCGAAGAGAAATTTGTTTATGTAAGAAGCGGACAGAGTGGAGGCATGGGGGCGGTAATGGGAGGGGAATCCGGAAGCCATATTACTTCCGGGGGCGCCAAGCTTGTGCCAAAGACCGAAAGAAAACGTTCGATTAAAGAAATCGGCCAAGTCATCAGAAGAAGAATTAAACAGATCCCCGGTGTATTAAAAACAGATATTTCTACGGGTAATCCCATGGGCAGAATAGTTAGCGGTACAGGAGGCAAACAGGTACAGGTAGAGATTATCGGGCATTCTCTTGAGGATACCGATGCTTTAGCCAATAAAATAAAGGAGATTGTGGAGAAAACCGAGGGCGCGATAGACGCGAGTATTTCCCGTGAATTAAACCGGCCGGAATTAAGAATAGAAGTAAATAGGGTAAAGGCATCCGCTCTCGGGCTTGATATGCGCACGATTGCCGATAGCATCAAGGCCTTTGTGGAGGGCGAAACTGCCACTAAATACCGCGAGAAAGGAGAAACCTACGATATATACGTGCGCCTGGAAGAACGCTTCCGCGCCAAACCGGAGGACGTGGAAAACCTTTCTTTAGTTTCTCCTTTTACCGGCAAACAGATTAAATTAAGCACCGTTGCCAAGGTGTATGAAATAACCGGCCCTCTGGAAATTGAGCGCAAAAACCGCGAAAGAGTGGTCAGGGTAGAATGTAACACTTACAAACGGTCAATGGGAAAGGTTATCGAGGATATCCAGAAAGAAATCCAAAAAATAACTATCCCTTCCGATATAATCATAAGTTTCGGCGGCGAGGCAGAGGAGCAAGGCAAGGCATTTAAGGATTTGACATTTCTTCTTATGCTCGGTATTTGCCTTGTCTATATGGTTATGGCTGCCCAGTTTGAATCATTGCTTGATCCTTTGATCGTCATGTTTGCCGTACCTTTCACCTTTACCGGAGTAATCCTGGGATTTATATTAACCGGCACAACCTTAAGCATAATAACTTTCTTAGGGTTAGTTATGCTTATGGGAATTGTGGTTAATAACGCTATAGTTTTGGTAAGCTATATAAATATCCTTCGTGCCCGCGGGTTGTCGATGTTGGAAGCAGTGACAATCGGAGGCAAAGAGAGATTGAGGCCTGTGCTTATGACGACAATCACCACTATCGCGGGATTATTGCCTTTGGCTCTTTCAACAGGCGAAGGTTCGGAGGTATGGCAGCCATTAGGAATTACCATGCTTGGAGGCCTCAGTTTGTCAACTTTGATTACTATGCTTTTTGTGCCTACTCTTTACGCGGTATTTGAGGCAACGATCAAAAAGAACGGAGGCAAGAAGAAATGATGATGGTAATGATTGCTTATAATGAAGCGATTGATGATGAAGTAATGGAAGTTTTAGAGGGTTGTGCTCTTAAAAATTACACCAAAATAAAAGGAGCTTTCGGCAGGGGTGCAACCAGCGGCACGCATTTGGGTGACGACATCTGGCCCGGCAGGAACAATATTTTATATGCCGCCTGTCAGGATAATGAAGCGAAACAGCTTGTTTCCTGTGTTAAAGAAATGCGCAAAAAATTAGGCAGGGAAGGCATTAAAGCGTTTGTCTGGAGTTTGCATGAAATAACATAAGAGAAGAATGGCATTCGCTTTTTTGGTTTGGCATAGATATAGGCTATGATTATTTTATCGTTAAAGAGAAAATACGGATGGCTTAATGGTTTTTAAACGCGAAAAGATAATTACAGTAAAAGAAGAAAATCCGCACGCCTTGATTATCGAAGGTTATATCAAAGACGATTTTCATCATATCACCTGTGTATTGGTAGTGAATTATCCTTCTTTTGAAATCATGGATGCAAAGATAGGATTTCTTACCGCTCCGATGCAAACCTGCCAGGAAGCCGCTAAAGCTATCAATAATCTAAAAGGATTAAAGATAAAGCCAGGTTTTTTGGTAAAAATAAGAAAGGCAGTTGGCGGCTCGCAGGGATGCATCCATCTTTCGGAATTACTTTATGATATGGGGCAGGCAGCCTTTCAGTCCAATAGAAAAATCAGACACAGGACAATTTCAGATAAAGAGATTAATGAGAAATCCCGAGAATTTATGCGAGGCAAATGCATTGCTTTTAAAGAAGTTACAATGGAAGATCCAGTACGTCCATTAGCAGTTTATGATAAGTAGGCAAGGTAGATGAAGAACAAATTGTTGAGATTAATTTGCCTTTGGATGAATCGACAATAACGGATTTGGAAAAGAAAATTCGTTAAACGGAAGCATATATGGGCGATTTTAAAAAAGGAACCGGTTCTTTGTGATAAGGATAGCAAAGTTATCAAAGCCTATTCCTATGGGCAGCGAAGAGCAGCAAAGGTATGAAAGAGTTCCGGGGATATTATTTGAAGCGGATAAATGGATGAGAAAATTTATACGGAAGGCCGAATTCTATGTGTATATGGTGCGATGCAATGATGGAAGCTTTTATACAGGTAGTACAAATAACTTAGAAAAAAGAATTAAAGAGCACAACAGTAATTCCGGCCGCGCCGCCAAGTATTTACAAGGTAAGGGGCCGGTAAAATTAGTCTATGCTAAGGAATACGCGTATTATAAGAACGCCCTGCACGCAGAGATAGGTATTAAAAAATTAACCCGCAGACAAAAAGAAGAACTGATAAACATCTATGACAAGTCCAAAGGAGAATAATACCGATAAGGTGGCCGGATTATAGTAATGCGATGAGGAGCTTGGCGGAAGCGGTCGTTGGGGAATAAAAAGGCTTGATCATGAAAAGATTCATTTCGATTGTCGGATTTTTGTTTATGAGCTCAGTTTCTTTTGCTCAGGAGATCGATAAAGCTCTTTTGCAGGGCTATGATGTGGCTCTGGTGATCCATAATCGGACAACCGGTGAGACGGTCAACATCGATCCGTCGCGCAGTAGCCAGCGCCTTTCGCCCTGTTCGACATTCAAGATCTATAATACCCTTATCGGCCTTGAGCTTGGGCTCATCAAGGGGGCTGACGAGCCGTGGTATAAGTGGGATGAGGTGAAGCGTGATATAGAGGGGTGGAATCAGGATTTAACGCTTCGAGAGGCATTTCGGGTGTCGGCCGTTCCTGCATATCAGATATTAGCGCGGGAAATAGGCGAAGTCCGGATGAAGCAATATATTGAAAAGATCGGCTATGGCTCACAGGATATTTCATCAGAGATCGATATTTTTTGGCTTCCGCGTCCGGATACTACATCCATCAAGATCAGCGCAGATGAACAGGTCGCTCTTTTAAATAGTCTTTTGGACGGCAAACTTCCGTTTTCCGAAAAGAATATCTCGATACTGCGCGATGTTATGCAGGTAGAGAAGACCGATAAAGGAACGCTTTACGGCAAGACCGGCTCCGGCACGGGGCCGGATGGGAAATGGAACTTGGGCTGGTTTGTAGGTTTTCTTGAACATAACGGTACGACCTACGTTTTCGCATGTAATATTACCGGAGGCGATAATCCATCGGGCAAGACTGCCCGGACGATCATGGAGAGCATCTTTAAATCTCAAAACCTGTTGTAATAACAACTCGTCCCTATGGTCGTCTTGAAAAGCGAGATCATGGGGATTTTTTATGTTTGGATGCAGTTCTGGGTCCTTGGAAGGGGGCTTGGGTGAGGGTCGGGCGAGGCGCAAGGAGCCAGTGATGCTTCGACGCAGGCCACGGCTTATCGCCGTGTCTTTTGCTCAGCACTTCGTAGTGGTCAAAAAAACTAAGTCCTGAGCGAACGAGCGATCGGGTATCTTAAATGGCAATGCGCGAGTGAGTCGAAGGATCGATGTCCATCACTTTTGGGGTCTGGGCATAAGTGGTCAACCCGGCCAAAACAAGCGTCCAGCTTCGGAAAACAGGCGGTTTTAGGGGTATCCTGTGGGCGTTCGGGAGGGTCAAAAAAGGCCATTTTGATGGACATGGATGGACACGTAAATGTCCGCTAAAAAGTGGACATTTTGGGGTGTGAAATGGCACCGTAGCTTAAAAACAGCTTTACTTTGTGTCAGAAGTGCGATATATTATTTCTGACAATGAAAAGCGATTAATATGACAGAATCCATTGAGAGTAAAATCCTTCGTCGAATTATCGGCAAGAAAAAGGGATGGGTGTTTGCCCCAAGCCATTTTTTTGATCTTGGCAATCGTGCCGCTGTAGATCAAGCGTTGAGTCGTTTGGTTCGATCCGGAGATATCCGTAGATTAGCGCGCGGGCTTTATGATTATCCACGGAAGCATCCGGATTTTGGAGAAATGCCGCCAAACGTTAATCGTGTTACTGCCGCGCTTGCCGAAAAAGACAATCTTAAGATTCAGCCTTCAGGAGCATATGCGGCTAACTTGCTGGGGTTGTCCGATCAAGTACCGGCAAAGATTGCTTTATTAACAGACGGCTCTACCCGGGTGGTTCAAGTTGGTAACTGGCACATTATGTTTAGGAAGACATCACCAAAAAATATGGCGACTGCCGGGCGCGTGAGCGGCTTGGTTATTCAGGCTTTACGTTACATGAAACAAAGAAATATTGATGAGCGAGTCATTAATTCGCTTAAAAGAAGATTATCGGCTGATGATAAAAAACAGCTTATCAACGATATTCGTTATGCCCCGGCTTGGATAGGTGAAATATTTAAACAGATCAATTCGTAGCAGTTTCTTGGCTTTTAAGCCAGTAAGGACGGAGGTCATATGAAAGAGATTTTGAGTAAGGTTGATGAGGCTCAGGCAAAGATAAACGCATTGCGCCCCTTTAGTAATGAAATGAACCAACAGATAAAGGAATATTTTCGTATTGGGCTTACCTATTCAAGCAACGCGCTTGAGGGGAATTCTCTGACTATATCGGAGACAAAAGTGGTCATTGAGGATGGACTCACCATCGCCGGAAAGCCGCTTAGAGATCATTACGAAGCGACAGGGCACAGTGATGCGTTTGATCACATGTATGCGCTTGCTACCGGGAAAATCATAACGGAAGAAGATATCAAGAAGTTACACGCTCTTTTTTATCACCGCATCAAAGAAGAGGATGCCGGTGTGTATCGGAAGGTTCAGGCCATTATTACGGGCTCTCAATATCCTTTGCCTACACCAGACGCGCTCCCCGGGAGGATGCAGAAATTTATTAAAAATCTGCCCAGCTTAAAAAAGGATAATCATCCGGTTACTTATGCCGCCAAGCTTCATAAAGAATTTGTGTTTGTTCATCCATTTGTTGACGGTAATGGGCGAGTGGCCAGACTTTTAATGAATGTGGCCCTTATGCAGGCAGGATACATTATTGCAATAATCCCGCCGCTTAAACGGTCGGAATACATCAGCGCTCTTGAAAAAGCGCATAAAAGCGACATGGATTTTATTAAGCTGATAGCGTCATGCGTCTATGAGACCCAGAATGATCTACTGCGCATGGCTAATGGAAAGAGCTAAAATGATTCTTGTTCTCGCTGGAAATAAAGGCGAATTCGAAAAGTTCTTGGAGAACCACGAGCCCAAGAACATTTTTCGGTTTATAAACGATGAAGCGGATTATGAAGGGTGTAAGGACTGCGATGTGGTACTTGCGGGATCTTACGAAGACAATCCACTGTGGAAAGACATGCATAATCGGGAAAGCTTAGAGAAATATTGTCGTTCGAACGAAATTGACATAAATGATGCTTATTTGCGTAGACAATGCGCGATTACTGCGCGATTAGCGAAACCCGACATAAACGCGTCAAACCGGACCTAAACAGGACAAACGTACCAAAGGGGCGCTAATGGGGCGTTGATTAGATATGACTAAGAAATGCAAAAAGTGTAAGGTTCCGCTATACGGATTTTTGTATCGGCTAATCGCGAAGACGTTGTTTGGCGTGCGGCCGTCGGCCAAGGATCCAGATCTGTGCAATAAGTGCGAAGATAAGAAATAAACGGCTTCAGGCGGTGCCGTCAGCAGGACGTTGTGTCCACCGGGAAGAGGGAAGAGTGAGCGATTTAATACAAGAACAGGACTTTGTTAATTTTCGATTCGCTCCTTGAATCGTTGGGATTTTATTTTT
>WOZK01000036.1 GCA_011620275.1 Candidatus Omnitrophota bacterium
TCCTTGCGACCTTTCGCTCCGCTCAAGGCGAATTTTGCTACTGCAAAATTCGGGTTCAGTGCACAAATTCCGTTATCTGAAATATAGGGAGGAGCACGGAAAGGACTATTGTCCCCAGTATCGCCCCCATCCCGAGTATAAGCATCGGTTCAAGCAAAGAAGAAACAAGCGCTATATCGGATTCCACTTCCTGGGTATAGGAAGCTGCCACCTCGTCGAGCACCTCGGACAGTCTGCCCGACTCCTCTCCGACAGCTACCATCCTGGTGAAAAAAACCGGCAGATCCGTGTACTTCTGCAGGCATTTGGCGATGCTCTGCCCGGAGGCTATATCTCTCCCCGCCTTGGCCAGCCCTTCCTTCAACCTTACGTCCTCCACGGTGAGCGTAGCGATGTCCAGCGACTTCAACGCGGGGACGCCGCTTTTTAAAAGCAGGCTCAACCCGCTGGCAAAATACGCCAGTTCCTGATTCATTGCCATTCTTTTCAACAACGGCACGCGCCGCTTCAATCTGGCGGCCGTGTCCCGAAAGAAGCGGTTGCCCTTGACGCGCAGCAAAAGCAGTATCCCCGCCGCGCATCCGATCACGACCGCGGGCCACCACTTCCTGCTGAAATCGCTTACCTGAAAAATAACCCCTGTTATGAAAGGGAGCTTTCCTCCCATGCCGGAAAATACCGGTTTAAGGCTGGGGAGCACGTAATTTATGAGAATGAATATACTGACCGCTCCGACTATCAGCAGGACGGCCGGATACGCCAGAGCGGTCTTGACCTTATTGGACAAGGCGGCGTCTCTGCCCATGAATCCGACTATCTGCTCGAAACTCAAGTCAAGCCTCCCGCTGGTCTCTCCGGCCTTGATAATGTTGATGAAAAGCGGGGAGAAGTATTCCGGATAGACGGCAAGGGCCGCGGAAAAAACCTTTCCTTCCTTAACGCTGTTATAAAGGCCTTGCACGACTTCGCGCATCTTCTGATTATCGGTCTGTTCGTAGATTATCTTGAGGCTGGCGAGCAGTTCCACCCGCGCGCGCATAAGCGTGGTAAGTTTCTTGGTGAAGATATAGATGTCGGCGGGAGAAACGCGTCTATTCCTAAACCAGGAGCCGGCGGAGTTCCGCGGTTTTACTTCCGGCGGAAGCTCGCGTATAGAGATAGGGAAAAGTTCTGCGGCGATGATTTTATTCAGCGCCTCGGCCTCGCTGGAGGATTCGATCACGCCTTCTACATGTTCGTCCAGCCCGCGCTTGGCTTTATAGGCGAACTTCGGCATATTATTCCTCTCCCCACTCGACCACGCGCAACAGCTCTTCCGGCGTTGTCTGTCCCAGGCGAACCTTTTCCAACCCGGCTTTCTTCAACGTGGTGGCCCCCATCTCCAGGGCCTTGGCCTTGATCTGCGATGCGGAGGCTTTATTCAGGATAAGAGAACGTATCTCTTCATCCACGAAGAATATCTCATGGATAGCGGTGCGGCCTTTATAGCCGATGAATTTGCAAAGCTCGCACCCCTTGCCGCGGTATATCTTCATATCGCGGAATTCCTCCGGGAGCGCCCCTTTATCCTTAACTTCCTCCTTGCAGGCCGGGCATATTACCCTGACAAGACGCTGGGAGATAAAGGCGTTGACCGAAGAAGCGACGAGATACGGTTCTATGCCTATATCAAGCAGTCTGGTCGCTCCGCTGGCCGCGTCGTTGGTATGCAAAGTGGAGAAGATAAGGTGCCCTGTCAAAGAGGTCCTTATGGCGAGTTCCGCCGTCTCCAGGTCCCTGACCTCTCCGACCATCATTATGTCCGGGTCGTGCCTGAGTATACTGCGCAGGGCGTTAGCAAAAGTAAACCCTATCTCCGGCTTGATCTGGATCTGCATCACGCCGCCGAGCTCGTATTCGATAGGGTCCTCTATGGTTATGATCTTCACAGCTTCCTTGTTAAGTTTACTCAAGCAGGCATACAAAGTGGTGGTTTTTCCGCTGCCGGTGGGGCCGGTCACGAAGATTATCCCGTGCGGTTTCTGCATCATGGTTTCTATTTTCTTCAGGTCTTCCGGGAAGAAACCGAGGTCGTCCAGATTGAAAAGCAGCTGCACCGGAAGGATCCTTATTACCACGTTCTCCCCGTATATGGAAGGGATAATCGAGATACGCAGGTCCACCTGCCGGTCCTGTATCTTGATGATCGCCCTGCCGTCCTGGGGAAGCCGTTTTTCCACCACGTTCAGGTTGGAGATTATCTTTATGCGCGAGACGACGGCGGAATGCAGATGTTTGATCGCCTCCGGCACGCGCATATCGTACAATATACCGTCTATCCTGTATCTGACCCGCACGTAATCGCGGAATGTTTCCAGGTGTATATCCGTGGCCCTGGCGTTGACCGACTCCGAGAGGATCTGGTTGACCAGTTTTATGACCGAAGCGTCTTCGGCGGTCTTGCCCACATCCCCTATATCCTGTATCTCCTCCAGCGTCTCGTATCTGGATTGTTTGCCTTTGCCGGTTTTTTCCTGCGTGAGGATCTCCTCCACGGTATCCGCGCCGACCCCGTAATAACGTTTTATGCCTGCGAGGATCTCTTCCTGCGTGGCCAGCACCCTTTCGATGTCGAAGCCGAGATGCAGCTTCAGATCCTCCAGCAGCCAAACCGCCAGGGGATCGGAGACGGCGACGGTAAGAACATTGCCTTTCAGTTTTACCGGCATGAATTTGTAGAGCTGGATGAACTTCGGGGACACGGCCTTGATGACTTCCTGCGGGATATCAAGCTGCTGCAGACTGGGATAATACGGGATACCCAGCTGCTCTCCCAGCGCCATAAGCAATTTCTCCTGGGTCACCAGCCCCATTCTCAGCAGGGTCTTACCGATCAATTCTCCGCTGATGCGGCTTTCCTTGAGAGCGCGCTCCAGCTGCTCGCGGTTGAGCAGCCCTCTCTGCACCAGGTATTCCCCTATCTTGGTCATTTACTGCCTTTCTATGCCTTGTTGTCCACCGCTCCGATCATGTAAAACTTATCCTCGGCCACGGCGTCCATCTCTCCGGAAATGATCTTCTCGCATCCGGAAAGCGTCTCATCTATCGTAACGTATTCGCCCATGTGCCCGGTATGCACCTCGGCCACGAAAAAAGGCTGCGTGAGGAAATTCTGCAGTTTCTTTGCGCGGTCGAAAATAATCCTCTCCTGTTTGGAAAGTTCCTCCTTGCCGACGATCGCCACTATCCTCTGCAGTTCGTCGTATTTCTGGAAGTGCCGGAGCACCGTCTGCGCCGTATCGAAATGCCGCTTACCGATGACTCTGGGGTCGAGCGAGCCGGAAGAAGACTCCAGCGGCGATATCGCCGGATAAAGCCCGCGCTGCACGTAAAGCCTGGAAAGAACGGCGACGGAATCCAGATGGCTGAAGATGGATACTACCGCAGGGTCGGTCAGGTCGTCCGCCGGCACGTAAACCGCCTCTATGGAAGTAATGCTCGCCCCTTCGCGGGACTGTATGCGCTCATGGAACTGACTGATCTCGCTGGTGAGAGTAGGCTGGTATCCGGTCTCGGAAGGGATCCTTCCCAGCAGGGCCGACATCTCGCTGCCGGCCTGGGCGAAACGAAAAACGTTGTCGCAGAAAAAAAGCACGTCGTGCCCGCCGTCCTGCAGGGACTCGGCCAGGGTAATCCCGGTATTGCCGGCTTCGAACCTCATCCCCGGAGACTCGTTCATCTGTCCGAAAACCAGTATGGAACGTTCCAACAGGTTGGTCCTGACGAACTCATAATAAAGCTCGTTGCCTTCGCGGATACGTTCTCCGATACCGGTAAATATACAGACTCCCCTGCTCTTCTGTATGATGTTATGTATGATCTCCAGGATGAGAACGCTTTTCCCCAGGCCGGCCCCGCCGATAATCCCGGTCTTGGAGCCTTTCACCAGGGGGAAAAGCAGGTCTATTATCTTGATGCCGGTCTGCATGATCTCGGCCTTGGCGACGTTCTTCTGCTCCGCCGACTTCATTCTGACCTTGAAGCTCTTGCGGGTAGGCAGAGTGTATTCGGCGTTGATCTTGCCTTTCTTGTCTATAGGTTGACCGAGGACATTGAGCATGCGCCCGAAAACGCTCTCCGCCGGCGGCAAACTCAGGAATTTGTTCAAGGCGGCGACCGGGCAATTACGCTGTATGCCGTAGGTCGGGGCCAGGGCGATACAGCGGCAGATGTTGTTCTCCCTGTGCTCGACGATCTCCAGGGTCACCTGTTTCCCGTCGTAAGTCTCCAGTTCCATTATCTCGTATATGGGAGGCATGCTGTGCGGAGGATCTATCTTAACGTCCACGACCGGCCCGGCGGTGCCTACGACCCTGCCTATATGTTCCATATATCTATCTCCCTGATCTTCATTTCCTGGTCAATCTTGACGAGATTATCTCCCTAATGGTCTTGTCCGCCAGCGAATGCACGTGTTTAAAATACTGCAGGCTCAACTGCTGTTTCATCCTGGCTAGTTCCTGTTCGCTTCCCTCCAGGTGCATCAATCTCGCGCCGAACTCCGAAAACTTGCTTGTCCAGGCGATGTTATAAAGAGAAAACGAAAGCCTGAAACGTATCAATCCTTCCATCACGGCCCCCGGCGACGGCTCAACCGCGGTAACCCCTTCGCTAAAATCCGATCCCGGCATACCCTCTTCGCCGTCGTGCTCCGCCCCGCAGGGAAGCAGCCGGTCAAGCCTCACCTTCCACGCTCCGACATTTACCGAATGCGGATAGGCGATCGAAACGCTGCCGTATTCCCCTTTCAGGAGCCCCCTGACTATGCAGCCCTGCAGAGCGCCGATCTCTGCCGGCCTTATCTCCTCGCTCAAACCGGGCATGCGTTTGAACTGCCGGCCCTTATCCTCAAAGAAATTCCAGCCGCGCTCGCCCAGCACGACAAAAACATCGCGTTCGCTCCTGGACGACTCAAAAGCGGCATTAGCCACCGCGCTGTTGAGCTCACCGACGAAACCGTTATCCGTGTTGACCACCACGAAACACGCCGGTAAACCGGGATTGCCGGAGAGAAAAGGGTGTTTTACGCCAAGGCGTAAAAGCATCGCGAAAACATTCTCTATGACGGAAGCCACATCTTCAAGGGCCTTGGCCTTGGACTGAAATTGCCTCAACTGGATGGCGCTTCCTGATTTCAGCGCCTCGATGATCGCGCCCAGGCTCTTGTTGAGTTCCAGGTCGCTCTTCAGCTCGGCTACCGAAATCATCCCCGGTTCTCCCGATCCCGAAGCGAAGAGAAGAACTCCTCGATCTCCGCGTCCAGGGCGGTTTTTATTTCGTCGCTGAGATCGCGTTTGGAATCCAGCAGCCCGGCGAGCTCCGGATCTGTCTCCGTCAGATAAGTAAAAAACCCCTCTTTGAACGCCTTGACTTCTTGCGCGCCGCGTTTTTCCAGGGCGCCGCTCTTAAGGGCGTAGAACGTCACGATCTCCTCGAGCGTCGAGACCGGCCTGCCGTTCTCCTGGGTGAGAAGCTCCCTCAAGATCTCGCCGCGTTTCATCTGGCGCATGGCCTCATCGGAAAGTTTGGTCCTCAACCTGGTCAGACGCAGCAATTCCCGGTATTGCGCGTATTCCAGGCGCAGCCCGCCGCTTACCTTTTTTACCGCGGGGCACTGCACCTTGCTGCCGATACGGGAAACGGAAAGCCCCATGTCTATGGCCGGCTTGAAACCTTCGTGAAAAAGCGACGCGTTAAGATAAACCTGCCCGTCGGTCATGGAAACAAGGTTGGACTGCACGTAACCGGTGATGTCGCCCTGCAGGGTGGAAACGATCGGCAGAAAAGTCATGGTCCCGCCTCCGTGTTCCGGTTTGAGCTTACCCGCCCTTTCCATAAGCTGCGAATGGATATAAAAGATGTCTCCCGGATAAGCCTCTCTTCCGGGCGGGCGCTCCAGCAGAAGCGACATCTGCCTGTAAGCCCAGGCGTGCTTTATGAGGTCATCGAATACCACCAGCACGTCGCGGCCGTGGAACATAAAATATTCTCCGATGGCGGAGGCGGAATACGGGCAGAGATATTGTTCCGCCGAGGAAGTGGCTGCGGTCGAGGCCATCACAATGGTATAATCCAGCGCGTTCTTCTGCGCCAGAAGCGAGACAGCGCGTTTGAGGCTGGTGTAGCTGCCGCCTATGCAGACGTATATGCAGACGACGTCTTTGCCTTTCTGGTTTATGATGGCGTCTATGCCGATGCTGCTTTTTCCGGTCTGGCGGTCCCCTATCAGCAGTTCCCTCTGGCCTTTGCCTACCGGAATGGCCAGATCGATGATCTTGACGCCGGTCTCGAGCGGATCCACGACCGGGTCGCGTTCTATAACTCCCATCGCCTCGCGGAACACAGGGTAGTGCTCGGACGCGGTTATCACTCCTTTGTCATCGAGAGGACTGCCGGCGCAATCCACTATCCTTCCCAGGTAGCCGTCCCCCACCGGGATGGTCAATAATTCGGAACGGCTGACCAGAGTATCCCCCATCCTGATGTTGCTGTCGTCTCCCAGGGAAACGATAAGCACCGATTCGGGGTTAAAACCGAGTATCAACCCCTTGGTCCCGTTGGAGAGGTCCACAAGCTGGCCGTAAATACAGGAAGGCAGTCCCGAGGCCATGACTATACCCTGACGCACCTCCTGCACCCGCCCTACTTCGCTGATGTCCAGATTAGGTATATGCAGCTGATTGCTCATGCTGTTCCTTAAGCAGCTCCGAAGAATGGAGCGGAATGATGTCCGCGGGGAAAAAGTAAACGCTATTTGCCCGGGCCGTTCTTGAGAAAAGGTATGACCTTGCGTAATTTGTTCCTGAGACTGGCGTCTATCACCAGGTCTCCGGTCTGAATCACTATACCGGTGATCAGTTCCGGGTTCACATCCTCGTTTATTTCGACATCCGTTTTCATCTTGCGCGAAAGCAGGTCTTTCAGCCTCGCGCGCTCTTCGTCCTCCAGCGGACAGCTTGAGGATATCCTGACCGAGCCTGTGCCCACCGAGAATTTCTCTTCGTCGAGTCCTTCGATCTCGCCGGTGATTTCTTTTATGATCTGCCGCTGGAGGCTGCTTCTTCCCTCTCCGCTGAAGGCGTACCGGATCATCTCCGTGGCCAGAGCTATTGCCTTCTCTGCCGTCTGGGATTCCATGCTCTGCCGGAGCTTATCCAGTTCTTCCTTGCCGTGCAGAACGGCCTTACGGCTGTTCTCCCTGGCCTGCTCTTCGGCGTGCGCGAGGATGCCTTCCGTCTCTTTCTTGGCCGCTTCGACTATACTTTTCGCCTCCTGCCTGCCTTTTTCGACCTCAGCGATCCTCTCCGCCTTGGCTTTCTCCAGTTCCTCCCGCAGCGCGGCTTCCTTCATCAACGCCTTCTCGTTAAGATCGCGCAAACGCCGCAAAGCGGAATTAAGATGATTATAGAAAAGGAACCGCAGTATGAATATTAATCCCACGAAAGTCACTATCTGTATCAAGACCAGCTGAAGAAGCATCTGCTTCGCTCCGGGGTAAGGTCCCCGGCCGGGCCCATTACCGGGCCCGGCTCCGGGATGTCATTTAAAAAGATTGAATACTATAAGCATGGCGATGACGGCGATCGCCTCCGCGAATAAAAAAGCGATAATCATGGCCAGCATGACCCTCGGCGTGGCGGAAGGATTACGCCCTATGGCCTGGACGGAACCGTACCCCACAAAGGCTATTACCAAGGCGGGCCCCAGGGTGCTCAAGAACATTATCAGGAGTATGGTCAGGTTACGCATAATATCTATCCCTCCACAAGTATATCCAGAGAATTGTCCTGCAGGGCCGCGACCCCGTCCTTTATGAAAATATTACGCTCCTGTCCCGGCATAGCGGAAGAGGCCGTTCTCAGCTTGACGTACCCCCTGCGCAGACGGTACAGAAAAGGCTGGTGAAAATCGAGCACGCAAACCTCTCCGTCGCAGCCGGGGAGGATGATTTCTTTCGCCTCGCCCTCGAAAAGCTTCTCGTAAATGGTCAAAACCCTGGTCTTCATACCGTATGCGCGTTATTTGAACAGATACGCCTTCCAGCGCTCACCCATATCCCTCATATCCCTGAATCCGTATATATCCATGAAGAACGTTCTCCAGTCATTGTTGAGCTTATTATCCCTTAGGGCCCTGCAAAAATCAATGAATTTCTCCTCCCCGTATTCCTGCATCAGGAACTGCACCACCGCCGCTGACTCCGCGTAGAAAACCTCCGGCATGAACAACCCGGGTTTGGTTATTTCCGTCAGTTTATCCAGCTGAATGAACATGCTGGTCTTCACCAGCACCCGGGCGATAGCGATGTATTGTCCGCCGTCTTTCTCCTGCGAACAGGCGATACCTTCGTCCAGCCATAAAGGAAGCCGGCGGTCGTAGCCGACGAACTCCCTGAAGATAAGATGGGTCATTTCATGCGGCAGGGTGGTGTCCAGGAAACTCCCGGCGTAGAAAAAGGTATCGATCCTGCGTTTACGGACATTAGCGATGCCCCCCGACCAATGCGGCTGTTTGGTGCCGGCCAGATAGTCGTCCCGGGAAGTATAAAGATTGATGGTGCAGGCATTATCCCAGGTCCAGAAATTGAAACGCCGGAACCCCAGATTCTCGGTGATACTGTCGTAGTATTTCTCGGCCTTTTCCAGGACGTCGTCCACATAATGCTCCGGGTCGGACTTGTAATAGACCTTGAAATGCGTGCTTTTCTTTACCTGCCAGAGCTCATTCGCTTCGCCGCTCCGGACAGGTAAAAGGAAAAAGGAAATCGGGATCAAAAGCGCCAAGAAGGGGCTTAGCGATCTATGGAGGCAGTGCATAAGCGCTCTTTCATACCGCCGGTTTGCCGTCGTCCTGCTGAACGGCGTTTTCTTTGCCGTCGGAAGTCTCACGGCTCTCTTCGCCGAAAGTGGGCGTGGAGATCACTTTTATCTGCGTCTGCCAAATAAAGTAGGAAGCGATACCGATGAATCCAAGGAAGAGTATTATTATCAGGATCAGTCTCCAGACCGCGGCTGCGGGAACCGGCTTTGCCTGAGCGAGCAGTCCTCTGGCCGTGGCCAGGTCTTCTTTCGCCGACTCCATCAGACGCTGGTTATCGCGGAACAGGGAGATATGTCTTTCCGGGTTTACCGACTCGGCTTTCTGGTTCTCTTCAACCATCTTCAGTTTGCGTTCGATGTTTTCCTTGAGAAAATTTACCCTCTCCCGGAAGTCGGTCTCCGCCAGCAGTTTTACCGTCTTGTCGAGTTCCGAACGCATCGACTCTATCTCGGCCGCCGGGACCATCCAGACGTCCATCATCTCTACCTCGCGCTCCACGCTCTCGCCCGGCATCAACTCGTACTGCCCGTAAACGAAATAAGACCCCTGCTGGTTGTCGTAACCCACTTCAAGGTCTCCTTTATCTATGATGTGCTCCGGTTTGACTTCCTTGGGCAGATATACCTTGATGGGGACCGACTGTTTCTCGGTCTTGGAAGGATTGAAAGCCATAGCCTTCAGGACTATGCCCGCGTGAGCGTCCGCGGCGCAGGCGAAGAGGATAAACAAGAGGATGAATAATTTTCTCATTTAAAGCCCCCCTACTTTCATTATTTGAACTCGAACCAGGTCTGAGTGACGGGTTTATTGGCGATGTTGTCTATCATCTTCTGGTTGATGTCCATTACCGCCTTCAATTCCTGGGTTTTATTCTTCAAATAGGTCATATCGTTCTTTTTCTCTTCGTTGACCTCCAGAAGCTTTTCCAGGCTGACGTTCTGTTCCGTGCTGACTTTCTTCAACTCCCTGCCGATATTTACCAGCTGCATGTAAACCGAATTGATGTCGGTAGCGCTTCCCGCTACCTCCTTGACCTGATCTACAAGGTCTTTGCTGATCTTGCCCAGGGCCGACTCTATCACGGCGAACTGGCTGCTGAGAGTATCGGCAATTTTCGAAAAATTGTTCAGGCCGGATGTGGTGCCGAGCACGGCGGAGACCTGCCCGGCTATCTGTTCGATGTCCGAACGGATCACCGAAATGATCATCGCGTCCAGAGAGCCGTATGTGGACTCCGAGCAAACGATGGTGAAATCGCCCCTGCCCCAGCCGGAAAAAACGGTAATGGTGTATTCATAGATACCGTCGGAGACCTCGGTCATCACGCCTTTAGACACGCACTGGACGTTATTCGGATCGTAGAAGTCCACGGTCGGCTGGACCCCCGGATAAGTGCGGTAACGCACCACCAGATCCGTGCCGCTCCTGACCGAATTCTCCCGGTTCAATATCTCCGATCTTATATCCGTTTCCTGCTGCCGACGCGCCTCCTCTATCTTATCGGGGATGTCGGTCTCGGTGGCGGTGAGTATCCTGGCTGTATCCTCCTTTATCTCCTCCTTGGCCTGAGTGATCTTCTGCGGTATGTCCTGCGTGACCTGGGACTGAATGGTCGCGGTCTGCGTCTGCAGGTTTTGCAGTATGGCCGTCTGGCCCTTGGCGGTCAATTCCGTCGTTACGTCTATCGAAGCCCCGGAATTGTAACTGCCGCCGCGGAACACGACCGTGGATTTGACGAAATAAGTCTTGCCGGAAGTAAGGCCGGTATTGGCCCAGGTGAACCAGAAGGCGCCGTTACCGTCCGGCGCGCCGGAGGTCAATGTCTTTATCAACGTTTCTCCGTCGTAAACGCTTAAGGTGGCGGAAGTAAGATCCGCCCTGTCGATCTCGTTCAAGCCTACGATCTTTCCCCTTCTTTCCAGCCAGGAAGAGGCGCTGATGGTATCGGTGGCGGAGTTGTAGGCCGTGGAAAGCAGGACGTGCCACTCGATCTGCGCGCTTATGGAGTTTTCCAACAGGAGCGTGATGCTCTTATTGCCGTCGGCTATCCAGTCCGCGCTTCTTTCTATATACCCCTCTTTCGACCAGAAGGTGGTGTAATGACCGTAGGGATACTCGTGCGTGACCGGACAGATAATGGCAGCGCTGGAGTCGAACCACCAGGAATCCCTGACGCTGAGGTTCTGCAAATTATCCATATTATCGTAATCCTTGACCATCCAGGTGATCCGGTAATAGATGATGTTGAAAGAAGGCGATACGGAAAAGACGGTGTCGTCCGTCGGGTCGGAAACCTTGAACAAAGCCTTTTGACCGTGGTAATCCGGCGGCACCCAGGTATAGGCGCCATTATTGGGGGTGCTGATGATTATGGTCGTCCAGGTGCTTCCGGCATCCATGCTGTAATCAAGCTTTACATTGGGGACCTGTCCTCTGGTCTGCCAGGTGACGGCGCGCGGTTCGTTAACCGCCCAATCGATATTAGCCGCAGGATAGGTTATGTTGAATCCGCCGCGTATCCTGAAATTGTTGTTGGAGGCGTCCGAGATGACGGGGCGCGCAGGATCATATATCTTTATCTTCAGGGTATTTACGCAGATGGTGTCGTCCGGGATCACCCAATTATAACTGCCGGTATTAGGCGCCCCGGTCTTTATGGTGCGCGTGGTGGCGAAATTATCGGAAGAATAAACTATGGTCAGCGGATTGATCGACAACCCTTTGCTGGTCCAGGTGATGTTCACGCTGTCTCCCACGACGTATTCCTCCCCGCCGTTGGGAGAAGTAACGGTGACCTGCGGATACTGCAGGACGGTGAATGCCTCCGAGGTGGCAATCGTCGCCGGCCGGTTGCCGTCCACGATGCGGACCTTCATATTATTGGTCGGTTCATCCGGCACGCTCCAGCTGCAACTCCCGTCGTTCGCCTCGCCCACCGCTATCGTTTCTAAAGTGATGAAGTTGTCGACAGAATACTGCAGCAGCAGATTATCGCTGACCGCCCCCTCGGATACCCAGGTGATGACCGCCGGGTCTCCCACCGCCCAGTAAGTGGCGGAGACCGGAGCGATAATCGTTATCTGGGGATTATCGATGGTGAAAACGGCGTCGGAATAATCAACGGTAGTGGCGCGCTGGTTGTCGGTTATCCTCACCTGGGCGTTGACGGAATAATCCTCGGGAATGGTCCATTCGTAAGAGCCGCTGTTGGAGACCCCGCCGGCTATCGGCTTCCAGTCCGAGCCGCCGTCCACGGAGTATTCAAGCACAAGGTTGTTGCTCAAGGGGCCGCCGTTATCGTGCCAGGTGATATTGTGTTTGGTCCCTATCCTCCACCTTTCACCTCCGTTGGGTGAATCGATGGTAACCACCGGGAACGGCAGGATGGAAAAGCCGGCGTTGGACTTATCCGTTATCTGGGGGACGGAATTATCGGTGATCCTGATCCTCAAAACGGTAGAAAGGACTTCCGGAACGCGCCAGATATAGACCCCGGTGTTGACGACATTATCCGCGATCTCGTTTATGTCCAGCACGAAGTTGTCGCGGGAATACTCGATCTTAAGGCTGTTGCTGACCGTCCCCTCCGTGGACCAGGTGATGTTCTCGTTGTCGGTAACCACGAAGAATTCCCCGCCGTTGGGCCGCGTAACCGTAATAATGGGATAAGCTATGGAAAAGACGGTGTCGGTCGTATCCTCGATATAAGGAGGTTCATTATCCTTGATCTTGATCTTACAGGTCGAAGAGATATTTTCCGAGACGGTCCAGACGTAAGAATGGTTGTTGGTAGGCCCGCTATAGACCGGCAGCCAGGTTGTTCCGCCGTTGACGCTGTAGGTGATGGTCACGTCGTCGGAGACCTGCCCGATGACGTTCCAGAGTATCTCGTGGCTCGTCCCGTAAGGCCAAACCTCCCCGCCGTTGGGCGTGGTGATGGTGATACAGGGAGCGGCGATCTGGAATACCGCGTCGGATGCATCCTGCGTCGCGGTGCGGGAATAATCGTATATGCGCACCTTACAGTTATTCGAGATATCGTTCGGTATATGCCAGATATAGGTGCCCTCGTTGGAAAGGCCGCCGGCAATGCTTTTCCAGGTGCCGCCGTTGTTCATCGAATATTGCAGGACGAGGTTATTGCTGATAGAATTATGATCCCCGACGGAAGTCCAGGTTATGGGGTAATCCAGGCCGACCACCCATAATTCACCTCCGTTGGGGGAGGTCAAGGTCAGCGAGGGCGCGATGATGGAGTTGTTATTTTGGGATTCTCCTTTGACGCCGGGCTGAGAGTCATCGGAGACACTGATCTTCAACTTATCGGTAAGCGAATCGGCGGTCTTCCAGGAATAACTGCCGCTGTTAGCCAGGCCGCCGGCGATCGTCTGCCAGGTGTTTCCTCCGTTGACGCTGTATTCAAGTTTGATGGCGTTCAACCCGATGCTCCCCACCGACTCCCAGGTAATATTATAGGTCCCGGCGGCGTAAAGAGACTCACCGCCGTTGGGCCAGGTAAGCGTAAGGTGGGGTTTCTGGATGGTGAAGTCGGCGTCGGAGGCGTCCTCGACCCAGGGGAAGTTCTCGGTATCGTCGCATTTGATCTTGATCCTGGCGGTGGAGATCTCCTTCTCCGGAGGTATCCAGAAATAAGAACCGTTATTGGGCCTCTGGTCGGAAATAACCTCATAATGCTCCCCGGAATCGGCAGAGAAATAAACGGTGAGTAATGGGCCGTCCAGGGCGTCCCCGATGGTGAACCATTTAACCTCATACGGGGCGCCGATGGTGGTCTTTTCCCCGCCGTTCGGCTGCACCAGCACGATTATAGGCTTATCCAGCACCTCGAAGTAAGCGTCGCTTTCATCCTGCACTTCCGGCCTGCTGGTATCGGTGATCCTGATCTTGACGTTGGCGCCGACCGCCCCCTGCGGGATCACCCAGGAATAACTGCCGTCGTCCGCCTCGTCCTCGGAGACCGTCACCCAGTTCCCTTCTTCATCAATCGAATATTCTATCTTGAGGGCGTTCTCGCCTATGGCCCCGTCCGAGGTCCAGGCGATCTCGCGGGTGTCTCCTCTCACCCATTTCTCGGCACCGTTGGGAGAGGAGATCGTGATCGTCGGCAGTGTAATGGTAAAATCGCCCCCGGACGCGGTCTCTATTTTGTCCTGGGTGTCCCTGCCCGGCGGAACGGCGGTCTCCGCGATGCGGATCCTCACCTGCGAAGAGAGGACGTTCGGGACCGTGCAGGAGTAGGTCCCGGTGTTGCTCACCGATGACTGCAGCAGCGTCCAGTTTGAGCCGCTGTCAACGGAATAATACACGTCCACCAGCGGATTGACGTTACCCTTATTGTCCCAGGTGATGTCCTTCGCGCTGCCGGCTTTCCATATCTCCCCCCCCACCGGGGAAGTGATGGTCATCGCCGGTTTCGGCACGATGGAAAAGACGGAGTTGGAACAATCGGTGATATTGGTATTGTTCATATCCGTGATGCGCATTAAACAAACGGAGGAAATGTAGCTCTCCCTGTTCGGTATGTTCCAGGTGTATAACCCGTTATTGATACGCTGATCCGCTACCGGAGGATAGAGCCAGGTAGCCCCTCCGTCCAAAGAACATTCTATCTTCAGGTTGTTGGATACGGTGCCGTAAGAGGACCAGGTGATATTGTGCGTGGAGTCGATCTCCCATTGGTTGCCGCCGTCGGGAGAATTCAATATCAGCCCCATTATACCGAACACGGCGTCCGAAGTGTCCCGGATGGCGGAATACTTCTTGCTGGTTACCCTGATCAGGGCGTTGGGAGAAGGATTGTTCGCCACCTGCCATTCATAAGCGCCGTTATTCACCAGATTATCCACTATCAGCATCCAGGTGGAGCCGCCGTCGATGGAATACTCGATCTTCACCTGATTATCCGCCCCGTCGATACCCTGCGACGTCCAGGTTATCAAAGCGGTGGTGCCGATAGGCAAGGATTCCCCTCCGTTGGGAGAGGTTATCTTCAACACTGCGTCCAGATAAGAAAATCCCACGTCCTGCAGGACCGGGGTCTCCTGCCCGTAGGAATTCAATACGGCCTTATACTGCACCCAGCGGTCGTTAACGGTATCGGAATTAAGGAAATTAACCCGGCTGCCGGCGGGCGTGATGTAATAAGTCGGCTCGGAAGTAGTAAAAACGCTGACCGTGTCCAGCAGAGGCGTGCCGACGCCGTCGGCGGAATTCAGGAAAGCGCGGAAAAAGAATTCCCCGCTGGGGAATTGTGTCTGGAAAGCGGCGAGATTATTATTGATCTCCGGGGCCTCGTTGGTCTGGCTGAATCCGCCGCTCACCGCCTTCCAGGCGGTCCCGTCCCACCAGTGCCAGTTGTAGCCGTCGCAGGAAACCTGATACCTGATGTCGGTGTCCAGCGGTATGGTATTTACTTCCTGGAAGGCCGTGAGATTGTTGTCATAGAACACCCCCAGCACCGGCTGGATGACCGGATTAGTGGTGTAATAGACCTCCATTCCGGTGGGATTGGAGGTCTCGATAAAGACGAAACCCACGTAAGGCTTGACCGCCGCTTTCTTATAGACCATTATCTTGTCCACGTAGATGGCATCCGCAGAAGAGCGTATGGTCGGCTTTATCGCCAGGCCCGGACCTGCTACGTACCCGGCGTTATAGGTGAGCTTGTCTCCGGTGCTAAGCTCGAAGATTACCCGGCCGGTCTGTCCGTTCAACGTGTCGTGCGGTTTCCAGGACATCTTGTCTTTGTTCCACATGGCGAAGGTATACGGCGTGCGTATAGTATACCAGGTCGTGTAACCGTTGCCGGACTCGTCGTAATAGTAACCGTTGGAATTTATCAGCACGTCGTAACCGGCCTTGTAATTGGAATTGTTCATGCCGGTGGAGGCCTTGGCGTTGGGGTCGCAGATACCGATGAAATGCCTGCCGGTCTTGTTGGCCGTCTGCCAGGTCACCTCGGTGGTGATATCGTAATTCGGGCTGACGTTGGATTTCGCCTGCAGATAACCGTTATGCGCGACCTTGGCCACGCTGCGGCCGCCCTGTGTGGTGTCGATAAGGGTGAATCTCCAGAAAAGGTTGTTCAGGGAAACCCCGCCGGCATTGTCGAAGGTGCCGCTGATGGAGGCGTTTGTGCCGCCGGTAACTGAAGAAGGCAGAACCGGCCCCGAGCTCAGCTGGAATTGACAGGCGATATTGAACAGCGCCGCCGGCGCCGCGGAACTGGAAAAAAGCTGGTTATTGTTCTGGTCGAGGACTGCCCATGACCAGTAATAAAGATGCCCGGCGGTCAGGCCGGAAGGCATAGTTACGGAAACATTGTTGATTGTGCTGGTCCCGACCGGGATATTAAAGGTGCTGCTGTCTATCTCCTGGAAAGACGCCCCTGTGTCCACATCGGTGAGCGTGAAACGGAATCTTAATCCGTTAATGGCTATGGAATAGTTATTTGTAAAGGTGCCGCCGATGGTAGTTATGACCTGTCCCGGCGCCACGTTCTTCTCCATAAAAGGGCCGGCCGTCATTCTCAAAAGGTCGCTGTAAAGGGTGAACGGCTGCGATATGCTCTGCGCCTCCACCAGGGCCCCGTTGGGCCAGCGCAGTTCCCAATACCAGTCATACGTCCTGCCCGCGACTATGCCGGTAGGGATAGCGACCGGGGTCTGGACCGTGCTCGCGCCGGCAGAAAGGTTAAAGGGGCTGCTGTCCATACCGAAGATGGAGGAAATGGTGGTCAGGTTGCAATACTGCGAATCCCATTTGTCCAGGCCGGCGTCGAAATCATCGAAGAATTCGAAAACGCCGTTCCCGTCGCTGGCGCTGGCCGCGTCCGCCTTGCCGTAATACATATAGATGACCTTCTGCTCAATGTAGGGCAATACCGGTATCTTCACCCAGAAACGCGCCTCTTTCCCGGTATAAGAGAAAGATTCCGCGTAATAATTCAGGAGAGTGCTCCCGTCGCTGTCAACGAAACGCACGTCTCCGCCGTCGGCCAGGCAGTGCAGCCAGAAATCCCTGTGGTTCTTGTCCACGTCCACCGCCACCTGAAAATCGGTGAGCTCCTGCGTATTCAGGGTATTGTCTATCCTGATGGTCTCTTTGTAAAGCCATCCGGCAAGAGCGGGGCCGTCCGCGGGTTCCTCTTTCGCCACCAGGTAGGTGGAGATAAGGTGATTGAACTCCGTGGGTTTCAGCACCGGGGTGATCGCCTCCCCGTAAGAACTGTAGGCGTAAACGGCGAACTTTTTCGTGCCGGTCAAGTGAAGGTTGCGCCAGGTGTTTCCGGGATCGAGAGTAGCCATACCTCCCCTGGCCGAAAGGGTCAAAGTGGTGGGAGACGGGCTGATATCACCGGTGACTGTGATATTATTGGCGCCTTCTTCATAGTCTATGAGTTTCAGATAACGCGCGCCTCCGGTATTTATGTAATAATCCTTACCCACGCTCATCAGTGTATCGGCGCTCTGATAGATCTGCCCCTTGCCTCCGTTCATATCGTCTGCCACCACGCACAGCGGCTTGTCCGCGCTCAAACGCGCGCGCACGGTCATAGAGCTCCCGGGATTCGGTATATGCCTGTAACTCTGCCCTTTGTTCAAGGTGCCGCTGTAATCCCCGGTGACTCCGCTCAGATTGTCCAGATTGTCGAAAACGATGTTGGTGTTGTCCTCATAGGCGGTAAAGGTTATGTTGGCATCCGGGCAATAGAAATAATACTCCTGCATATCGGGAGAACGCATCTGCTCCGAGGCGTCGCCGTGGCCGATCAGCCCGGCCTGGACCGTTATCGGTTTGGTCGCCTCTATATGCCAGACCTCGCCCCTGGAATCCACCTTGTTCCAGCCGAACCAGAAAATACCGGCGTCCAGGGTCAGGGTGCCGGTATCGTCGCCTTTGCCGTAATCGGTGATCTTGATCTGGGTATCGTCATTGTAGGCGGTGATGATCACATCCCCGTCGTAGTTGTAAGCAGGGCACCAGAGCCAGAGGTCGTTGCCGCTGGCGGTATAGAAGTCGTCGTCGTAAGTTCCGCTCGGTTCTATGGATGAGGCGAATAAGGTAATCGGCTTCTGAGAGTAAACGTGGTAACAGGTCAGCGCCGTGTCCGTGTATCTCTGGATTTCGCCCACGGAGGTGAAATCCAGGAAGGTGGAAGCCACCACCTGGCCTTCGGCGTTCAGTTTTTCTATATAGACGCGGTTGGGGGCATCGGTAGAGATGATGTCGAGGAAAGAGAAACTCAAAGCGTAAAAATTCGTACCTATCATAGATTCCGCCAGGCTGGCGTCCGATTCCGAGGTCGCGCTCGATTTACCGTATAACAGGTATATCTCCTTCTCCGCCCCCTGCGGGATGCTCGGCACGGTTACCCAGCAGGAGGCGCTCTTTTTCTCCTTGCTGAAACCCATGACGCGGTATTTCAAAGGCGTTTTGCCGTCGGAGTCGGTGAAACGGATGTCGGAACCGTCGTCTGCCACATGGTCCCAAAAATCCATGTCCGCCGAGGGGATATCCACCTTGACGGTGGTATTTGCGTAGGCAGAGCTCCCCGATCTGTTGTCCACCACTATCTTCTGCCGGTAGAGATAATCTGCCAGCACCTTGGAAAGTTTAACCGTGCCTGCGGAGAACACCACTTCGGAGGTGTTGGCATATTCGTAGGCATCCTCGAAGTCATAAGTAATTTCCTGTACTCCCTGCGGCCCCAGCCAGGAAGACCAGGCCCCGGGAGAACCGTTGGAATCAGGCGCGGTGCGCATCTGAAAACGGATATCGGTGCCGGAAGGCAGCGTGGAGGTCCAGAAAAGGCTCTTGAGCCTGTCGGTGGTAAAAGTGGTGTCGTAAGCAGTGGAAACAAGCGTTTCCTGCTGTGGATACTTGTTATAATTTATGGTAATATTGTCCAGCTGCGGCGGGCTGGCAAGGTCGTAGCAGAAGAACCGCAGTCTGTATTGCAGGTATTTGTCCTTGTCGTTCACCGAGCTGTATGAGGACAGATCCCTGCCTTTGGTTATCTTGCCGGCATATCCCCAGACAATGGCGTCGGAGAGGGAACTGTTGTTGCCGGTGCGCACGCGCACCTCGATCTGCCCCTGGGAGTTATCCTGCCAGGTAACGGCCCCGTATCCGGCGTTGTTGCCGATCTCCTTTATCTCCGAGGTGTATTCCCCGGAAGAAAACAGCAGATACTTCATCAGCGAATAGTTACCGTATCCGCTGGAGACATAAATATAATCACCGCTGCCCGGATACATGGCGTTGGCCTGTCCGTCCATGGAAAAAGGCATATCCTCGTTCTTCTCCCAGGTGTTGCTGCTGATGGAATACCTGTAAAAATACGGGGTGCCATAGGCAATATCGTAATTATAGGAAACGAAAAGATAGATATAGTCGCCGAACCCGGGGCTGAACAGGCTCGCTCCGACGTTAGGCATCGGCAAAACGGTCAATGTGGACCAGGTGTTGGCAAGCGTATCGTATTTCCAGAAAGCGGTGGAACCGTTGCCCGGAGTGGCATAAATATAATCCCCGCTGCCCGGATATACCAGGTTTGCTCCCAGAGAACAGGCAGAAGGAGCTGAAGCTATTTCCTTCCAGTCGTTGTCGGCGATCGAATACCTCCAGAAGGTGGTTGTGGAACCGCCGCGCAGGACGTAAATATAACCGTCTTTATACTCGATCGCCTGCCCGGTGGAGAAAGCGGCAGGCGGCGCGGCGAGGTTGGTCCAGAGGTCGGTGCTCTCCGTGTATTTCCAGAAATCGGAATAACCGCGCCCCCTGGTAACGTAGATATCGTCTCCGGTCCCCGGGTAAACGCTCTTGGAATCGTGATAAACGCCCGAAGGCGGGGATTGCAGGGTGTACCAGACAGAAGAGGAAAGATTGTATTTATAACAGGAGATGGAGTTGCCGCCGCGCAGGTAGAATACGTCGTCCCCGGAAGGCATCGGGCATATCGAGGCCCCGTAACTGGCGTAAACAGGATAAACTATGGTTTCATCCCACTTGTTCTGGCTGATGGAATAACGGTTGAAATTAATGCCCAGGTCTCCGTGCCCGGTGCCGAGATAGAAATAAATGATATCACCGCTGCCCGGATAATAACCGCCCGGTATGCCGGAGACGGAAAGCGGGGCCTCGGTAAGAATAGTCCAACTGTTCTGGCTCAGCGAATATCTGGCGAAATCCCTGCCCCCGCCCTTCAGACAGTAGAGATAGTCCCCGGTACCCGGATACATCAGGTAACAATAATCGCTGATAGACCAGGGGGCGTCGCTAAGATATCCCCAGGTGTCGCTGTCAATGCTGTATTTGGTGAACTTGACCGCCCCGTTCTGTTTAAGCATATAAATACCTTTATACGGGCCGTCGGGGACGACGCAGGTGCCGTTGCCCTCATTGTAGATCGACTCCAGCATCGAGGTAAGCGCGACCCAGGACCCGCCGGACTCGTCATCCGTGAACTTGAGTAAAGTAGTGGAATTGTAGGCGCCCGGGCAGACGTAGATACTGCTTCCGTCGCTGACCATGCGCGCCCCGTAGGTGAACATATAAGGGCTGGAGTTTATCTGCGTCCAGATCCCGGTCTCGGTGTTGTATTTCCAGAAATTCTTGTTCATATTCCCTTCCGAAACATAGATGTAATCCCCGCTGCCCGGATAGACCGCCCTCTGCCCGGATCCGTGCAAGATAAACGGCAGTTTCATAAGATTCACCCATTTTTTCCGGCTGAGAGAGTATTTCCAAGCGTAGTTCGACCATCTGTTCGAAAAAAGATACATATAATCGCCTTTTACCACCAGACTGCCGGAGACGTTTCTGCCCGGTCCGAAGTTATAATTCACCAGCGGATTGTTCCACTCGCCTGTGGCAAAGTTATAGGTCTGTAATCCGCCGTAACTGTAATGAGAAATAAAATACAGGTTAGTGTCGCTGGCGCACAGCTTGCCCCTCATAAACACGGGAGGGATCGGCAGATTCTCCCAGTTATTGGTAGATATATTGTATTTAAAGAAGCCCTTTCTTAATTCCAGAGCGCAGCCCGCGCTGTCTATATAATAGATGGCGTTCTCGGAGGATGAATAAACCATCCTGCCCTGGCAACTCGACCTCCAGCAGTCGGGCAAGTTGGCCCTGCGCTCCCAGGTATTGGTCGAGAGCCTGTAACGCATAAACTCCGCGCGGGAAGTGTTGCGGAACATATATATGTAATCCGAACCGTCATAAGCGGCGCAGACCCCGGTCTGAAAGGTCCCATAGGGATTGGTGCTCACCGTGGTCCAGGCCCGGTTGGTTTTGTCATACCTGTATAGATTCGCGGTATAAGTAGCCGTGCCGCCGGTATAATCTCTTCCTCCCAGACAATAAACGCTGTCATCCGTAACCACCAGCCTTCCTCCTCCGTAATACATGGTCTGCGGCAAAGGCGGTAGCTGTTCCCAGCTTTCGGAGGATATGTTATATCTGGAGAAACCGTTTTCGTTATATCCCTGGAGACAGTAGATATAATCTTCTCCCTGCTTATAGCCCAATGCCGCTCCGATATAGACTCCTTTGGTATTGCCGGAAAAGCTTACATCGGCAAGCTTCTCCCATTGGAAAGAAACCGCGGTATTGCTGGAATTGACGGGATTGAAAGTAAGGAAATAACGATAGAAGTTTTTCGTGCCTTCGCCCCTGATCACATAAATGGCGTCCTGCGAAGCCACATACACGGCATCTCCGCCGGTACGTAAATCAAAAACCGCCGCCGATTCTTCCCTCCACTTCTTTTGCGCGGGATAATACCGGTAAGTGGAGCTGTAGCTGTGGTTGCTCAACAGGCGCAGTTCAGTGCCGCTGCCGTCCGGGTCGTAAATATACATCCTGCTGTAGATGTAGAACGGCAGTGCCGGCATCTCCACGTCTTTGGCGAGCGTGGATGAATAAGCCGAACTCTCCCAGGTGTCGGAGCCTATGGCGTATCTGCCGAACCACCTGCCGGCGCCGTACCAGGCGTAAAGGTAGTCTCCGGAACCGGGATAGACCACATCGGAATCCCAGGTCTGGCCGGTGGGACAGTTGGAAAGCGTGGTCCAGGCATTGGAGCCGGCGGTATAATCGAATTTGGCGAAAGTGACGGAACCGCCGCCAGCGGAGGCGTAGATATAGGGAGAATCCGCTTTGGGATAACAAAGAGAGGCGCCGATACCCACGGTAAAAGGCGCGGACTCCACCGCCGACCATGAACCGGTGGCGTTGATGTCCGAAGGTATCACGAACCTGTAAAAAACCGAAGTGTAGTTGCCGCAAAAGGCGTATGCCCGGCCGATGGAAGGCACGATAGCGATCGTCCCGCCGTGACCTACGGGAGAAGGGACGTTGGCCTTGACATGCCAGGTGTTGGCAGAGATCTTATAGGCATAGAACTCTTTTCTGTTGCCGCCGATAAGCGCGTAGATAACGTCGCTGCCGTCGTAAGCCAAAGCTGCCCCCTGGCCTGTGCTTACGGGTATGCTTTCCATCAACTCCCATTTTTCTTCGGCGATGGACCAGCGGGCGAAGGTCTTGTTGTCGTTGCCGCACTGCCAGATGGAATAGATGTAATCACCGGCCTTGACCAGCGGTGATATCCTGCCCATATAAGGGGCGAAAGGAAGACTGGACCATTCGCCGAGCCGGCTGCAAAAGGGGTCCTGATAGACCGTGTTGATCTCCACCCTGGCGGAGGTGCCGCTGCCGCCGACCACCACGTTGTTTTTCATCCCCAGGGAGAAGTCCGTATCCGTATCGTCTGTCAGTGCGAAGGTCAGCGGAGACATCATCAACTTACCCGTGGGGCCGGTGGTAAGATTGGAGCTTTTGGAGGAGTATTTAGTCCAGTTGCTCTTGTTGGTAGGGTGCTTGGCGGTATCGGTAGAGGCCCCGCCTCTCCAGTCGCCCTGGCTGAAGTTATAGTATTCTTCGCAGAAGGCGCCGGAACAGAGACAAAGAGAACAAAGCGAGAGCGCCGCCAGCGGCATTATCATTCTCAATATTCTCGGATATCCCCTTTTCTTCATCTCTATCTTTCCTTCAGCGTCATACTTACGCATGAAAATACTCCGGACTGCCTGCCGGTTTCTTCTCTTCCAGGCCCGGGATACCGCAGGCGTCGGCCCTGCACTGCCTGCACTTCCTGAACTGGTTTATGTAAGGCTCACACGCGCTCCTGGCCTCCTGCAATTCCCCGCAGGTAGGAGGTTTCCTCTCCTTCATCTGCGAGACCGGGATAAGCGGGATAATATTCATTATGTGCGCGCCCAGCGCCGAATACTCCCTGGCTATCGCAAAGACCTGACTCTTGTTGACCTCCGGGATAAGCACGGTATTGATCTTCACCGTGAAGCCGGCCTTCACTGCCTTCCCGACCCCGTCCTTTTGCCGTTCTATGAGAAGCGCGGCGCCTTCTTCTCCTTTATATGTCTTCCCGTTAAAGTTGACGAACCCGTATATCTCCGCGCCTATTGCTGCATCAAGGGTATTGACGGTAACCGTGATCGTCCCTACCCTAAGCTCCTTCAATAAGGCGATCTTGTCCGAAAGCAGCAGACCGTTGGTAGAGAGGCACTTTATCAGGTCCGGATGGTGTTTCTCTATCAGCCTGAAAGTCTCGAAGGTCTCCGCATTGGCCAGGGACTCTCCCGGCCCGGCTATGCCGGCGACGGTTATGCAGTATTTCCTGCGCGCCTCGCTCACTTTCTCCAGCGCCTCGGCCGGTGAGATTATCCTTTCCGACACCCCGGGCCTGTCTTCCGTCAGATTAAGAGAGCGCAGACAGTATTTACAGCCGATATTGCAGCCGCGCGCCACCGGAAGATGCACCCTGCCGTAGCGGGAATGCGCCGCCTCCGAGAAACAGGGATGCCTGTCGAGAGGGAAGGCCTTTTTACGCAGGAACCTGCCGAGAATATTCATCTGACTGCCCCTCCGGATTTGTATATGTAAAGCGCTCCCGTCAACACGAGTATGACCCCTCCCGCTCTTTTTATGATGTGCCTGTGCGGCGCCACCCTCTCCAGCAGGCCGGCTGAAACAAATCCCAGGGAAAGATAGACCGAAGAGCTCAAGGCGTAAGCCAGCGAAACAAGCATCCCCTGAAACAGCCTTGTGCCCAGTATCAAAGGCACAAGATAAATGTATTTTCTGCCGGGATTCAACATACCCCGCATAAGCCCTATCCCGAACCCTACCCTGCCCTGCAGAGAGCCGCTGCTTTTTCCACGGTGATTCCTGACGGACAAAAGGGAATATATCCCCATTGCGGCGACCGCTATGCCGAACAGCAGATTCAAGGCCCTTTTATCGATAGTCAAAGAACGCCCCAGCAAAGCGACTATCAGGCCGAAAATGAGCAGACCGATCAGCCTGCCGAGAAGGAATTTCAGGCCCGCGTACCTGTCCGATAGAGTGAGCCCGAAAGCCAGGAAAGGGCAGATAAACAGCCCTTCCGCGGACAACCCTATTACCAACGCCGTTAATATCCTCTCCATACGCTCTGCCCGCCCGTTTCAATGGCACTTAAAACTCTCCACAATACCCCGGAATTCGCTTTTAGTAACCGTTCCCAGCAGATCCAGGAAAAGAAATTGTCTGCCGGTCTCCGGACAGCTAAAGCGGCAAATCAGTATTTCCTCTTCAGAAGACTTCCCGCAGGGGCGCGTAATGTTCACGCTCCCTTTAGAGAAAAATACCGCGTGTCCGTTTACCCGGGTCTCTTTATCATCCTCCCGTTCTCCGGAAGAAAGCCTATACCGTTCCGCGGGGAAGAAAGACATTACCTCCTGCCTCTGTTTTCCCCAGGAAACGGCGAATAAACGCTCGAACATCCCCCGCTCTGTCTTGCTTGCGAAGATCACCGCCCCCTTCTCTTCGCTGCCTTCCACCGCTTGCGGAGGAAGGAACGCGGGGACTTCAAAACTTATATTCCTGTCCTTCTTCTGATCTATCTGCCTCTTGTCTCCGGCTCCCGCAGCGCCCTGCGCGGCTAAAAACAGGAAAACCAGGGATAAAAATAGCGTCAACGAGCTTCTGTATCCGCGGGTACTCATTTCTTCCCGCCTTTTGCCTTTTCTCTTTCTTCCGTCAACTCTATCACCTTCTTTTTCTCTATATCCAGGCGCTTCTGCATCGCCTGATAGGATACCAGGTCGGCACGATACAATTCCTGCAGGTCTTTCTTGATGAATTCCCTGTCCTTCATCAACCTCTCGCTATACTCCATATCCTTCTGGCGGGAGATATTTTTAAGCCTGTTTTTCAGATTGACCTGCACGAGCAACAGCGAAACGGCGATAACACAGAAAACCGGGATAAGCATCTTCGCCCGGAGCGAAAAGACCGAGTTCTCTCCCCGCGCCCCGGCCCCGGCTGAGGATTTCTCGCGCTCGACTTCCGCTCTCACTTTAGCCACGAAATCATCGCTGCCGAGTATGTTCTTCCTGGCCAGCTCGTTACCGAGCGCTTCCATCTCCGGAGCCGGAAGAGACCCTATATATTCCGGATACGTCAAAGGCATGTCTGCGGCCTGCGACAAAAGCGCTTCCATTTCCCTGCGCTCGGCCTCCATATCGAAAAGACTGCCCTGCCCTTGCCCGGCGAATGCCCGGTAACTGCTGAATTCATAGGCCCCGGGGTCATCGGCAAACCCCAGTTTGCAAGGATTCTTGTGTATATAAGCGCTGACCCCCAGTAGATAGCCGTGTTTTTCCAAAATAGTGATCTTAGCCCTTTCTTGAAGAAGATGCCCTTTTCTGCCGTAACGGGAATTGAAATATTTGGTGTAATTGGAATTCAAGGCGTGCATTATCCGGGAAACTGTGCATCCCTCTCTGGGCTCGATAAGCAGATGGACGTGATTCGGAAGCAGGATGAACGAGAACACCCTGCAGCCTAATTGTTTTTTATATTTCTTCAATAATTCGATGTATGTCCGGAAATCTCCGTTGTCTTTAAAGATGACCTTTTCATTGTCTCCGCGCGAAGTTACGTAATAAACGGAGCCCTCGATGTAAATGCGTGGTATCTTCTCCATTTTTACTCCTTTATGCGTGGCACGGCACCGCAAAACATAAAAAAACCGGGCAGGACTGCCCGGGATCGTCAAATCACGCATATCCCAACTCTTCGGCAGTCTGCCGTTCCTTATAACCGGCAAAGGAAGCACGACTTTGCGCCCCCCGGTTACCCGGAGTTTGCCTTTTCGGATCGAGATACAATCTACCTGTATAAAGTATACCACAAATAGCGCTTTTATCAATCCGGGCGTTCGGCGGATTTCTTTCAGGATATTCTCCCAATATCCCGGAAAAACGGACTTGAACGCCCCCCAATATGCCCGGATATTCAAAAGTGATGCCCGGCCGCGCTCCCATTTAAAAGGATCCCCCTATAGCAGCGCGCTGTTAAATAAGTTCTTTAAACAGCGCACGGAGCAATCAAGAGTCGAAAATCAAGCGTTACATAATCCAAAGCTCAATGGAGCTTGCCCTGAGCTTATCGAAGGGGTCTAATTTCGCTTCTCGATTGTTAGAAACTTATGTAACAATGCCCTGTTGAAAATTTATCTTACACTATGCAGCAGCTGCTATTCAGCTCGCGGTGATAATTTCAAAGAAACTCCTGATCCTCGCCTTCAAATCCTCGTATTCCTTCTCTTCCAGCAGGTTCTTGGACAGCAGCCTGTTTTCGAAAACCTGCCTGTTCCCGTTCACGGACCGGATCGCGAAAAGGTATCTGCCGGCGAAATTGTATTTTTTGGTCACGGTGACCGCGATCACGAAATTATCCTTATCGAATGCGCCGTTCACGTCTTCGACCACGATAGCCAATAGATAATTCTTCTTTATAAACAGCGGAAAGGCCGTGGAAATGGGCAGAGTCATATCTCTCTCTTTATTCTCAACAAAACCTACGTTAGCCATCTGCTCATGGAACAGGTAGTCCTCGAATTCATCGAGCCTGCCGTAACGGTGAAAAGAAGGATCCAGCACGAAGATATCGTTGTCGCCCCGCGCCCCGCCGGCGGGCGTTATGAACAGGACCATGTGAGTGGCTTTCGGGGTCTGGAAATAACCGGACTGCACGGCGCGCACGAACCGGATATCATAGGCGCCGCCGAACAAAGGCTTGACGTACTTATAGGTATAAGAAGCGAGCTCGCCGCAGGTACCGTATCTGCCGCCTTCCAGAATAAGATTCCCGTCCTCGTCGAAACGATGTATATTGCGGACTGTCCAGAGCCTGTTTTCGGGGTCTATGCTCACGGAAACGTCTTTCTGCTCCAGCATCGGCAAACCGGAATATACCAGTTCCCCGATGATACTTTCCACTTCTTTTCGGAAAGGCGGAACTGCCTCCTGCTGTTTATACGATCTATCCACTTCCGGAGCCGCGCGGGAGGACAGAATGAACCATATCAGGCCGGCGACCGCCGCTGAAAGAAAGAAACAAAGCCATTTCAAAACACGTTCCCTTCTCTGCATCCGCGCGATGATAGTTTTTTCCTGCTGGGAATTCAAGTTTGTCTCCTCTCAGTTGTCATTTTACCGCAGCCGCCGCAGGCCCCTTCAAGACGGGTGCGGTAGGCTTGTTTTTCTTTTTTTCCGCTGCGGCCTCCGCTTTAAGTTCCGACCGGATCTCCCTAAAAAGATTTTTTTCCTTTTCCAGCTCTTTGGCTTTTCTGCCGTATTCTTCCGTGAAGGCCCGGTGTTCCCGCGAGAGGTCTTTAACGAAAGCCTCCCTCGCCGCTTTCAGCTTCGAGGCATGTTTCGCTCTCGCGATGCCGTCTATATTACCGATCTTCACCGCCGTGATGATGCAGGAAAAAAACAAATACGCGGAACAGGCGGCTGTTATAACAACAATAATTCTCAACTTATGTTTCCGCATATCTCACCTGGATCCATACTGGGGCGCGGACAATATGGCCGCCGCTCGCTGTTTATCTTGGGCGCGGCGTCACATCAGTCTTTGATCTGACAACGCGCAGTTTAATCAAGCCGGAAGAGTTTCATTGTTCAACCGGTCAAACTCCGTTATTTGAGCCTTTCGATCGCCGCGCGGATGTCCCCGGCTTCGGGGACGTCCGGCTTAAGCTCCAGGTACTTACTATAGTGCTCCACCGCCATCTCCGGGTCCTGTCTGAAGGTGTCATAGACAACGGCAAGATTATAATGAGCGTCGGCGTTGGACGGATCCAGTTCAAGAGAACGCCGGTAGGCCTCGATCGCCTCTTCATAATATCCGGCGCCGGTATACGCCACCCCGAGATTATAACTATAAACGGCGCGTTCCTGTTTTATATGTTTCTGCAAAAGTAACAGGCCCTGCTGCGCTTTTTGCGCGGTATTGACGTAATTGCCGCTTTTCTTTAATTTCCCCCTGATCTCCTCCAGCTGGGTCTTCAACAACCGCAGGTCGTTCTCCTTCTCGCTTATGGTCTGCTGGAACGCTTTCAGGTTTTTCTGCAGTGTTTCGTTATCGTTCTGAAGTTTCGTGCTCAACGACAGGTAAGACACCGAGTCGTTCTGCAGGCGTTCGTTTTCTTTCTCTACCTTCTCTCTCTCGGCCTGCATCACGGCCAATTCTTCCTGCGCCTTCTGCATCATTTTATTCAACTGCCCGAGCTGGCCGGTAAGATACACGTTCCTCGAATAAATACCCACCCCAATTCCCAGCGATATTGCCAGCACCACACCCGCGGCGGCGATCAATAGTATTTTTTTCATGGATAAGACGTCCCGCTGTGGTCGGCCAGCATCCGGATAAGATACTTCACATCCTCGGCGTCTCTGGCCAGAGGGGCAAGCGCGAGATAACGCTTTAGAAAAGCCGCCGCCTTTTTGTTATCGTTCCGCTGGTGTTTATACAACAGACCCAGGTCGTAACAGACGGCTGCGTCATCGGGGTCAAACGATAACGCTTTCTCGAAAGCGTTTATCGCCTGCTCGAACTGTTTTTCTTTCAGATACCCCTGCCCGAGCTCTTTATACAAAATGGCTTCTTCCACTGCCTTCGCTGCGGCAGTGTCTTTTTCAGCAGAAACGGTTGTCTTAACTTTCTTTTCCCTCTTTCCCGCGGCTGCCCGTTGTTTAAGCCCCGGATCAACCTTCCCGGACTTTGAGAGAGCAGCGTTCTGCGCGTGCAATTCCGCCACCAGGCCGGCGTTCTCCCGCTGCAATTCTTCTATTATCCTGCGCAGCTGCTTTTCGCTATCCGAAGCGGCAAAGAGACTGCTTTGAAAAAGCAAAATACCGGACGCCAGGACGATCAATATTTTTCCGGACATTCCCACCTCCACAGCGGGGCAAAACCCCTCTAATTCCGGGGACACGATACTTAATTCGGCAACGGTTACGCTTACCAACGGCCCCCAACTAACAGTCTGCTAATCTTTCCTCCCCAATAGCATACTCCAATCTTCCCTCCCGAATGGGTACCTCCAATTTTTCCTCCCCTTGATGGGGAGGACGAAGGAGGGGTGACAATCTTCCCTATCCTCCAATGGGGAGGACGAAGGCGGGGTGACAATCTTCCCTGTCATCCGATGGGGAAGATACAGAAAGGGTATCATCGTCCTTATTGCTCCCCACAAGGAGGAGGGAAATTAAGAAGAGAGACCACTTGTTCGTCACGATCTTCCTTAGCGTACCCATTGCCGGATTTTGATCGAAGAAATCAATACTTCTTTAATCCTTTCAATTGTAACTCCGGCCGGCTCGCCGCCGGTCCCTCGGATGCTGGCCTGACCGCCTTCGCTCCGCCGGGTGGGGATTTCTCATCCCGGCTCTCCGAAAGTATTATCTCCTGCATCCTGCGGTTCATTATATCTTCCTTCATGCTGTCCGTAAGGACATCGGGCGAGACCCATTTCTCCGGCTCCATCCCGGATACAATAGCCTCTCCCGAGACTATGTGGGGGGTGAGGAAAATTACCAATTCTGTCTTCTTATACAGCGAAGCCTTGCCGCCGAAAAGTCCGCCGATCACCGGTATCTTAGACAATAAAGGTACTCCGGTTATGTCGCTTCTCTTATCGTCTTTCATCAATCCGGCGATCATGATCATCGAACCGTCCTTTACCTTGACAACGGTCTCTGCTTCCGAAGTCTCGACAATAGGCACGATACTTCCCAGACCGGTCTTAAGCGTCTCCCGGACCGAACTGACTTCCGGCTTTATCTTCAAGGTAACAAAACCGTCCTGGTTTATGCTCGGAGAAACGTTAAGCTTCACCCCCACGTCTATAAACTGGATGCTTTCGGAAGTAACGGTGGTGGTGTCTCCCTGGCTCAAGGTCTGGGTCACGTAAGCCTCTCTCACCCCGACCATTACCTTTGCCTCCTGGTTATTGACAGCGGTAATGCGGGGTCTGGAGAGTATCTTGGTCTCGCCGTAAGTCTGCAGTAGCTGCAAGGTGGCGGTATAATCGTCGTCATTCAGCACGCCCATGCTCATCTTCAGGTTATCCGCGGTCAACAAAGGAGACGGGGTAAAAGAAGACGAGACGGGAAAAATCCCCGCGAACTTCAAGGAATCGCTGAACACCTCTTCCCAGTTGATACCGCGCTGGTATTCGTCCTTCAGGGTAATCTGAACTATCTCCGCCTCGATGAATACCTGGCGGCTGGCTTCGTCGAATGCCTTAACCATGCGCCGGATCTTCTTCATTTTATCCGGGAGGTCAGAAACGACAAGCTTGCTGGACCTCTCATCCACGTATACCTCTCCGGCGCCTCCTGTTATCACGTTCGACAACTGCGCCTTTATGTCCGCGGCCTTTGCGTACTTGAGATCGAAGACCTCGGTTTGCAGCGGCTGGTCAAGGTCTTCGACGGTCTTTTCCATGAGATCCAATTTTTCGGGAATGTCTATCAAAAGCAGGGTGCCGGAAGTCTCGTCGGCGATGACCTTGCCTATATCCGACTTGACCAGACTCAACGCGTTGAAGACGTTGGAAGGTTTGGCGTATCTCAGCTTTATGCTTCTGAAACCGCGTTTTTCATTGAACCTTCTGCCGTAGAGCTTCTCATACTCGGCGGAGGTCATTATATTGACTATATGTCCTTTTTTGTCGCAGGCAAGGTCCTGGCTCATCAGAATGACGTCCAGGGCGTCGTCGAAGGTAAGTGAATTCATAAAGATATTCACCCTGCCGGAGACACTTTTGCTCGGCACGATGGTGAGGTTCATCTTCATGGAGAGAATACGGAACAATTCTATGATATCTATGCCTTTCAGATCGAGGGATATTCTTTCCCCGGAGGTTTTGATCCCGTCCAGCTTGGCCGCGGCATCCGCCGTTCCGGCTTCCGACGGCACCTCCGCACTGCCGGACCGCGGCGCAGTGTTTGTTGAGACAGGCTCGGGTAAAGATTGTCCGCCGGGGACCGCAGGCGGATATCCGTCCTCCGGACGGATGTCCGCCGGGCCTATCGGCGCTCCTCCGGGCGAACCGGCCGGCGGAGGAGATTCGGGAACTCCCCCGGATTGATCGGCGGGAGGATCCGCGGGAAAAACCGGCAAGCAGACAGCCGTCAAAAGAAAAGAAAACACGGCTATCCTTAACCGTCTCGACAATCTACAACCTGGATTAATCGGCATAATTAATTTTAGAAAAAACGGCGGCGGGATCCCTTCAACGCAGTTCCCATTCCCTGCCGTCCTTGCTTAATACCACCTTATCCGCGTATATCCTCTTGACCTTAAGGTCGTTAACGGAATCGCCGTCGTTGAGCAAATAGGTCTTGGCATTCTTGATATCTTCCACCATGGCCTGAGGTTTCTCGGACCACAGGATGCCGACCAGTTTCAAAGTGCTGACTGCCTGGGCCGTTTCCGCGGAAAGCAGGTTCTCTGCCTTGGCAGGCTCTACGGAAAATATATTGTGCTTCCCCGCCGAACCAAGCAGATCCTTCAATGCCGGCGCTTTTTCCGCCGCGGCCGCAGTATAAACATTCGCCGTCCCGCGGGAAAGGACTTTCTTGAACCTTACCGATGAATCGCGTGAAACGGATACGTAATCGTACAACAGGAACAAAGTAACCACCACCGCGGAGACAACGGACAACTGGATCGCCGTTTTCAAAGTGAAGCCTCCGGCGGGAAACTGCGAGAAACGGAAGGCCGCGCTATCCGCGTTTTTTTTGCCTCCGCCATCCACCAGGGGACGTCTGACGGCGCCGGACGCCTGATTACCGGGGTTCTCTATTATCTTCAACAGCCTTTCTTCCGGGGTCAGATTCTTATTTTCCATATAATATCATATATTTTCCGTGACCGCCGTAAGTTTTACATCATTATTTATGATATCCCAGATGACCCTCGCGTCAACCGAAACCCGGTTGGACATAATCAGGGCCTTGAGCGCGTTGTGACAAAGCATTGATATCCTGCGCGGGTACCCTTTAGTATAACGGTGTATTTCGGCTATCGCTTCGTTTGTGAACAGACTGCCTCTTGAATTGAACCCGGCAACTTTCAAACGGTAATTGATCATCTCTTTTGTCTCCCTCTCATCCAGCGGATTAAGCATGTATTTCAGGCTTATCCTGTCCCAGAGGTTGGGCATCTGGTTGAGTTTCGGCAGCACCTCCAGCTGAGACAACAGAACCAACTGCAGGAGCTTATATTCGTTGGTCTCGTAATTGAGCAGCACGCGCAGCACTTCCAGGGACGCCTGGTTAAGTTTCTGGCATTCATCCACCACCAGAACTACCGTTTTATTTTCCTGCACCCCTTTCATAAACAGATAATCTTTCAATATCTCCTTATAATCCAGGGTCGTGGGAGAAGGTTTCGCCGCCTCTATCTTGAAAGTCCTCACCAGCGACTCCAGAAAGATATGCTCGTTGTCGTACGTCGGATCCAGTATAAGATGGAAGATAATGTCTTCCCTCTCCTTAAGCATTTGAAGCAATCTGCGGGAAAGCGTGGTCTTCCCTACTCCCACGTCCCCGAGTATAAGGCTCAAGCCGCGTTTAAGACGGATCTCCACCAGCAGACGCATCAGCGCCGCGCGGTGTTCCTGCGATTCATAGAAAAACTCCGGATCAGGGCTGGTCGAAAACGGTTCTTTCTCCAACCCGAGGAGCCGATAATAACTCATATTCCCCCTTCGGATAGTGCGCTGTTAAATAAGTTCTTTAAACAGCGTACGCAGTAATCGAGAGTCGAAAATCGAGATTTAATTCGATGAAAGTTCTCGATTGCGATCTAATTTCGATTCTCTATTATCAGAAACTTATGTAATGAAGCTCCCCGGGCTGATCCTTCGATAATGCATTGACAGTGAGCCTGTTGAACTGCTCAGGACAAGCGCTCGGAGTTTCTTTCTCGATTAACCCCGTATCGTAAGCTACCGAAAAAATCCCTTCGGCATTTTCACACGAGTGAACACTTGTCCAATTCCACACAAGGGCAAAGTGTTATTCCAATTAGCCAAGATATAACGCACGAGCGAATACTTTCACACGAGTGAACACTTGCCCAATTCCACACAAGGGCAAAGTGTTATTCCTATTGGCCAAGGTAAATCCGGCTTGAAAGCCGGAGATTTCTGCGGTTTGATTAAATACCGACTATCTTTTTGCGGATCAGATGCAAAGGATAACCTTCCTTGCTCAAGGTATTTATCCTGCGCAAACGCGACCTGACCTCCTTCTCCTCATACATACGCTGGTTCCCGGACTTGGCAAGAACCTGCAGAAGCCCCATGGCCGTGTAATAATTCAGCGTATGATAAGGGATGTTGAATTTTCTGACCACTTCCTGCGCCGTTATCTCTTTCTTCATCATCTTCTCTGTGGCTTGTAGTTTGAGTAGTTACTATAACTACCGCATTTCTCTTACTTGCGATAAATATAGCATACCCCGGGAAAAAGTCAAGATATATCGTCTCCGGCTTACCGGACATGACGCCGGACGCTTTATAGCGAGAATGGATATTGGGTTTTACTACGTACTACTGTATGCTTCTTCGCAGAAGCACAAGGATGGATGAATGCGGGACGACCACGTATTTCTTCCCGTCGTATTCCATTTCTATCGCCGAAGCGCGCAGGAAGACGCACTTGTCTCCTTCTTGTGCCTGGAGCGGGAAATACTTCTGGCCCAACTCCTGCGCCGCCCAAGGTTCCGCTTCCAGCGCCGAAGGATCGGGCACGGGATACCCGGGGCCGGTTTTTACCACAGTCCCGGCCTGTATCTTCTCTTTCTCCCTCACCCCCTGAGGCAGATAGAGGCCGCTTCCGGTCATCTCCTCCCCCTCATCCGGCAGTATCAACACCCTGTCGCCGACCACTAAAAGTTCGTTCTTCATTCCCGTCCCGCCTTCAATTTAACGAGTTCTCCGTTCTTCTCTTCCAGCAAAACGAGAACCCGGGTGTATTCTTCTTTGGATATCCATTCGCTCTCCGCAGCGCGCCTGCGCTGTTCCGACAACGCTTTTTCCTGTTCCGCGGATATCTTCTTCAAAACGGCTTCCCTGTTTTCCGTGTCCCTTAATTTTTCGCAAAGTTCCTTGTTCCGGAGTGAAAGATCCTGGATATGTTTCTCTTTCTCCCGGAGTTCGCGGCGCAGGGCCAGATTGGAAGAAAACTCCTTTTCGGCGTCTTTCTGCGTCTGCGCAAAACGGGACTGTAGAAAATTATTTTCTTTGCGAAGTTTATCCAGTTCGTTCTTTTCTTTATCTCCCCAGCCCTTCAACCTCTGTATCTCTTTTTTGAATTCTTCTTCCTGCCTGCGCTTGACGTTCATCTCCTTTTCCATCTCGTCGTGCAGCAACTGGTAGTCGTCGTTCGCCTCTTCCAGTTCGGCTCGCAACCTCTTGAGCTCTTCTTCAAAGCCGTGCTTCAGGGAAAGCAACCCGTCCTTGACAGACGCGGAGTCGGGAACGCCGCGCGGTTTCTCTTTTTTCTTCCCGGCTCCCGCGGGTTTACGTTTGTGCGGCCACAGAAAAAGAAGCACTCCGGAGCTCAAAAGCATTACTATCAATATAATTATAAGGCTATCCATAGTGTTTATCATTGGATTCCGGGGACACGATACTTAATATCGGCAACGGTTACGGCAACCAAGCCTGTTTCGGTTCTCGGTCACGCTTACCAACAGCCCCCTACTAACAGTCTGCTGAAAAACCCTGATTTGTCATCCTGAGCACAGCGAAGAATCTCATCTCGCGATGAGATTCTTCGGCCTGCGGCCTCAGAATGACTACGTGTGGGACTTTTTTAGCAGACTGCTAATCTTTCCTCCCCAATGGGTACCTCCAATTTATCCTCCCCAATGGGTACCTCCAATTTATCCTCCCGAATGGGTACCTCCAATTTATCCTCCCCTTGATGGGGAGGACGAAGGAGGGGTGATAATCTTCCCTATCCTCCAATGGGGAGGACGAAGGAGGGGTGATAATCTTCCCTATCCTCCAATGGGGAGGACGAAGGAGGGGTGATAATCTTCCCTGTCATCCGCTGGGAAGGATGCAGAAAGGGTGTCATCGTCCTTATTACTCCCCACAAGGAGGCGGGAAATAAAGACTAAAACAAAGGCATCATAACCGATAAACGAGTTTTAATAACGGCAACGGTTACGGCAACCAAGACGATATCCTGCCGGTCAAGACTCCAGCTTGTCCTTTATGTCCCCGGGGATCGCCTGGGGACGCAGTTGTCCGTCTACACAGGCCATTATGGTCTTCCCCCGGCAAAGCAACACCCCGTCCTGATTGCGCACGCTTTGTTCGAATTCTATCCGCACGGCCTGTATCTTAGTTATTTCCGCCTCGATAAGCAGTTCGTCGCCGTAGAAACCGGGATACTTATAATCCACCTCCTGGCGGCAAACAACAAACATCGTCCCGGATTTCGCCATCGTCTTTACATTCAGTCCTTTGGAACGAAACAGCTCCGTTCGAGCCTCCTCGAAGAAAGCCAGGTAATTTGCGTAATAAACCACGCCGCCGGCGTCGGTATGATGATAATGTATTCCTTTTTTTATCTGCGCCAATTCTATCTCCTGCTCAACGCTAAGAACGGACCTATTCACCTATGATCTTAATGAGAACCTTTTTGGGGCGCCTGCCGTCGAACTCGCCGTAAAAAATCTGCTCCCAAGGCCCGAAATCCAGTTTGCCTGCGGTAACCGCCACGACCACTTCCCTCCCCATCACGGTGCGTTTCAAATGGGCGTCGGCGTTATCTTCCCCGGTCAGGTTGTGGCGGTATTTTTTTCTGTCGTAAGGGGCGAGCGACTCCAGCCAGTCCATAAAATCCGAATGCAGTCCTTTCTCATCGTCGTTTATGAACACGCTGGATGTGATATGCATGGAATTGACCAGACAAAGCCCTTCCCTGATGCCGCTTTTCGCCAGGGCCTCGCTCACCGCCGGGGTGATATTCAACATTTCTTTTTGTTTGGAAGTGGTTATTGTCAGGTAAGAGGTATGGTGTTTCACCGCCGGGTCACCTTAAAGACGTCGAAAGCGGAGTCAAAATCGTAAATGTTCTTGAAATCTTCCGGGGAATCATCGTTCTCCTTGCCTAACACACCTTCATCTATCATATTGAATACGATGTCGCCGAAAGCCTCGGTATTCCTTACTCCCCAGTATTCCAGTACCGTTTTAAGCATGGGGCCGTATTGTTTCAGGCCGTAGTTCTTTATCCCGTCCAGCAACTCGCGGCCGCTTACATGGCCTTTCCTGCCCAGGCTAGTCTGGGTAAAACGCAGGGCCTCCATGACAAACTCATAGGCGTCGGCCTTGTATCTTCCGTCTCTGTCAGCTATTTTGTATATGCGTCGGCGCAAATCTCCCGGCATCTGTTAACCTTTCTGCAACGTAATACTATACTTCCAACCATAATTTTAGCATACTCCGCCGTTTACGCAACAATAAACAGAAATATTATACGGTGAATTATACACGCGCGGTGTCCTTTTTGACACTGTCAGCCGTTGAGTTTCATCCATCAACGGCCACTGTCTTAAGCCTTGAAGAATGCCCCGCGGTTATCCTGATCAGGCTTTTAGGGACATCAAGATAATCGCTCAAGATTTCTATAAGTGCTTCATTAGCCTTGCCTTCCCTGGCCGCGGCCCTCACCCAGACGCACAAATTCCCGTCCCCCTGGTCCTCTATCTTCTCCACCCTGGCGTTCGGCTTGATCTTTATATGCAGTTTCATCTTTGAAATACGCTCATCTTTCTAAGGCGCGGATAATACAAGCCGCGCTTTATCGGTTTTTCTAAACACCGCGCGCAGCGCAAATTCTTGAATTGAATCCGCAGTCGCCCTTTTCATGAATGGAACGGATGTTTAAATTTTATCATAACAGACGGTTTACCACAACCGGTTTACCACAAACCGGAACGTTCTCTTAACATTTTAAAATAGTAACATCACACCGGAACGTTCTCCTTGAAATCGGCCGCCGGATATGGTAATTTATGGTTCTTATGAAAAAGAACCTTTGGAAATTCTCTAATAAAGAAGGCGACTTCGTATCCAGAACCGCGAACAGGATAAGAACCCTTTATTTACCGCTGTGCAACGGGTTTCCCTTAATGTCCTCTATAACCCCGGACCTGCACGGTGACATAAAAACAGACTTTAACTCTTTTCTGCTTGAACCGGTTTCGCGGCATTCCCTGATAGACTCAAAAGCAAGCAGGAATTTCTGGATCTATCTGAACAGCCGTTCGATATGGTCGGCAGCCGGAGTTTCCCGCGGCCTGCCGCCTCCGGAACAAGATAAGTATTCTTTCGAGGCCGGCATGTTCTGGCAAAAAACGACCCGCTGTAATGAGCGCATCGGGCTAAAAGCCGAGATAACCTCTTTTGTCCCCGCGGGAGGAGAACCGGTGGAGATAATGCTGGTGGACATCACCAACATCTCTTCCCGCTCCGTGGAGTTTATCCCGACGGCCGCCGTTCCGCTCTACGCGCGTTCGGCCGCCAATCTGCACGACCACCGCCAAGTGACTTCGCTGCTCGTGCGCGTAAAAGAATCCCCGAACGGGATAACAGTAGTTCCGACGCTAATCTTCAACGAATCCGGGCACGCCAGAAATACCGTTTCTTATTTCGTTCTCGGGAGGGACGACCGCGCAAAAGGGCCCGAATATATATACGCTACGCAGGAAGAGTTCACCGGAGAGGATTCCGATCTGGAGGCGCCGGCCGCCGTATTCAAGAACATCCTGCCGGATAAGAAACGTTCCACGCAGGGCAAAGAGCCCATGGCCGGGCTGCGTTTCCACTCCAGGCGCCTTAAGAAAAACGAACGCTGTTCATTCATAGTGATCCTGGGCATCTCGCCTCAGGGAACGCCCGGGCCTGAAGAACTTTTCTCCCGCTTCGACACGAGAGAAAAAGTAAATCTTTCACTGGAAGCCACGAAAAGATTCTGGTGCGCCAAAAGCGGACGCGTTTCGGTCGAGACCTCCGACGCCGACTTCGATCGCTGGTTCCGCTGGGTCGGCGTACAGCCTGTTTTAAGAAAGATCTTCGGCTGCTCTTTTCTTCCCGATTTCGATTACGGAAAAGGCGGGCGGGGCTGGCGCGATCTCTGGCAGGACTGTCTCTCGCTTATTCTGCTGGATGACCCCGGAGAAGTCCGCAGCCTGCTGATCAACAATTTTTCCGGAGTGCGCATAGACGGCTCTAACGCCACCATTATAGGACAGCGCCCAGGTGAATTTCTTGCGGACAGGAACAGCATCAGTCGTATCTGGATGGATCACGGTATCTGGCCTCTTATCACTGTTTTACTCTATTTAAACCAGACCGCGGATATCGGGATACTTCTGGAAGAGAGCTCTTATTTCCGCGACCATCTGCTTTCACGCAATAAAGAAAGGGACCCGGCCTGGCGGGAAGAGAAAGGCAGACAGCTCACCGCTAAAGACGGGACCGTCTACAAGGGCACACTGCTCGAACACATCCTGGTGGAGAACCTGGTGCAGTTCTTCAATGTCGGTCCGCACAACCACATACGCCTCGAGAACGCCGATTGGAACGACGGACTGGACATGGCGGCGGAACACGGGGAAAGTGTTGCCTTCAGCGCGCTTTACGCGCAAAACCTGGAAGACATCTGCTCCATCCTCGAGTGCATCGGCGCCGCGAAAATAAACGTATTCAGGGAGCTTTTATTGCTCATAGATATGCCGGGAGCGCCGGCGACCGACTATTCTACGCCTCGGGCGCGAACGGAGAAACTGAACGCCTATTTCGCCTCGGTGCGCGGCGGCATAGACGGCGCGAAGGTAGAGCTTGGCGTAAAAGAGATCATCGCCGACCTGCGGGCGAAAACCGCGGCTATCGCAGGACAGATACAAAAGACCGAGTGGCTCGAAGAGGGCTTCTTCAACGGTTATTACGACAATCTGAAAAACCGGGTGGAAGGCAAGGTAAACGGAAAGATCAGAATGACCCTCACCGGCCAGGTGTTCCAGGTTATGTCGGGGATCGCTTCCCGGGAACAGGTGAACTCTATTTTTCAAAACGCTTGTAAACACCTGAAAGAACCTTCGCTCGGCGGTTTCAGGTTGAATACCGACTTCGGCGAAGAACAGCTCTCTTTAGGCAGGGCCTTTTCTTTCTCATACGGCGATAAGGAAAACGGGGCTTTTTTCAATCATATGTCGGTGATGTTCGCTTACGCGTTATACAGCCGGGGATTCGCCCGGGAAGGCCACGAAGTTTTGTCCTCCATACACCGCATGGCGTTGGATACGGCGGTAAGCAAAATTTACCCGTGCCTTCCGGAGTATTTTAACGGCGAAGGACGCGGGATGTATAGTTATCTTACCGGTTCGGCGAGCTGGTTCGTTTTCACTTATTTGACGCAAGTGTTCGGCGTCAAAGGAGATTTCGGAGACCTGCGGATAGAACCGAAACTGATGAAAGAACAATTCGGCGCCGCAAAGAAAGCCGCCATATCTGCTTCCTTCGCCGGGAAGAAACTGCGGGTTGAGTTTTTTAATCCCGGCCTGAAGAATTACGGAGAATACGCAATTATAAAAGCCTCGCTTAACGGCGGTGAGCTTCCCTTCCCTTCCCCCTCCGCAAGCCTGCGCGTAAACAGGACGCATCTCTCTTCACAGGATAATCTTATCGAGATACATTTGGGATAATCCGGAAAAACCGAAGCACGAAAGATGATTGGAGAAGGACGAAAAGACACCTATCGTATTCCATCCTTTATTTGCAAATATGATGCTATAGGGATCTGCGGGAATTCAAGCACAGAGAGGAAAAACTGAACAGGAACCTGCTTTTACGTCCTTCGTGCCTCATCCTTCTATATTTTATCAGGCGGAAACCGCGGGCGCTGCGGAAAGAGTGATCTTCAACGAATGCATAAAATAGATCAGGAATAGTTTGCCTTTTATGACCACGAACATACCGCCTTTGATGCGGCAGAAGAACTTCTCCGTATGCTCCCTGGTATCTTTGATTTTAAGAATATATAAATATGACCTGGGCTTATTCTCAAGCTGGCCTCCGGATATTTCTTTAGCCATATAGACGAAATGACGGCTTACGATACTGTGAATACCTTCCTTGTCGGCAACTTCGGTAGTCGCAAGTATTTTGCGCCTTTTAAGCGGTGAAAAGATATTCTTGAAGACGATGTCTCTCATAACGGCGCTCCGTAGAAAAATCAGCCGGGATGCGCATAAAGGGATCATTAAGATTTTTTCCCCGGCATCCCGGCGTTATCCCCTTGACCTTTGTGGCTGGCGGGGAAAAACAATTAATAATACTTTTTTAAAACGTTTGTTTTCTGGGTAAAAAGTTTACTCCTTTGTTGTTAATAAATTATAACACGCACTCTCTGTTCATTTCAAGATGTAAAACGGCCCGGCGGGAAAACGTTTTCTTTAATCAGGATTTCATTATAACTTGGTGGGAATACTTGGGATTTGCGCGTGTAATAGTTTTATTAGCGGTATGCTTTGTAAAAATAGCGGGCTTCTTCGATAAACTTTAAGGTGCAACCACATAATTAAGTATTGTGTCCCCGGAATCTAAAATATTCTTTTCTCCTGGCCTTTGAGGAAACGGACGATATTACTCCTGTGCCGAAGGACCCCGAGAAGCCCGAAGATACCCCCTGCCGCTATCCAGAATACCGGGAACCCGAAAACAGCGAGATAGACCGGCAGGAGTATTCCGGCGCAGACGGACGCTATGGAGACTATCCTTGTCAACGCAAATACCGCAGACCATGTGAGCACGACCAACCCGAGTATAAATCCCAGTCCCGGTATGCGCAACGCCAACCCGATCAATACCCCCAGAGTCGTGGCTACACCCTTGCCACCCTTGAAACCGAGAAAAACCGGCCAGTTATGCCCGGCTACCGCGGCTATACCACAGCCCACGCTGAGCAATACTGCCGGGAACTCCTGGTTAGAGCGCCCGATTATGAAATCTCCGACAGCCGCAACAGCCAGCGTCCCTTTCAAGATGTCGATCAGCAAAACGGTTATTCCCGGACCTTTACCGAGCACGCGCAGGGCGTTGGTTGCCCCCACGTTGCCTGAACCCAGTTTACGAATATCCTCGCCTTTAAGCAGATATCCGGCCAGATAAGCGGTAGGAAAAGAACCCAGCAAGTAACTAAATATTATCCCTGTAATTATCACCGCCATAAAGGATCTTCAGACCTTTCTTGATATAAAGCAGCCCCGATATAACGGTCAACCCCGCTGCCGCCCACCAGAGGAACCGCGACATCTTTTGAAGTTGCAGTAATACCGAAATGACCGATAACATCTGCGCGATGGTGGTGTATTTTCCCCATTTGCTGGGTATTATCTCGATACGCTGGCGCACCATGTATATTACTACCGTACCGAGGACTATTATGACGTCCCGGCTCAGCACTATAAGCACGACCCAAAAAGGGAACTTAAGCGCCAGCTTGACCCCGGTGGAATCGCTCAACAGGATGAAGGCGCTCATAAGCAAGAGCTTGTCGCCTATCGGATCCAGCACCAGTCCGGCCTTGGATTTCTGCCCGGATTTCCTGGCTATGTAACCGTCCACGGCGTCGGATATACCGGCCAGGCAGAAAATCGCGAGCGCCGCCAGACGCAGATAACCGCAGCTGGGGGTGTAATATATCAGCGCGGCGATGAAAAACGGCACGCTGAGGATACGAAACGTGGATATCTTGTTCGCGAAGTTCATTGTATGACTCTCAGCCTCTGGGGCGGCCAATATATGAAGACCGCCTTACCCAGCAGGTTCTCCTGCGGCACGAAACCCCAGTAACGGCTGTCCTGAGAAGAAGCGGAATTATCCCCAAGGACGAAATACTGCCCCTGCGGAACGGTTATCTTGTCCGCCTCCCTGCCGTATTCGCCCCGGTTATAATAATACCTTCCGCCGAACCCTCCGTCCAGAAGAGGCTGTCCGTTTACGAATATGGTCCCGTTCTTTATCTCTACAGTGTCACCACCGCAAGCTACCAGACGTTTGATGAAATCTTTCTTGGGGTCCTCGGGATAGATGAAAACCACCACGTCCCCGGCAACAGGCTTACGCAAAGCCGGCAGTCTTAAGGGCAAAAACGGCACCTTAGCCCCGTAAATGAATTTATTGACCAGTATAACGTCTCCTTCCATTAGAGTGGTCCTCATCGAGCCTGTCGGGATACGAAAGGCCTGCACCACGAACGTCCTGATAAACATGGCCAGGACGAGTGCTATCAAAATGGACTCAACCCACTCCCGGAAGACTTTTTTGCCTGTGGTCTTATTCGCATCTTTCTTCATATCTTCAACACCTCCCAGAAAGCCTCCTGCGGGATCTCCACTCTCCCGAACTGCTTCAGGCGTTTCTTCCCTTCTTTCTGCGCCTCCCAGAGTTTCCTCTTGCGGGTAATGTCGCCGCCGGAGCACCGGCTGGTCACGTGTTTACCTGCCGCCCTGACTTTTTCCGAAGCCAGTATCTGACCGCCTATCGCGGCCTGGATCGAAACCTCGAACACCTGCCTGGGAATGACGTCCTTAAGTTTGGATACAAGGGCGCGCGCCCTGCTCATCGCCTTCTCCTTGTGCATCAGGCAGGAGAACGCGTCGCAAATCGTGCCGTTTATCAATATATCAAGCTTCACCAGCTTGGTAGGCATGTAATCCTCGAATTCATAATCGAGCGATCCGTATCCGCGGGTGAGCGATTTCACTTTATCGTAGAAATCCACGATTATCTCCGACAAAGGCATATAAAAAACCACTTTCATCCTGTCCTCGCCGTAATATTCTGTGGATTCAAAGATCCCCCTGCGCGCTTTGGCGAGTTCGCAGACGGAATCTATCGTGTCTACCGGGACGATCATCAACAGCTTTACGTACGGCTCGAACGCTTCCTCTACGTCCTGCGCGGAGGGCAGCTTGGCCGGTGTATCCACTTCTACCGTCGTTCCGTCCGGCAGTTTGACGCGGTATACGACGTTAGGAACAGTAAGTATCAGGTTAAGGTTATATTCCCTCTCCAGCCGTTCCTGCACGATCTCCATATGAAGCAGCCCCAGGAAGCCGCAGCGAAAACCGGTCCCGAAAGATTGTGAGTTCTCCGGTTCGAACATGAAGGATGCGTCGGTAAGCTTAAGCTTATCCATGGCGTCCCTCAAATAAGTGTAGTCCCCCGGGTTCACAGGATATATACCGCAAAAAACCAGCGATTTCGGCACGCGGTAGCCGGGAAGAACGGAAGAACAGGGGTTCTTCATATCCGTAATAGTGTCCCCGATCACAATCTCCCTGGGGTCTCTGATATTGCAGATGAAATACCCCACTTCTCCGCAGGAAAGCGCTTCTGCGGGGCAGTATTTCAAATTCTTGAAGACGCCCATCTCCTCTATTTTATATACTTTTCCTGAATGCATTAATTTAAGCTGCGCGCGGGAATCCAGGGAACCGTCGAATATCCTGGCAAACATCACTACTCCCCGGTAAGAATCGAATCTGCTGTCGAAAACCAACGCCTTCGCGGGATTTCCGGCTTCTCCTCCGGGAAGAGGGACCAGCTCGATCACCTTTTCAAGGAGATCGGCCACACCCCTGCCTTCCTTGGCGGAGCAAAGCACTATCTCCTCCTCTTCGAAACCGAAAACGCTGTTTATCTGCCTGATCACCCTCGGCACGTCTGAAGACACAAGGTCGATCTTGTTGATGACCGGAATAATCTTTAATCCGTTCTCTTTAGCCAGGTAATAATTGGCCACCGTCTGCGCCTCCACCCCCTGCCCTGCGTCTATGAGCAAGACAGCGCCTTCACATGCCGCGAGAGACTTAGAGACCTCGTAGCTGAAATCTACGTGCCCCGGGGTATCAATCAGATTGAATGTGTATTCCTTCCCGTCCCGGCTGCGGTAAGAGAGCCTGACCATGGAAGCCTTGATGGTGATACCTCTCTCCCGTTCAAGGTCCATATCGTCCAGGAGCTGGTCCCGCCGGTTGCGCATGTCCACCGCCCCGGTAAGTTCCAGTATCCTGTCGGCCAGGGTGGATTTACCGTGGTCTATATGCGCTATTATGGAAAAATTGCGTATCAGGCTCTTATCCATGCCGTTCCCTGTCTTTAACCGCAGCGGACATCATCTCCACGACGTCCTCGATCCCTACGCCCGTTGTATCTATGTACACGGCGTCTTCTGCCCGGCGCAGCGGAGCGAATTCGCGCGTGGAATCTATATTGTCCCTGTTCCGCAGGTCGCGGGAGATATCTTCCATTCTCAACCCGGGATTGGAATCTTTCAACTCCAGATAACGCCTTTTGACCCTTTCATCGAAGTCCGCGTCGATATAGAACTTCACGTCGGCGCCGGGAAAAACATGCGTGCCGATATCCCTGCCGTCCAAGATGCTGTCCTTACGGCGGCCGAGTTCTCTTTGTATCCCAACCAGTATCTGCCTGACCTCTTTCACTTTTGCCAGGTCGGAAACCACCCTGGTAATGCGCGGCTGTCTGATTTCCGCGGAAACATCCCTGCCGTCCAGGAGCACTGCCGGTGAAGAATCCGCGCCGTATTTGAGGTCTATCGCGGTTCCGGAGGCCATCTCCGCCAGAGATGCGGTATCGGAAAAATCAACGCCCTGTTCCAAAGCTTTCAATGTAAGAGCGCGGTACATCGCCCCCGTGTCAAGGTAAGTAAAACCCAGTTTCTTTGCCAGCCTTTTGGCCACCGTACTCTTGCCGGCTCCCGCCGGACCATCCACCGCTATTATCATTCATTCACTCCCGCTCAAGCATACGCCTCCGGAAAGACGCCCGCGAAAGAAATCGTTCCAGTGCCGGGGCATCCCCCCGCGAGACCGCCGAACGTAATTCCCGTAGTCTGGTTTCGAACACACGCACGGCCTGCGCGACGTTACGCCTGTTGCTCATTATTATATCCGCCCATAGCCTGCTGTCGGAAGACGCGATGCGAGTGGTATCTTTAAGTCCGCCGGCGGAAAACCGGTAAAAAGCCTCCGGGACGGAATCGATGAGAGAAAAAGCCACGGTATGCGGAAGATGGCTTACGTAAGACATGATCATATCGTGTTCGGAGGCAGACATGTACGCTACGCGGGAACCTATGCTGCGCCACAACGCGGCCGCCGCCGAAGCGGAGCGTCCGCGTCCGGTTATCACGCAGAGCGCGCCCATGAAAATACCGGGGTCGGCGCTTTCCGGACCCTTCTTCTCCGAACCGGCCAGAGGATGACAACCTGCATATCCGGGAAAATAACGGGAGAGTATCCTGCTTACCTCCACTTTAGTGCTGCAGACATCTATCACCAGGCAATCCCTGCCTGCCAGTGAGGCCGTCTTGGCCGCGAGTGCTTTTACGGCTCCCGGAGGAACCGCAAAAACCAGCAGATCAGCCCCGGCTGCGGCGGACAACGAAGTGGACGCGCTGTCTATCAGGCCTTTTTTAAAAGCGGTATTGACCGTGGATCGCCGCCTGCTTATTCCGGTCACGGAGCGGGCAAGTTTATTCTTTTTCAGCGCCGCGGCCAGCGAGCCGCCGATCAGTCCGACTCCTATAACCGCCGCCTTTCTGAATTGCGGCATTATAGTTCTCTCCCCAGAACAAGCGCCATTCTTTTTAAATCCTCCATCAAGGCGGAGAAATTGGACGGGAGCAAAGACTGCGCTCCGTCTGAAAGCGCGTCCTCCGGGTGGCTGTGCACCTCGATGATCAATCCGTCGGCTCCGGCTGCCATGGCTGCCTTGGACAACGCCGGGACCAATCCCCATTTCCCGGCGGCGTGGCTGGGATCGACCATAACCGGCAGGTGCGATAACTGTTTAGCTACCGGGATGGCGCTTATATCGAGCGTGCTGCGCGTGGAATCCTCGAACGTTCTTATCCCGCGTTCGCAGAGTATCACGTTCATGTTGCCGCCGCTTGCTATATATTCTGCCGACATCAGCAGGTCCTTTACCGTGGAAGCCATACCACGTTTGAGCATCACCGGTTTACTGGTCAAACCCACCTCTTTAAGCAAGTTGAAATTCTGCATGTTGCGGGCGCCTATCTGCAGGATGTCCGCGTATTCAGCCACAAGACCGACGTCGCGCGGATCCATCACCTCGCTGACGGTTATCATGCCGAGCTCTTCGCCGGCTTTTTTGAGATACTTCAATCCCTCCTCGCCAAGCCCCTGGAAGCTGTAAGGTGACGTCCTCGGCTTGAAGGCCCCGCCGCGCAGGACGCTTGCCCCGGCTTTCTTTACTTCCACCGCCACTTCGTAAAGGGTCTCGTAATCCTCGATGGCGCAGGGACCGGCCATGACCACCATCTTTTTCCCGCCTATCTGCACGCCTCTGCCGACGTCCACCACCGAGCCGCCCGGGCGAATCTCCCGCGACACGAGTTTATAAGGCGCCAGGACCGGCATGACCTTCTCGACACCCGGGAAGACCTCCAGAGGTGTAACCCTCAAGACGTCTTCCGGGCCGATGACGCCGACGATCGTCCTTTCCGTCCCTTTGGACACATGAGGAGTCAACCCGAGTTTTCCGACCTTTTCCAGTAAATGGCCGATCTGCTCTTCCGTGGCGTCCGGTTTGAATACTATGATCATCTGCTGCCTCCGTAGGTTATTCTTCTATCCCGCGGTCTTCTTACGCCGGACGGGATAAAACCTTTTTAAGTGCGGTGACGAACTTCTCGTTCTCTCTTCTGGTGCCGATCGTTACCCTGACGAAATTCTTCAGGCCGTATTGTTTCATGTCCCTGACGATCACCCCTAATTTAAGTAATTCCCTGAAAACGCCCACGCCGTCCCTGCCGGTATCTACCAGAATAAAGTTGGCGGCTGATTGAACGCAGGCAATGCCCAAGCCGCGCAATGCCGCATAGAGATACTCCTTGCCGCGCAGCACTTCCGCCCGCGTCTTCTCCAGGAACTTACGGTCATCCAGCGCCGCGCACGCCGCCGCCTGCGCCAGGGAGTTCACGTTGAACGGCTGGCGTACTCTCTCCATAAAAGAAATCAATTCCGGCCTGCCTACGGCATATCCAAGCCTGATCCCGGCAAGGCCGTATACCTTGGAGAAAGTTTTAAGCACCAGCACATTGGCTTTTTTTATGTAATTTGTCCCGAAGGGAAAGTCATCCGCGTCTATAAAGCTGTCGTACGCCTCGTCAAGCACCACGATCACATTAGCCGGAAGCCCGGCGAGAAATTCTTCCAGCTCGCAACGCGTCACGTAGGTGCCGGTGGGATTGTTCGGATTGGCGATAAAAACGACCTTGGTCTTCCTGTCTATCTTCTTACGCAGCGCTTCCAGGTCGTATTTGAAATAACGCAGCGGTACTCTTACCACCTTCCTGGCATTGACGGAAGAAACAATCTCGTATTCCAGGAAAGTGAGATCGGCGGTAACAACATTCTCGTCGTCCTCCACGAACGTCCTTATCACTATGTCGATAAGTTCGTCGGAGCCGTTGCCGAGAACGAAGTTGTCCGCTCCGAGACGCAATACCTTTGCCAGTTTCTTTTTTAAATAAAACCCCTGGCTGTCCGGGTAACGGTTAAGCCCGGGGAGCGCTTTCTTTATCGCTTCCACCGCTTTCGGCGAGGGGCCCAGAGCGTTCTCATTGGAAGCGAGCTTAACCACTTCTCTAAGGCCCAATTCTCTCTTTGTCTCTTCTATGGGCTTGCCGGACACGTACGGCGTGACCGCCGATATGTTTTTCCTTATAAGTTTTCCCATTTTATCTCCTCGACGACACGCCGCCGCTGTTTAAACCGGATAAGACCCCAGGACCTTCATAAATTTGCATTTATTTTCCAATGCGCGCAGCGCACCGGCCACGTTCTTATCCTCTTTATGACCGCAGAGGTCTACGAAAAAGTAATAATCCCACGCCTTCTTCTTGGAAGGCCTGGATTCTATCCTTGTCAGGTTGACACCGTATTCCCTGAAAGGAAGCAGCATGGCGTATAACGCGCCTACCCTGTCTTTTATCGAGAACATGATGGATGTCCTGTCCTCGCCGGTGGGCGCCGTTTCGGTCTTGCCTATCACCAAAAACCTGGTGATATTATGCGGCGAGTCCTCTATGGAAACGGCGACCGTCTTCAGACCGTATATCCTGGCCGCCAGCAGCGACGAAATCGAAGCGCTGTATTTTTCCTTTGAAGCGATTTCCGCGGCGCGTGTGGTGCTGGAGACCTCTATTCTCTCCACAGACGGCAGATTCTGCTGCAGCCAGATACGGCACTGCCCGAAGACCTGCGGGATGGAATATATTTTCCTGATCTTATCCTTAGGACAACGCGCGAGCAGATTATGGGAAATATCCAGCATAAGCTGACTGCAAATCTTCAAATCCGAATCTATAAACATATCCATGGTGTGACTAACCGCCCCTTCTATGGAATTTTCTATGGGGACCACTCCGTAGTCGGCGGCATCGCGCTGCACCTGAAGAAAAACGTCCGTAATGCTCTGACAGCTCAAGTACGCGACCTGTGAACCGAAGCGTTTTATGGCGGCAAGATTGCTGAAGCTGGCTTCCGGGCCGAGATACGCCACTTTAAGCGGGGCTCCAAGAGAAAGGCTGTAAGACATTATCTCGCTGTAAACCGCTTCCAAGGCTTTATTGCTCAACGGCCCCTTGTTGACGGACGCGATCCTGCGCAAGACCTCGCTCTCCCGGTCGGGAGAATACAGGCTTTTCCCATTGCTGCGTTTCAAACGGGAGATCTGGCTGCTGACGCAGGCCCGCCGGTTAAGCAGTTCTATCAATTTTCTGTCAAGGCTGTCAATCTGCGACCGCAGGCTGTTCAGGTTCATTGCCGTCCTCCTTCTTATCCTTCTCCTCTGCCGACTGCTGCATAACGGCAAGAGCGGCTGCCCCGACTTCGATGCTGTCAAGTTTGGGCATTTCCTCTATTGAATTCAAACCGAAATATTCCAGAAACTGCCTGGTAGTCCCGAAAACGAACGGACGGCCCGGAGCGTCTTTCTTCCCGCTTATCCTGATCAGGTTCTTTTCCAGCAGGTTCTTCATTACCCCGTCGATGTTAACGCTGCGCAGAGACTGTACCTCCTGCCTGGTTACCGGCTGTTTATAAGCTATTATGGCCAGTGTTTCCATTGCCGGACGGGAAAGTTTATCGCTCCTTCTCTGGCGGTAGAGCCTGCGTACGAAGCCGGAAAGTTCCGGCGCCGTGGTCATCCTGTACCCGCCGGCGACTTCGTCCACGCGCACCCCCCTGCCTCCGGTTTCATATTCCTGTTTAAGCCGCGTTACGGCTTCTCTCAACATCGCCGTATCGGAACCTGGGACAAGCGAACGCAGCTGCTCCAAGCTTACCGGTTGTTCAGCGGCAAATAACAGGGCTTCGACTACTGCTGTAATATTATCCGGCATAATCGTTCTTCTCTATGCCGCGGCTGGGGTTCCTTCCCGGAGATACCCGACAACTGGGAAGCCCGGCCGCCGGCTGTATGTGATACATCACGGTTTGACCGATTGGGTCTGCTTATATACTTCGTTCAACAACTCTTCGGTACTGCCGGGACTCGGCAGCCTCCCCAAAGCTTTCTTTATCATCGCGGCGGCCTCCGCTTTTTTATATTCCAGCCTGCAGAGTATCTCTGTCGCCTCTTCTTCTATATCCGCGCCGGCGGAAGTCAAGGGAACGGCGGCCCTATCTCCGTCCTCCTGCATCAGACAGAACTTGCCGACTTTATTCTGCAGCTTGGCCACGATCTCCCTGGCGCGCTGCTGACCGATCCCGGGGAGGGTCTTTAGAAAATTAACGTCCCCGGCGTCTATCGCCTTGGCTATGCAAGGAATCGGCTGGTTAAGCGCCCGTAAAGCGGCGCGCGGACCGATGCCCGAGACCGTGATAAAAACCTGGAAGAATTCCTTTTCTATTTCGTTAAGAAACCCGAACAGGACCGGGGTGCTGCGCGACGGCTCCACGTGGTGGAAATGATACGTGATCAGGTTAAGCTCCGAGCCGTCCGGCGCGCTGCTCCGCAGCCTGGACATAACTGATGCAGGGACAAACACCTCGTATAACAGGCCATGCGATTCTATGACAAGGGAATTGACGTTCTTCTGGACGATCTTTCCGCAGATACCTACTATCATATTTTAGACTTACCGATGAAATAATGGCCTATGGCCAGGGCCAGAGCGTCGGTGATGTCCATGTAGGCGGGGGTTTCCTTCAGCCCGAGCAGATCGACCACCATTCTCTGCACCTGCTGTTTGGAAGCAAGCCCTTTACCGACGATGGCTTTTTTTATTCTGGTCGCGGCGTATTCCGCCATGCTTATGCCGGCGGTCGAACAGGCCAGGCATATAACGCCGCGCGCGTGACCGAGTACGCAGGAAGTGGCGGGATGGGCGTAATGAGAATAAATCTTCTCCAGTACCGCCGCTCCCGGGCGGAACTCTTCCAGTATCGACCCGACCGCAACGTATATCTTTCCGAGCCTGGCCGGTAGGTCTTCCTTCTGAGCGGTTTCAATAATCCCGGCTTCCAGAACACGGAAAGAAGTCCCGGAAACTTCTATCAAACCGTATCCGGTAATCGATAGAGCGGGATCGATACCCAGTATCCTCATAGGACTGCGCGGAATATCAGTTCTCACTTTCGGCGATCTTGGCCATCAGATCATCGGGGATGTCGAAATTGGCATAGACGTTCTGCACGTCGTCGTGGTCTTCCAGCGATTCTATCAGCGACAAAAGCTGCCTGGCGTCGCTCTCGTTTACCTTGACGGTCGACGAGGGAATCATGGTGAGGTCCGCCGACTGCATCTGAATGTTCTTAGCCTGGAGCGCCTGTTTCACTTTCTCCAGGTCCTGCGGAGCGGTGGTGACCTCGTAATTGGCGTCGTCATCGGATTTGAAGTCTTCCGCCCCGGCCTCAAGCGCTATATTCATCAGGTCCTCTTCGTTGGCCTGGCTCTTCTCGACAAGAATATAACCTTTCTTTGCGAATATCCAGCTTACGGAACCGGCCCCGGCCATATTCGCGTTTTTTTTGGACATTATATTGCGCACCTCGGCGGTGGTCCTGTTTTTGTTGTCGGTAAGGGCTTCCACCATCATAGCCACGCCTCCGGGACCGTATCCCTCATATATAACGTTCTCGTATGAAACACCCGGCAGTTCTCCGGTCCCTCTTTTAATCGCCATCTTGACGTTATCGCTGGGCATGTTGGCTTCCTTCGCCTTCATCATGACCGCGCGTAATTTAAAATTAGTTTCCGGATTGCCGCCGCCTTCCCTGGCCGCAACCGTCAACTCCTTTATTATCTTCGTATAGATCTTGCCTTTTTTAGCGTCCAGGGCGGCTTTCTTATGTTTGATACCTGCCCATTTTGAATGTCCCGACATTTCACTGCCTCCTTCGCGCAAACAACCACTTGCCCAATTCTTATAAAGGCAAAGTGTTAATACTGATAAATGCTCTACACATGCTCTTAGCGAGCAGTTATAATCCCGCGCCTGCGGGATGCCTATTTAAAAAGGGATTAACCCCTTAACAAAAAACCGGGATAGATAGAATAAGCCGGGTTCTGTCTGGCGAAGGTTCTATCCTTCGCCAAGCGGCGATTCCTCTGAACCTGCGATGTTGCCATCGCAATCGAGCAGCCTACCCGAGATTGATAGCGGGACGGGTAATCCCTCATCTCCTATTCGGCCTTGCTCCACGTAGAGATTGCGGCGTTTCACCTTCCCGGATCGCTCCGGGAAACTCGTCTCTGTAGCTCTCCCGCTGATTAAGGCGGGTCCCCTTACGGGGATTCCTCCGGTCCGTTCAAGGACCGGGATGGGCGTTACCCACTACGTTACCCACGGGAGCCCGGACTTTCCTCCCGCCGGAGGTAACCGGCGGGCAGCCGCTTTCTATCTATCCCGCATTCATAGCCTGCTGAACCGCATGGTTTGCCAGTTTATCCGCGCCTTTATTCTTTTCGCGCGGGATATGTTTAACTGAAATCTCTTTAAAAGCGGGAAACAAACGTTTCGCCTGCAAGTAAAGCGCCATAATCTCCGCGTTCCTTACTTTATAAATGCCGTTGATCTGCCGGCAAACCAGTTCACTGTCCGTGTTTACCACCACTTTTTCCGCCTTGAGAAGAAGGGCTTCCTGCAAGGCGTGAATTAAAGCGGTGTATTCCGCGTGATTGTTGGTGGCGCGCCCCAAGTAAACCGAGATATTGCGTACGACCTGTCCGGAGCTGAGTATTATGACGCCGATGCCGGCAGGCCCGGGGTTGCCTTTGGAAGCTCCGTCTATGTATATCTCAAGTTCCCGCGCTACAGTCATCAAGATAAAGGATCCTGTTGCACATTTCACAGGTCACCAGCGTATCATACATGCTGATCATATTTATCACCTGCGGAGGCACGAACATGTGGCATCCGCCGCAGGAAGTCCCCTGAACCGGGACTATAGCCAAACCGCCTCGTATTTTCAATATCCTGTCATATTGCGCCAGCACTTCCGGTTTTATAAGAGGAGTTGCCTGTTTTCTCCGGGTCTCCAGGCAGGCAAGTTTATCGTCTATTTCCCTGATTTCCGCCTGGAGCGCCTTCTTCTCCTCGGTAAAAACCTTCTCTTCTTCTGTCAAGCGCGCTTTCTCTTTCTCGACATCCGCGCGGGAGGCGTCGATGCACTCCATCATTTCGAGAATCTTATCCTCTATGACCGACTTGTCGGCCTTAGCGTCCTCGATCTGCTGTTGCATCGTATGATATTCTTTGTTAGTCTTGAGCTGATAAAGCTGTCCCTGAAGTTTTTGAATGTTTTCTTCCTTGACCGCCAACGCTCCTTCCCGGTCTTTTTTCTGCTTCTGCAGATCAAGGGCCGCTTTCTCCAGCCCGGCGAGCGCGCCCCGCTTGGCTTCAAAGACGGCTTCCAATTCGGCTATCTTCGCAGGCTTCTCTTCCTTGATTCTTCGCAAATCGTAAATCTGGATATCTATCTGCTGCAACTCAAGCAGATGCCGAAGCTGAGTTTTTAAATCCGTATTCATAACTCCTGTCTTCCTGTACCCATCGTTACAGGGTCAATACCTGCTTTATTATAACAAGAATGAAAGACATAAAGGGGAAAAGATGACCGATATTTTCCCTCATCTTTCCTCCGCCCTCGCTTCTTTCCTCTTCCGTCTTGAAAGCACCCGTAGTTGGTAGTGGGACCCCCTCGGGTTAATCCTTCGACAAACCTAGGCAGTGAGTCTGACGCGCTTCTCAGAACAGGCACCCGATGCTGCCTTGTCCGAGGAAGCCGATACACAGCGTATATTCGACTGTCTGCTTATTCAGGCGACCTTCCCGAGGCATACCTGTGTCATTCCCAGGTTAAACTGGGCGGGAAAAATTATCCCCTCCCGGGAAGGCACGGTTTCTTGAGCCGTCGAAGTATAACTGGGCGATACAGGACTCGGACCTGTGACCTTTGCGATGTGAACGCAACGCTCTAACCAACTGAGCTAATCGCCCGAAAACTAATACTCCTGAACATTAAAAAATAGAATTTAGACCGCAATTGAGCTTTTATCCTTCATCTAATAGTACTTTGTTAAAATTTATTTTCTTTGTGCTTACTTTCCAAAAGCCATCTTATTGTAACACATTGTCATTGGAAGCGTTGTGCGTATTTCAATGCGTTGATTATCTTTGATTTCATGTTAGTTCAACGCATCTTCTCGACGATAAAACCATTAAATTTAGCCGTTTTTTGACACGCAACAAAGTACTGATCTAATTTCTAATGCACGATTGCTCCATACTTCACCGGTAAACCGGTGAAGTATGGGCCCACAGGGATTCGAACCCCGGACCAAGTGATTATGAGTCACCTGCTCTAACCACTGAGCTATGGGCCCCGAATCTATAGAAACTACCGTTAGGAAAATACTCTCGCAAATACTGGAATTCTCTTGCGAGAATTCCTTGCGACCTTTCGCTCCGCTC
>WOZK01000013.1 GCA_011620275.1 Candidatus Omnitrophota bacterium
TATTCGCTTGTGCGATACCCGAACCAATCGGAAGGTTCGGTATTCGCTTGTGCGAAAATACGGAGCAGACTTGTTTTTAGTTTACCTAAGGATTACTTAGGGTTTCATTGAACAGCGGCCGCGGAGGCCGGCAGAGAAAAACGGAAGGGTTTGGAAGAATATGGACAATGTGACAAAATTCATTTCTGTGGGAAGACGTAAAGAAGCTATAGCCAGGGTACAGTTATTGCCCGGCAGCGGGGTTATTACGGTGAACAAAAGGCCTTTTGACGTTTACTTCATAAGAGAGACCGACAGGATCCTCGCCAAGCAGCCGCTGGTAGTACTTGGTGTTTCCACCAAGTACGATATAGTGGCAAATATACGGGGCGGCGGGCTGACCGGGCAGGCCGGGGCTTTGCGCCATGGTATTTCCAGGGCCCTGGTACAGTCTGATCCGGACACGAAAGAGCTCTTGCGCAGGCAGGGTTTTCTTACCAGGGATCCCAGGATGAAGGAAAGAAAGAAGGCCGGACAGAAGGGGGCGCGTAAACGTTTCCAGTGGACCAAGAGGTAAATAGGTCCTTAAATCAGGCGGTAATCTTGCCCGCTTCCCTTGAAAAGGGAAGCGGGTTTTTAATTGAAGCGGAACAAAAGCGGCGAAGTTGCGGCGGATTTTGCCGGCCGCCGACGATAAAAAACTTGATTTTAACCGGGGTAACGGTATAATTAAACATTATGTAGTCTCACTACTGTAGTGTATAAAGTTTCTTTTCGAGGAAGGGCGGATGAGATGTTGAATGTGGGTGTAGTCGGAGCTTCCGGTTATACCGGAGAGATCCTTATAGAATTGCTTTTAAAACATCCCCGTGTCCGCATTAGCGGGTTGTTTTCTCAGACATACAAAACACGCGCGGTCGGCGAGGTCTTCCCGCAATTCTCTAACCGGCTGGATACGGTTTTCTGCGCGCCGCTGGCCAAAGAGATTGCCTCGGTCTGCGATCTCGTTTTTCTCGCTCTGCCGCACACGATATCGATGAATTACGTCCCTTTTCTGCTTAGCCGGGGCAAGCGAGTTGTAGACCTTAGCGGCGACTACAGGTTTAAAGATTATCGTGTTTATGAAAAATTCTACGGGGTCTCTCATAAAGATACCTCCAACATCAAGAAAGCGGTCTACGGACTGCCGGAACTTTACCGTTTCAGTATTAAACGGGCGAAACTCGTTGCCAACCCCGGTTGTTATCCCACGGCGGCCATACTGGCTTTGGCTCCGCTGGTCGCCTGCGGCATTATCCGGGAAGATACCCTGGTGGTCGACGCAAAGTCGGGGGCAAGCGGCGCAGGGCGCAAGCTCGTGCAGGAATTCTCTTTTTGCGAGGTCAACGGCGATTTCAAGGCTTACAAGGTCAACACGCATCAGCATATCCCGGAGATCAACCAGGTGCTTTCCCGTCTTTCCGAGCATACGGTAGACGTGACGTTCGTCCCGCATTTATTACCGGTGGAAAGAGGTATTCTGGAGACGGTTTATTGTTTCAAAAAGCCTGTTTCCGGAAGAAAACGCGGTATCCCGGGGACCGTCCGCAGGCTTTTCGCAAATTTCTACGAGACGGAACCGTTCATCCGGCTTAAGGAAGAAGGCTCGTTCCCCCGGTTGAAAGATGTGCGCGGAACCAATTTCTGCGATATAGGCATAAAGGAAGAGGCGGACAGGATTATCGTTATCTCCGCAATAGATAATCTGGTAAAAGGCGCTGCCGGCCAGGCCGTGCAGAATATGAATATAATGTGTGGGTTTCCCGAGAAAGAAGGGCTGCTTTAGATATGAACGGTTTCATAAGGCGCGCTGTTCTTCCCGGCGGTTTCAAGGCTTCGGGAGCTTCGTGCGGGTTGAAGAAATCTCTCGCTGATGACCTGGCGCTTTTTTATTCCGATCTTCCGGCGACCGCAGCGGCGGTATTTACCAAAAATCTTGTGAAGGCCGCTCCTTTGACGGTCAATATGCGGAATTTGCGCGCAAGCCGCAGTTTCCGGGCCGTCATCGCCAACAGCGGCAACGCTAATTGTTATACCGGGCAAGAAGGTCTCGAGGACGCACTGTATCTTTGCCGGCGCGTTGCCGCCGGACTTTCCATAGACGTTCGGCAGGTCCTGGCCGCTTCCACGGGAATAATCGGCAGGCGCATGCCGTCCAGGGCGATGGGAGCTGCCGTCCCCGGCCTTATTTCTTCATTGTCCGCTTCAGGAATTCAAAGGGCGCAAAAGGCCATAATGACCACGGATACCTTCTCTAAAGGGGCCACGGCTTTTTTCAGCGTGTCCGGCAGAAAGGCCTCAGTCTGCGGAGTGGCTAAAGGCGCGGGCATGATCGCCCCGGATATGGCCACGATGCTTTGTTTCATCTTTACCGACGCCGCGCTGGGCCCGGGTCCGCTGAAAGCCGCTTTAAAGAAGGCGGTCGCTCCAACCTTCAATTGTATCACGGTGGACGGGTGCATGAGCACCAACGATAATGTCATTCTGCTTGCGAACGGCGCCTGCGGGGCGGGGAAGATTTCGGGCGGGAAGGATTATTTTTCTTTTTGTTCGGCCCTGGAGGCCGTCTGCCGGGAACTGGCGTTGATGATAGTCAGGGATGGGGAAGGGGCAAGCAAGTTTATTCGTATCAGCGTTGAAGGGGCGTTGAACGACCGCCAGGCCAGAACCGGAGCGCTGGCGGTTGCGAATTCGAATCTGTTCAAGACGGCGGTATACGGGGAAAACAGGAATTTCGGCAGGATTATCGCCGCGCTGGGAGCCAGCGGTATAAAGCTTGACCCGGGTAAAATCAGGTTGAAAGCGGGGTCTCTCAAACGCAGAGACGTCGACGTGTATGTACATCTCGGCGCGGGCCGCGGCAAGGCCGTGGTCTATACCTCCGATCTGACGCCGGAATACATAAAGATAAACGCGGAATACAGTTAGCAGCAAGCGAGGCGTGGGAAAATGGAAGAAGCTATAAAGAAAGCGGATGTGTTGATAGAGGCGCTGCCGTATATAAAACGTTTCCACAATAAGCCGGTGGTGATCAAATACGGGGGTAGTATCCTCGGTGAAGAGAAGATACGTAAAGGGGTGATCGAGGACATTGTTTTTCTAAGTTTTATGGGATTGAGGCCGGTGCTCGTGCACGGCGGCGGCCCGAACATAAGCGACAGAATGCGCAGCGCCGGAAAAAAGACGGAGTTCGTGGACGGTATGCGGGTTACCGACGAGGAGACATTGTCCGTGGTGGAGGAGGAACTGCAGAAACTTAACGAGCTTATCGTGGAGGAGATGTCGGATATCGGCGGCAGGGTGGTAGGACTGAACGGGCGTTCCGACGGTATAATATTCACCGAGAAGAAGAAAGCTCAGATAGACCTCGGTTATGTCGGAGATATCGTGCGCATAGACCAGGGGGTAATTTCCTCGGAACTGGAGAAGCACAAGGTGGTGGTCGTCCTGCCGATGGGCCTGGGTCCAGACGGCAAAGGATATAACGTCAATGCCGACGAAGCGGCTTCTCATATCGCCGTCGCTCTGGGGGCGGAAAAACTGGTGCTGTTGACGAACGTCCAAGGTATAATGAGGAATCCTGACGACCCGGCTTCTTTCATTTCCGCGATCAATATCAAGGAAGCCCGCGAGCTTATGCGCGATAGGGTAATACAGCAGGGCATGATCCCCAAGGTGGACGCCTGTATCGAAGCGCTTGTCTCCGGAGTGAAGAAGACGCACATAATAGACGCCAGAATCCCGCACGGCCTGCTGCTGGAGATATTCACCGATCAGGGCGTGGGGACGGAGATAAATCATTAATCCCCTCGCCCGGACCTCCCCGGGTTTTAACCCCGGGGAGGTCGCCTGAATAAGCAGGCAGCCGAATATGCGCTGTGTACCGGCTAAGCATCGGCTTCGCCGGAAAATAGGAGCCGCGGGCTCCACTAATCTTTCTCGGAGACGATGAAAAAAGAAGAGATATTCGGGGAATACGAAGAGCACATACTTTCCACTTACCGCAAGATACCTCTGGTTTTCGTCAAAGGCAAGGGGAGCAGGCTCTGGGATATTCACAATAGGGTTTTTCTGGATTTCTTTCCCGGCTGGGGCGTGAACAACATCGGGCATTGTCATCCCAAGGTGATGTCGGCCGTCAGGGACCAGATCTCGCGCCTGATATTCGTGCCGAATTCATATTATAACGTCTGTCAGGCCCAACTCGCCGGAGAACTGTCTTTTTACACCTTCCCGGCGTCTTATTTTTTCTGTAATTCCGGGGCGGAGGCGAACGAGGCTGCGATAAAGCTGGCCAGGAAGTTCGGTAAGGGAAGGTACGGGATAATTACTTTTGAGAACGCTTTCCACGGCAGGACCATGGGGGCGCTTGCCGCTACAGGCCAGGAAAAGTACCAGCGCGGTTTCGGACCGATGCTTGAAGGTTTTACGAGCGTGCCTTTCAACGACATCTCGGCGGTGGAGAAAGCCGCCGGCCCGGAGACGGCGGCGGTGATGCTGGAGCTCATACAGGGGGAAGGCGGTATTAATGTCGCGACAAAGGAATTTGCCGCTTCTCTGAGGGAGCTTTGCGACCGTAAAAAGCTGCTGCTTATCGTGGACGAAGTGCAGACGGGGATAGGCCGGACCGGAAAGATGTTTTGTTACCAGAATTACGGCGTTATGCCTGATGTGCTTACCGCGGCCAAGGCATTGGGAGGCGGGCTGCCGATCGGGCTGATGGCGGTTAGGAAGGAATTTGCAGACGTGCTGGGGCCGGGTATGCACGCCTCCACTTTCGGCGGCGGACCGGTGATTTGCAAGGCCGCGCTGGCCGTGTTGAGAGCGATACGCAGGGAAAAACTGCTGGAGAACGCGGTAGAAATGGGGGAATACCTGAAACAGCGCCTCTACGCTTTAAAGGAAAAGTATCCGGTCATAAAAGACGTGCGGGGCATGGGGCTGATGCTCGGCATTGAACTTGCCGTTGCCGGCGACGGAGTGGTTGAATATTGCAGGGAGAAAAGGCTTTTGATAAACTGTACGCATGAAAGAGTGCTGCGTATTATGCCGGCATTGAACGTTACCAGGGGGCAGATAAACAAGGCCGCGGGCATCTTGTCCGGCGCCTTCGCCCGCGTTTAATCCCCTCGCTGAGAAATCCCCGGTTTTCAAACCGGAGGTATTCGATAAATAAACCCCGGGTGCCTGTCCTGGACGGTCAGACGGGCTCACTGTCAAGGTCTGTCGAAGGGCCGGCCCGGGGAGTTTCAATAACGGAACGCCGGCAGGGCTGGCAGGGAGGAACGGATAGTGAAGAAAGATCTTATTTCCATAAACGATCTTACGGCAGACGAGATCAAGAGCATATTCGCGCTGGCCGGCAAATTGAAGAAAAATCCCTCCGGGTATTCGCGTTCGCTTTCCGGCAAGACGCTCGCCCTGCTTTTCCAGAAACCTTCCAACAGGACAAGGGTCTCTTTCGAGGTCGGGATGTGTCAGCTGGGTGGGCACGGTATTTATCTCGGACCCGACGAGATAAAACTGGGAGTAAGAGAGGCGTACCGGGACGTCGCCAGGACGCTTTCCCGTTACGTGGACGGGATAGTCCTGAGGACTTTCGCGCACAACAATGTCCTGGAAATGGCCGAATACTCCTCCGTACCCATTATAAACGGGCTCTCGGATTTCTCCCACCCCTGCCAGGCGCTGGCCGATATCTATACCGTGATCGAGAAAGGCAGGGAAATGGATAAGACTACGTTCGTTTACGTGGGGGACGGCAATAACGTTTGCAATTCCCTTATTTACGTCTGCGCAAAACTGGGGATCAATATGCGTATCGCCGCGCCTCACGGTTACGAACCGGACAGGAAACTCGTCTCCGAGGCCTCGGAACTGGCTGCCTCGCGCGGCAGCAGCATAGAGCTTTTCAGGGATCCTTTCAAAGCCGCCGCGGGAGCGGACGTCATTTACACGGATGTCTGGGCCAGCATGGGGCAGGAGAAGGAAACGGTTAAAAGAAAGAAGGCGTTCAAGGGATTCCAGGTCAACGGCAGGCTTCTGGCCTTGGCAAAGAAAGACGCGCTCGTGATGCATTGCCTGCCTGCGCACCGCGGTGAAGAAATAACGGATGAAGTGCTTGACGGAAGGCATTCGGTTGTTTTCGACGAGGCCGAGAACAGAATGCACGTGCAGAAGGCTGTATTGATGAAGTTTCTGGGCGGACGCGGCAGGAGTTGATCTCCGGCCGGCCAATTCAATCCCCTCGCCCGGAAATCCCCGGGTTTTAACCCCGGGGAGGTCGTCTGAATAAGCAGGCAGCCGAATATGCGCTGTGTACCGGCTAAGCATCGGCTTCGCCGGAAAATAGGAGCCGCGGGCTCCACGAGACGGAGAATAAGATGAAAAAAGTGGTTTTGGCGTATTCCGGCGGGTTGGATACTTCCTGTATAGTCCGCTGGCTGAAGGAGCGGGGGTACGAAGTCATCTGTTTTGTGGCAGATCTCGGCCAGGGGTTGGGAAAGGGAGAGGATTTCGACCTGATAAATAAAAGAGCTCTGGTTGCCGGGGCATGTAAGGTTTACATAAAAGACCTGCGCCGGGAGTTCATAAACGATTTTATCATACCGGCGCTCAAAGCCGGCGCGGTCTACGAAGGTAAGTACCTGCTGGCTACTGCGCTGAGTCGTCCGCTGATCGCCAAATACCTGGTGGATATAGCCCGTAAGGAGAAGGCTTCGGCCGTGGCGCACGGATGCACGGGAAAAGGTAACGACCAGGTGAGGATCGAGGTGACCGCGAGCATCCTGGAGCCCGGACTGGAGATAATCGCGCCTGTGAGGGACTGGGAATTCAACTCGCGGGAAGAAGAGATAGAGTATGCCGGTAAATTCGGCATTCCCATAGATGTGACCAAGAAGAAACCTTACAGTATAGACAGGAACATTTGGGGCATCAGCATAGAAGCGGGGATACTGGAGGACCTGGAACAGGAACCGCCCGAGGACGCCTATATGATCACGCGCAGCCCGTCCGCCGCGCCCTCCACGCCTAAATATATCGAGGTTTCTTTCGAGAAAGGAGCGCCGTGCGCGATAGACGGCAGGAGAATGCCGCTGGACGCCCTGATCCAGAGTCTTAACGAGATCGGCGGCAAACACGGCGTGGGCCGTTACGATATGGTTGAGAACAGGCTGGTAGGGATTAAATCGCGCGAGATATACGAAGCCCCCGGAGGGACTATTCTGCACCTGGCGCATAAAGAACTGGAGTGTCTTGTTTTCGACCGTGAGCTGGCGCATTTTAAAGAGGGTATTGCGCTTAAATATTCCGAGTTGATCTATAACGGCCTCTGGTATTCGCCTCTGCGGGAAGCGCTCGGCCGATTCGTGGATTCCACGCAGGAGAAAGTCACCGGGACCGTGCGGCTTAAACTTTTCCGGGGGAACTGCACGGCAGTAGGGCGGAGGTCTCCTTACGGCCTTTACAAAAAAGAGCTGAGCACTTACGGCCGCGACGACAAGTTCGATCAGAAACTGGCGGAAGGTTTTATTAAACTCTGGGCCATGCCCTACAAGGGGGCGAAGAAACGGGGAAGGGCGGTATGAAAAATTACGGCGCTGGAAAGTTGTGGGGCGGAAGGTTTTCCGGCCGGACGGACCGGGAGTTCTTCGATTTTCAGAAATCGCTGGATTATGATTTCAGACTGGCCGAATTCGACATCTCCCATTCTTTGATTCACATCGCCGCCTTGCGTGAAGCCGGGCTGTTGAACGGCCGCGAATACGCGGCGCTGGGAAAAGCGCTGCGCCGCCTCCTGAAACGCGTCCGCAATGAAGGGCCGGGTTTCATCCTTCGGGAAAAAGGGGCGGCGGAGGACATTCACAGCTATATCCATGGGCAGGTGGAAAAAGAAGCCGGCAAGGCCGCCCTGAAACTTCATACTTTTCGTTCTCGCAACGACCAGGTGGCGTTCGACGAAAAGTGGTATTGTCTGAAAGAATGCGCAGATATAGCCGGATTGATGAACGCCCTGGACGGTTCCCTGAAAAAGCTTTCCGGCAGAAACCGCGGCGTAATCTTTCTCGGTTATACTCACGCTCGCAGGGCCCAGGCGATCACTTTTGAACTTTATCTCGACGCTTTTCGTTCCATGTTCGGCCGCGACAGGCAGAGGCTCGGAGATTATTACGGCCGGTTGCGCGTCGGCATCGGAGCCGGAGCCCTTGCCGGCACCTCGCTCGGCAGGGATGCGTACGCCAAGGCGGTGAAAGCGGCGGTCTCCGGGGACAGGTCCAAGGTGGTTCCGGCGGAAAACAGCGTGGACCACGTCAGCGACAGGGATTATATAATCGAATTGCTTTCCGTGCTTTCCATCATACAGATGCATCTCTCGCGCCTTGCCGAGGACTTTATTCTATATTCCGGGAGCGAATATTCTTTCCTGAGCCTGCCGGAAGAGTTCTGTACCGGCTCTTCGCTTATGCCGCATAAAAAAAACCCTGATCTCCTGGAATTGGTGCGCGGGAACACCGGCCGGGTCTACGGCGGATTGATCTGGTTGCTTACCCTGATGAAGGGTTTGCCGTTAAGTTACAACCGCGACATGCAGCTGGACAAAGAACCTTTGTTCTCTGCCGTGGAGACTATGAAAAGCGAGTTGTCGCTTCTCTGCCGGTTCCTGCCCGGTGTGAAAGTTAACGCCGGGGCGGTGAAGGCGGCGCTTTCGGACAGGACTTTTTACGCGACCGAGCTCGCGGAGTGGATGGTGAGGGAGAAAAAGGTGCCTTTTAAAAAGGCGCACGATGCCGCGGGCTCGCTGATAAAGGCGGCGGAATCCTCCGAAAAAAAGATAGAAGATATGACGGACGCCGAGTTGCGGCGTCTGCATCCGGCGTTTAACGCCGCGGACATCAAGCGCGTGATGGACCCGTTTTACGCGGCGGGAGGCGGAAAACGCGCTCCGGAAAAGAAGAAAAGCGGCGTTAAACCGGCCGGGCTGAAGCCTCCGTCCGTCGAACTTTAAGCACAGGAAAGAAAGATAGAGATGCACGATTTTGTCCGCAGGAACGGAAGGTTATATTGTGAGGGGGTGGACCTTGAAAAGGCGGTCTCTGAGTTCGGCACCCCGCTTTTCGTATACAGCCGCAATACCCTGACCGGGCATTTCCTGAAACTCAAGGACGCTTTCCGGGAAATAGACCCGTTGATATGTTATTCCGTGAAGGCGAATTCCAATCTGGCCATACTGAAGACCCTGGTGCAAGAGGGGGCCGGCTTGGATATAGTCTCCGGCGGCGAATTGTTCAGGGCCTTGAAGAGCGGTTGTCCGCCGGAGAAAATAGTTTACGCTTCGGTTGGCAAGACGGACAGGGAGATAGAAGAGGCGGTAGCCGGGAAAATACTGTTCTTCAACGTAGAGTCGGAGCCGGAGATGGAGAGGATCGGCCTTATCGCCCGCAAATACGGCAGGCGGGTGAAGATAGCCCTGCGTATCAATCCGGACGTTGAGGCGAAGACCCATAAATTTATAACTACCGGCAAGATCACCAATAAGTTCGGCATAGACCTGGATAACGCCGCCAGGATAATACGTTTGAGGGCGAAATACCGCTCGCTTGATATCTGCGGCTTACATATGCACATAGGTTCGCAGATAACCGAAGGAGAACCGTTCCTTGCCGCCATAAACAAGGTGGCCGGTTTCGCGCGCAGCCTTTCTGCGGACGCGGATATCCGTTACCTGAATATCGGCGGCGGCCTGGGGATCATATACGACAGAGAGAATCCGCAGACCGCTCTCGCTTTCTCCCGCAAGGTGCTCCCGGTGCTGAAGAAGAGCGGTTTCAAGATAATTATGGAACCGGGCAGGTTTATCTGCGGCAACGCCGGCATACTGGTTTCCAGGGTCATTTACGTCAAGAGGACGCCGTTGAAGAAATTCATCATCGTTGACGCCGGCATGAACGATCTAATAAGGCCGGCTTTATACGGGGCTTTTCACCGCATCGAACCGCTGAAGAGTATGCGCGGCGGGTTGGAAAGAGCGGACGTTGTAGGCCCCATCTGCGAGAGCGGGGATTTTCTGGCCAAAGACAGGGAACTGCCGCGCTTTAAACAGGGGGATTGCCTGGCGGTGATGAGCGCCGGAGCCTACGGCTTCAGTATGTCTTCCAATTACAACTCCCGACCGAGGGCCGCGGAGATTATGGTGAGGGGAAACCACGCTGTATTGATCAGGCGGAGGGAAGATTATGCGGATCTGGTGCGTAATGAGATCGTTGTTTAAAACGGCCGGCAGACAAAGCGGGAAGCCGGGGATTATATGTTTCTTTACCGCGGTTGTGTTCTTCTCTGCGTTATATCTCCGGGATGCCGCAGCGGAAACGCAGAAATTTATCAAACACGGCGACGGGATAATGAGGTTTGTTACAGTCAATTTACCGTTTCCGGCGGTCTATATGTTCGAGATGCCGCCGGCCTGGGCTCCGGAGGGCGCCCCTTCCGACGCCGTGGACGGCAGCTGGTATGGAAAGCATATAAAAGAGGACGCCTGGATAAAGATAATACCTTTCGACAACAGCGCCGGACTGAAAGCGGAAGAGATAGCCAAGCTGATCAAAAAACAGTATTTTAACTACGGGGAATGCTCTCTGGACGATTTTCACAAAGATGCCGTCTATGTTTCTTCTTCGGCGTACCCTTGTGAAGCCTATTTCTACGAAAAGTGTCCGCCCGGGAAGGTCAATTTTTTCGTGATTTGCGACGTGGGGGCGCCGAGTTCGGTGATATTTAATCTTTCCTGCTACGGAGAGGTGAGGGAAGAGCTGAATAGATATATGGAGGACCTGGATAGAATAATGCGGAGATTCCAATGGCAGAAAAAATGAAACCCTCCGGGAGAACGATTGCATTCGTGAAGATGGCCGCCTCCGGCAACGACTTCGTCATCCTGAAAGAGCGTTCGCTCGCGGCCGGATGCAGGAGTCTGTCCGTATTGGCCCGTATGATCTGCGACAGAAAATTCGGGGCCGGGGCGGACGGGATGCTTTTGCTCGCGGAGACGGTTTCCGGCGGGATGAGAATGAGGATATTCAACTCCGACGGCTCGGAAGCGGAGATGTGCGGCAACGGGGCGCGCTGCGCAGCCTTGTTCTCAGGGAGAAAAACGGTGGACCTTCACACGAAAGCCGGCCTTGTATCCTGCCGTGTTGACGGAGGATGCGTTCGTATCCGGCTTACCGCCCCCAAAGGGTTCCGCGGGGGGGTGGATCTGCCGCTCGGCGGCCGGGCCTTAAAAGCTTATTTCGTCAATACCGGGGTGCCGCACGCAGTGGTCTTTGTGCAGGGACTCGATTCCATCGACGTGGACGCGCTCGGACGAATGATCCGTTATCATAAGGTGTTCTCTCCTGCCGGGGTCAACGTCGATTTCGCGGAGATAACCGGGCCTGAGGCACTAAAGGTCAGGACGTACGAAAGAGGGGTGGAAGGGGAAACGCTCGCGTGCGGGACAGGTTCTACTGCCGCCGTTTTGTCGGCATCCTGTCATCTCGGTATGCCGGAAGGTAATGCCGTTTTCAGAGTGTTGACCCGCAGCGGCGAAACCCTCAGAGTGTATTTCGACAAAAAAAAGGACTGTTCTTTCAGCGACGTCTGGTTGGAAGGCGGGGCCAAAATCGTCTACAAAGGAGTTTATTATGTTTAGCGGTTCCATTGTCGCCCTGGTTACCCCTTTCAAGAACGGCAAGGTGGATGAGAAGCGGCTGCGGTCTCTGATAGATTTTCAGATTGAGAACGGGACCTCCGGCATCGTCCCCTGCGGGACCACGGGCGAATCCGCCACTCTTTCCGTGCGCGAGCACGAAAGGGTGATAGAGATATCGGTTGAGCAGTCCGCCGGTCGTGTTCCGGTGATTGCCGGTACCGGCTCAAATTCCACGCAAGAAGCCATACAATTGACGGTAGACGCCGCGAAGGCCGGGGCCGACGCCTCTCTTCAGGTCTCCCCATATTATAATCGGCCGACCCAGAAGGGCCTTTACGAACACTTCAAGGCGGTCGCCGACGCCGCCGGGATACCGGTTATACTTTATAACATAGCTTCCCGCACCGGGGTCAACATCGAGCCGGAGACGATCGCCCGGCTGGCCGCCGACTGCAAAAACGTCGTAGGCGTCAAAGAGGCCTCCGGCAGCCTGGACCAGATGTCACGCGTCAAAGCTCTCTGCGGAGAGGACTTCGATCTTATCTCGGGGGACGACAGCCTGACTTTGCCGGTACTTTCTATCGGCGGTACCGGCGTGATCTCCGTTGCCGCTAATATCGTGCCGGCCGACGTCGCCGGCCTGATAGATAATTATGTCAGCGGCAAAACCGCCGAGGCGCGCAGACTGCATTACCGCCTGCTGTCGTTGATCAAGTCGCTGTTCCTGGAAACCAACCCTATCCCGGTAAAAACGGCGATGGGTATGCTCGGCATGTGCGAGGCGGATTTGAGGCTGCCTTTGACCTCCATGTCGAAGGATAACGCCGGCAGACTGCGGGCGTCGTTAAAGGATTACGGTTTATTGAAGGAATAGTTCATAATAGAAATTATACCGAAAGGAACCGAAGATGATAAAACTTGGTGTTTCGGGGGTCTGCGGCAGGATGGGCAGGCGTATTCTGGAGATCTCCTCCTGCGACAAGGATTTTGAGATAATGCTGGCCCTGGAACGCAAAGGCATCCCCCAGATAGGCAGGGAATTAGGCAAGGTGAAGATATCCTCGAACCCGGACGGGATGTTCCTCATAGACGTGTTCGTGGATTTCTCCGTTCCTGAGGCCAGCATCGCCAACCTGGAGTACGCCGTTAAGTACAATAAGGCGCTGGTGCTCGGCACCACCGGTCTTACGGAAGATCAGGTATCGAAAGTGCGCAGGGCATCCGACTCCATTCCGCTTGTTTATTCCCCGAATATGTCGATAGGGGTCAATGTGCTTTTCAGCGTGCTGGCCGATATCAGCCGCAAGCTCGGCCGGGATTATAAGGCGGAGATAGTCGAGGCGCATCACGAAGGGAAGAAAGATGCTCCTTCCGGCACGGCCAAGAAGATGCAGGAAGTCATCGCGGCCTCCGGTTTATCCAATCCGCCGGCGCATTCGGTAAGATTGGGAGACATCGTCGGCGATCACACGGTGATATTCTGCGGCAATTCCGAGCGCATCGAGATAAAACATCAGGCGCACACGCGCGATCTTTTCGCTCTCGGCGCGCTGAAGGCCGCAAAATGGGTCGCCGGGCAGAAACCGGGCCTGTATTCGATGAAGGATGTGCTTGGGCTGTAATAAGGGAATCTATAAAGAAGGCCGATACATCACGTTATACGAGAAGAAGGGATTCTAAATATGTTCGAGTTGTCTGATAGTTTGAAGAGTCTGCCGCCGTATCTTTTTGTGGAGATAGATAAGGCGAAACGGAAGGCCAGGGCCGAGGGAAGGGACGTGATTGATTTCGGCATCGGGGATCCGGATCAGCCTACGCCGGATTACGTCATAGACGCACTCTGCCGCGCCGCTCGCGATCCCGCCAATCACCGTTACGCCCTTGACCAGGGCATACCTTTGTTGCGTGAATCGATCTGCGCCTGGTACCGGAAGCGTTTTTCCGTCTCCCTCGACCCGGAGAAGGGAGTGCTGCCGTTGATAGGGTCCAAGGAGGGTATCGCGCATTTTCCGGCAGCTTTTCTCAACGCCGGGGATTATTCGCTAGTTCCGGATCCGTGTTATCCTCCTTATAAAGGCGGGACGATACTCGCCGGCGGAAGGGTGCACTTGATGCCGTTGAAGGAAGACAATTCTTTTCTCCCGGACTTCAAAAGTATTCCCGAATCCGTATTGAAAAAAGCGAAGTTAATGTTTCTTAATTATCCCAATAATCCCACCGGCAGGACGGCGGATAAGGATTTCTTCTCCGAAGCCGTGGCGTTCGCTCTCAAACACGGTTTGATACTCGTCTCCGACCTGGCCTATTCCGAGATGTCTTACGACGGATATAAACCCGGGAGCATGCTGGAGATCGAAGGGGCCGGGGACTGTGTGATAGAATTTCATTCACTTTCCAAAACCTGCAATATGACCGGGTGGAGGGTGGGGTGGGCTTGCGGCAACTCCTTTCTTGTTTCGGCGCTTGCCAAGGTGAAGGCCAACATCGATTCCGGTATTTTCACGGCTTTGCAGTACGCCGGGGCCGCCGCCCTCGACAACAGCGCGGCGCAGGCGGACGCGATGAGCGCTCTTTACCGGGAACGCCGCGACATACTGGTCGGCGGGCTGCGCAAACTGGGATGGCGTGTTCATTCTCCCGGCGCCACGTTTTATCTCTGGTTCAGGGTCCCGGACCCCAAAAAGAGTTCAATGGAATACGCGGCTTATCTCCTGGATAAAGCCGATATTATTGTAACCCCGGGCGTGGGTTTCGGCGGGAATGGAGAGGGGTACCTGCGTATGGCGCTTACCGTGCCGGCCGAGAGGGTTAAAGAGGCGTTGAAACGCCTGGAGAAATTGTTCTGAAAACCGGATTGTGTTATATAGCTGTGGGCTCGAACCTCGGCGACAGACGCAGCAACATCCGCGCGGCGATATCCCTGACCGGCGCGCTGCCGCGGACAAAAGTGCTCAAGGTGTCTTCTTTATTCGAGAACGCTCCCGTGGGTGGGCCGCGCGGCCAGGGGGATTTTCTGAACGGCGCTTTTAGCCTGGAAACCGGTCTGACGCCGTCCAGACTGCTGGCCGGATTAAAAAGGATAGAGCGTGAACTGGGCCGCAAGCCCGGTGCGCGCAACGGCCCCCGTTCAATAGATCTGGATATACTTTGGTACGACGGGAAGAGACTGAACGGTTCGGAATTGCGCATCCCTCATCCCCGGATGTTCAGGCGCGATTTCGTATTGCGCCCGCTGCTGGAGATTCTATGAAACATCTTCCCTCGAGGGGGAAAAAGCAAACAATGAAAGTAATACGCAGCATAAAGGCGATGTCCGGTTTTTCTTCCGAAGCCGCCGCCGGCAGAAAAATAGGTTTTGTTCCCACCATGGGGGCTTTGCACGCCGGACACGTCAGCCTGATCAGAAAAGCCCGCCGCGACAATGACGCGGTAGTGGTCAGCGTTTTCATCAATCCGCTTCAATTCGGCCCTTCAGAAGATTTCCGCAGATATCCCCGGGATCATGCCTCCGACGCCGGCATCTGCCGCGCAGAAGGAGTGGATGTGCTGTTTTGTCCCTCCGCGCAGGAGATGTACGGCCCGGGATTCCGCACTTTCGTGGAGGTGAAGGGTATGAGCGATGTCCTTTGCGGGCGTTCACGGCCCGGGCATTTCAGAGGCGTGGCCACGGTAGTCCTGAAACTTTTTAATATAGTTTCTCCCCGCACGGCCTATTTCGGCGCGAAAGACGCCCAGCAGGCGGCGGTAATAAAGAGAATGACGGCTGATCTGAATCTGCCGGTGCGCATAGAGGTCCTTCCCATCGTGCGCGGGCCCGGCGGGATCGCCCTGAGTTCGCGTAACGCCTATCTCGGAGATAATCAGAAAGAACAAGCGCTTTGTCTTTTCCGTTCCCTGCGGGAGGCAGCCAGACTGGTTGAGGCGGGTGAACGCCGTTCTTCCAGGATAAAGGAATCCATGAGGCGTATTATAAGCGGCTGTCCTCAGGCGGAAACCGACTACATAGAGATCGTCGATCCCCGCACCATGAAAACTCTGAAAAGCATAGGCGGAGGGAAATGTCTGGTCGCGCTAGCCGTGCGCGTAGGCGGGATAAGGCTGATAGATAACGTGACTCTGGACGTGAAATGAGGTATGATACTTTTATGCTCGGGCAGAAAAGCGGGACCAGACTTAAAATAGGGATTGCCGGCTGCGGCGCCATAGGCGGGTCTCTGGCGCGTATTGTCAGGGAAGAGTTCGGCAGGGAAATGCGCGTGTCCGCGTTGTTCGATCTGCGCGCGGAGCACGCCGCGGCGCTTGCCGGGCGGTTGCATATAGCGGCTAAGACCGCGGTAGCGCGCGACCTGAAGGCGTTGATAAAGGCTTCCGATCTGGTGGTGGAGGCGGCTTCCGCTTCGGCATCCTACGATATCGCGTGCGAATGCCTGAAGGCCGGCCGCAGTGTTATGGTGATGAGCGTCGGAGGCATTGTGGACAAGGTAGAACGGCTGCTGCGTGAAGCGGAGCGTTCCGGAGCACGTATCTACGTTCCCAGCGGGGCGCTTGCCGGAATAGACGCCTTGAAAGCGGCCGGAGGCGCGCGTCTGAAGAGCGTGACTTTGACTACGATCAAGAATCCGGCTTCTTTCTCCGGAGTGGATTATCTCCGCAGGAGGAAGATCGATCCCGCCGGGATAAACAAGGATACCGTGCTTTTCGACGGCAGGGCGGAGAAGGCCGTGCGTTGCTTTCCGCAAAACATAAACGTGGCGGCTGTGCTGAGTCTGGCCGGTATGGGCGCGCGCGCGACCAGGGTACGCATAATCGCTTCTCCCTTCGTGAAGAAGAACATACATGAGGTCAGGATAGAGTCGGACGCGGCGGTGATAACGACGAGAACGGAGAACGTCCCGCATCCGGAAAACCGTAAGACCAGTTACCTGGCGGTGCTTGCCGCCGCCGCCGTGTTGCGGCAGATCACCAGCCCGGTAAGCGTCGGCACCTGAAGGCGTTTAATCAAACCGCAGGAATCCCGGGCTTTCAAGCCGGGCGCGGAAGACTTTTTCCTGTTTACGAAGAACATCCTTGCGCATTTGATAAAGCAAGGTTTTGTGGAATTGAACGGCCTTTTATGGAGAGCCGCATTGAAGTAAGAGAAAGTAACATCAACAGGCAAGCAGCATAATGAAAGGGGGTGAAACGTATGGCGAAGAAACTGGTGAAAGTGGGGGTAAAGCGCGAAAAAGGATATCTCTATTACGTCGATAAGGACGGGGATGTATCCTGCGCCAAGATGGCCCGTGGAGGCAAAAAGGGGGGTAGCCCCAAGAAAATTGCCAAGACCGGTATCAAGAGAGAGGTAGGCGTCCTGTATTTCGTCGATAAGGACGGCGACGTCTCTTGCGCCAAGATGGTCAGAGGCGGCACCAAGAAGAAGGCCGCAAAGAAGCCTGCCAAGAAATCGGCAAAGAAAGGCGGGAAAAAAGGCGGTAAGAAAAAGAGATAAGCCGTCTCCAACGTAATAAAATGCGCACCGTCGCCCGGGGGAATCCCCTTTGCGGCGGTGCGCGTTCTTTACAGTTCCTATACGGCTGCGCGTTGGCCTTCATTATAAAACGATACACGGCATACAATTCAATCCTTTTTACGCGGGGATTACCGCATACGGCTCACTGCCGTTATTCCCCTAAGGGCCCTATTATGGAAGACCGGATAATAATCAGCGGCGCGCGCGAGCACAATCTTAAGAACGTCAGCCTTTCTATCCCTAAAAATAAACTCGTGGTTTTTACAGGCCTGTCCGGATCCGGGAAGTCCAGTCTCGCCTTCGATACCATCTACGCGGAAGGCCAGCGCAGGTATGTCGAAAGCCTTTCGGCATACGCCCGCCTGTTCCTGGAACAGCTGCAGAAGCCGGAGGTAGACGACATCCGCGGATTGTCTCCGGCCATAGCCATTGAACAGAAGACCGCGTCGCGGAATCCTCGTTCGACCGTAGGCACCCAGACGGAAATATACGATTATCTGCGCGTCTTGTTTGCCCGCGCCGGAAGAGTGCATTGTTACAAATGCGGCAGGTTGATAAGCAGCCGGTCGGTGCAGGAAATAGTAAAGACGCTCCTTTCTTCTTCGCGCGGGGAAGAGATTCATATCCTTGCTCCGGTGGTAAAAGGGAAGAAAGGCGCGCATAAGGAAGTGCTGGAGAGGGTGCGCAAGTCCGGCTTTTCCAGGATTAGGGTCGACGGTAAGATCTATGAGGCCCCTTTCTCCGTGCGGATGGACAGATACAAGCTGCATACTATAGAAGTCGTAGTCGACCGTTTGAATGTCGGGCAGGCAAGCTCCGCCAGACTCACGGATTCGCTGGAGACGGCTTTCAAGATCGGTAATGGAGTCCTCATCATCTATCGGCCGGACGGAGGTAAGGAGGATCTTTACAGCCGGCACTACGCCTGCGTTCACTGCGGCATCAGCTATCAGGAGATGGAACCGAGGACTTTTTCTTTCAATTCGCCCTACGGGGCCTGTCCGGACTGCAATGGTCTGGGTATTAAGCTCGAATTCGATCCGGGTCTCATAATCCCGGACCAGGGCAAATCCATAAAGGACGGCGCGATAGAGGTATGGAAAAGAGGAGGCAGGGGATATATTCTTTATTACCGCTGGCTGCTGCGAGAGCTTTCCTCCGCCTTGGGCTTCAGTCTGGAAACACCATTCCACAAGCTCCCGCGGGGAGTGCGTAAAGCGCTGCTTTACGGTACGGAAGTTCGCGTGGGCGGCAAGCCTTTCGAAGGTATCATCCCGCATCTCACGAGGTTGTTTTCAAAAAGCGACAGCGATTATCTTAAAGAGGAGATATCTCGTTTTATGTCCAGCCAGCCCTGCCCGGCATGCGGCGGGGCGCGGCTTAAGAAAGAGAGTCTGTCCGTGTTGGTCGGCGGAATGAACATCAGCGGGGTCTGCAGTTTGACGGTAAGGGAAGCACGTGATTTTTTCTCCCGGCTGGAACTCGGGGAACAGGAAAAAACCATCGCCGCGCAGCCGCTCAAGGAGATTATGAAACGCCTGCAGTTCTGCGTGGACGTCGGGCTGGATTATTTGACCCTTGAGCGCAAGAGTTCCACGCTTTCCGGCGGCGAGGCTCAGCGGATAAGGCTTGCCACTCAGGTCGGCTCCGGACTGACAGGCGTGTTATACGTGCTTGACGAACCGAGCATAGGTCTGCATCAGCGGGACAACGCCAAACTGCTGGCGACCCTTTGTTCACTGAGGGACCTCGGCAACACCCTGGTGGTCGTCGAGCACGATGAGGCAACCATCCGCGCGGCTGATTATCTCGTGGATCTCGGACCGGGAGCGGGCAGGGAGGGAGGCGGCGTGGTTTTCGCCGGTACCCCCGGCGAACTGCTCGAACGGGGAGATTCGCTAACCGCGCGTTACCTGCGCGGCGAAATGTCCATTCCCTGTCCGCCGGAACGCAGGAAATTGTCCCCGGGCAGATGCCTGCGAGTGAAGGGAGCGCGCGAGCACAATCTGAAGAATATAGACGTGGATTTTCCTTTGGGCGTCTTCATCTGCCTGACCGGCGTTTCCGGTTCCGGTAAATCGACATTGGTGGAGGATATCCTTTACCGGGGGCTGGCCGCGGCGTTCCACGGGGCCAAAGAACGCCCGGGAGCTCATAAAGGTATTTACGGGATGGGGCAGATCGATAAGGTCGTGGTGGTGGACCAGGCCCCGATTGGCAGGACGCCGAGGTCTAATCCCTGTACTTACACCGGGGTTTTTAACGACATCCGTATGCTTTTCAGCAGCCTTCCGGAGGCGCGTATGCGGGGATATCGGCCCGGGAGATTTTCTTTCAACGTGGCCGGAGGACGTTGCGAGGCCTGTTCCGGAGACGGGGTTAAGAAGATAGAAATGCATTTTCTGCCGGACGTATATCTGAAATGCGACGTCTGCGGCGGCAAGCGGTTCAACGAAGCCACCCTGGCCGTAAGATACAAAGGCAGATCCATAGCCGACGTGCTGGAAATGACGGTAGAGGAGGCGCGGGATTTCTTTTTCAACATACCCCGTATAAGGAACGTGCTTAATACTCTTCATGATGTGGGGTTGGGATATATACATCTCGGACAATCCGCCACTACTCTCTCCGGAGGGGAGGCGCAGCGTATGAAACTGTCCGCGGAACTGAGCAAGAAAGCCACCGGCAGGACTTTTTATATACTGGACGAACCCACCACCGGACTGCATTTTGCCGACGTAGCCAGGCTGGTCGCGGTGCTGCAGAAGCTGGTGGAGATGGGGAATACCGTGCTGGTAGTGGAACATAATCTTGATGTTATAAAAAATGCGGATTATATAATAGATCTGGGGCCGGAAGGGGGGGATGGAGGAGGGGAGGTCGTGGCCTGCGGGACCCCGGAAGAGATCGCGGCCAATCCCCGTTCGTATACCGGGATTTTCCTGCGCAGGATATTGCCGGGTTTATGAAAGCGCTCAAAAAGGTGATGATAAAATGTTGAACAAGTATGTAACGCCGGGATGCGCCGTATTCCTGTTCGCTGCCGCGGCGCTGCTTTCTCCAGTTCTGCAGTTAAGGGCCTATCCGCAGCCTTCGGCTGCGGATAGCAGGGAGACGGAAGCTTTCTATGTGGCGCGCAAGGCGTTCGACGACGGTTTCTACGACGTCTGCCTAAATCTGCTTTCCCGTTTCAGCCGGAATTACCCTTTTTCCTCCAGGAAGGCAGAGGCCGAGCTGCTTTCCGGGCAGTGCCTTTTTTTCCAGGGAAAATACCAGGACGCCCTTTCCGTTCTCGAGACCCTGTTATCCAATCCGCAGTTGTCCGGCCCGGTGGAGGATGCCCTCTTTTACTGGATCGGCGAGACGCATTTTAAAAGCAAGAACTTCCTTAAGGCGCGGGAATATTACCGCAAGGTGTCTGATAAATTCCAGTCGTCCAAGTATTATCCGGCTTCGCTGTATTCGCTTGGATGGTGTTCTTTCGAGGAAGGCAGATTCGAAGAAGCCTTTGAACAATTTACGGCGGTCTCCCGGTTGCCTTCAGCGGACATGGTTACGAGAAGCGAAGCGGCTTTTAAAGCCATCGAATGTTTGTATAACCTGCGTAATTACCGTTCTCTGAGCGAAGCTGTGATCGCCTGGCGCAAGAACTACCCGGCGGACGAGCGGAAGAAAGCTTATCTTGACTATTACGCCGCCGAGGCGGATTATTACACGGGTAAATATGCCGAAGCCTGTTCGGCATATTCGGCGGTGCTTTCGCAACACGCGCCGGCGCAGATGCAAGCGCTGGCCAACCTCGGTTGCGGATGGGCTTATCTGAAAATGAAGAACACGGAGAAGGCCCGGGAGATGTTCTCCGCGGTGAGAGTCGAGGATCTCGACGGGCCGAATACCGAGATCCTTCTTCTGGGCAAAGCGGCGCTGGCCGCCGAATGCGGAGATAACGGCGGCGCGTTGAACATTTACGGGGAGCTGCTGGCCAGGTCGTCCGACCGGAACGTGAAAGCGCAGGCCTGTTTGGGAAAAGGAGATGCTCTTTACGCCCTGTCTCGTTTCGGAGAAGCCGTTTCCGCCTACGAAGAAGGTTTGAAGGAATACGGCGGCGCAGTCCAGTCGGAGATAAAGGACAAGTTTCAATACGGTCTGGCCTGGTCGCTGTTGAAAGAGGGGGAGTTCAGGCGGGCTATCGAGGCGTTCAGCAGTATAGCCGCCGCCAGCAGCGACAATTTGGTTAAAGTGGGAGCGCTTTGCCAGGTGGGAGACGCTTACCAGGACTCGGGCGAATATATGAAGGCCTTCGATACTTACCGCAGGATATTGAAGGAATACCCCGACAGCGTATATAACGATTACGTGCGTTACCAGTCCGGGCTGGCGTTGATGAAAATCTCCGATTATGAGGGAGCGGTGACCGTTCTAAAAACGGCGAAAAACGATTATCCTTCTTCCACCCTGCGGGACGAAATATCCTACGCCTTGGGGCTGGCTTATTTTCAGAAAGAAGATTATCTGCCGGCCGCCGAGACACTGCGCGTTTTCCTGAACGCTTTCCGGGAAAGCGGCATACGGCAGGATGCTTTGTATCTGCTGGCCTCGGCGCTGTTTAACCAGGGAAAATACAGGGAGGCGCAGGATATCTTCCGTGACATAATCAAGCAATATCCTTCCGATGCCGTTCTCGTGCAAAAATGCGAATACGAGATAGCGGATTGTTTTTATCAGATGGGCGACGAGAAAGAAGCCATGGCGCGTTTCAATACGCTGCGCTCGAAATATCCGGATTCCACCCTTACCCCGGAGGTGATCTGGTGGCTGGGGGAATATTATTACCGCCACGGCGACGCGGTAATGGCCAGGAGGTATTTCAGCACGCTGGCTTCGGACTTCTCTTCAAGCAGCCTCGCTCCCGCGGCTTATTATTATATCGGCGCCATAGACGAGGAAGAAGGCAGAGATGAACAGGCGATAGAAAGTTTCAAGAAGCTTATGGATAAAGGGAAATCGGACATGGCCGGGAACGCTTCCGTTGCCGTTGCCGATATATACGCCAAACAGGGAAAGGCCGCCGAAGCGATGAGTTTATATAAAAAGATACTCGCCGATTATCCGCATATGGCCGGACTGGTTTTACCGCGCATCGGCGATCTTTACCTTCTTGAAGGCAATAAAGAAGAGGCCGTTTCCAGTTACCGGCAGGCGTTGAAGTGCGTCTCTTCCAAAGAAATGCCGGAGATACATTTCAAGCTCGCCGACATACTGCAGGCCGAAGGGCGAGAAGAGGATGCCGCCGGAGAATTTATGAGGATATACGCGCTTTATCCGGACAGCGCGGTGTCCCTCAAGGCCCTTTTGCGCGTAGCCGGTATCTATGAAAAAACGGCGAATTTCAAAGAAGTGCGCAAAATATACGAAAAAATAAGCGTGATGCCGGCGCCGGAAGCGAAATACGCAGTGGAACGACTGGAGATTCTGGCGGCGGAGGAGAAGAAAGGAAAGGCTGAAAAATGAGTGCGTGGGAATTGTTCTTTTCCGGCGGCCCTTTGATGTGGCCGATCCTGTTCTGTTCGGTAACGGCGTTTGCGATAATCATCATAAAGTTCAGGCAGCTGCGGTTTATGCGCAGAGCCAACGAGCGCCTGCTTTCAGCGGTATCGGAGAATATAAAGCATAACCGCATTAAAGAAGCTCTCGAGATTTGCGAGGCATCCTCTGCGCCGGCCGCCACGATCCTCAAGGCGGGTATATTGAAATTCGACAGGAACAGGCAGGAGGTGAAGGAAACGATGGAGAATGCCGCGCGCTACGAGATCCCCAGGCTGGAGTCCTGTCTGCCGCTGCTGTCCGCGGTTTTCCAATTGGCGCCTTTGCTCGGGATGCTGGGGACGGTGGCCGGGATGATATACTGTTTTCACGCCGTACATTTACGTGCCGTTGCCCTGGAGCCTTTCTATCCGGCTGAATTGTATGCGGGTATCTGGCAGGCCCTGGTTTGTACCGCGGCCGGCATCGGGACCGCGGTCCCCGCTTTTCTCGCCTATAACTATTTCGTCTCCGCCGTCAACGACCAGGTGCTGGAAATGGAAAAGGCCGCCGATAATCTTGTGGAGCTGCTTTTCGGCTGAAACGGGAACACGGCTTCGCGGGAGGGTAAAAGCTTGGATTTTCACAGGTTCATCAGGAATGCCGTATATAAGAAGCCCTGGGCGGGGAGCGTGGTTTCCGTTCCTTCGATAAATATTTTCTTTCTTCTTTTGATTTTTTTTGTTTGCGCTTCCGGAGATTTCTGCCGGCTTCCGCTCGTACTGAATCCTCTGCCGGCAGAGAGTTATCGTGAATCCGGCCGGGCTTTTAATGAGCTTATCGTGCGCGGGGAAGAGAGTATGCTGTTGAACGGCAGGCCGGTCCGGCCTGATCGTATCGCTGAAAAGCTGGCAGATTCTTTCGCGGGAGAAAAAGTGCTGGTGATAAAGGTTTCCGGCCAGGTCCCGGTCTCCCTGCTTGCCGGCGTCTGGAACAAGTGCCGCCGGGCCGGGGCGGAACGGATAACTATTCTTACGGAGCATTAGACTATGCGGCTTCGGGAAATCTGTCCGGTAACTTTCATTTCTCTGGCTGCTCACCTGATCGCATTGAGTCTTTTTTCCGTTTCTTTCATTTATACCGGGGGCCGGGCCCGGCAGAACGGATATCCTTATCTTTTCTTCGGCGCCGGGCTGCTGGAGCATTACGACCTCGACGGGACTGCGCCGGCGGGCGGGCCGGCTGTCCGGTCTCCGGCGGCGAAGTTAAGATTCCGCGTGCCTTGCCCGGCCGGGCCCGCGGGAAACCGGCCTCGGTTTCTCCCGGACAGAAACTCCTTGTTTTCCGCGGCGCCGTCCAGGGCGGCCGATAAGGTCTCCGCCGTCCTTCCGTCAGACTCCGCCGTTTTTCGCAGGGCGGAGAACAAACCGCTTTCCATGTATCCACTGCTTCCGGCCTATTTCCCTTTGTATTTTAAGGACAGGGAAAAAGCGCACATAGAGTTATCTTTCAGGATAGTCTCCTCCGCCGGCGGAAGGGCTGAGTGCATCGAGGTGAAAAGGAAAACGTCCTGCGGTAATCTTGAAGCGGATTTGATAGCGCTTCGGCAGGTCGCATATTACCTTTTCTTGCAACGCCGGTATTTTCAGGGCGGCAGGTGGCATAACGTGGAGGTGGATTTCTCTCCTTCCAATGTTGAACGTTGACTTTTCTTGGGCGCTTGGCGTCCTCATGCTGGCAGTCACGGCTGCCGCCGCGGCCGCGTTCCTGTCGTTGCGCAAAGGCAGGGGTAAGAGCGGTTTGTCGTTGGACGCCCGCCACGTCTGGCTTTGTGCGATATGCACGCATATTTATATCAATACAAAGGACGATAAAATTTCGGTTTGTCCGCGTTGCGGCAGTTACAACAGCAGGGATTCGGCCGCGAGACGCCCGGAAAAAAGTTGACCACCGCTTTGATTGCGCTTATAATATCTGCGGAAAGTTCTTGACCCGGTTTTTATACGGCGGGACATAAAAAGATTAACGTAAAGACATACCAAGGAGGGGAGAATGATCATCGAGATAGGCATAGTGGCGGGAGAGATATGGCATTATCTGGATCTGCACGGGGATGTCAGTTTGTCCGTTCTTGTCCGCGGACTGGACAGATCGAGAGACAATCTTTTGCTCAGCCTGGGATGGCTGGCTCGGGAAGGGCACGTTATCCTGCAGAAGACAGGGGATGATTTCTCCATAATGCTGCGCAAGAATCTTTAGGATATATGAGACGTCCCGGAGGTATGGTCCTTTTCGTGGTTCTGGGCGTGATTATTTTCGCGGTCACCCTGGGCAGCGTAGTGCTCAACATCGTGCTTAGTAATACGGCTCTTTCCAGGAAACATGTCGGCCGCGTCCAGGCCTATTACGCGGCCCTCGCCGGGATGAATTACGGATACGAGCGCCTCTGCCGCAACGACGACTCCACCAATTGGCCGATGCCGGCGTCGGGGAGCAGTTACACGAATTATATCTGCAACAACAGTTTTCACTCATGCCCCGGTTACGTGGTCAACGATGAGACCCTTGTTAAGGCAATCGATAAGATAGCGATTACCGTAGGCGAAAGGAGCAATCCCGTCTGCGTATCTCATTCTCCTCCCGTCGGGGTGGACGCCTGTATTGTGGTGAAGGTGACTTATGTGCCCAGTGAAGAAGATGTGACTCCTTAGCTGCGGGACGGACAGCGTTCTTCGGTCCTTGCCCGTATTAAGCGAGTAAAATCCGGTAAAATTATATAAAAACAGTTGACAGGAATGAAAAAGATTATAATATGGTATACAAAGTGATAAATTAGATGTTTTTACCGCTTTGCGGCGCCGGAGAAAACCGAGAAATAAACCCCGGGCGCATGTCCAAAGCAGTTCGACAGGCTCACTGCCAAGGCATTGTCGAAAGATCAGCCCGGGGAGCTTCATTAACTGAGAAAAAACGCAACAGAAAGGCCGACTAAAGCATATGTCCCGCTTGATCGATGTCGATGATCTCGCGTCTTACTTGAAATTGGGAAAGCAGACGATTTATAATTGGCTGCACCAGGGTAAGATTTCCGGTATCAAAGTAGGAGGCGTTTGGAGATTCGACCGCCGGGAAGTTGATACCTGGTTGAAAAACCATAAAAAACAATCCGTGAGTTCGGGCAAAGAATTGAAAGCCGGGGATAAATAATGAACTGGAAAAAACCTTCGGGTTCTCTGGGGATATATTTCGGCGGTCAGGTCGTCAATGCCGTTGAAGTGGACAACAAGAAGGTAGTCACTTCAATAAGTATCCCCATGAAGGTCCCTGTCGCCGCCGACTCCCAGGAAAAGAATAAAGAAGAAGCCGCGCTTCTGGCGCTGCTGACGAGCGAATTCAAAAAAATAAAGTCGCCTTCCACCTCCGCCGTGCTCTCCCTGCCCGGCAAAGATTTCATTATCCGCACCTTTGAACTGCCGGTCATGCCACAGGATGAGCTCAACAGCGCCGTCGCTTTCGAGGCCAAGAAATACATCCCCTTCAAACTCGAGGAGTTGATGTTCGATTTTCACGTTCAGCTTGACAGGATCAACCGCAGGAATATGGTCCTGTTCGCCGCCATAAAGCGCGACGTGTTCACCAGATACCAGTTCCTTCTTAACCAGTCCGGCATAAAAATTGGCGCCGTGGAGTATTCCGCTTTCAGCGTGTTGAGATTGTTGAACCTTTTACGCGTGAACGACAGGGGTATCATAGGCCTTTTTAACGTGGATCTGAGCGCGGAAGACGAGGTGGATTTCCTGGTGCTGGATAACGGGTATCCATTGTTCAGCCGCGATATCCCGCTTACCATGCGCGGCGGAGCGGATGTCTCCAGGCAGGAGAACGGGAACAGCGAGCAGTTGATAGAAAAATTCAAAACGGAAATACGGATATCCGTCGATTATTACCAGAGAAAATTCCCCCTAAAGCGTATAGAAAAGGTCTATTTTATTTCCGGCAGCAATTACCGTCCGATGCTCGAAGAATTCGTTAAGGATCTCGGTTATCCTTTGGATTTTATAGACGTCACCAGATACGCCGCTGAGATAGGCACGGTCTTGAACCTGGGGCTGTTGAGGAGTTACGGCGCGGCGTTATCGGGCATCTTGAAGACCAACTTCAAACTTGACGTGGTAAATCCGCGGCAGAGGATTATGTCCGTGAAGAAACCTCACGGCAAGGGAGGGGGAGCCGCCGGGGTCGGGAACCTTGCCGCCGACATCAAGATCAATCCCAAGACGGTGGTCGTGGGGGTATTGATCTGCGCCCTCGCTTTTCTTATAGGATTATACCGTCTCAAACCGGTGGAACAGGAATTTGCCAATATCATCAGTATGCGGCCTTCCGTGACTTCCGTTTCCGTGGATCTCAGCCCGGACGAGTTGACTACCATAAACGATTCCTATAGAAAAAGGCTCAAGGATCTCGAGGCGCTGATAAAGAAACAGCTTTATATAACCGGACTGCTCGACGGTATACCTCGCTCGCTGCCGGACGGCGTATGGCTCAAGGAGTTGATTTTCAAAAAAGACGATACGAACGCCGAACTGCTTTTGCGCGGGATAGCTTACGCGGGCGATAACGAGACGGAAATGAACCTGGTGAATTCTTTTCTCAATAATCTGCGGGGGCTTCCGGTGTTCGGCGATTACTTCAAGGATATGAGCATCACTTCGGTCGAACAGAACAAGACCGGCAGCTCGATGATGACCGATTTCGAGATAAACTGCAAGGGCGTAAAATCGCAGGTGGCTAAATGAATACTTTAAATATGGCGGAACTTCTGCAAAAGCACAAAAGCAAAGTGATCAACGCCGCCGTGCTGTTCTTCGCGTTGATAGTGGCCAACAACGTGTACGGCATTTACGCCAAGAAAATCGAGGCGCTGAAGATCCAGAAAGAGAACGAGATAAAGAAAAACGAGATCCTTACCGCTATCAGTCAGTCGGAGAAGAAGATAAACGCGTATAAGCAGCTCATCAATGCCAAGGATCTCAACGCGGTGCTGAATAGCATCAGCAATCTTGCCAAGGATTTCTCGGTCTCCATCATTTCCGTGAGACCCCGCGGCGATGTGGATTATTCCGCATACACGCGGTATGGCTACGAGCTGACCGTCCTTGCCAGGGATTATCATTCTTTAGGCAAGTTTATCAGCAAGCTGGAGGAATCTCCGGAGATTTTCATGGTTTATACTCTTTCCATCCAGCCCGCCGACAAGCAGCAGGATGCCCGGAACGAAGAGGGCGGGAGCGAAGAGCAGGGCAGAAGGCTGAAAGCGGAGCTTGTAATCAACACGGTCTGGGTTAAGAATCTGCAGAAATGAAGCTCCGCCGGATATCCTTGGATTGCGTGGCGGCAGATTACGAACGGATTATCGAACGGTTTCGGCGCGTAAACGGGAGAACGGGAAAAACGAATGACTGTAAGAAGAAAGATAAGGATAATATCACCGGCGATTCCGGTTTATCTGGCATTCGGCTGTGCGGTCTGTTTTGCCGTGCCCGGGGGAGCGGAGAGCGCTTTTTCTTCCAGCCCCGCCGATGCGGAAGCAGGTAAGCAATCCTTGGTCCCGGCGCGCCCGGAAGTTAAATATAAAGCCGAAGGATTGAAGGACCCGTTCAAAGGCGTAGAGCAAAAGGCCGTCACTCCGCAGGGCGCTTTTGACCAAACCCAGCAGGCCAAGCCTCTGCCTCCGATGACCGTGAACGGCCTGATCTGGGGCGGCGCTTTCCCGCAGGCTATCGTCAACAACAGAGTCGTCAAGATAGGCGATATGCTGGATTCCGAAGTGAAGGTGGTGGACATAACGAGAGAAGGCGTGGTCGTTTTCTTTGATTATAAAAATTATAGTCTTCCTCCTCCTGCAGTAGTTACTAATTCACAGGGGAGCGGTTCTACAAAATGATAGGAGGGTAATCCAGATGGGGAGAATCATCGTTTTCTGTTTTCCGGCATTATTTTCTCTCCTGTTCGTTTGTAACTCCGTTTCTTTCGCCGCCGACTCGGACGGCGCCGACGTCCAGCAGCAGTCCGGCGAAGGCGGACAGCAGAACCTTACCATATCGATGGACCTGCAGGACGCGAACCTGAAAGACGTGCTGAAGATATTCTCCATGCAGTCCGGCATGAACTTCATATCCTCCGAGGTTGTCCAGGACAGAAAGATAACCCTTTATCTCGATAAGGTCCCGGTGCAGGACGCCATGAACAAGATTTTCAAGGCCAACAACCTTTCTTATGAATACGACAGGAGCGCCAATCTGTTCATCGTCAAGGATTGGGGGAAACCGAGCCTGGAGACGGTAACGAAAGTGTTCTATCTCAAATATGCCACGGTGGGGCTCTCCGTGATGCGCAGCGAAATAGACGACATAATGGAGGATACCGGCGTGGACAGTTCGTCCGGATCGGGAGGCGGCTCTTCCGAGAGTTCCCGCGAGAACGCGGCCAAGGAAGGCGGCATAACCAACGCGGTCAAGAAACTGCTTTCCGAACACGGTTCCATCGTGGAGGATTACCGCACGAACAGCCTGATAATCACCGATATCCCGAGCCGTATGCAGACGATAGCGCAGACGGTCGCTTCACTCGACGTCCCGGCCCCGCAGGTGCTGATAGAGGTCGAGATGCTAGACGTCAGCAAGAATACCGTGGATAAAATGGGATTTAATTTCGGCACCAATCCTTTTACCTTGATTATCCCTTCCTCAGGGCCCACTAAGTTCTTTATGGGGAATCTGGCTAACCGTGGCGCGGGTATAAGTTCTCCGCTGGACGGCTCTGATATTATTTCTACGGCAGGGGATGGCGTTCCTATTTCAGCCGGTTCCGTTATCTTCGGCCGGACATATTCGCAGTTGCTGGATTATCTGCGCACGCAGACCGACACGAAATACCTTGCCAGGCCGAGGATAATTACGTTAAACAACGAAACCGCAGAGATACAGATAAGCAGCAATGAATCCATAGGAGTGACCGGGACTTCTTCCAGTTCTTCCGGCGGGACCACTACCGAATCGACCGGAGACCCGGAGAGGACCAAGACAGGAGTTTCCCTGAGGGTCACGCCTCAGATCAACATCGACACGGGGGAGATCACCATGTTCCTGTATCCGAAAGTCACGGAAGCCGCTACCGGCAATCCCCTGATCGTGGCAGGCAAGACTTATCAGTTCCGCGATCCGGAAGAGCGCTCCACCAAGACCACCGTGCGCGTCAAGGACGGGGAGACCGTGGTTATCGGCGGTCTGATCAGGAGCGAGTTCAACCAGTCCAACTCTTCGCTCCCGTTCTTCTCCGATATACCGATCATCGGGGCTTTCTTCAGGCATAAGGACAAGACAAAGGACAAAGATCGGGAACTGCTTGTTTTTATCACTCCGCACATACTTAAAGAAGCTACTGTGGAATTCTCCCAGATTAATAAAGCGGTCCTGCCGGACAGGGAACAGAATACCGCTGCCGGGTATAACCGGCAGTCCGCGGTAAATTCGAGTCTGAACGCGTTTGATAACAACAGCCGGTAATCGTATATAATGCTAAAGGAAAAATATTTAAGGTTTGGCGAGCTGCTCGTCAAAGAAGGGCTCATCAATACCAATCAACTGGAAAAGGCCATCAGCGTCCAGAAGCAGCAGGGTGGACGCCTGGGGGAGATTCTGGTTGAAATGGGTTTCATAAAAGAAGAGGACATGATGAAGGTCCTCGGTAAGCAGGCCGGCGTGCCGTATTTCGCCCTCGGCACCGGGCTGCTGCATCCGGCGGCGGGGCAGGGGCTGGAGAAGATAATCGCCAGAGATTTTGCCCTAAAGAACTGCGTCCTGCCTCTTTCTCTCACTCTCAATTCTCTTTCGGTGGCTATGAGCGATGTCACCGACATCATTCTGCTGGACAACATCAAAAAACTGACCGGCTACGAGGTTAAACCGGTGCTGGCTACGAGGTCCGACATCGTCAGGGCCATAGAAGAGTTCTATGGCAAAAACGCCTATTTAAAAGAGGCGATCGAAAGTTCATATTCCGTGATGTCATCCGACAGCCTGATGGAGGATGCGGCCGGTTCAGCCGGAGATGATGAGTTGAGCCTTGACCGTCTGATCGCCAGGGCTGAAGAGGCCCCGGTAGTAAAACTCGTTGACTTGATCATCAGGCAGGCTATAGAGGAACACGCTTCCGATATCCATATCGAGCCTTTCAAGGACAGATTGAGCCTCAGGTACAGGATAGACGGCAAGCTTTACGAGATCCCGCCTCCGGCAAAGCATCTTCATTTGGCGATCGCGTCGCGCGTGAAAATATTGAGCAAGCTGGACATAGCGGAAAAACGCCTGCCCCAGGACGGGGCTTTTATGGTCAAGGTAAACAATAAACCCATAGACCTGCGCGTTTCCACCGTCCCTACGATATACGGGGAAAAAGTGGTCATGCGAATACTTGACCGTTCCAGCGTGGTGCTCGACCTGGCTCAGCTTGGTTTCGGCGGCGCGCAGCTGGAGATTATCCGTAAAGTAGTGCAGATGCCTTACGGGCTGATATTCCTGGCCGGACCCACGGGAAGCGGAAAGACCACTACCCTTTACGCCATACTCAGCGAGATAAAAAGCCCTTCCAAGAATATCGTGACGGTCGAGGATCCCGTGGAATACAAGCTTGACGGGATCAATCAGGTTCAGATCAAGCCGGATATAGGGTTGACGTTCGCGGCCGCCCTGCGCAGTTTCCTGCGTCAGGATCCGGACGTGATGCTCGTCGGCGAGGTGCGCGACCTCGAGACCGCGCAGATTTGCATACGTTCGGCGCTTACCGGGCACCTTGTGCTGAGTACGGTGCACACAAACGACGCTCCTTCCGCGGTGACGAGGCTGGCGGATATGGGGATTGAGACTTACATGATCGCGCCTTCGCTTCTGATGGTGGTAGCGCAGCGTCTCATCCGCAAACTTTGCCCGGAATGCAAGGAAGCTTATGAGCCTTCTCCGGAGCAGATCCGGGATTTCAAGCTCAATGCGGGCCTGATCTACCGCGCCAAGGGCTGCGCGAAATGCAACCAGATAGGATATAAAGGCAGGTTGTGCATATCGGAAATACTTGTCGTCAATGAGGAGATCCGGGAATTGATCAATCAGAAGGCTTCATTCCAGAAAATAAGGGAGGCCGCGCGTGCCAACGGCATGCTGACTCTTTACGACTCCGTAATGAGAAAGGTAGAGGATGGGACTACCAGTCTTGAGGAAGCGTTAAGCGTGACCATAGGAGTGGAATAATGGCTGTATTCTCTTACTTAGCCCGCGATCGCGAAGGGAAGAAAATCGCGGGAACAGAAGAAGCCGCCAGCCAGGAGGATTTGATAAACCGGCTGCAGTCGCGTGATCTTATAGTTATCCAGGTGGATACGCAGACTCACGCCGAGGCCGCTGCCATGAAACAGGCCGGTCCCTCTACCGGCGCCCGTTCGAAACCGAAACATTACGGAGTAACCGCGGACGATCTCGTGCTTTTCTGCCGGCAGCTGGCTACCTTGTTGGGGGCCGGTATTACCATTTTGAAGAGCCTGGAGGTTATCTCGCTCCAGGTTTCCAGCCGCAAGCTATATAATGTGTTGAAGACCTTGAAAAAAAACATGGAAGCCGGCTTGAGTTTCCATGAAGCGATGAGCAAACATCCGGACGTCTTCTCCGATCTCTGGATCAATCTTGTCGAAAGCGGCGAAGCCTCCGGTAACCTGGCGGCTATTCTTAACAGGCTTGCTGCCTACCTGGAAAAGAACGCGGTTTTCAAGAGGAAGATCATTTCTGCCCTTGTGTATCCCATAATACTAATGCTGGCCTCTACCGGGGCCCTTCTTTTTCTTACAATCAAGATCATTCCTACTTTTGCCCAGCTTTTTGCCGGGTTCAACATAACGCTTCCGTCGTTGACCATAGCCTTGATCTCCGTCAGCGATTTTATCCGGAAATACATGGTGTTGATCGTGGTCGCCATAGTTGTGGGCATTTATGTTTTGAAGAACTATCTGAAGACGCGGGAAGGCAGACGCTTCTTCGAGGAATTCATTTTCAAACTTCCGCTGGCCGGAGAATTTTTCCGGGCCATAGTAATAGAGAGATTTTCTTCCGAGATGTCCACGCTCATTGAAAGCGGCGTGCCGATACTGTATGCTCTCGAGATAGCGGAGCACAGCGTGGGGAATATCGTGATGGGGGGGATAATCAGGAATATCAAAGAGGACGTCCGCGTGGGGAAAAATTTGCATACTCCTTTGGAAAATAGCGGTTTTTTCGAGCCGATGGTGGTGCAGATGGTCACCATCGGAGAAGAGATCGGGGAACTGTCGCAGATGTTCAAGAAGATAAATATTTTTTATCAGGACTACGTGGATACTTTTTTGACGAGGTTTACCGCTATGTTCGAGCCGATAATCCTGATATTCATGGGCGTGGTCATCGGCATTATGGTCATCGGTATGTTCCTGCCCATATTCCAGATAAGCAAGATAAGCGGGTAGGACTTTAACCCGGGTTTAACTTTAGAATAGGAGGGTTTATCATGAAAAAAGGTTTTACGCTTTTGGAGCTTATTGTCGTAATTATTATCCTGGGTATACTTGCCACTCTCGGATTTTCACAATACATGAAGATGGTGGAGAAAGGCCGCAGCGCGGAAGCCAGAATGGTCCTCGGTCAGATCCGCACGGCGCAGGAAACTTACAAGCTTGAACAGGGGTCGTACGCATCGGCCCTCGGCGATCTTCCTGTCGAAGCCCCTGCTACCTGCACGACAACGCATTATTTCAGTTACGCCGCAGGGTCCACGATCGGTACGGCGACCCGTTGCACTAGCGGCGGCAAGACCCCGCAGGGCAGCGCCTACAGCATCACTTTGAATTATTCCAGCGGAGTATGGAGCGGAACTGCCGGGTATTATTAATCCCCGGATAGTGCCACAATTCTGAAATAATGATTGACAGCGAATCCCTGTGAGCTATAATACAGCAAGTGTGAACAGGAAACTCACAAAGGAGGGGGTATGAAAAAGGGTTTTACGCTTCTGGAACTTATTGTCGTAATTATCATCCTGGGTATACTTGCTACTCTCGGATTTTCACAATACATGAAGATGGTAGAGAAAGGCCGCAGCGCGGAAGCCAGAATGGTCCTCGGTCAGATCCGCACGGCGCAGGAAACTTACAAGCTTGAACAGGGGTCGTACGCATCGGCCCTCGGCGATCTTCCTGTCGAAGCCCCTGCTACCTGCACGACAACGCATTATTTCAGTTACGCCGCAGGGTCCACGATCGGTACGGCGACCCGTTGCACTAGCGGCGGCAAGACCCCGCAGGGCAGCGCCTACAGCATCACTTTGAATTATTCCAGCGGAGTATGGGGCGGAACTGCCGGATACTATTAATCGAAAGCCCGACCTTCTAATGGGAAAAGTCGTTTGATTTACGGCGGCCCCTTTTTCTTCAAGAAAAAGGGGCCGCTTTTTTGTCAGACCACCGGGCGGAAAGATATGATCTCCGTGTTTTAACACTTTTACGCAGAAATCTCCGGTTTCAACCGGGGGTTGAATGTTTTGCCTGTTTTTATAAAAGACATACTTGCGCGTCCGATAAAGTAAGATATTACGGAATTTAGAGGCCCTCTCGGCAAAGCCTTTCTCATCCATAAGAAAGACAAGGAAATGCGCCCTATCGTGCATCAAAAAAACGGTTTTACACTGCTGGAATTGATCGTGGTTATCATTATTCTCGGCATACTTGCTTCCATAGGTTTCATCCAGTTTATGAAGACGATCGAAAAGGCCAGGACTGCGGAGGCGAGAAACATCCTGGGGGCCATACGTTCCGCGCAGGAAAGTTACAGGTTGGAGCACGGCTCCTACGCCTCCGAGAGCAGCTTTATAGAAGTGAATTTTCCTGTTGCTTGTACCGCCTCACATTTCTTTTCTTATTCGCTGGCAGCCGGTTCGGCCTCGGCGGTGAGATGCACTTCCGGCGGAAAACATCCCGATGTCCCTTCGGCATATACCATTACTTTGAGCTATTCCGACGGCGCATGGAGCGGAGCAGCCGGCTATTATTAGAGGAAGACAATTAAATTGACAAGCCCCCGGCGGACGGCTATACTTTATATGAAAGGGAGGCTTTATATGCTTTCGATGCGTCGGAAGATGACGACGGCGTTCACTGCGCTCGAGTTGCTGGTCGTAATTATTATTATAGGCATTCTGGCGGCTTTAAGCCTGCCGAACCTGCGGAAAATGAAGGAGAAGAGCTACGACAATGAGGCGAAAGCCACCCTCAAACTTATCCAGGCCGCGGAAAAGATATACTATATGCAGAACGGCTTCTATTATCCGAATTCCGGTACGGTAACCCATGGTTTATTGAATACCTATCTTAAAGTGTTCTTGCCTACCTCAAGCCATGTGAATTGGAATTATTCCACCCAAGCCGGCACAGGCACTGCCACCGCGTCGCGCTCCCCATCCGGAAGAAGCTGGTCTATAGCCATAACAGCGGAGGAACCAACATGTACCCCCAAGGCAGGGGATACTTGTATTCCTTAAAAGCCTTTTCTCGGGAAGAGGATCTTTGGGCGCCCCGGACAAGGGCGCCGTTTATTGCGGAGACGTCGTGAATATACGCTCGCTCAGGGGCATGAATCTGATGGAAGCGGTAGTCTCCAGCATACTGCTGGCGCTGGTAATGTTCGGGATGATGGCGGTTTTTACCGCCGGCAAGAGGCATTCCGTATTAAGTACTTCCAAGACAGTTGCCGGGCAATTAGCTTATAAGTTCTTTTCTTTTCTGCCGATGTATGTCAGGGCGGATACCTGGAACGCTTCCGGCAATCAATTGACCGTTTCCACTTATTACTGCGGAGGCGGCTCTACTCCGCAGTCGCCGAATTGTCTTCCGCTATCCGAGAGGACGCTCAACCGCCTGGTTTACAGCGCCAAGTATCAAGTCCAGGATTTCCACAATCTGCGGAGGGTTAAACTGACCATTAACTGGACGGAATATATTCCTTAGTTTTCTTAACGCAGGAATTCTCCGGTTGTACCCGTGGGGCTGAGCGCGTGTATGCGCCGGGGAGCGCGCTTGTCCTGTCTTGAGCGCGGTGAGCAGTGAAGCGGTTTGACTTCTGTTTTCGATTATCAGAAAGCTATATGGCGTAGTGATAACAAGTTTGCTGTCCGGTATGCGCATTGCGCCGGTTAAGCCGAAGCCTCGCCGGGAGAAGAGAGGAGCCCCGGATTTTATTATGAAAGCCTTCACATTGATAGAATTGATTCTTGTCGTCATGATCTTGGGGGTAGTGGTGATGACCGCGGCCAATTTCGAGCTTTTCGGCCGTTTTGAAGTAAACGATATAGACCGGGCATCGAGACTGCAGAACGACGTGTATATCATAGCCGCCTCCTTGTGTAAGGATTTGAACAGCGCGCTGGGATCCAGCAGCAATTGGCCGCTGGCTATAAGCAGCTTCGGAGGGAATACTTCACTTGTCACCATCTGGGTGGATTATAACAAGAACGGCGTCAGGGACGGGTCGGACCGCCAGGTGGCCTACGGCTACGACGCCACGACGCACCAACTGCGCAAATACGACAATTACAGCGGCAGTCCTGGGACTTATACGATTTTGAGCCGTAAAGTCGTATCTTTTGTCTGCACGGTGCCGGCTTCAGCCAATTACATGAAATTTTCCATTGTAGCGCGTTATGATCCGGCTTCAGGCGTTTCCACCAATAATCCGGAAGTGTCCATGTTTTCCTCCGGTAATATGCCCTCCGTTTCGCTGAATTAACATTTGACCTTTCAGCCGTCTGTGTTACACTATATACTCACTGTTGAGTATAAATCCCAGAATACATAGAGCCGTAGTTTCGGGCCCGTAGTTCAGTTGGGAGAACGCCGCATTCGCATTGCGGAGATCAGCGGTTCGACTCCGCTCGGGTCCATTTTTCTTTTTTCGATCCCGGCGTCTTGATGCAGCTTGAAGTTCGTGCCCCTAATCTTGTGCGCTGTGCATTCGCCGGTGCGCTTTGTGTGCAGTCGGATATAATGAGTATTTATTGTAGCGCTATTCCCCTTTAATCCCCTCATCCAGAAATTTCCGGGTTTTAACCCCGGGGAGGTCGCCTGAATAAGCAGATAGCCGAATATGCGCTGTGTACCGGCGAAGCATCGGCTTCGCCGGAAAATAGAAGGAGCCGCGGGCTTTATCCCGAGAGGCTCCACTCTGCAGCCTGTCACAGCGCAATGATACATTAGTTTTTCTATCCTGACAGCGTATGGAGTAATCGAAAATCGGGATTAAGGCCAGGGGTAAATCCGGCTTTCGGATTGCGGATACCGGCAGAACTTTTGTAACAGTGCAGTCGTAATAATCATACTTCATGATGTTGAGTCCCGGGTGAGGCTGCGCAGAGAGCCGTTCCTTTTTTCACGTTCGCAACCGGGTATTCCATCTATCTTCCCGGACTGGAAAGACAACAATGCCGCATGTTTACAGAACTTATTGTCCCTCCCGCGGTATCGCCGGTAACAGGATCGTGATAGATACCCCGGAGAGGGTGCATCATATCAGAGATGTCCTTCGCCTCGGCCCTAAAGACGCGCTTTCCGTATTCGACGATTCTGGAGCGGAATACGCGTGTATAATAGACAGCTGTGGAAAGGACTCGATTGTTCTGTCCGTTAAAGGGCGTACCACCCGGCGGGCCGGTCTTTTTTCTCTAACCGTGGCCTGCGCCTTGCCGAAAAAAGGCGCCATGGACGATATAGTGGACAGTTTGACTCAACTGGGGGCAGCCCGTATAATACCTATGATAACGGAACGGACGGTAGTCCGTCCCAATAAAACGGTCCTTACGCGCAAAACGCAGCGCTGGAAGAAAATAGCCTTGAGTTCCACTCAGCAATGCGGCAGGCCGCGTCCGCCGCTGCTGGAGACGGTATGCGCTTTCTCCGAGGTCCTTGAAATGACCTCGGATTGCGGGATGAAGCTTATTCCCACTCTTGAGGGTGATAGACGGCATATAACCGATTTCGCGCGTCTTGGGCCTGAAACGGGGGGATTGGCTTTTCTTATCGGCCCTGAAGGTGATTTCTCCCCTGCCGAGGTAAAGGATGCGGAAACCCGCGGTTTTATACCGGTATCCCTGGGGGATCTGGTGTTGAGGGTGGATACCGCAGCCGTCGCTGTCGCTTCTTTTTTCCATTTCTGCGCAGATTATCGTTAATCAAACCGCAGAATACCCCCGGCTTTCGAGCCGGATGAGCCAATCGGAACAGCACCCTGCCTTTGTGTGTGACACCTTGGCCATTTTTCATCCTGAGCGCAGCGAAGAATCTCATCTCTCGACGGGATTCTCCGGCCTGCGGCTTCAGAATGACTACGTGTGGGACTTTTTCAGCAGACTGCTAAGGGGGGTTACCCCGCAGAGTGTCGGATTTACCTTGGCTAAACGGGTTAATTAAGAAAGAAACTCCGGGCGCATGTCCTGAGCAGTTCGACAGGCTCACTACTGAAGCCCGTCGAAGGATTAGCCCGGGGGCTCCACTATGAAGGCGAGATTCTTTACTCTTGGCTGTAAGGTGAACCAGTATGAAACGCAGTATATGCGGGAGGATTTGCTCTGTGCCGGGCTCGAAGAGGCCGGACCCGGAGAGTCTGCCGGTATATGCGTTATAAATACCTGCACTGTTACCGCTAAAGCGGACAGTGAGTCGTTGCGTGTAATACGCAGGGCCGTCGTGGAAAACCCGGGGGCTTTTATCCTGGTTACCGGCTGTTTGGCTGAGATGGATGAGGAACGCATAAAAAAAGTCAAAGGTGTTTCAGCGGTATTACGCAACGACTGCAAGAAACGCATCCTCGAGTTCCTCCCGGTATCCTCTGCGGGCGTAAAGTGCGAAGGCATTTCGTTTTTTCAGGGCCGCAGCCGGGCCTTTATTAAAGTTCAGGACGGTTGCGACAACCGCTGCTCTTACTGTAAAGTAGCCCTGGTGCGCGGCAAGTCCAGAAGCCGGGATGAGAAAGAGATCGTGGATGAGGCGTCCCGGCTCTCCGTTAACGGTTACCGGGAGATAGTGTTGACCGGCATCTGTCTCGGTTCTTACGGCAAGGATAAAGACAGCCCGGGATCACTGGCGGGATTGCTGAAGGAGCTGACGCGGATAGAGAGAATCAGCAGGATAAGGCTGAGTTCGATAGAGATGGTTGATATCTCCCCGGAGCTGATTGAATTGTTTTCCGGGAACGGAAAGCTTTGCCCGCATTTTCACGTGCCGCTGCAGAGCGGGGATGACCGTATACTGGCCGGCATGCGCAGGCGGTATAACAGTAGCGCCTTCCTGTCCCGGGTGAAGGAAATCAAAAAAAACGTTCCGGGCGTCTCGATTACCACAGACGTCATAGTAGGTTTTCCTGGAGAGGATGAAGAGGCATTCTCGAATACCTTGCGAGCGTTAAAGGAGATACAGCCTTTACGTACGCATGTTTTCCCTTTTTCTCCGCGCAAGGGAACGGCGGCTGCTCAAATGTCCGGCCATCTTGACCGGGAGGTTGTAAAAAGAAGAAGAATTATTTTGTCGCGGTTGGCGCAGGAATGCTCGCGCGAGTATATGGAAGGTTTCATCGGCAGGGAAACCGAAGTGATGCCGGAGGAGATATTGCCGGCTCGCGACAATAAAAGCGTCTTTCTTGAAGGATACAGCGCGAATTATATCAGGGTGGTGATCCCTTTCCGTGGAATCCTTCCCGATTGCAAGACAGCTCTACGGGTGCGCTTGGGAGGAATAATCAGCGGCGGCATGCGCGCTGAATCGCTATAACGGTTTTTTCCATAGTGCCGACTGCGCTAAACCCATAAAAATCTCCAAGATACTTCCATCATCCCGCCTGGCGGATAGTCCTTGAAATAAAACCGGACTAAACCCGAGAAAGCGCTTTCTTGACAATAGAGAAAAAAATATGTTATACTTTATCAACTTAAAGGGGGAAAACAAACATGCTCGCAGAGATCGTCAACCGCTTGAACTGGATAGACCTTGTTTTTGTAATTCTTTTAATAAGAACCTGTTACGTCGCTATCAGAAACGGTTTTCTTGTCGAGATCTTTAAAATTTCCGGGAGCGTACTTGCCGTTTATCTCGGGTGTCATTATTACGCTTCCCTGGCGGAGTTTTTTCACAGCCGTCTGGGGGCGGAGGGCAGTTCCGCGGCTTTTCCTGAAACATTGTCATTCATCGCATTATGTTCTTTGGGTTACGGTATTTTCATCCTGCCGAGGCGTCTGCTCATGCGTTTCCTCAAGATCGAAGCGGCGCAAATATTGAATTCCTGGGGAGGATTTCTTCTGGGTCTCTGCCGGGGGGTGTTGTTCAGCGGGATGCTTTTTCTCGCATTCTCCATATCTACGCGTGATTATCTGCATTCCAGCGTAGCGCAATCCTTATCCGGGCGCAGACTTGTCGATACCGTCGCCGGTACTTACAGTGGGATCTGGAATACCGTTATGTCGAAGTTCATGCACGGGGAACAATATAACGCCTCTCTGGATATTATCCGCGGCAGCCTGAACAAATGAAATTATCGGTTTTCTACGAATACGTTATCCGGCTCGGCAGGGAACGCGATCCGCGCGGCGTTAAAGGCGTCAAAGCATATCCAGATACAGCCGTGCTTTACGGCAGCCCGGAGAAGGAAGTCAGGAATATCCTTGCCGGGATAGATATTGATACTCAGGAATTGCTTCTCGCCGATAGGCTCGCGGACGCGCAGAAAGTCGACCTCGTGTTGTCTCATCATCCCGCAGGACAGGCCTGGGCGTCTTTTTACAAGGTCATTCCCCTTCAATCCGTGCTTTGGCGGAGGCTCGGAGTAGAGCCGGCTGCCGTCGACGGGTTCCTGGAAGAACGCATGCGGGAAGTCTCCAGAAAACTGCTGGCGCAGAATCATATGCGCACGGTAGATGCCGCGCGCCTGCTTGATATCCCTTTGATGTGCGCGCATACGCCCGCCGACAACCAAGTGCACGCGTTCCTGCAGGAGAAATTTGACAGAGAGGCCCCGGCCACGGTAGAAAAGCTTCTTAATATGCTGTCGTCGCTTCCGGAATACGCTGCGGCTGCCGGCAATTCCGCCGGGCCGCGTGTGATTATAGGCGGTCCGGGCCGCCCCTGCGGCAAGGTGTTCGTGGATATGACCGGCGGGACGGAAGGGCCCAAACAATTGTTCGAGAAATTGGCCTCCGGAGGTGTGGGGACGGTAGTTTCCATGCATATGAGCGAAGAGCATTTCTCCAGGCTTAGAGCAGGGAACGTAAACGTCGTAGTCGCCGGGCACATATCTTCGGATACCCTGGGGATGAATCTGCTATTAGACGGGATAGAATCGCTTTCAGGCGAAAGGTTCAATTTTATGGAGTGTTCAGGTTTTCGGAGGATAAGAAGGATATGAGGGGAAGAATACCTGAGAACGTACTGGATGATATACTCTCCAGGGTGGATATCGTGGAATTGATTTCCGCGTATATCCCGTTGAAAAAGGCCGGGAGGAATTTCCGGGCCTGCTGCCCTTTTCATAACGAGAAGACTCCTTCTTTTATGGTCTCTCCCGATAAACAAATATATCATTGTTTCGGCTGCGGGGAGTCCGGTAACGCGTTCAAATTTCTTATGCGGCATGAACGCATGGAATTCACGGAGGCGGTCGAGTTGCTGGCCCGGCGCTGCGGCGTGATCATCCCGCAATTGAGCGCGGACCGCAACGCCGAAGGAGTGAATGCGCAGATATTCAAGGCGAACGAGCTCGCCGCCGGTTTTTTTAGCGCGCGGCTGTTTTCTACAGCCGGCAAAGCCGCTTTGGCCTACCTGCAGGAGAGAGGTCTGCGCAGGGAAATCCTGGAGTCTGCCAGGGTCGGCCTCGCGCCGGACAGTTGGGACGGCTTGATATCTTTTATGCGCGGTAAAGGTATTTCGCTTTCCCTGCTCGATAAGTCCGGGCTGATAACTCCGCGCCAGGGCGGGGGTTATTACGACCGTTTCCGGAACAGGATTATGTTTCCTATCAGCGATGCGCGTTCCAGGATACTAGGGTTCGGGGGCAGGGTCTATTCGGCGGACGACAAAGGGGTCAAATATATCAATTCTCCGGAGACCGCGGTATACACGAAAGGACGCAATCTCTACGGGCTCAACCTTTCCAAGGACGCCGTGAGAAAGAAGGATTGCGCCGTAGTCGTGGAAGGATACCTGGATTTCTTAATCCCGTACCAGGAAGGGGTGGATAATCTGGTGGCTTCGCAGGGCACGGCGCTTACCGAAGAGCAGATCAGGCTCTTGAAGAGATACGCGTCCGGAGTCGTGATAATATACGACGGAGACAAGGCCGGAGAAAGCGCGGCGTTGAGGGCGCTTGAGCTGTTCATTGAAGAGGGGATAAACGTGCGCGTAGCCGTTTTGCCACAGGGGGATGACCCGGATACCTTCGTGCGCAGAGAAGGGCCTGAGGCTTTCCGCGGCTTGATAGACGGAGCGAAGGAAATATTCGATTATAAACTGGGTGTATTGAAATCCAGGCATAACGTATCCGCCGTCGCCGGTAAGGACGCCGTGGCAGCGGAGATGCTTTCCATTATAAGCAAATTCCATAGCGCGGTGGTCCGATCGGAATATCTACGCGTGCTTGCGGGAGAGATAAACGTCCCTGAGGAAGCTTTGTTAGAGGAACTTAACAAGATTAAATCCGGGAGAAAAGAAGGCCGGCGGACGGGACAGGAAAAACAAGGCCCTTCCCGGGAGATGGAAGCGGTGCTGCCGGCGGAGAAACTTTTGATACAGCTTATGCTTCAGGAGAACGAGCTTATATCCAGGATACGCGATTCGCTCGACCCCTCTGATTTTCAGAGCAGGACCGCCGGGCAGATAGTGAGGACGATGTTTGAATTGTCCGCCCAGGGCGTGTGTGTGGGGGCGGGTATGATTATGAACCATCTGGAAGGCAGCGGTATCTCCGGTATAGTGTGCGATCCGGTGTTATCCTCGGAAGACGTCTCGTCCGAGGAAAGAGAAAAGATGGCCAGCGACTGCGTAAAACGCATAAAAATGCACAATATGAACAACCGGAGAAGATGCCTGCATCAGCAGATAAAGGACGCCCAGGTTTCCGGAGATCGGGTGAAACTGGACGGATTACTTAAGGAATTCAATACTTTAATACAATCATGTAAAGGATGAGAAGATGAAAAGAAAAGAAACGGTCAAGAGAGACATAAAAAAGATAATCGCTCTCGGCAGGCAGAAAGGGTTCCTTACTTACGACGAGGTTAACGATATGCTCCCCGAGGATATCGAGTCGTCGGAGGATATAGACCAGATATTCCAGATGCTCGGTAACGAAGATATACAGATCGTGGAGAACAGCAGGGAAGTCAGCGCTCCCAAGCAGGCGGAACTGGGCGGGCAGGATGACCAGGGGGCGGACAAGGCAAAGGTGGAAGAGCGCTTTATGCCCCTGGATGATCCCGTGAAGATGTATTTAAAACAGATGGGCTCGATCTCGCTGTTGTCCCGTGAAGAAGAGCTTGATCTGGCCAAAAAGATAGAAGAGGCTGAGCTTAACCTGAAAAAAGCGGTTCTGGTGACCTGCTTCGCCCGCAATGAGCTGCTGGGCGTAGCCCGGGATATACTGGAGGACAGGGCGAATCTGGAAGAGATAATGAAAGAGGACATCAAGACGAACAAGGACGCGGTGGTGAGGAAGATCCGGAATATAAGCAAAAAGGTCAAAGCCACGCGCAGCAGCCATACGGCACTGGGATTATTGATGCAGTTTAATTTCACCATATCCGTGATCGAGGGCGTGGTGGTAAAGATGCATGGGCTGGTGCGTGAATATGAGAATCTCCGCCACAGAAAACACGGTAATCCCTCCAGGAAACGCGAGATCCTGAAATGTCTCAGCGAGCCGCTTCCCATGATCAAGGAGCAGCTCAGGCTTATCAGGTCCTGCCAGTTGAAATTCAACCGGACAAAAAAGCGGCTGGTGGAGGCCAATCTGCGCCTCGTGGTCAGCATAGCCAAGAAATACACAAACCGGGGACTCTCTTTCCTTGATCTTATACAGGAAGGCAACATCGGACTTATGCGCGCGGTAGAGAAGTTCGAGTACAAAAGAGGATATAAATTTTCCACTTACGCCACCTGGTGGATCCGGCAGGCCATAACGCGTTCCATCGCCGACCAGGCGCGCACCATACGCATTCCGGTGCATATGACGGAGACTATCAACAAGATAATGCGTTTTTCGAGAATATTCGTCCAGGAGAACGGCCGCGAACCTGCCCCTGAGGAGATTGCCTGCAAGATGCGCCTGCCCCAGGATAAGATAAAGTCTATATTGAAGATCGCGCAGGAACCGATATCTTTGCAGATGCCTATAGGCGACGAAGGGGACACGCATTTCGGGGATTTTATACAGGATAAGAGGGCTGTCTCTCCCGCGAACGCCACAGTCCATTCCATGCTCAAAGAAGAGATGGGATCGGCTCTTAATACCCTTACCGATAGGGAGCGTAAAATACTGATTTTGCGTTTCGGCGTCACGGACGGGTGTCCGCGTACCCTGGAGGAGGTCGGTAACATATTCAAGGTTACCAGGGAGCGCGTAAGGCAGATAGAGGCCAAGGCCTTGAAGAAACTTCGGCATCCCACGCGGGCCAGAAGACTACGTTCTTTCCTCGATATGACCATTGCCCAGGAAAGGGAATATTAATCAAACCGTTCCCTCCGGTTATATTTCACCGGGTTTTAACCTCGTGAATAAAAGACAAGGGGGCCGGAGAGGAGCATTCTCCGGCCCTTACGGTATTTTACACTCGGTATAGCCTTTATCCTTCTGTCTCATAATGAAAAAATTCCGTGTATTGTCCCGTGATCTCAGGTTTTGGCTTTCCCGTAAAGCCGGTATTCCTTTTGTTGTACCGGACACCATACAGGTCTCTCTTACAAACGCCTGCAATCTTAAATGCAAAATGTGCAGTGTCTGGTCCAATCCCGACCGGGAGAGCGAGATGACGGCCGCCGAGGTGTTGAATATCACGGACCAGGCGGCCGAATGGGGCATCTCGGAGATGAACCTTTGCGGCGGAGAGCCGCTTTTAAGCGATAAATGCTTCGATGTCATAAGGCACGCCGTAAAAAAAAGACTAAAAGTTATCCTAACAACCAACGGTACGCTTATAAATGCCGATTCTGCCGCGGAACTGGCCGGTTCCGGCGTGGATATAGTCTGTATATCGCTTGACGGGGCTACGGCTGCGACGCATGATTCCATACGCGGAGTCCCGGGCGCATACGATAAGATCATTGAAGGGATTAAGTCGATTCATGCCGCCAAAAGAGCCGGGCGGCCGGTAACCGTTCTTATTTTGACACTGCATAACGAGAATCTTGACGAGGCCGTTGAGTACGTGCGCATGGCGAAAAGGCTGGGGGTGGACGCGGTCTATCTGACTTCGCTGGTGGCGGACAATATACGTCTTTATTCCCGCAGAGAGAACCATCCCCTTTGGATAACCGGAAACCGCCTTGATCGCCTGGACGAGGTGATGGACACGCTGGGAAAAATGCAGGATGAATACTACAGGTTCGATTACCCGAGTTTCTCCCTTATAAAAAAATATTTCAGGGGAACTCTCGCTGAAAACGACTGGACGTGTTTCGCCGGCTTCAGGCGGTTCGTGGTCTGTCCGGACGGGAACATTCAGATGTGCGGAGAGATCATCGGCAATTTCAAGCGGTGCCCGGACATAAGAAAGATATGGTATTCGCGCCCTGCCTGCAGGAAGCGGTCCATGATAAAGAATTGCCGTGATTTCTGCCTGCAAGACTGCCACGCCAGGAGAGACTCTTCCTGCCTGCGGCGGGTCTTTACGGGATAGCCGCGGGCTACCCGGGAGGACAAATAGAGAACCTTCCTTTTCATATAAATAGACAAATCCCGCCTACAGGTATAAAATAATCCTATAGGGTGAATCGAGAAAGAGACCCCGGGCGCGTGTCCTGAGCAGTTCGACAGGCTCAATGTCAGGGTATTGTCGAAGGATCAGCCTGGAGAGCTTCATTGGTATGGGTACGTCCCTTTGAAACCTTTATAACTTTCTATCTGCATAAATGCCTTCCGAATCCCTCCGGGAAAATGAGCTTTTCGAAGAAGTAAAACACAATTACTTGTTCTATCTCTCCCGCGCTACCGGCATTCCCTTGGTCACTCCGGATACAATACAGATTATGCTTACTTCCCGCTGCAATCTTCGCTGTAATATATGCGGAGTCTGGAAATCCGGATATAAACGGGAAGACGAGATCAGTACCGCGGACGCCAAAAGTCTGATAGACCAGGCCGTCGAAATGGGGGTGACGACGGTTTATTTCACCGGCGGAGAGGCGTTGCTGCGAGACGATATCTTCGAGCTGATAGAATACGCCGCCAGGGACGGTATCATCACTACATTTAACACCAACGGTACACTCATAACCGAAGCCGTGGCCGAGCGCATAGCCAATTCCGGCCTGAGAAGCCTGACTTTCTCCATAGACAGCCCCCGGGAAAAAGTGCACGATTCTCTTAGAGGCGAAGGGGTTTTCAATAAGGCGATGTCGGCGATAAAGGCGGTCAACCGTTACAAAAGAAATACAGGGAGGCCGGATCTGGTTTTGTGCGGGGTAGTGATGCGGCAGAACGCGGCCGATCTTTACGATCTCGTGAAGTTAGCTGATGCCAACGATTTTTGTTACGTGGCCTTGCAGCCTGTGGTGGATAACAGCGGCCTCTGGCTGCAGGAGAATAAACGCTGCGGCGAGTTTTGGATAGGGGAGGAAGACCTGCCGGACTTGCGCAGGTCACTGGCCAGGATAGAGGAATTCAAACGCGCCAAGAGCATGCCGGGGGTCGACGTAATGGGAGAGAAGGTCGTCAGCTATTTCAAAGGAGAACGGCGCGCCAACTCCTGTTATGCCGGTTTTAGCCGTATTTTCGTGAACCCTCTGGGAGATATAAGTTTTGTTTGTTTTGAAAGCTTCGGCAACATCAAGAAAGACAGGCTGAAAGAGGCGTGGTATGGCCCGTCGGCAGCGGCTATCAGGGAGAAGATAAAGAAATGCGTTCTTAATTGCACCCAATTTTGTTCCGAACGCCCCGGCACCGATAACCTTAAAGTCATCCATGATAATTTCGCGGCCGAGCTCTCCCGCAGGTTCGATAAGCGCTCTTCACTCAGCCTGCTGAAGAGGGAATACGACCTGCTGTCCGGGCTCGAAGAAGACTGCGGCCGGAATATCCTGCTCCGGGAAGAAACAGCGGTCTTGCGAAACAGGATACGCGGCGCGATGGAAAAAGAGTATAGCGAAATATCTTCTCCGTCCGCCGCCAAGAATCCTAAGACGGCGCCCTCCGCAGCCAACAAGTTTTCCCAGTTCTATCTTGCAATAACCAACAGGTGTAACCTCAACTGTATAATGTGCAGCACTACCAGGCATCCGCATGAGGTGGAGGAAGAGCTTTCGCCGGGAGACTGGCTGGAGGTATTGAAGAACATCACACGCTTCGAGACCGAGGTGGTGACTTTCGGCGGAGGAGAACCGTTACTCCGGCAGGACGATCTGTCCGAAATGATAAGATTCTGCGTTACAGCCGGGGTCACCGTCAACGTCGTTACCAATGGGACCCTAATGAATTCTGCTTTCCTGTCCGGGATGGAAGAAGCAAGAGACAAACTTATATTTCTTGTTTCCTGCGACGGTTTGAGGCGGGAAAACGACTTGATCAGGGGGGAAGGGACTTTTCATAAGGTGATCGCGGCAGCCGATCTGCTCCGCAGTAAGGGGTTCACTTTTTATTTTACTTCCGTGATCATGCCGGAGAATTTCGCTCATTACGTCGATTTCCTAAAGTTCCTCAGGCGTTATTATCCCGGCGTGCGGCTGGACATACAGCCGGTTATACCTCACAATGAGATATACCACCGCCGCAGGGATTTCGGGCTCAGGGAAGAACAGAAAAAAGACCTGAAGAACATAGTCGATTTCCTGCGCAGGGAGAATCCGGTGCCTTTATGCCGTCCGCTCGAGATAATAGAGAAGTACGTTGATTATTTTAACGGCACCTTGAAAGCGGAGAACCGCTGTAAGATGGGATCCGGCAGTTTCAACGTAAACCTGCGCGGTAACATATGGATATGCGGCAAAGAGCTGGAATACCCGCTGCATAAATATAAACTTGAAGATGTTCTTGCCAGCGGCGAATACCGTCAGGAGATGAACAGGGTAGAGAACTGTCATTCTCCGTGCCTGGCAGGGCTTGTAATTTAATTCCGGGGACACAATACTTAATTAAGAAATCCCGGGCGCCTGTATTGAGCAGTACGTCCGGCTTCGACGGGAATATTTTTACTTAAGGGACGCATATGATAAATTTGTTCCCCCGCAGAAAAATGCGGTTCAAGTTTTCCCCGGATGCCGTGACGGAGGCGATGGCCGCAGGGCTGTATAGCCTCAAGCGCGGCGCCCGGACCGTCCCCATACGGTTGTTTGTTTATCCGACCGCGCTTTGCAATGATAAGTGCGCATATTGTTCGGACGGTCTGAACGCCGGGGATAATGTCGAAAAGAAGCATCTGCGTTATGATCCGCAAAAAGATTTTTTTCCCGCAGGGATTACGTGAAGAAATTGGCGGACGACGTCAAAAAACTGGCGGTGCGAGATATGCATCTTTTTGGCGGTGGGGAGCCGTTTTTCTATAAAGAGAATATGTTCTATTTACTGGAGGAACTCAGAAATACCGACGTCTTCATAAGGGTGATAACAAACGCTAATGCGCTCAACGAAGGAGATGTGGAGCGTATAGTCCGCGACCGTCTGGTGAGCCAGCTGAATATAAGTTTCAATACCGATTGCGAGGAGACCGCTTCCGCTATCTATGCCAGCCGCGGGCGCCACTGCCACACCATGGATATCCTGGCTGCGTTGACACGGTACAAAGGTATTTACGCTACAGATTATCCTTTCGTGGACATCATGTTTACCCTTTTGAAGAACAATTTCGACAGGATACCGGCTGTCGTCGGGAACTTGCGCGGGCATAAGATAAATTTCCTCTTTTTCCAGCAGCTGAGATGTTATACGGAGCGGCAGTCTGCGCTTGTCGCTCCGCCGATACCGCGGGAGGATTTGCTGACGGCCGGGCGCATGCTCGAGGAGATGGGTATTACTTCAAATATCTCCGAGCTGGCGGCGGGTGAGCGGCTTCCCGCGGGCAATACCCGGGAACAAAACGGCCATGTGGTTTCTCTGCGCAACAAGCGGGGGATAGCGCTTGCCTGCTATATGCCGTTGACCACATTGTCTATATGTTATAACGGAGCCGTGCCGGTGTGCCAATTCAGGTACGAGAAACAATTCTCGTTCAATTATCTGGATGCCGGCAGCCTGGCGTCGTTTCTGAGAGGCAAAGAGCACGCCTCTTTTCTAAGGGGATTCCTGGGCAAAGAAAGCCCTCCCGATATCTGCAAAGGATGTCTTTTTTGTGTTAACCACGAGTTGGAAACGTTGAAAAAACGATTCAGGCATTTTGATTCGTTAAAGAAACGGTAAGGGCGCGGCACAAGATGGATAATTTGACCATAGAAAGAGTAAAGGCGGGTTTGGCCGATCCCGGCATCGGCCCGGAGACCATCGCTTTGATGCTGACCGATGCCTGTAATCTTTCCTGCGTTTACTGCCGCGGCGGAAGGATTGACGACAGCAGGGGAGGGGGAGAAGAAAGCGAGTTAACTACGGAGGAGCTGTTTCGTCTCTTCGAAGATGCCGCCGGATTTAAAGTCAAAGAAGTAAACATAGGAGGCATGCGGGGCGAGCCTTTTTGCAAGAAAGACATTCGTTTGATCCTGCGCAAAATAAAAAGCCTGGGGTTGACGGGTTCGATGACTACCAACGGGAGCATGCTCAGCGGCGCGCTGGCCGAGGAAATGAGTTCTTACGGATGGGATATCCTGTTGTTGAGCCTTGACGCCCCTTTTGCCCGGCTCCAGCATCAATTAAGACCGGCGGCGAACGGTAAGGAATATTTTCACAATATATTGGAGTTTCTCGGCGCGTTGAATAATAACCCGAGCAGCAGGATGAGGGTCCTGGTTAATATGGTGATAACCGGGAATAATTACAGATATTTCCCGGGAATGGTGGATTTTGTGAACAATTTCAAGAATATAGAGTCGCTTAACGTGTTAAGACTTGTCGACATGGGGCTGCCGGGGTATTCCGATTTGCAGCTTGACTGCGGCCAGGCGGCCGAATTTCGTGAGACACTTGAAGCTTTTAAACGGGAAAAGAAAGTCTTATATGCCGGGAATTGGTCTTTTCCCGATGTCCGGAGGGAAACGCCGGCCGGGCGGCATACAAGATGTTTTACGAATTATTATATCCTTTCAATTGCGGCGAACGGAGACGTGCTTTTCTGTCCGCAGCAATATAAGCCCTTGTCGGGGATTAATATACGCGATGTCCGCTTGCGCGACCTATGGCTTAACGAACACCTTTCTTTCCGGAAGATATTGTCCGAGTCTGCGCCTTGTTACGGGGAATGTTGTACTATATTGAAAAAACAGAACGAAGAGATATATAACGCTGTCTGCGACGACTGAAGGCGTCCTTTTTCATGCCCTTTTTCGCTTTTTATTTCTTGATTGATCGCAATAGTTTTGATATACTAAAAATTCATTTGACCCGAATTTTGCAGTAGCAAAATTCGCCTTGAGCGGAGCGAAAGGTCGCAAGGA
>WOZK01000025.1 GCA_011620275.1 Candidatus Omnitrophota bacterium
ATTTAACAGTTTTTATATATGGATATTCCCACTACGCCACGGTTCGGGAAGTTAGCTTCCTTGTTCTGTGGCTATTTTTTTAGAACCATTTTAAATGGTGTAACTTATAAAGGAGATAATATTATGTCTATCTTAACAAGAACTATCCCCTTTGTGTCAGCATGTGTTCTTATTTCCCATCTCCCGGCATTTGCCTGGTCAAACAGTTCCTCTTTCTCTAATACAAGAGTTGCTTCTGTCGGCTCTACCAAGGCTATTTCTGCCGTTTCTTCTACCGACACTTCAAGCAGTCGTTCCTGGAAATCGCCTGCTTACTACTCTTCTTCTTCCGATTTTTCGTCTTTACCCGCTTCATTCCAGAGTATCATCAGTAAATTCGACATATCGCAGTCAGTCGTCCCGTCTGAAGCCACTATCCAACAGGGCCTAACCGAAGCCCTCGCCATTAACAACAACTATCTGGAAGGCAACGAATACAAGGCGGCGATGATACAACCCCTTTGTGATATACTGGACTCAGGGAAATACTCCGCAAAAACTAATAATCTTGTTCTACAGAACCTGGCATTCATCTCTGGTAATGACCGCATTAACGCTAAAGATAAATTGGAAATGACTGATTCTCTTATCGATTTTATGGAGGAATCAGTACAACTAAAAAACTACAGCGATGAAACTTTAGAATCTTTCCACAATTGCTTGAGGTATATCTTCTTTGATCCTGGTGTCTCCGCAGACGAAAGAGATAAAATCACTAGTAAATTAATTAATCAAGATTCCCCGCTTTGGGGTGATGCTCAAGTCCTTTATTCTGTTTTCATTGCATTAGAAGAATATATGGTTTCAGAAGAAACAGGCTTGGATATAAAAAATACTATTATCCGATTCGACATCGGAATGCTTAATATTATTAACAGCTCTTCTAATTTAATAATCCTAAATGAATTTATCCGCGGTTTGGCTGCCGCTACTCAAGATTCAAGATTAAGTAAGGCGACTTTGGTAGAGATAAAAAACGCCATCCAGGGTGTGCTTAATAATACCGAGATTACGCTAGGGTATTCACTAAATTTATCCTGCTTGGCTGTTTTATATTCAATTTCGAATAACGATAAACTGAATACTATTGAAAAGAACGAAACAATGCAGACTCTCATTGATTTAGGGGTAAATGAACAAAACAAGACTATCTGGGAGAAATACGGGACATTGGTTCTGGTAAAACCGGAGGTAGCGGCTCAGGTAGACAGCAAAACAATAAAAGATATAGAGGAATTTATTGGCGAGATACCTGCCGGGAAGAGACCAATGATTGTTTCTTTACAAGATGCCCCATCGGTGTCCTTAACGGATAGCCAGATTAAAGGAATCCAGCAAGGACTATTGGATCTGGTTGGGATGTACGACTCCGCAGCCATGACCGTCGACTTAACGATTGATTCTTCTTTTAGCTTAAAAAACGACTATGTATTTCATGAAACCAGCCACTCCTTGCAGCGTAACATTATGACAACAGAACAAATCGAAGAATGGGACAGGCTCTGGCTGGAATCAGACTCTTTAGATGATTTTGTGGAAGAATACAGCACAACCAATAAAGCCGAGGACGGCGCTACAATGATGGAAACGGTATTAAAAGAATATTACCTGCCCGACAGCCAGAAAACACTTCTTAAACGCGCGCAGGAACAAAATGAAGCTAATGATCCTACTTTATTGAATAAATATCGCCTTGCCGAAGCCTGCTGGGGAATACCAGCCTCAAGTATTAACTAAACGGAGCGTTATTTACACTCTGTTAGACGTGTATCACATCACCGGCAGGCAACTCTCGCCGCTGAGGTATTTATCCACGTAGTGCGCGGTTTTCCTGCCCTCCGAAACAGCCCAGACAACCAAAGACTGGCCGCGGCGCATATCGCCGGCGGCGAATACTCCCTTTAAAGAAGTCATCTGGGTATTATCAGCCTTTATGTTCCCGCAGGCGTCAATTTCCACTCCGGAAGCCTTGAGTCCCTCGCCCTGTTCGGGCCTGGCAAAGCCGAGCGCCAATACCACCAGGTCTGCCTCGATCTCGAAAGCAGTGCCGGGGATTTCTTCTACGCAAGGCTTGCCGTCAGGACCTTTCTTGACGTCCACTTTTACACAGGAGAGTCCTTTGACCTCTCCTGTGCCGTTATCCAGGAACTTTTTGGTCATCACCGACCAGACACGCTCACCGCCTTCCTGATGGCTGGTGGAGGTCTTCAGAAGCGCCGGGTATTTAGGCCAGGGGCAGTTTTCCTGGCGGCAAGCCGGCGGCTGGGGGAATAGTTCTATCTGCATCACGCAGGAAGCGCCCTGGCGGTGGCAGACGCCCACGCAGTCGGCCCCGGTGTCGCCTCCGCCGATGACCACCGCGCGCTTGCCTGAGGCATTCACGGCGGAGTTCTTCTTGCGCGAGGAAACCGCCTTGTTCGCCTCAATAAGAAAATCCAGCGCGAAGTGTATCCCTTTCAATTGCCTTCCTTCGACCGGCAGGTCCCGCGGCAGGCGGCAGCCGCAGCTCAAAACCACGGCGCCGAATTTCTTTCTTAGGCCGGCCAGAGAGATATCCTTACCTATATTAATACCGTTACGGAACACTATACCCGATGACTGCATCAATCTTATCCTGCGATCTATTATCTTCTTCTCTAGCTTGAAATCCGGTATGCCGTAGCGCAGAATACCTCCGGATTTGTCGTCTTTCTCCAAAACCGTTACCGCGTATCCGGCTTTGTTAAGCTGAGCGGCGCAAGCCAGGCCGGCGGGCCCGGAGCCGACAACGGCTATTTTCTTGCCTTTACTTTTAGGTTTCCGGGAAGGTTTTATCAAGCCGTTGCGAAAGGCGTATTCTATTACCGCGAGTTCGTTTTCCCTGATCGTCACCGGGGAATCGTTTATGCCCAAAACGCAGGAATATTCGCATAATGCCGGACAGATCCTGCCGGTTATCTCCGGCAGGTTATTAGTAGCATCCAGCAGTTCGAATGCCTCGCCCCAGAGTTTACGGCTCACCAGGTCATTCCACTCCGGGATATAGTTGCCCAACGGACAGGCCCAATGGCAAAACGGCGTGCCGCAGATCATACAGCGCGACGCCTGTTCCTGCGAAGAACTCTCCGGACGCAACACCCCCACTTCCCGGAAATCCTTGACGCGCTCGCAAACCGGCCTGTACCGGGGGTCTTCTCTTTTTATCTTAAGAAAGGTGATTTGGTCCTTCATTATCCCTCCGCCATATCGCCCTTTAAGTCAAATCGTCTTCCGGAGAAGAGAATCACTGTGTCGGGCCGGATTGACGGCTTGTCATTAGTATCTTCTTGTATTCAAACGGCAGCACTTTCACGAAATGCCTGTGCCGGGAAGTTAAATCGTCAAGCGCCTCTTTCGCTGCCGGGCTGCCGGTGTATCTATAGTGATTGGAAAGCAGTATTTTTATCTCCGCAACGTCTTCTTCGTCAAGTTTATGCTGCAGTTCCACCATTTCCATGTTGCACCTGGCGGGGAAATTACCTTCGCGATCGTACACATAGGCGATGCCTCCGGACATACCGGCGGCAAAATTCCTTCCGGTCCTGCCGAGGATGACAACGCGGCCTCCGGTCATATACTCGCAGCCGTGGTCCCCCACTCCTTCCACTACGGCGTGAAGTCCGGAATTCCGCACACAGAACCGTTCGCCGCACATCCCGCGTATGTAAGCCTCGCCGCTTATGGCCCCGTAGAAAGCGGTATTTCCCATTATCACGTTGTCAGAGGAATTATATCCGCTCTCTTTGCCGGGATAGATTATAATCCTGCCTCCGGATATGCCCTTGCCGACATAGTCGTTGGCCAGTCCCTCCAGTTCAAGAGTCACGCCTCCGGCAAGCCAGGCGCCGAAGCTCTGTCCGGCCACGCCTTTAAAACGGCAGTGGATGGTGCCGTCAGGCAATCCTTCCTCTCCGTGCATAAGGCAAACCCGCCCGCTGAGCATTGCGCCGGTAGTCCGGTCCGTGTTATGAATACGTTTTTCGATAACTACCTGTTCCTTGTTCTTCAGGGCCGGACCGGCTTCCGCGATAAGCACGGAGTCCAGCACACCTTCGGTCCCGTGGTTCTGCGCGATCGAACATCTTCCCGAATCCGTCCCCGCGCCGTCCGGCATATAAAGAATACGCGAAAAATCCAGCCCTCTGCTCTTCCAGGAAAGGAGCGTCGTGTCGGCCTCGAGCAGGTCGCTCCGTCCAACCATCTCGTCCACCCGTCTCAAACCAAGACCGGCCATAATCTCCCGCAGCTCTTCCGCCACGAAACGGAAATAATTCACCACGTGTTCGGGTTTGCCCTTGAACCGGCATTGCAATATATCGTTCTGCGTGGCTATGCCGAGCGGACAGTTATTGAGATTGCAATGTCTGAGCATAACGCACCCCATCACTACCAGGGGAGCCGAACTAAACCCGAATTCTTCCGCGCCGAGCAGGGCGGCTATCGCCACGTCCCTGCCGGTACGCATCTGGCCGTCAGTCTGCAGTCTGACCCTGCTGCGCAGGTCGTTCAACAGCAAAGTCTGATGTGTCTCTGAAAGCCCCAGTTCCCAAGGAAGCCCGGCATGCTTGATCGAGCTCCAGGGGGAAGCGCCGGTTCCCCCGTCGCCCCCGGAAATCAATATCATATCCGCGTGCCCCTTGGCCACTCCGGCGGCTATCGTCCCTACGCCGATCTCGGAGACGAGCTTTACGCTTATCCTCGCCTGCGGATTGGTATTCTTGAGGTCGTAGATCAACTGCGCCAGGTCTTCTATGGAATATATATCGTGGTGAGGAGAAGGAGATATCAAAGTAACTCCCGGAGTGGTGTAACGCGTCCTGGCGATGGCGGGTGAGACTTTATGGCCCGGAAGTTGACCGCCCTCGCCGGGCTTGGCGCCCTGCGCGATCTTGATCTGTAGTTCGTCGGCGTTAACCAGGTAATTGGTGGTCACGCCGAACCTGCCGGAAGCCACCTGCTTGATGGAACTGCGCACGGAGTCGCCGTTAGGCAGTGGCCGGAAACGTATCGGGTCCTCCCCTCCTTCGCCGGTATTGGAACGCCCTTTCAGCCGGTTCATCGCCAACGCAAGTGTTTCATGCGCCCCCCTGCTGATAGAGCCGAAACTCATCGCGCCGGTGGCGAAACGCTTCACGATCTCCTCCGCGGGCTCCACTTCTTCTATGGGCACCGGGGCGCCGGCCTTAAAACGCAACAGGCCGCGCAGGGTTGCCGGATGTCCGCTCTGGTCGTTTATCAAAGCGGCGAATTCTTTATAGCGCGAGTAATCGTTGCGCCTGACCGCTTCCTGCAGCGCGGTGACGCTTTCCGGATTCCAGAGATGGAATTCCCCGTCCTTTTTCCATTGATAATTGCCTCCGGTATCCAATACGGCGGCCTTATCGCCGCCAAAAGCTCCGGAGTGCCTGCGTAGGACTTCCTTGGTTATCACCTCCAGGGATATGCCGCCTATGCGCGATACCGTGCCGGGGAAACAAAGGTCTATAGTTTCCTTCCCGATCCCCAGAGCTTCGAATATCTGAGCCCCTCTATAGCTCTGGAGAGTCGAGATACCCATCTTGGAAAGTATCTTTAATATCCCCTTCTCCACCGCTTTACGGTAGTTATATACAGCCTGGGCTTCATCAACACCGCTCTCTTTCTGAGTCCGGGCGATATATTTCACCGCCTCATATGCCAGGTATGGCGCCACGCAATCCGCTCCATAGCCGAAAAGCAGGGCGAAATGATGCACTTCTCTGGGTTCCCCGCTCTCTACTATAATACTTATACGGCTCCTCTTGGCTTTTCGAACCAGATGATGATGCAAAGCCCCCACGGCAAGCAGAGAGGGAAGCGCGGCGTGCTCCGCGTCCATTCCTTTATCGCTTAAAAGCAGAAAGGTATATTTATCCCTGATCGCCTTGTCCGCCTCCCGGCAGATACGCTTCAATTCCCGGCGCACTCCTCCCTTGCCCACGGGGGAAAACAGCATACTTATGACTCTAGTCTTGAATCCCTTTACCTTTATACCGCGCAGACGAGCGAATTCTTCCATAGTCAACAGAGGATGTTTTACCAGGATTTTCCGGCACTGGCCGGGAGTCTCCTCGAGCAGGTTGCCGCCCGGCCCCAGATAACTCCAAAGGCTCATCACCAGTTCTTCCCTTATCGGGTCGATGGCCGGATTGGTCACCTGGGCGAAAAGCTGCTTGAAATAATTAAAAAGCAGCTGCGGCCTGCCGGAAAGAACGGCATGCGGCGTATCGTTGCCCATCGAGCCCACCGGTTCGGCGGCGTTCACCGCCATAGGCTCCAGGATCACCTTCATATCTTCTCTGCTGTAACCGAACGCCTTCAGCGCGAAAAATAATGCTCTTCCTGAAAGAGCTGGTCCGGCCGGCCTATGCGCCGGAAAATCTTCCAATTCCCGCAGGTTGTCTTTCAACCAGGCGGAATAAGGCTGGCCTCCCGCCAGCTTATTCTTGATCTCCTGGTCCGCCACGATGCGGCCGCTCGCCGTATCCACCAGGAATATCTTTCCAGGCTCAATCCTGCCGGCATGGACGATCTCGCGCGGCGGGATGTCGAGCACGCCGGTTTCCGAAGCCATCATGGCCGTCCCTTCTCTCGTGATAATGTAGCGCGCGGGGCGCAGGCCGTTCCTGTCGAGCACGGCGCCTATACTTGAACCGTCGGTAAACGCCACCGCCGCCGGCCCGTCCCAAGGTTCCATCAGGCAGGCATGAAATTTGTAGAAACTCTTGACGGCCGCGCCCATCGCCGTGTCTCCTTCCCAGGCAGGCGGAATAAGCATAGTCATGGCGTGCTCAAGACTGCGCCCGGAGAGCGTCAACAGTTCGAAAAGATTGTCCAGCGAAGCTGAATCGCTGCCTCCGGGAACGATGATCGGCAGTATTTCCTTAATGTCGGCTCCGAGATAACCGTTTTTAAGCAGACTCTCCCTGGCTGTCATCCAGTTTATGTTACCGCGCAAAGTATTTATTTCTCCGTTATGAGCCAGAAACCTGAACGGCTGAGCCAGTTCCCAGGAAGGGAAAGTATTGGTGCTGTAGCGCGAGTGCACAAGGCAGAGACCGGAAGATATACGCTCATCCGTAAGATCGGGGAAAAAAGTCTCCAACTGGTTCGGCATTAACAGCCCTTTATAGGCGATCGTCCTGCAGGACATACTGTTTATGTAAAACAGTTCCCCGTCTTTCTTGGGCATAGCCGCCGTCACACGGTTCTCTATTTTTCTGCGCAGTATATACAAGGCGCGCTCTAGGGCAAGCCCTTTCGAGGACTTCCCTTTGCCCCCTATAAATACCTGCTCGATCTCCGGCATAGTCTTCAACGCCGTGGTACCTATAGAGCCCCAGTCTACAGGGACCTTGCGCCAACCCAGCAGACTCAGGCCGGAAGCAGCGGCCTCCTCGCGCACGATCTTCCTGCACATCCCCCTCAACTGCGCCGAACGGGGGAAAAAGATCATTCCACAGCCGTAACCTCCGGACGGCGGAAGTTCCAGTCCGGAGGCCGCCCGGAAGAAACCGTCCGGGATCTGGATCAATACTCCGGCTCCGTCGCCGGTAAGCGGGTCGGCGCCGGTAGCTCCGCGATGGGAGAGCCTGCGCAGTATCTCCAGCCCCCGGCTGATGATTTTATGGGCCGGCCGGCCTTTTATATCGCAGACAAAACCCACCCCGCAGGAATCATGTTCGAACCTGCTGTCGTAAAGTCCGTATTTTTCAGCTCTCCGGCGTTTATTCATTGCCTATAGACTCCGGGAGTAAGCCCGAGTCTCTTTATTCTTGAACGCATTGTATTCCTGTTTATCCCCAATATCCTCGCCGCTTTCATCTGGTTGCCGTCAGTGCGGCTAAGAACCTCATCGAACAACGGTTTCTCGACCGTATCGAGAAAAATCTTGTAAGCCCTGCCCTTGTTCTCCCTGCAAACCTGCCTGGATAATTCCCTTATTTTCTCTTCCAGGGAAACCAGAGTGGTCATATCGCCCTTTTGCAGGATCCCGAACATCACCTCCCGTTTGACCACGCTGACGGCGGCATTGCCGGTCCGGCTCAAAGCGTCGGAGACCGCATCAAGCACATTCTCTTCATTACCGGAGATAAGCAACGCAATCATTTTAGTCATCGGTGTTTTGCAATGCATAGCAGTCTGCTAATAGTTGGGCATTTGTATTTAAAAATCCGGAGAGCAAGGCCGGTTTCGGGCGAGACCGCGCTCCATGCTCTACGGCATGGAGCGCGGTCTTGAAAGGAAAGTTATTTTATGAACAGCATCTCCCGATATTTGGGCAGGTCCCAGGAGTCGTCTGAAACCACGCACTCCAGTTCATCCACATGCCTGCGGATGTGCTCCATCAATGGTTTGAGTTCCTTGAAATAAAGCTCGGCGCGCTCTTCATCGCCGACTTTAGCCGCTTTCCCCAGTAGTTTATCCATCTCCAGTGTGTTGCGCCTGACGTAGTATATTTTGCTGACGATGTCGGCAAGGTGGGCTTTCTTGTCCTTCAGGGCTGCCGGGTCAAGTTTCAAAGCGGCCGTCTTGACAAGGCTTACCAACTCGTGCAACGTGCGCGCGAGCAGTTTCTCGTACTTATAACCTGCCGGCACCACCGAGGCGTTCACCATTTCTTTCAGGGTGTTCGCCTCTATCTCAAGGGTCAGATTATACGTATGGATCCAGATATGATACCGCGCCACCAGTTCTTCTTCCGAGAAGACGCCGTATTTCTCGAACAGGCGGATGTTCTTCTCTTTAGTCAACGCCTCCAGCGCTTCATAGGTACTGGCCACGTTGGGAAGGCCGCGCTTCTTGGCCTCCTTGACCCACTCCGGGGCGTAATTGTTGCCCTCGAAACGGATACTCTTCGTCTCTTTCACTATCTCCGAGATCACCTGCAGAACGGCGGTATTGAAATCCTTGCCGCTCTCCGATGCCTTGGCGATCTTCCCGGACACGTAATCGAGGCTGTCGGCTATTATGGTGTTTATGACCGCGATGGGCGTGGAGATGTTTTGCGAAGATCCCACGGCGCGGAATTCGAACTTGGCTCCGGTAAAGGCAAAAGGCGACGTGCGGTTCCTGTCCGTGGTATCTTTGTTGAATTTCGGCAAGCGTCCAATCCCCAGATCGATGATGTCGCTTTTGGAGACTTTTGATTTCACGCCTTTCTCGATCATATCGAGTATGGAGGTTAACTGCGCGCCCAGAAAGACGCTGATGATCGCCGGAGGCGCCTCATTGGCGCCAAGCCTGTGCTCGTTGCCGGCCATGGCTACAGACGCTCGCAGTAAGTCGGAATGAAGATAAACCGCCCTCAACACAGCGGCCAGCACGGCCAGGAACTGCAGGTTATCCTCGGGTGTCTGACCGGGATTAAGCAGGTTGTTTCCCTTGTCGTCCGCCAGCGACCAATTGAGATGCTTACCGCTGCCGTTTATCCCGGCAAAGGGTTTCTCGTGCAGAAGGCAGACCATATCGTGCCGCAACGCCACCTTTTTCATCAGCTCCATAAGCAGCTGGTTGTGGTCGGCGGCGAGATTCGATTCTTCGAAGATGGGGGCGAATTCATATTGATGCGGAGCGACCTCGTTGTGGCGCGTCACTACCGGTATTCCAAGTTTATACGCCTCTTGCGCCACCTCAAACATAAAATTGACCACGCGTTCCTTGATGGTCCCGAAATACTGGTCTTCAAGCTGCTGGCCCTTAGGAGACGGGGCCCCGATCAGCGTCCTGCCGGACATTATAAGGTCCTGCCGGAGATTATAATAATTCTTGTCTATCAGAAAATACTCCTGCTCCGGGCCGCAGGTGGAAAATACCTTCTGAACTTCCTTGTGCCCGAAAAGTTTCAGCAGCCCGGCCGCCGCTTTGCTCAGAGCCTCATCGGAACGCAAAAGCGGAAGTTTCTTATCCAGGGCTTCCCCGTGATAAGATATAAATATGGTCGGGATGCAAAGGGTCTTGCCGAGAGCGCTCTCAATGATGAAGGCCGGGCTGGAGGGGTCCCAGGCGGTGTAACCGCGCGCCTCGAAGGTAGCGCGTATGCCTCCTGAAGGAAAACTCGAGGCGTCCGGTTCTCCCTGTATGAGTTTGCTTCCGGAGAATGTCTCGATCACCTTTCCGGGTCCGGTAAAAGAAATAAAGCTGTCGTGCTTCTCCGCGGTAAGTCCGGTCATCGGCTGGAACCAATGCGTATAATATGTGGCGCCTTTGGAAATGGCCCAATCCTTCATGGCGTTGGCAATCTCATCCGCCTGCTCTTTACTGATGGTCTTCCCCTCATTCATCCAGGTCTTGAAGGCTTCGAATGTGACTTCGGAGATGTACTTCTTCATCGCATCCAGGCTAAAAGTGTTCTCGCCGAAATAAGAAGATACCTTCTCAAGAAAACCGGCTTTCTCCAAGGGCACGTTATCGATCTTAAATAAAACTTCCTGTCTTATACTCATTACTTCCTCCTTGCGTTGCTGAGTGAAACCCGAGGTCCTCTATTTTCCCGGCGAAGCCTATGCCTAACCGGTGCACAGCGCGTATTCGGCTGTAGATTTAGTGCTATTATGTCCCCGGTAACAAGAAATAGAACCGGATCAAGTAAAAAGAGGCGTCCATTCAAACCGCCTGCGGCGATTATCCTGAACGCCTCTGTCCATATTTCGCTTAATTTTGCGGCACAACGATGTGCCTTAATTATACAAGTAAAGATTGCCCGGGTTTGGTAACAGCTTTTTCTTATTATTTTTCTTGCCGCCTGCCCGGATATCGCCTGCTGTTTATATATTATAAATACCCGAGCCTCCGATGTCAAGTATATACTTGG
>WOZK01000014.1:0-9760 GCA_011620275.1 Candidatus Omnitrophota bacterium
AATCCTGTTGGTAGCTGTGACCGTTGCCGATATTAAGTATCGTGTTCCCGGAATTACACAAGAAAGAAGGGTCAAAAAAGGTATGAATGACGATAAGACGATTACTCCGGCTGCGATAACGCAATGCAAGAACAGGCGTAAAATCACTATGCTTACCGCCTACGATTATTCTACCGCCGTTATCCTCGACGAGGCCGGGGTTGACATAATCCTGGTGGGAGATTCACTCGCCAACGTTGCGCTCGGACTGCAATCTACCCGGGACGTCGGGATCGAAGAAATGCTTTACCACGCCAAAGCCGTATGCCGGGGCGTAAAAAGGGCGCTGGTTATGACTGATATGCCTTATTCAGCTTATCAATACGACAGCGCGGGGAAAAGCGTGAGTGTCGCCGACGCGGTGCAAAACGCTTTGCGGTTGAAGAGCGATTCCGCCTGCGGCGCCTTGAAGATCGAATGGTCGCAGCGCTGTCTGGAAATAACGGAAGCGGTTATCGGCAAAGGGATACCGGTATGCGGACATATCGGGTTGACGCCGCAAACCGCCGATGAGACCGGGGGATTCAAGACAAGGGGAGTATCGGCGGATGAGGCGCTGGATATTCTGACGCAGGCCGAGGCGTTAGAAAAGGCCGGTTGTTTCGCCGTGGTAATGGAGTGCGTGCCTGAGGCGGTAGCGGGTGATATAGCCCGGAAACTCTCCATACCGGTCATCGGCATCGGCGCCGGTCGTTTCTGCGACGGACAAGTATTGGTAATCAACGATATGCTGGGAATGAACCCGGGTTTCCGGCCCAGGTTCGTGAAACGTTACGCCGACCTGCATTCGCAGGTGATGAACGCGGCCGGAGACTTTATACGTGAGGTCAGGGAAGGTTCTTTTCCCGCGCCGGAAAACACCTTCAAGATTAAACCGGAAGAACTGGCTTCTTTTAGGGAAAAAATGGCTTAGCCTTCCAAGAGCACGGCCAAAGCGCGGCAAGCGTATATTCTTGACACGCTTTGTAATGTTTGATATTATTAGTATTCAATTCGGCGGCCGCTGCCTAAAAGCGCGGTTTGCCGCAAACGGTTTTCATTAACTTCCGCGCAGTGGAGCCCCCCCGGGCTAAAACCGGATGTCCTTGTTCCTTCAGGCGGGAATCCGGCCTCACCGGGACACAGCGCATATAGGCAGTCTGTTTTTCCAGGCTGTCCCCCGAAGCATACCTGCGTTCAGACCCGGAACAAAACCACCGGGATTTCCATGCTAAGGGGATTCTAAACCAGCGGATATCAAAACTAACATCCCGGGATAGCGGGGAAGAGTTATTCCACGGAATCACGCGCGGGGAAAGAGAGGTATATGCCAATGATAACGCAGAATTTTAAGGAGCAGAGGCTTGGAATCAGAGTTTTCGTGGGAATGCCCCTCTTATACCGCCTGCCTGAACATCTCGATCCCCAAAGGAGCCAGAAGAAAGGGCTTATTCAGAACATAAGCACCGAAGGTATCTATTTCCGCCTCGAGGATATCATCCCGATCCGGACCGAACTCCAGGTTTCTTTCGAGCTTCCGGACAAAAAATGCATCAATGCCACGGTGCGCGTGATGCGCATCGAATTCCAGGAAAAAGACAATAAGTACGGCATCGGCGCTTATTTTACGGAGATCAGAGACGAGGACCTCGGGGAAATCTGCCGGCAGTTGATAGAAAAGCTGGACATAAATAATCTACTGCGGCTGACTATCGAGAAAAAAGCCTCCGACCTTCATCTGATTGCCGACAGACAGCCGGTGATGCGCATAAACGGCGAGATAGTTTCTCTGGAACATTTGCAGCCTTTATCGGCGGAAGATATCCCGCGGCTTTTGTTCAGTATAATGTCGCAGGAGCAGATCAAGAAGTTCCAGGTTGAGAAAGAACTCGATTTCGCCCTGCAGTTTGACGAAGAGCACCGCTTCAGGGTGAACGTGCATCAGCAGCGCGGTAATATCGAGGCGGCCTTGAGACTGATACACACCAGGATATTCTCATTCGAGGAGTTGAATATACCGGCCGTGGTAAAGGACCTCGCCCGTCTGAAAGAAGGACTGGTGCTGATTGTAGGCACTACCGGTTCCGGGAAAAGCACCACCATAGCCGCTATGGTGGATCTAATCAACAAGGAACGCAAGGGGGTGGTGATCACCCTGGAACGACCGATAGAATACGTTTACGTGAACGACAAGTGCATCATCAAACAGCGGGAAGTGGGGATAGATACGAATTCCTTTTCCGCCGCTCTGAAGAGCACCCTGCGCCAGGACCCGAACGTGATAATTGTCGGGGAACTTGACGACGCCGAGACGATAAAGACGGCGTTGATTGCCGCCGAGGCGGGGCACCTGGTTATCGCTTCTTTCCACGCTCCGAATACAATACAGGCCATCGACCGTCTGACAAGCATGTTTCCGGTGGAGCACCGCAAGCAGGTGCTTTTTCAGATGGCCAACGCCCTCAGGGGCATAGTCTGTCAAATCCTGCTGCCGTGCCCGGATAAAGGCAAACGGGTGCTGGCGACCGAGGTGATGATTGCCAACGACGCCGTGAAGCACATAATACGCAACAACGAGCTTTTGCAGTTGGCGACGCTGATACAGACCGGGGCTTCCCAGGGGATGATCCCTATGAAAGAAGCGATCTGGAAGGCTTTCGAGAGGGGGCAGATAGACGGAGAAACAGCCAATGCCTACGCGGAAGAATTCAAAGTCCCGGGGAGATAGTGCGCTGTTTAGCAAGTTTTTTCGACAGCGCTCTGAGTTCGCCACTGATAGGAGAGGTGGTAATCAATCCCCCCTCCCGAACCCTCCCCACAAGGGGGAGGGAAATAAGAACTAAGGCAAGGGCATCGTAACCGATAAACGACAGACGAGTTCTAATTCGATTACGGTTACCAATAGAGTTCAACCTGTCTTTCCTCCCGGATGGAGGTCTCCATTCTTTCCTCCGAATGGGCGGCTCTAATCTTTCCTCCCGAATAGGGATCTCCAATCTTTCCTGCCCTTGATGGGAAGGATAAAGGAGGGGTGAGAATCTTCCCTGTTATCCGATGGGGAGGATGAAAGAGGGGTGATAACTAAGGACAGTACTTTGTTAAAGAACGGCTCAATTTAATGGTTTTATCGTCGAGAAGATGCGTTGAACCAAAAGGAAATCAAAGATAATCAACGCATTAAAATACGCGCAGCGTTTCTAATGCCAATATGTTACAATAAGATGGCTTTTGGAAAGTAAGCACAAAGAAAATAAATTTTAACAAAGTACAGTAAGGAGACTTGAGATGGGGGGGGAATCTTGCCTGTCATCCGAATTACTCTCCACAAGGGGGAGGGGAATAAAGACTAAGGCATCGTAACCGATAAACGATAGAGGAATTAGCAGTCTGTTAGATGGGAAAGGGATAAAAAGGCATCAATGGGGATTACACCGAAAATAAGCAGCGATAACAAACTTATGGAAAAGGTAACCGCGCTTTGTAAACGCAGGGGTTTCATTTTTCCCGGCAGTGAGATCTACGGCGGTTTGGCCAATTCCTGGGACTACGGCCCCTACGGAGTCGAGCTTAAAAATAACATCAAAAAGGCATGGTGGGAGTCGAACGTTTACCTGCGCAACGACATCTACGGCATGGACGCGGCGATCATTATGCATCCCAAGACATGGGAGGCGTCGGGGCATATCAAGAATTTTTCCGACCCGGTAATTAAATGTTCGGCTTGCGGCGCTTTAATCCGTTCCGATAAGGTTTGGGATGAAATATGGAATAGTCCCTGGTTCCTTTCCCTTCGCGAAACTCTTTCAGGAGAAAAGGACAGCTCATATCTTTTAAGATGGGCCCAACATGAAGGAAAAAAATTATCCCCCAATTTGAGTCTTGTTAAGGACCCCGAAGTTACTATGTCATGGATGGCAGATTTGCATCACACCTTTCACGGCGTGGATCTTGATTTCAAGAATTTTGCAGGTATGATCGCATGCTCTTCCTCCGGTGTGCCTAAAACCCCCTGTCCGATCTGCGGCAATGCTTTGCCGGATACCTGCACTTCGGTAAATCTGATGCTGGAGACGTATCTCGGCCCGGTAAAAGAAACCGCTGAACAGGTTTTTCTCCGCCCGGAAACCGCGCAGGGGATGTTCGTTAACTTCGCTAATATACTGGATTCACGCCACCCTAAGCTACCGTTCGGGCTGGCGCAGATAGGCAAATCCTTCCGCAACGAGATCACCCCCGGCAACTTCACTTTTCGCACGCGGGAATTCGAGCAGATGGAGATAGAATATTTCTGCAGGCCGGAGGATTCCGATAAAGTCTACGAAGAATGGGTGGAAATCAGGAAAAAGTGGTATCTTGACCTGGGTATCAAACCGGAGAATATCCGTTTCCGCAGGCACGCCGAAGATGAACTGGCGCATTACGCCAAGGCCTGCACGGACGTGGAGTATTTTTTCCCCTGGGGATGGTCGGAACTGGAGGGGATAGCCAACCGCGCGGATTTCGATCTCAAGCAGCACGCCGAATACAGCGGCAGAGACTTGACCTATTTCGACGCAGTGGAGAAAAAAAGGTTTTTCCCGCATATAATAGAGCCCTCCGGCGGCGTGGACCGCTGCCTGCTGGCGTTCCTCACCGACGCCTATCATGAAGAACAGGTGAAAGAGGACACCCGCGTCGTGCTGCGCTTAAACGCGAAGCTCGCTCCGGTCAAGGCCGCGGTATTGCCGCTTTTAAAGAACCGCGATGAGATCGTGGGCATAGCCAAAAAGCTTTCCGGGGAATTGAAAAAAAAGATGAACGCCGTTTACGACGATACCGCCAACATCGGCAAGCTCTACCGCCGGCAGGATGAGGTAGGGACGTTATTTTGCGTTACCGTGGATATGGAGACGCTGGCGGACAAGCAGGTAACGGTCAGAGACAGGGACAGCATGCAGCAGGTAAGAATCCCGCTGGAGAATGTAGAAAAGTATATTTCGGACAAACTGTAGAAAAGCCGTAAGGGTTTGAGTAAAACGCAGAAATCATACGCGCTGTGTACCGGTGAGGCACCGGCTTCGCCGGAAAAATAGAGAAACCCCGGGTTTTGGCCCGGGGGGCTTCAGTAAAGAAGGAGAGGGAAAGAAATGGCAAAAAAGTACGTTTATTCTTTTGGAGGAGGAAAGGCCGACGGTAACGAGAGCATGAAAAACCTGCTGGGAGGCAAAGGCGCCAACCTGGCGGAAATGGCCGGGCATAAGGACCTGCGCCTGCCTGTTCCTCCGGGTTTCACCCTGACCACCGAGGTCTGCACCTATTATTACGAAAACAAGAGGACTTATCCGAAAACTCTTAAGGAAGAGGTGCAAAAGGCCCTCGAGAAGGTGGAAAAACTGATGGAGAGGAAATTCGGCGACCCCGTCAATCCGCTCCTGGTCTCCGTTCGTTCCGGCGCGCGAAAATCAATGCCCGGGATGATGGAAACGGTCTTGAACGTGGGATTGACCGAAAAAACCATCTCCGGCCTGGTCAAACAGAGCGGAGGCAACGGCCGTTTCGTTTACGACGCCTACCGCAGACTTATAATGATGTATTCCGACGTCGTGATGGAAAAGGCGGCCGGCATAGAACCCAAGGATTCCGAATCCGGCATCCGCAAACAGCTTGAGCGGGTGATGGACGCGATGAAAGAACAAAAAGGGTACAAAAGCGACATCGACCTGACGGAAACCGATCTAAAGGTCCTTTGCGGCCAGTTCAAGGTCAAGATCAAGGAAGTCCTCGGTAAAGAATTCCCCGATGACCATATGCAGCAGCTCTGGGGCGGCATCGGCGCCGTATTCGCATCCTGGAACGGTAAGCGCGCCATCAGCTACCGCAGGATAGAGGGGATACCTGATGCCTGGGGCACAGCTGTCAACGTGCAGACCATGGTTTTCGGCAATATGGGCAGTGATTCCGCCACCGGCGTCGCTTTTTCGCGCAACCCGGGCAACGGAGAGAACGGTTTCTACGGCGAATATCTGATCAACGCGCAGGGAGAAGACGTCGTGGCCGGTATCCGCACTCCCGGGCCGATCAACGAGTATTCCAAATCAGAAAACAATAAAGACCATGTTACTCTGGAAAAGACTATGCCGGAGATTTACAAGCAGCTTTGCGATTTTCGCACCCGCCTGGAGAAACATTACAGGGACATGCAGGACATCGAATTCACCATTGAAAAAGGCAGGTTGTTCATGCTGCAGTGCCGCGTGGGAAAACGCAACGGACCGGCAGCGGTGCGCATAGCCATGGATATGGTGAAGGAAAAACTAATCAAAAAAGAAGAAGCTGTGATGAGGGTTACACCGTCCCAGATGGACGAGTTGCTGCATCCCATCATAGACCCGAAGGCAGAAGCGGCGAACAAACCGCTGGCAAAAGGCCTTCCGGCCGGTCCCGGCGGAGCGAACGGCCAGATAGTTTTTTCCGCGTTTGACGCCGTGGAACAGAAGAAGCAAGGGAAGAATCTTATTCTTGTCCGGGAAGAGACCAATCCCGAGGACGTCGAAGGGATGCGGGCGGCGGAGGCCATCCTAACCGCCAGAGGCGGTATGACTTCTCACGCGGCGCTGGTGGCGCGGGGATGGGGCAAATGCTGTATAGTCGGATGCGCAAGCCTGCATATCGACTACGATAAAAAGACGCTTTCAGTGGACGGGAAAACGTTCAAAGAAGGCGACTGGTTGACCCTCAACGGCACAAAGGGCACGGTTTACGCCGGTAAGCTGCCGATGATGGACGCCAGCGAAGAGAACCGCATACTGAACGATTTTCTCAAGATCTGCGGTTCGGTAAAGAAACTCGGGATACGCACCAACGCCGACACCCCGGAAGACGCACAGAAAGCCCTGCAGTTCGGAGCCGAAGGTATCGGGTTGTTCAGGACCGAACATATGTTCTACGGTAAAAACTCCGACCAGGCGCTGTTCCTTCTGCGCAAGATGATTGTCTCTAAGACAAAAGAGGAGCGGGAGAAGGCGCTTAACGAACTTTTCCCGTTCGTAAAGAAGGACATAAAAGGGACACTGCAGGCTATGGACGGGTTCCCGGTCGTCATACGCCTCCTGGACCCGCCGCTGCATGAGTTCGTGCCGCGTGACGCCGAAAAGCTTCAGATGCTGGCGCAAGAGTTGAATATCAGCATGGAAGAGCTCGCTTTAAGGGCCGATGGACTGCATGAGTCCAACCCGATGATGGGCCATAGGGGAGTGCGCCTCGGTATAACCTACCCGGAGGTCAGTTCAATGCAGATACGCGCCATACTGGAAGCGGCCGCGGAACTGCTCAAAGAAGGCAAAAAACCTTATCCGGAAGTAATGATACCCGTCGTCTGCGACGTCAAAGAGCTAAACGACCAGTTGGCGATCGCCAAGGGTATCTACGCCGAGGTCCTGAAGAAATACGGCCTCAAGAAAATAAAGCATATGTTCGGGACCATGATCGAGATACCCCGCGCCGCAGTGCTGGCCGACAGGCTCGCCGAGACGGCGCAGTTTTTCTCGTTCGGGACCAACGACCTTACCCAGATGGGATTCGGTTTCTCCCGCGACGATATCGGCGGGTTCCTTCCGGATTACATCAGTAAGGGCATCCTGCCGGAAGATCCCTTCCAGAGCATCGACCAGGAAGGTATCGGGGAGCTGATAAAAATGGGCATTCAGCGCGGCAGAAAAACCAACAAGACGCTGGAAGTGGGCATATGCGGAGAACACGGAGGCGAACCCCGCTCGGTGGAATTCTGCCACCGCATCGGAATGAATTACGTCAGTTGTTCTCCGTTTCGCGTGCCCATCGCCAAGCTTGCCGCCGCGCAGGCCGCTTTGAAGGACGGGAAGAAAAAGAAATAAAACGCCTGATGCACGCGCGGGGCCGCCGTGAAAACCGGCGGCCCCGCGCGTATTTACTCCGGCACAGCGAAGTACCCGGGAGGAACATGGAAGCATTAAAGACATACCTGAAAGAAATACGAGTGATACCTCTCTTGACGCCTGAAGAAGAGCTGGATTATGCCAGGCAGGTGAAGAAAGGGGACGAGCAGGCCAGAAAGATGATGATCCGCTCCAATCTGCGCCTGGTCATAAACATTGCCAAGAAGTATATGTACCTGGGGATACCGCTTCTGGATCTCATCGAGGAGGGGAACCTGGGATTGATGCGAGCGGTGGACAAGTTCGATCCCAAGAAAGGTTTTCGTTTTTCCACTTACGCGGCATGGTGGATAAGACAGGGGATCACCAGATCCATTTCCGAGCACGCCAAGACCATCCGCGTCCCGGTTTATATGAACGACCTGATCGGCAAATGGAAAAAGACCAAGGAAAACCTTTCCCAGAAGCTGAAACGCATTCCCTCAAACGAAGAGATCGCGAAGAAGCTCGGATTGAATAAAGCTAAAATGGACCACATCCTGTTCTGGCTCTCCACCAGTACTTCATCTCTGGACGCCCCGGTGGGAGACGAAGGCGACAGCCAGGTGCTGGACCTGGTGGAAAACCAGACCGCGGTTTCTCCCGATAGGCAGATAGAGCATTTTATGGACAAGGAGCGGATCAGCAACCTGATGGAAATAATGTCTGACCGGGAACGGCAGATACTGGATATGCGGTTCGGCCTTGCCGACGGCAAGAGCTACACGCTGGCGGAAGTCGCCGAAGCGCTTGGGGTCTCGCGGGAACGCATCCGGCAGATCGAAGAAGCCGCTTTGGACAAACTGAGAAAATTCGTGCAAAAACAAGATGGATGACGATGAACAAAAAAAAGCAAGGCTGTTTACGCGATTACATACGTAGTATCCCGGATTTTCCGAAGAAAGGCATATTGTTTCACGACATCACCACGCTCATAAGCCATCCCTGGGCTTTGCGCAAGTCTATCTCGGACTTGACTAAGGTTTATAAGGGCGTTAAGATAGATAAGGTGGTTGCCGTGGAAGCGCGCGGTTTTGTTTTCGGCGCGCTTTTGGCATACAAACTCGGCGCAGGGGTTGTCCTGGTGCGAAAAAAAGGAAAACTCCCTTACAAGACGGTTTCCGTTTCTTACTCGCTGGAATACGGCGTGAACGAACTGGAGATGCATGTCGATGCGGTAAATAAAGGGGAAAAGGTCTTGATAGTAGATGACCTCCTGGCGACCGGAGGCACGATCGAGGCAGTCATCCGCCTGCTGGATAAATTCGAAGCGAAAATCCAAGGCATCGCTTGCGTCATAGAGCTCCCCGATCTCAAAGGCAGGGAAAAACTCAAGAAATACCACGTGACCTCGTTGGTAAAGATAAAAGGAGCATAAAATACAGGCGTTGGGTCAAGAGTTTCTCTGCCCGGGACAAATTATTCGAATTACTTCATGTCCTTGTTGGGGCACAAACCCATAACCTGAAACCGGAATTTTCTTGCCCCTGTAGCTCATAAGGATAGAGCAGCAGTTTCCTAAACTGTGTGCGGCAGGTTCGATTCCTGCCAGGGGCATTAGTTTTACTCAGAAACAAAGTCTAACTGTAACGAAAAGCGCAAATATAAGGCAGTGAGAACCTGAAGGGGTGTGGGGAGACCGTCCCCACGCTTCCGGGGTCAACAGTCCGCCACTAAGGTCCTGGCGAGACGCCATAGGGGCAGAGCCCCTGTGGGGAGCGGAGGCGAGGCATTATACGCCGAAGCGACAGGTCGTATTCCTGCCAGGGGCATTAGTTTTACTCAGAAACAAAGTCTAACTGTAACGAAAA
>WOZK01000014.1:9860-10140 GCA_011620275.1 Candidatus Omnitrophota bacterium
GAGGCATTATACGCCGAAGCGACAGGTCGTATTCCTGCCAGGGGCATTAGTTTTATTTAGAAATCGGTAACGGTTACGTCTTAAAACCGAAAGAAGTAAGACGATTAACGATACAGGTGTCATAACCGATAAGCGAGTCTTAATATCGGCAGGCGGGGTGACAACTAAGGAGTATTAAGAGGGGTGGTAATCAATCCCCCCTCCCGAGCCAATAGATTATTCATATCAGGACTTTGTTAATTTTCGATTCGCTCCTTGAATCGTTGGGATTTTATTTTTT
>WOZK01000006.1:0-43082 GCA_011620275.1 Candidatus Omnitrophota bacterium
AATGACGATTTTAAAAATAATCGGGAAGAAAAATATTTTCTAACAAAGTACTGTCCTAATTGATTAAAGACAGGGGGAAGTGAATGAGAAAGAGTATAGTAGGCGTCATAGGAGGACATTTTTGTTCCGGGGAGACTAACGAATTGGCTGAACGTCTTGGTGCGGCTCTCTCGGAGACTGCGGATACTATGGTTTGCGGAGGGCTGGGAGGCGTGATGGAATCTGCCTGCCGCGGTTTCCGCAAGGAAGGGAAGTTGACCATCGGAATCATTCCCGGATATAACAAAGAGGACGCCAATCATTTTGTGGACGTCGTTATTCCCACCGGGATGGGATTGGCAAGAAATCTATTGGTGGTCAAAAGCGCCGATGTCGTCGTGGCGCTGCCCGGCAGATCGGGCACTCTTTCGGAAATAGCGTATTGTCTGCAGTTTGATATTCCGGTAATCAGCCTGAATTCCTGGGATATTCCGGGCGTGATAAAGGCGGAAACTATCCCCGAGGCCGTAGAGAAAGTCCGGGAGATACTGGAGAAGCAGAGTTCTTGTGAGCAGCTTCGGTAACCCCGGCCGGCAGTCGTTCCCGGGCCGATCCCGCCGCAGGAAGCGAATAACTTGTAAGGGAAGCGGGATTTTTTATCACGCAGGAGGATATAAGTGCGAATCTCCAAAAAAGACGAAATAAACAGGACCGCCGCCGGTCCGCGCAAAGAATCTTCCGGCAAAAGCGGAAAGGTCGTGATACTCGGCGGTGGGCCTAATCGCATAGGCCAGGGCATAGAGTTCGATTATTGCTGTTGTCATGCGGCGTATGCCTTGAAAGAAGAAGGAATAGAGAGCGTGATGGTCAACTGTAACCCGGAGACGGTCTCTACGGATTATGATACTTCCGACAGACTGTATTTCGAGCCGATAACCGTGGAGGATGTGCTGAACATCGTGGATGCGGAAAAACCGATGGGGGTAATAGTGCAGTTCGGCGGACAGACGCCGCTGAATCTGGCTATCCCTTTGCGCATGGCCGGGGTAAACATTCTGGGCACCAGCGCCGAGAACATCGACGTCGCCGAGGATAGGAAACTTTTTAAGCAGATGCTGGATAAACTCGGGCTTCTGCAGCCGGAAAACGGCACCGCTTTCGCTTTTCAAGAGGCAAGAGAGGTCGCCTCCCGGATAGGCTATCCGGTACTTGTCAGACCGTCCTACGTTCTCGGCGGCAGGGCTATGGAGATCGTTTACGACGAGAACAATCTGGAGAGATTTATCGCGGCCGCCGCCCAGGTCTCGGGTGAGCACCCCGTGCTGATAGATAAATTTATCGAGGACGCTATTGAAGTGGATGTGGATATGATAGGAGACGGACATGATTTCGTTATCGGCGGGATCATGGAGCATATAGAAGAAGCCGGCATACATTCCGGGGATTCGGCCATGGCCCTGCCTCCTTATACGTTGTCGGAAGATATCCTTGCCCGGATTCGGGAAGCCACCTGTAAAATGGGCAGGGAGTTGAACGTGAGAGGGTTGATGAACGTGCAGTTTGCCGAAAAAGACGAGAAGCTTTACGTGCTGGAAGTAAATCCTCGCGCCTCGCGCACGGTGCCTTTCGTCTCAAAGGTGATCGGCGCGCCCCTCGCGAAGCTGGCCACCAAAATAATGCTTGGCAGGAAGCTTAAAGATCTGGGGTTCACCCGGGAGATTGTTCCTTCGTACGTAGCGGTGAAGGAATCGGTTTTTCCTTTCAGCCGTTTCCCGGGAGTGGATATAATACTGGGTCCCGAGATGAAATCCACGGGAGAAGTAATGGGCATAGACTGCGATTTCGGCAGCGCCTATATTAAAAGCCAGATTGCCGCCGGGCAGAAGATTCCCCTGAAGGGCAACGTTTTTATCTCGGTCAGGGACAAGGATAAACGTTCCATAGTGATGATTGCCAAGCAGTTGCACGAGATAGGCTTCAACATTTTCGCCACCCAGGGGACCGCCGGGGCCCTGCAGCGGAATGGTATCCCGGCCACCACGCTGGCGAAGGTCGCCGAAGGCAGGCCGAACGTGCTGGACCTGATGAAGGACGGCAAGATACAGATGGTCATAAATACCCCGTCGGGACGGACTCCAAGGCAGGATGAGGTAAAAATACGGTCGCACGTGGTGCTGTATAACGTCCCTTACACCACGACTATCTCCGGGGCGCAGGCTACGGTCAACGGTATCTCCGCTCTTTCGAAAAAGAGGTTATCTGTCAGGTCTTTGCAGGAATATCAGAAAAACGTCGGCGGGAGACGGAAGCATGCCTGAACTTCCTGAAGTGGAGACCGTGCGCAGGGAACTGGAAGAGCGCGTCAGCGGCAGGAAGATAGAAAAAATAAACGTGAACGCGCCCCGTCTGCTGCGCGGCATATCCGAGAAATCCTTTATATCTCAGGTAACGGGGGCCTCCATTACCGGCGTAAAAAGAGCGGGCAAACTGCTTATTATAGAACTTTCCTGCGGTAAAGCGATCACCGTGCATTTGAAAATGACCGGTCAGCTTGTCTATCCCGGCGACGGCAAAGCCAGCCGGGTCCGTTTCCTGCTGTCGGGAGGCGGACATCTCGATTTCAACGACCGGAGGCTTTTCGCCGAAATCGGGTTGACCGATGACTGGCGCAAAACCAGTTTCGTAGAATCTCTCGGCCCGGAGCCTTTCGACGTCTCTCCGGCCGTTTTTCACGCCATGCTTTCCGGGCGGAAGACGAAAATAAAACCGCTGCTTTTGGACCAGACGTTTATGGCGGGAATAGGAAATTTGTACGCGGCGGAGTCCTTATTCCGCGCCGGCATACACCCGGCCAGGGAAGCCCGTTCTTTGTCCGCTAAGGAATCCGGCCGACTGCTTATGGCCATCTCAAAAACATTGAAAGAGGCGATAAGGCATAAAGGGTCTTCTCTCGATCAGTATGTAAGGCCGTCGGGAGAGAAAGGGGATTTTGTTCGCTTTCATAAAGTTTACGGTAAAGAAGGGCGGGAGTGCGGGAAGTGCGGAGGCACTATAAAGAGGATTTCGTTGGGGGGAAGAGGCACGTATTTCTGCCCGCGCTGTCAAATCTAATTATGAAAAGACGGATCAAACTCAACGTTGTGGTTATTCTCTTGTCCCTGGCAGTGCTTGTGTTTTTCCCTTATAAATTATTACGGATTTCTACGGGTTTTTTTGACAGCATATTAGAGGTCGCGGGGATCGCCTTCATCCTTTTCGGCCAGTTGCTGCGTGTTTCTGCGCGCGGGCATAAGGCGCGCGTATCCGCTAACGGCCACAGCTTGGTCACTGACGGCCCGTACTCCATGGTGCGCAATCCGATGTACCTTGGTATTGTTCTCATTGGTTTTGGGGTGGTGATCTTTGCTTTCCATCTCTGGGTGTTTGTTGTGTTCGCTGTCTTTTTTTTGCTGCGCTATCTCCACCTGTTTATGATCGAAGAGGCGCATTTGAAAAAGATGTTCGGTGAAGAATATTCCGCGTATCTGAAAAGGGTCCCGCGGCTTGTTCCAAATCCGCGGTTTTTGTTCGCTAACGATATCTCTACCTATTTGCCGGTAAGATTTGCCTGGTTCCGCGGGGAATTGTTCAGCATTGCCGCGATCCTGGGAGCGATCTTGGTTGTCGAGGGGTAGGAAAACTACGCCATGGGCGGCTGGCCGCTTGTTTTTGCCGAATGCTGCCTTTTTGGGATGATCATTATTTTCTATTATCTTTTCATCTGGTTCCTTTCAAAATGCAATGAAGACGCGAGAGCATAAAGCCGAGATCCTGGCGCATAAACGTATCGACGAACGGGTGCAGTTGATGACGCTCGCTTTTCCCGCGCCTTGTGCTGTTCCCGGACAGTTTGTGATGGTGAAAGCCGGGGTTGGCGGCGATCCTCTCTTGCGCCGTCCGATCAGTATCCATCGCCGGACAAAAACCGGTATTGAGCTTCTTTATGAAGTGGTCGGACAAGGGACGGCGTTATTGGCGGCATTGAGGCCCGGTGCGGAGGTAAGTATCATCGGTCCGCTGGGGAACGGATTTCCTTTGGTTGCGGCAAAAGGCCGCACACCGGTCTTGGTCGGCGGAGGGATGGGAGCAGCGCCGCTCGTTTTTCTCGCCGAGCATCTTACCGCGGCTGCTTCGATAAAGCAGCCTGTCGCGCTTTTGGGCGCGCACACTAAAAAAGGCCTGCTTTGCGTAAAAGCATTCCGCACAGCCGGCTGCCGGGTGATCACGGCAACCGATGACGGCAGTTGCGGCCGCCGCGGATTTGTTTCCTGCCTGCTGAAGGAATTACTGGAAAGTACGGCAAGAGAAAACGCGGTGATTTACAGCTGCGGGCCGCGGCCCATGCTTAACAGTATCTATGAACTCGCCGATACTGCGGGAGTTGCGGCCTATGTTTCCCTGGAAGCGCATATGGCCTGCGGCATCGGCGCGTGCCTGGGCTGTACTGTTGCGACCACTGCGGGCAATAAACGTGTCTGTAAAGACGGGCCGGTGTTCGCCGCACAGGAAATACTCTGGGGGCAGGCAGATGAAAACTGATCTGAGCGTCCGTATCGGCTCGCTGCATTTAAAGAATCCGGTAATGGTCGCTTCCGGCACATTCGGCTATGCCGAAGAATTCAAGGATTTCCTCGACCTGCGCCAGCTTGGCGCGGTGGTGACCAAGACCGTCACGCTTAAACCCCGTTCGGGTAACCCCAGCCCGCGCACCTGCGAAACGCCGTCGGGTATGCTCAATTCCATCGGTCTGGAAAACCCCGGGCTTGAGGTTTTTCTCAAAACCAAGCTTCCTTTTGCCGCAAAACTCGGCATTCCGCTTATCGTCAGTATAGCTTCCGAGTCCGATCCGCAGGAGTTCGTTGAATTGGCTTGCAGGCTGGAGCGGGTGAAATCGGTTTCCGCCCTCGAACTGAATATTTCCTGCCCGAACGTCAAGCATGCCGGCGCAGCCACGGCCTTGATCTCCCAGGATCCCGCGGCAACAAAAGCTGTTGTGCGTTCTGTGCGCAAGGTGAGCACAAAAACGATCATTACCAAGTTATCCCCCAATGTTACCGATATTGTTCCGATTGCCCAGGCAGCGCAGGCCGGCGGCAGTGACGCGATCGCCCTGATTAATACGCTTACCGGCATGTGTATCGATGTGCGCAGGCGTAGATCGCGGATCGCCATGCCGGTCGGGGGGTTAAGCGGCCCGGCGGTCAGGCCGGTCGCCGTGCGTATGGTCTGGGAGGTATACAGGAAAATTAAAATTCCCATTATCGGCATGGGTGGTATAATAGATACATTCAGCGCTTTGGAATTCCTCATTGCCGGCGCTGCCGCCATCAGCGTGGGTACGGCGAATTTCGTTGACCCCGCTGTTTCCGGGCGGATCATCGCGGGATTAAAAGAATATGCACTTGAAAACAAGATCGCCAGTGTTCGATCATTGACCGGGAGTATCGTGAAGCCATGCGTCCAACCGAAAAAGTAATCCTGGCTTTGGATGTTGATTCCCTGCCGAAAGCACAAAAGCTCATCAAGCAGCTCGGGAGCGCGATCGCGGTTTTTAAGATCGGCCCAGTGCTTTTTACCGCGGTTGGCCCGCAGGTGATCAAGCAGGTGCGTAAAGCGGGGAGCCGGGTTTTTCTCGACTTGAAATTCCATGATATCCCCAACACCGTGGCTGGCGCTGTACGTATGGCAACCCGCCAGGGGGTTTTCATGCTTACCGTGCACACCTGCGGGGGCCGGGAAATGCTTGCTGCTGCCGCTGCGGCAGCAGCCGACGAAGCAAAGAAGATCAAAGGAAAAAGGCCGCTGGTGGTCGGAGTGACGGTTTTAACCAGCGATAAAGCCGGCGCAGATACCCGCAAAGAAGTCTTGATGCGGGCACTCCTGGCCCGGGATTGCGGGCTTGATGGCGTGGTTTGCTCAGTGCAGGAAGCCGCGGCAGTGCGTAAAATCTGCGGCAAAAGATTTATTATTGTTACTCCGGGTATCCGGCTGGGCACAAGCCCGTCCCGGCGTAATATAGATTGGCGCCGGGGACAGAGTGTCGGGATTGATGATCAAAAACGCGTGGCTACCCTGCAGGCAGGTTTGGCTGCCGGAGCGGATTATCTGGTGGTCGGCAGGCCGATACTGGAAGCCCGGGATCCGCTGCAGGCGGTTCACAGTTTATTCTAGGAAAGAGGTATACCTATGGCAGAGACGATCAAAGAGCTCCTTGATAAGATCCACGAAGAAGGAATTCAGGCAGCGCAATCCCGGGCCGCCGCTATTGAATCTGAAGCGAAACTCCAGGCGCAAGCGCTCATTCAGAAAGCGCAGGCCCAGGCAAAACAGATTATTGAGGAGGCGAAGCTGTCCGCCCAGAAACTTGAGCAGACGACCAAAGTCGGTTTGCAGCAGGCAGGACGCGATACCCTGCTTGAACTGCGCCGCCAGATCAACCGTATGTTGGATGCGTTGATCAAGCAGCAGGTAGCCGGCGCCCTGTCTCCTCAAGAGCTGGCGGGGATCATTGCCTCGCTGGCAAAGCAAGCGCCCGGACAGGATGTGATCGTCACGTTGAGCCCTCAGGATCAAGCACGGATCGAACAGGAATTCCTGGCGCAGCTTAAAGAGCAGGTGAAAAAAGGCATCGTGCTTAAAGCCTCCGACGATATTTCCGCCGGGCTGGTGATCAGTTTTGATGGCGGCAGGTCCCAGTTCGAGTTTACCGATCAAGCCCTGGTCGAGTATATCGGCGGATCGCTCAAGCCCAAACTATCCGCGATCCTTAACGAAGGGCAGGACAGCAGGTAGCGATGGCCTCTTTTTATACCTATCTGATCGCCAGTTTGCCGGTGCTGCAATGGGGGGCCAAACCGCCGTTGAGCTATCAGCGTTTTCTCGAGCAGTGCACGGGATTGATCCCTGACGGCGACCTGGCATTGGTTGCGGGGCTTGACCTGGTAACGATTACAGAGCGGGAACAGCTTCAGCCGACGCTGGACGCGCTACGCCGCTTTGAGACCGCTTTGCGCAATGAACTGGTCCGGTTACGGGCCGGGCGGAAGAAAGTCGAGCCGCAGCAATACCTGCGCGCAGAGCTCAGCGGTGCAAACGATCCTTCAGTGCACTCAAGCGCGCTGGCGGCTTTTCGCAGCCCGTCGCTGCTGGAAGCGGAAAAGATACTCGATAAGCAGCGCTGGGATTTTGCCGATGAAGCCGCCGCCGGGCATTATTTCGATTTCGATCAGTTGATCGTTTTTGCCTATAAACTGTTGCTTATGCTGAAGTGGGATGTCGTTGGGCATGCCCAAGCCGAACCTGCGTTGGAATCGGCGCTCGCCTAAGACAAATCAAGGAACGAATATGCATGAACAAAGAAGCGGGACAGTGGTCAAAATCAACAGTAACATGGTGGTTGCCAGAGTCGAGGCACCGGTGGTGCAGAACGAAGTGGCCTTTATCGAGCACGCCGGTGAACGATTAAAAGCCGAAGTTATCCGCGTGCGCGCCTCGCTGGTGGAAATGCAGGTGTTTGAGGATACCCGCGGCCTGCGCCTTGGAGAAAAAGTTGTTTTTACCGACGAACTGCTCTCGGTTGAACTGGGACCCGGTTTGCTCGGGCAGATATTTGACGGCTTGCAGAACCCTTTGCCGCAGCTGGCGGAAAAATTCGGGTTCTTCCTTAAGCGCGGCGAGTACCTCGAAGCTCTTCCTGACCAGGCGCAGTGGGAATTCGCCCCGCTGGCCAAGGCTGGGGATACCGTACGCGCCGGGAGCAAACTCGGGACGGTCCCCGAAAAGATCTTCAAACATGCGATCATGGCCCCTTTTGACCTTTCCGGCACATGGGAAGTGGAACGGATCAGCCCGTTCGGCCGCTATGACCTGAAAACGCCGGTCGCGCGGTTGAAAAACGCCGAGGGCAAGCAGCGGGATGTTTTCCTGCAGCAATCCTGGCCGGTGAAGATCCCGATCAAAGCCTACGCGGAAAAATTGCGCCCTTCCAAGACTCTGGTGACCAAGATGCGCCTGATCGATTCGTTGTTTCCCGTCGCCCTGGGCGGCACCTATTGCATTCCCGGACCCTTTGGCGCCGGCAAAACAGTATTGCAGCAATTGACCAGCCGCCATGCCGACGTAGATGTTGTGATTATCGCTGCCTGCGGTGAACGCGCCGGCGAGGTGGTGGAGACACTGAAGACCTTTCCGACTCTCACTGATCCGCGTACCGGTAAACCCTTAAGCGATCGTACGGTCATTATTTGTAATACCAGTTCCATGCCGGTCGCTGCCCGTGAATCAAGCGTCTACACCGCAGTGACCATCGCCGAATATTACCGCCAAATGGGATTGAATGTGCTCCTCCTTGCTGATTCAACTTCGCGCTGGGCCCAGGCCATGCGCGAAATGTCCGGCCGTCTTGAAGAGATCCCCGGCGAAGAAGCCTTTCCGGCATACCTGGAATCGCGCATCGCTTCTTTCTACGAACGGGCCGGCCTGGTCAGGCTCAATGACGGATCAACCGGTTCGGTGACCATCGGCGGTACGGTCAGCCCTGCCGGCGGCAACTTCGAAGAGCCGGTGACCCAGGCGACGCTTAAGGTGGTCGGCGCATTCCACGGCCTTTCCCGCAGCCGTTCGGACGCGCGCAGGTATCCGGCTATCGACCCTTTGATCAGCTGGAGCAAATACCCGAGTTTCATCTCTGCCGGGCAGAAAGAGCGCGGGCATCAGGTGTTGCGCAAAAGCAATGATGTCTCACAGATGATGAAGGTTATCGGCGAAGAAGGCACGTCGCTGGCGGATTATATCGACTATCTCAAGGGAGAGTTCTTCGACTCTGTCTATTTACAGCAGAACGCTTTTGATCCCGTCGATGAAGCGACCGGCCAGGAGCGCCAGGAGTACCTTTTCGCTTTTATCCACGAGATCCTCGATGCCGATCTGGCTTTCGGCGACAAACCCGAGGCATTGCAATTCTTCCAGAAACTCAGGCAGTTGTTCCGCAGCTGGAACTCCGCTGCCTGGAAATCGAAGGAGTTCGCCGCCCTGGAAGAAGAGATCGGCCTGCTTGTTGAGAAGAAACGCGGCCCGGAGAAAGAGAAAGCCCATGCATAAAGTCTATACCAAAATCGTTCAGATCGCCGGTGACGTGATCACGGTGGAAGCCGAAGGTATCGGTTACCTCGACATCGCCGAAGTGCAGACGCGCCGGGGGATGTCCCTGGCCCAGGTGATCAGGATCGACGGCGCACGCGTCTCCTTGCAGGTGTTTGCCGGCAGCAAAGGCATTTCTACCGGCGATAAGGTGCGATTCCTCGGCCACCCCATGCGGGTTGCCAGCGGTGATAATCTCCTGGGCAGGATCTTTAACGGCAGCGGGCTGCCTCTGGATAAGGGGCCGGCGTTGACCGAGAACCTCGTCGATATCGGCGGCCCTTCGGTGAATCCGGTTAGGCGCGTTGTCCCGGGGAAGATGATCCGTACCGGTATCCCGATGATCGATGTGTTCAATTCCCTGGTCGAATCGCAGAAACTGCCGATCTTTTCCATTGCCGGTGAGCCGTATAACGAGCTGCTGGCGCGCATCGCTGTCCAGGCCGAGGTCGATTATATCATCCTTGGAGGCATGGGCCTCAAGCATGACGATTATTTGTTCTTCCGCGATACACTTGAAGAAGCGGGCGCGCTTTCCCGGTCGATCTTCTTTATCCACACCGCCGCTGACCCGACCGTCGAATGCCTGCTCGTGCCGGATATCAGCCTGGCAGTGGCCGAACATTTTGCCTTGAACGGCAAGCGGGTGCTGGTGTTGTTGACCGACATGACCAATTTTGCCGACTCACTCAAAGAAATCGCCATTACGATGGAGCAGGTACCGTCGAACCGCGGCTATCCCGGCGATCTTTACAGCCAGCTGGCCAGCCGTTACGAAAAGGCGGTTGATTTCGATACCGCCGGTTCGATTACCATCCTGGCCGTGACCACCATGCCCGGCGACGACGTGACCCATCCGGTGCCGGATAATACCGGTTATATCACCGAAGGGCAATTCTATCTGAAGAATGCCGTGATCGAGCCGTTCGGTTCGCTTTCCCGCCTGAAGCAACAGGTCAACGGCAAGACCCGTTCGGACCATCGCACGATCATGGATACGATGATCCAACTTTTTGCCGATTACCGCGAGACCCTAGAAAAACAGGCGATGGGTTTCCAAATGAGCGCTTGGGATAACAAGCTGTTACAGTACGGTAAGCGGTTTGAAAACGAGATGATGTCCCTAAAGGTGAATATTCCGCTGGAGAAAGCGCTGGATCGGGGCTGGGAGATCCTGGCCGACTGTTTTGCGCCGGAAGAGACGGGAATTAAGAAGGCGCTGATCGAGCAGTACTGGCCGAAAACACGCTGAACGCGGCCGCTGCGGATTGTTTCCGCAGCACCGCTCGCATTTCCCCGGCGAGGAAATGCTCGCTCGGGGAAAATATTCGCTCCCGGTAATCCCGCGGGCACGCCTCGGACCTTGCCCGCTCATATTTTCAACGTGCTGCGGAAACAATCCGCAGCGCCCACGCTCACGGTGTTATGGCTAAGATAAAGCTTACAAAAGGTGAACTGAAGAAGCAACGGGATGCGCTGCGGCAATACCAGCGCTATCTGCCCACACTGCAGTTGAAGAAGCAGCAGTTGCAGATGGAAATATTGAAATTTCTGGCGCTTATGGATCAGATCCGCGCACAGGAAGAAGAAAAGAAAACCGCCTGTCTCTTGTGGGCGGGGCTTCTGGCTACCTCTGGCATTGATCTTGCGCTTTGGCTGAAGCCCTCGGCCGAGATCGTCGCATCCAGGAATATCGCCGGGGTTGAAGTGCGGCTGCTCGAGCGGCTGGATTTCGCAGCCGCAGAGTATGACCTTTTCACTATGCCCTTGTGGCTTGACCGCGGCCTGGAATTATTGCGCGAAGAGAAAAGTCTGCGTATGCAAATGCGCATGCTTGAGCGCGCGGTTGAGACGTTGCGCCATGAACTGCGGATAACCACGCAGCGGGTCAACTTGTTCGAGAAGGTGAAGATCCCGGAAGCCGAAGAGGCTATCCGGGTGATCAAGATATCCATCGGAGACCAGATGGCAAATGCCGTCGGCCGTAGCAAGGCAGCAAAGCGCAAGATCGAAGCGTTGAACGAGGTGCTGGTATGATCGTCGGCATGAAAAAGGTTTCGGTGATCGCGCAGTCTAAAGATGCGGTAGATGTTGTGCGTCAGTTGCGTTCTTTGGGCGTGCTGCATGTGGAGCATCAGCAGCAGCCCAAGGGGAAAGATATCGCCGCGCTTACCGACACCATTGCTTTGGTCGGCACAGCGGCCGGCATACTTGCTTCTTTTCCGCAAGCGCGAGGAATAGCTCAGGAACCTGGAGGAAAACACGGGCAAACGGCTGAACAGTTCTGCCGGCATATCATTGATTGCTCCAAACGCAACGAACAGATGGAAGAGTTCGGCCGCAGCCTTAAAGCGGCCATTGTTGCCTGGCAGCCTTGGGGCGATTTTGATCCGCAGCGGATCGCCGAATTTTCCGCCGCCGGGGTCTTTGTGCAGTTGTTCCAGATACCGTCAGCTGAGGTCGCCGGTTTACCGCCCGGCCTTATCGTCAAACGCGTGGGCGCGGAAGCAGGGATCGCCAATTGCCTGGTCATTGCCCGGCAGCGTGTACAGCTTCCCTATAAAGAATTGATCCCGCCGAAAATCGGTTTATCGGCGATGCAGCGTAAAGTCGAGGAAGACAGCCGGGTGGTCAGTGCACTGAGAAATGAGCTTATCGAGGCGCAGCGTTATTCGGCTTGGTTGCTTGAGTATAAAGAAAGCTGTATCAAAGAAATGGGTTTTCAGGAAGCGCTGGCTGGCATGGGCCAGCAATCGGCGCTTGCGTTTATCCGCGGTTTTGTCCCCCAAGGGGAGGCTGTTGCCGTCCTGGAATCACGCGCCCGACGTGAACGTTGGGCGTTGTTGATCGAAGAGCCGTCTGTAGACGATACCGTGCCGACGCTTTTACGCAACCCAAAATGGGTGGAGACGGTTAAACCGGTGCTGGCGCTTTTGGGTATCACCCCGGGATATCATGAACTCGATGTAAGCATGATGTTTTTGGTTTTCTTCAGCCTGTTCTTCGGTATCCTGATCGGCGACGCCGGATATGGATTGGTTTATCTGTTCTTGACCGTTTGGTTGCAGAAAAAGGCGCGGTTGAACTCATCGATGCGGCAGACCGTACATCTGCTTTACGTCCTGAGTTCCTGTGCGGTCCTCTGGGGTGCGCTTACCGGGACATTTTTCGGCCAGGAATGGCTGCGTAATCTTGGCATCCAGCCGCTGGTTGGCCGGCTGAACGACGTTACCTTCATGCAAACGTTCTGTTTTTTCCTTGGCGCCCTGCATTTATCCCTGGCGCACGGATGGCGGGCAGCTTTGAAAGCGCCGTCTTTGTCGGCATTGGCGGATATCGGCTGGATCGGCGTGCTCTGGACGGCTTTCTTCCTGGCGCGCACCTTAATCTTGAGCGCCGCTTTCCCGTCGTGGGGAATCAGGCTGGCGTATGCGTCGGTGGGCCTGGTCATACTTTTTACCAATCCCCAGCGCAATATGTTCAAGGCTGTCGGTGAAGGCCTGGGTACGGTGGCGTTGAGTTTGATGAATAGTTTTACCGATGTGGTATCATATGTGCGCCTTTTTGCCGTGGGCCTGGCAGGAGTTGCTATCGCTGAAACAACCAATGGCATGGCCGGGGGATTGGGAAGCGGTGTTATTGCCATGGTTGCCGGGGTATTGATTGTTGTTATCGGCCATGCGTTGAATATCGTGCTAGGGCCGATGTCGGTCCTGGTGCATGGGGTAAGGTTGAATGTGCTGGAGTACTCAGGGCATGCGGGTGTGACCTGGAGCGGCGTGCCGTACGAGCCGCTGAAAGAATAACCTACGAGGAGGAAATGGTGGAGACGAACCTGCTGGTACAGTTTAAGGATTTGGGCATCGGTATGGTTTTGGCGTTGTCCGCTTTTGGTTCCGCTGCCGGTGCCGGTATTGCCGGTATGGCGGCGATCGGCGCCTGGAAGAAGAATTTTGTCCAGAACAAAACACCTTCATTCATGCTCGTCGCTTTTGTCGGCGCGCCGCTGACCCAGACCATTTACGGGATGATCGTGATGAACAAGATCGCAGAGCTTGCCGCCAAGGGACAGTACCTCTGGGGGATCGGGGCTTTCTGCGGTGCGGCGATGGGGCTTAGCGCCTATTTTCAGGGGAAATGCGCGGCTGTCGCCTGCGACGCCATGGGAGAGACCAACAAAGGCTTCGGCAATTATATCGTGGTGCTGGGCATGACCGAGACCGTGGCTTTGTTCGTGATGGCTTTTACTTTGGGAATCCTCGGCAAAATTTCCGGAGTGTAAATTTGAGGGCGCTTAGTTCAGCTGGTTAGAACGCGTGATTTACATTCACGAGATTCAGAGGTTCAACTCCTCTAGCGCCCATATTTGGGGGACACGTCCGTACGGACGTGTCCCCAAACAAAATTGTTGCTAAGCCGGCGATTTTAACATAGAATTAAGTACCATTTTGTGGGGTCGTAGTGTAGCCTGGTTCAACACGTCGCCCTGTCACGGCGAAGATCGCGAGTTCAAATCTCGTCGACCCCGTTTTCTCTCCCCTTCTCCTTTCCGATCCAGGAACGCCGGCGTTCGATATCGCCAAGACCCCCACGGTAAAACAGCCCTGCTCGGGGCCTCTATTTATGATATAATACTAACGAACAGGAGGATAGACATGGCGACGATAGATGATTTCAAGAAACTGGAATTCAGGATTGCCGAGATAAAAGATGTCGTCGAACACCCGCAGGCAGACAGGCTTTACGTGCTGAAGGTCGACGTGGGAGGCAGTGAAAAACAGATCGTCGCCGGCATCCGCGCCGGTTACGGAAAGGAAGATTTGGTTGGGAAACAGGTTGTGCTGGTGAATAATCTCGAACCGGCGGTACTGCGCGGCGTGGAGAGCCAGGGGATGCTGCTGGCGGCTTCGGACGAGCAGGGAGTGTGCTTGGTATCTCCGCTGCGCAGGGTGACTCCGGGCAGCGTGGTGAAATGATAAGACAACTGCTGGATTGCTCCGTTTGCCTGCAATGCCGGGGGTGCTGCCGATTCTCGGAGGGGAACTCCATGTGGGTCCCTGTCCTCAGCAGCGCAGAGCAGGACAGCGTTTCTAAGGCCTGCCCCGGGGAGGGCGTCGTTGCCGACGGGAGGCTTGCTACCGTCCCAGATCCCGAAGAGGGGCTTCATTATTGCGTTCTTTTTTCTCCTTCCGGGAATTCCTGTAGGCTTTATTCCCGCCGTCCGTTGGAGTGCAGACTTTATCCTTTTTTGATAAATCTTAATCCCGATAACAGCAGAGTGTTTCTCTGTTTGGACATGAACTGCCCGTTCGCGGCCGAGCACCACAAAGATTCTTCTTTCCGCGAATACGCCGCGTATCTGGCGGAGTATCTTAATTCACCTGCGCGGCTGGAGCTTTTTCGCAGGGAGAAGCGGCTGCTCCAGTCTTATCCGGGGGAGATGCCGGAGTTCGCCGAAATCAAGATTTGAAAATGGGACCGGTCGATCTGCTGCCTGAACATAAACCCTGTTTTTTGGAATACCTCTCGCTTTTCAGCGGCTGCCGCCTGAGCGCTTACGCCGCGGAGAATATATACATCTGGAGCGGGCTTTACAGGATCAGATGGACGATATACGAAGACTGCTTTTGCGTTTTTTTCGAGGACAAGAACGGACGGTTCCTTTATCTTCCGCCTCTTGGTAAAGAGGAAGAGCGCCGGAGGGAAGCGGCGAGTAGAAGTTTTCTTTACATGCGGGAAAAGAACGGGGATGCCGCCGGGGTCGGCAGAATGGAGAATGTCCCCGGGGAAATGCTTGTCTCTTTCGGCGAAGCTTACCGGGTCCGGCCTTCGATGCGCGAATATATCTGTTCCAGAGATGACCTGACGGGACTGCGCGGCAACGCCTTCAAACATAAACGGGCCTGTTGCAATCATTTCGCCGGGAACTACGGATACGAATACCGGGATTTCCGTTTCGCCTCGCGCAAAGAAATACACGAGCTTTACGGGATCTGGGCGGGACAGCGGCGGAAGAGAAAAGACAAGGTTTACGACGGGATGATCGCCGACTCGCGCCTGGCGCTGGACAGGGCTCTCTCGGCCTCCGGCGTGCTGGCTTACCGCGGAGGGGCGCTTTTCGTGGAGGGGAAATTGAAGGGGTTCACTCTCGGGTATCCCCTGAACGCGGATACCTTCTGCGTGCTTTATGAATTCACCGATCTTTCCTGCAAGGGCGCCGCGCAGTTCATCTTCCGGGAATTCTGCCGCAGCCTGGACGGGTATCGGAGTATAAACGTGATGGACGATTCCGGACTGGAGAACCTGCGCAGGGTAAAGATGTCTTATCGTCCGCGGGAGATAGTGCAGGCATACTCCGTCTTTCCCGCGGGGGCATAAAATAACTATGCAACCGGCAGTGAAAGAGATAGAATGTAGGACAAAAGCGGCAGTGATTTCAAACCCGGCAATCATGGCAAAAAAAAGTCGCACAATAACGTCCGTTCTCTCAGCCGCATGCGCGGCGCTAATGTTATTCTCCGCCGGCTGCGGTGACGGATCTCCTGTTTCCGAAGCGCGCAATTATGTTTACCGCTCCGACGTATTCTATAAACGCGCGGTGGCCATTTACCGCAGCATAAAAGGTCCGCAGGCGAGACTGGAGCTGGGGAGTCTTTATTTCTCCCGAGGGGAATACGAACAGGCGGCCGCCGAATTGTCCGGGCTGGATTTTCCGGAAGCCCAGCGTATGCTGGCCATGTCCTATTTCCGCTCCGGTGATTTTACCGGCGCCCTGGAAATATTTAAAAAGAATCCGGGCGGGGACGGAGAATATCTTTATTATTACGGCCGGACCTGCGAAAAACTCAACTTGTTCGAAGACGCCCTTTCCGTTTACAGGAAGATAAAAGCAGGAGAATTCCTGGCTCTTGCCTCTGAAAGGATAGAATCCATCGTCAAGTCATCCGGACCGAGCACGGCCGGCGGCGAGATGCGAGCCTTGATAAGCTCCTCCGGAGGGCAGGCCGAGTATCCGGAGGCCGGGGCCTTGATACTGTTCGCCCGGGAGTCGGTTGAGATCACCCCGGACAACAGGGAGGTCAGCGACTGCCATTACGCGGTGAAGATCTTGAATCAACGCGGCAAGGAGGATTTTTCGGAAGCCAAGATAGAGTACGATTCTACCTATGAGAAAGTGGAGTTGGGATTCGCGCGCGTGATCAAGCCCGACGGTTCAATGGTCGAGGTCGGAGGGCGACACCTGCGGGACGTTTCGAAATATCTCAATTTCCCGCTTTACAGCAATGCAAGAGTTCTCATTATTTCCTTTCCGGAATTAGGAGAAGGAGCGGTAATAGAATATAAATTCCGCATAGTGCGCAACGAACTGCTGGCGGAAAAGGAATACGTCTCTCATTATCCGGTAAAGAGCTCCGAACCGATCCTGCACGCAGACTTTTCCCTGCGCCTCCCTCCCGGCAGAGAGGCCAGGATAAAGCTGTTGAACGAGAAGTTCAACGATTTCGGGGCGAGGCTCGCCCCCTCCGTGGAGAGGGATAAAGACTCCATAGTCTACAAGTGGAGCTTCCGTTCCGTCCCGCAGATAATCCCCGAGCCGCAAATGCCGCCCTCCGCGGAAATAAACCCTTCCATACTAATATCCTCTTTTTCCTCCTGGCGGGAGATATATGACTGGTGGGATTCTCTTTCCCGGGATAAGATCGCGAGCGACGGGCCGGTCCGCCGCAAAGTGAAAGAACTGCTGCATAAATGCCGTTCGGAAGAGGAGAAAGCCCGGGCGATTTATAATTATTGCGCCGGGCAGATCAGATACGTGGCGGTGGAATACGGCCGGGCGGGATACGAGCCGCACAATGCGGGAGATATTTTCCGCAATAAATACGGGGATTGTAAGGACCAGGCGGTGCTGCTGGTAACCATGCTGCGAGAAGCCGGTCTGAAAGCCTGGCCGGTATTGATACCAACGCGGGGCACGTATAATCTTAATCCTGACTTCCCGGCGGTCATATTCGATCACTGCATCGCGGCTGTGGAATTGAGCGGCGGAATTGTGTTTATGGATCCCACGGCCGAGACTTGTTCTTTCGGCGATCTGCCGACCGGTGATCAAGCCCGCAGGGTGCTGATTTTTCGCCCGGAAGGCTACGAGATCGCAGAAACGCCTCTTTTCCCCCCGGGGCATAATCTGCTCGTGCAGGAGTTGAAGATATTCCCGCAGAAACAATACGGTATTTCAGCTTTGAGAAAGGTCACCGCCGGCGGAGTGTACGGCCAGGGTCAGAGATACTGGCTGCAGTACACGCAGCCGGATATGATCAAGCAGTCGCTTACTCAAAGGATACAGGAGATCGCCGTGGGCGCGGAGTTGGAGGGGTATGATATCTCCGGTCTGGCGAACCTGGATCTTCCGGTAGTCCTGAGTTATTCATTCCGCGGCGGGGATTATTTTATTCCGGCGGGAGATTTGCGCATCCTTCCAGGGATGGCTTACGCCGACACTTCTCTGACGGCAAGAGTAAAGAGGATTTATGATATCGAATTCGATATGCTGGACCGCCGGGAAAGCGTGCAGGAGATTGTCCTGCCGGCGGGATGGAAGATCAGGTATCTGCCCGGTAGTTTCAGCGAGGAAAGCCCGTGGTTAAAGGTGGACGTGGAATATTCCCTTAAAGGCAATAGTCTTGTATTCCGGCAGAAAACGGAAATCAAGCGTAGAAGGATATCCGCAGCCGAATACGAAAATTTCCGGGAATTCTCCCGGCGGCTCGCCCTGAAGACAAAAGAGCGCGTTGTTCTTGAAAAGGAAAAAAGATGATGCAGCAACAGCAGCAGAACCAGGCCGACCAGGAACGCAGGCAATACATACGTCTTGATTCAGTTTTGCCCGTGCAGTTCCGCGTTTTCGGCAGGGATAAGAAAGAGGATTCGCCGGACTGGCTGCAGGGATTTACCAGCGATATCAGCAAGGGCGGTATCTGTCTTGCTATCAATAATCCTTCCCGGCAGCTGCTGGAATTCGTCTCTGATCCGCAGGCGGTGCTGGATTTGATCATCGAGATCCCGTTGATAAAGACTCCCGTTACCGCCAGCGGGCGGGTTGCCTGGGTCAAGGAAGTGCCCGGCCCGGGGCGCAAATGCCTAATAGGACTCATATACGAGAATATCGATGCGGGGCAAAACGACCGTATAATGCGTTACGCCATAACGAAAAAGGCCGTTTTCCCCTCTTCGGTGGCTGCGATTATCCTGCTCGGCCTATTCCTGGGGGTCAACAGCTACATGAATATGAAGCTGTTGAAGGGCAACAAGATGCTGGTCAAACAACTGGTCACCATCCTGCAGGAATCGGTGATGGCCAAGCAGAAGATCAGCGATATCAGCAAAGAAAAACAGGACCTGCAGCTTAAAATGCAGGCGTTGCAGGTGCGCATGGATTCTTTGGAAGCGGAACGCCGGAAAGAGAGCGAAGAGAAACGCAAGGCGGAAAAACTCACCGCGGCGTTAAACAGCCTGACAAAAGAGAAAAATGAACTGCAGGCGCAGCTGATCGCTCTTCAGCACAAGGAGAATAAGGTTACGGAAGAACTGCTGCAACTGGACAAGCGGCGAACCGTAGTGGAAAAGGCCAACTTCGACAAGATCTACCACTGGCTGACTGTTCATCAGAATCCGCGCACCGGATTAGTGATGAGCTTCGAGGGTGACGATTCCCTGAAGGATTGGGCGTTCATCTACGACCAGTCGCTGGCTATGCAGGCGTATTTACTTTTTTCCGACACGGAGAGGGCCAGGACTATGCTTGATTTCTTCGCCAAAAAAGCCAAGCGCGGGGACGGTTTGTTCTACAACGCCTATTACGCAGACGACGGCTCGCCGGCGGAATATGTAGTCCACTGCGGGCCGAACATCTGGCTCGGGATAGCGGCGCTTCACTATACCGATAGGACTGGAGACAGGGCGTACCTGCCGCTGGCAGAAGATATATACGCCGGTGTGATGAGGCTGCAGGGCGCCGACGGCGGACTGCGGGGCGGACCGGAGGCGGAATGGTTCTCTACCGAACACAACCTGGACGCTTATTCTTTCTGCAACATGCTCTATAAAATGACGGGAGACACGGAGTATCTCGTCGGCAGGGACAAGATACTGAACTGGTTGGTGGTTAACACTTATAACCGCAGCGATATCCCGATAAACCGCGGTAAAGGCGATTCCACGATAGCCACCGACACCTACGCCTGGGCGATCGCCGCCGTGGGGCCGGCGCAGCTGGAGGCAGTGGGGATGAATCCCGACAAGATCATGGAATTCGCCGAGGAACATTGCGCGGTTGAGGCGGAGTATGTAAAGCAGGATAACCGGACTGTCAAGATCAAAGGATTCGATTTCTCGGCCGCAGAACATCTCGCCCGCGGAGGAGTAGTATCTTCCGAATGGACCGCCCAGATGATACTGGCATTCCGCATAATGGCCGATTTTTACTCTGCCAAGGGAATAGAATCGAAAGTCCAGATGTACGAGGCGAAGGCGGACGAATATCTAAACGGGCTGGTCAATCTGATCGTTTCCAGCCCGTCTCCTTCCGGTCAGGGGCAGAGTTGTCTGCCTTATGCCACCCAGGATTCCGTGGATACCGGACACGGCTGGATATCTCCGAAAGGCAAACACACCGGTTCGGTCTCCGGCACGGCATACACTCTTTTTGCCTATTACCGCTATAACCCGTTGGAAATAGAATAAGCGCGCGGCCATGAGGAAACGTTTTAATCAAACCGCAGAAATCCCCGGTTTTCAAGCCGGAACCTTGGCTAATTGGAAAGCCAAGTGTTCACTTGTGTGACACCTTGGCTAATTGGAAAGCCAAGTGTTCACTTGTGTGAAAATGCCGAAGGGATTTTTTTTGGTATCTTACAATACCGGTTTAATCGAAAAAGAAACTTCGGGTACCCCTGAGCGGTTCCGCAGGCGCACTACTACTGCCAAGGCTCGTCGAAGGATCAGCACGGGGAGCGCCATTATTACCGTTTACCGCAGGCTTTTTTCCTGTTTCGGCAGCCAGCGTTGGTGGCCCGCGAAGACGCGGCTGGAAGTGGCCGTCGGAGCCGTGCTGACGCAGAATACCAGCTGGCGCAACGTGGAGAGGGCGATTGCCAATCTCCGTAAGGCAAAAGCGCTTTCTTTCCGGGCCTTGCGCGGAATGCCCCGGGAGAAACTTTCGGCCTTGATACGTCCGGCGGGGTATTATAATATAAAGGCCGTGCGCCTGGCCTGCCTGATGGAATTCTTCGATAGGGAATTTGGAGGGAACCTTGACAGGGCGAGAAGTACCGAGACACAGGACCTGCGCGAGCGGCTGCTTGCCGTTAAAGGGATAGGCCAGGAGACCGCCGATTCCATACTTCTTTACGCCTTCAACAGGCCGGTGTTCGTGGTGGACGCCTATACCCGCAGGTTCGCCCTGCGGCACGGGCTCCTGAACGGCGGGGAGGATTACTCGGCGGTGCAAAAATTGTTTATGCAGAATTTGAAATGTGATGTAAAATTATTCAATGAATACCACGCTTTGATCGTGCGCTTGAACAAGGATTTCTGCCGCAAAAAAGATCCTTTATGCGGGAATTGCCCTTTAAAAGGGATTTAATCAGGCCGGGTTCTGTTGGTTAACGTAACCGAAAACCGATACCGGTTTATTGACCTTAGCCGTTATCGGAAGCTTCAAAAGATTCGACAGCCGAGTCGGCTGTCCGTAAGAAATCAACGGGTAACAAAATGCCGATTTACGAATACGATTGCCGGGATTGCGGTAGGCGTTCGGAGTGTTTACTGCGCAGCGCAGGAGAAGAACCCGTATGCCAGTGGTGCGGAAGCCGCAGTCTGGCGAGGCTCGTGTCGCGCTTCGCCTTCAAATCCGGATCCGCATCCCCGCCTGAAGGACGCGCCTCCGCAGGATGCAGCGGTTGTTCCGGAGGGAATTGTTCGACGTGCGGTCATTAGTATCGAAGGGTAAAGATGATTAAGAAAAAGCGGCTTGTTTCTCTGTTAAAAAAGCTTATTTCCATAAATTCCGAGAATCCCGGCGGTAACGAATTCCGTATAGCCAGGTTTGCCGGAGATTATCTTGCCAGGCTGGGGCTTAAGATACAGATATATGAGTTCAAAGAGAAACGTTCCAATCTGATCGCCCTCCTGGAAGGTAAAAACCGCGGGCGCTCGCTGTTGTTGACGCCGCATCTCGATACCGTGCCGTGCGGAGGCAGCTGGACAAAAAAACCGTTTGCGGGAACCGTCATCAACGGCAGACTTTACGGCCTGGGCGCCACCGACAGGAAAGGGGACCTTGCCGCGGCTATGGAAGCGATTACCGGTATTGTCGAGAGCGGCAGGGAACTCGAATACAATCTCATACTGGCCGCCACGGCGGATGAAGAGGCCGGTTCTCATTACGGCATCATACCTCTGCTGGAGAAACGCATTCTCAATCCGGACGCGGCCGTGGTCCTGGATTCCGACGATTTCAGCATCGTGGTGGCGCAGAAAGGGTTGATACATCTTACGGTGAGCATCCGGGGCAAGAGGGCTCACGGCGCTTATCCCTGGCTGGGCGACAGCGCCATAGATAGGGCAGCGGCCGTCATAAGCGATATCCGGAAGCACAAATTTCCTTCCAGGCCGCATGAATACCTGCGTCCGCCCACGGTAAATGTGGGAACGATTCGCGGAGGGGATAAAGTTAACGTGGTGGCGGATCGGTGCGACTTCGAACTTGACATAAGGTATTTACCGGGGGCCTCGCCCGTCCGGATACTGTCGGAACTCAAAAGCATATTGAAAAAGAACGCCGCCGGCCGCTATAAAATAGCGGTGCAGAGTCTGCAACGTCCCTATAGCATCGGATTGGAGCACCCGCTGGTTGAACATCTTCGGGAGGCAATGCTTAGCCGCCGGGTAAGGCCGAAGATCAGCGGGTCGGAAGGAGCCACTGTGATCACCTTCTTTCAGGAACGCGGGATACCGGCGGTCGCGACCGGCTTCGGCTGCGAAGGATGCAATCACATTAGCGACGAATACGTGAAAATAGACAACCTCTACAGAGGAGCGGGAATATTGGAAACCTTCCTGCGGAATTACAGTTTTTCTTCTGCGAAAGACCTGCGATAAGGAGCAGCTTATGAAGAGTGAAGGCATCAAAATATATAGGAAACCCCGTTTAAAAAACCCGTTTTTGATACTTGCCTGGCCGGGGATGGGAGAGGTGGCTTTCAAATCGGCATCTTATCTTATCGAGAAACTGCATGCGGAACCGGCGGCTTCTATAGACTCGGGGAAATCCTTTTATCTCTCCGGCTGCAGCGTGCAGGACGGTATCGTGTCTCTGCCGGACCTGCCGGAGAGCAACTTTTACGTCTGGAAGAACAAGTCCGGGCAAAACGACATCGTGATTTTCCTGGGGAGCGCCCAGCCGGATCTCGCGGGGGCAGAGGAATACGCCGGGAAGATAATACAGGTGGCCAGACTGCTGAAGATAAAAACCGTCGTGAACCTGGCGGCAATCCCGCAACCGATCGAGCACACGCAGGTCCCCTCGGTCTGGTTTAGCGGTACCTCAGCTGCGGTGAACGCCGAACTGAAAAAATACAACCTTAACCGGCTTAACGAAGGCCAGATCAGCGGAATGAACGGGCTTTTTCTCGGCATCGCCAAACGTGCCGGTTTCGAAGGTTTTTGTCTGCTGGGAGAGATCCCGTTGTATACAATCCAAATAGAGAATCCGCGCGCCTCTTATGCGGTTTTAGAAGCACTTTGCCGTATCCTCAAGCTCGAGATAGACCTAAATCCGCTGTTGGAACAAGCCCAGAGCATGGAGATGGAGATAAACAAACTGATGGATTTTCTCAAATCAGGGCCGCAGTCAAATCCTATAGGGGAGGATGAGATCGAGCGGATAAAGAAAAGCCTCGGCCAGCTTACCCGGCTGCCGTCTTCGGTTAAGGAGAAAATAGAAAAGCTTTTTTCCCAGGTCAAAACCGACATCAGCAAGGCTGCCGAATTAAAACTAGAACTGGACAAGTGGAACGTCTATAAGGAATACGAAGACCGTTTCCTGGACTTGTTCAAAAAGAATGAGCAAAGCAATTGAAGAACGCGGGTTCCAGCCGCGTTTTTACCGGGACTGGATGAAGACTAAAGGTCTGCATTCCGGGCGAGTGGCCGTGTGCGAGACCGACCTGCAGATAATTACCGATCTACCTCTCGATTACGATGATTGCCGCGCGGCGGTAGAGTCCTTCCGCAGCGATATCATAGCTTATATAAAGAAAGATAACCGTTTTCTGACGAGCCTGGAGCCGGTTAAAGTTTCTTCTTCGGCTGCGCCGTTGGTAAGGCGCATGGCGTCCGCCGGCAGGAGAGCGGGGGTCGGGCCGATGGCCTCGGTAGCCGGGGCTATCGCCGAAGCTGTAGGCCGCCGCCTGCTGGATAAAGGGTGCAGGGAGGCCGTGGTGGAGAACGGAGGAGACGTCTTTCTCGCGGGCAAGGTCGCGAAACGCGTGGGAATATTCGCCGGAAAGGATCTGCCCTGCTGGCGGGAATTGGCGATCAACGTCGCGCCGCGCGATATGCCTTTGGGGATATGCACCTCTTCCGGCGTTTTCGGGCATTCCTTCAGTTTCGGCCGCGCCGACAGCGTGGTTATTCTATCCCCGGACACCGCCCTGGCCGACGCGGCGGCTACCGCGGTCTGCAACCGCGTTTCCTCGGCGGCAGACATGCGGGAAGCTATTTCTTTCGGTCGTTCGATCCGAGGGGTGTCCGGCATCATCATTATCGTAGGCAATAAACTCGCGAGCTGGGGCAAAGTGGAATTCATTTCCCGGTAACCTTATGGTTATGCCGACGTTTAATCTTTTTTATGTCATAACAAAACTGGAACTGGGCGGAGCCCAAACGCAGCTTTTATGTCTGGCCGGCGGGATAGACAAGAGGGAATTTTGTCCGCGTATAGCCGCTTCCCCGGGGATCCTTAGCGGCGCCTTTTCTTTGCTTGAGGGGGTTATCCCGGAGAAGGTTCGCTTCCTCGTCAGGCCGGCGCATCCGTTGAAAGATCTTTGCGCGGTTTTCGAGCTGGCGTTCTTGATGCGCCGCCGCGGGATACAGATTGTGCACACCCACAGTTCGAAAGCGGGGATTATCGGACGGCTGGCCGCGCGGCTGGCCGGCGTTAAAGTGATAATTCATACCGTGCACGGCTGGAGTTTTAATGATCGTCAGCCGCGTCCGGTCAGGGGGCTTTATGTGTTTTTTGAACGCGTGTGCGCCGGTTTCAGCGACGTCATTATCGCGGTCTCGGAACATGACAGACAGGCCGGATTGTCTCTCGGGATCGGCGGTCCGGACAGGTATGAATTGATCCGTTACGGTATAGATTTCAGCCGGTATCCCCGGAGAGACCGGGAATATCTGAAGCGTTCCTTCGGCCTGGCGGCTGAAGATAAGATCGTGTGCATGGTGGGATGTTTCAAACCGCAGAAAGCCCCGCTTGATTTCATCAGGGCCGCCGCTTTCGTTTCGGCTCGCTGCCCTTCGGCCAGATTTCTGCTGGTCGGAGACGGCGCAATGCGTCCGGCTATAGAGCGGGCGGTGCGCCGCTCCGGCCTCCAGGGACACGTTATCCTTACCGGCTGGAGATACGACCTTCCGGAATTACTGGCCGGCATCGACGTTTTCGTCCTTACTTCTCTCTGGGAAGGATTGCCGGTGTCGGCGCTTGAGGCCTTGAAAAGCGGGGTTCCCGTGATCGCCACGGATACAGGGGGCATAAGAGAAGCGGTTGCGGACGGGGTCAACGGCTACATCGTGCCCCGCAGCGACCCGCAGGCAATGAGCGGCCGTATTTGCGGCCTGCTTCTGGACGAGGCATTGAGGACGAAGATGGCACGCAACGCGGCCCACAGCCTGGACAGCGGGTATTCCCTCGAGACGATGCTTTCGGACACGCAAAATCTATACAGAAGAAAAATGAGGGAGAAAACGGGAGATGTCCCAATTCTTTAGAATGGCCGTTATTGCCGTTGCGGCATTTGCCGGCTCATGGTTTCTGACCGTCGGTTATATCCGCGCCGCCGGCAGGTTTTTTCATTCCTCTGCCGGCAGGATCCCTTCCGGAGCGGGGTTTGTCTTCGGGGTATGTTCCCTCGCGGCCGCGGCTGTTTTCCGGCCTGGCGGCGGAAGTGTTTTTTTACTTCCGGCGGCATTTATGCTGTTATCCGGCATTCTGGACGATATTTTCGAGTTCTCCGCGCCGGTAAAAATGCTTTTTCAAATAACGGCGGTGGCATTGTTGGCGCATAACGGTTTGTCTCTGGGAATACTGTCTGCAGCGGCGGACGCGGTCTTGACGGTTATCTGGGTGCTCGGCATAACCAATGCCTTTAATTATCTGGATATTGTCGACGGCCTGGCCGCTTCCCTGGGGATAGTATCGTCATTTTCTTTCTTCATCTTGTTCGCCGCCTGCGGCGACTCTGCAAGGTCCGCCGTGTTCTTTTTTCTCTGTCTGTCATTATCGGGTTTTTTTCTCAGTAACTATCCTCCGGCAAAGGTGTATATGGGCAATACCGGCAGTCATTTCATAGGCTTTATGCTCGCGCTTGCTCCTCTTACATCCGTTTACGCCCCGGTGTGCGCGGGCACGAACATTTTGCCGTCGGCGGTTTTGATATCAGGGATGCCGGTTTTTGATACCGCTTTCGTAACATTGCTGCGTTTTTATCGGCGCCAGCCGCTTTTTAAGAAAAGCGGCGATCATCTCGCTTTGCGTCTTATCGGACAGGGAGTCCCTTTGAACGGAATACTGAAGCAAATGACCGCGGCCTCGGCGTTTTTCTGTGCCTCCGGGCTGCTGTTTTATTATCCTCCGTTGAGGCTGCTGTCCGCGGCGGCCGTGCTGCCGGCTTTGTTTATTTGTTTTCGGCTGGCCCGCGTGGCCGTGCGGGGCGGAAGATGAACAGAAGAGAACGGATTGTGGTTATCGGGGCCGGTCTTTCCGGATTGAGCGCCGGTATCCGCCTGAGGGAAAAGGGAGCCGATTTCGTCGTCCTGGAACGAGAGAATGAACCGGGCGGGCTTTGCCGGTCGAGGGAGACCGGCCGTTTTATCTTCGATTGCTCCGGGCATCTGTTGCATTTCAGGACTCCTTTCGGATTCCGCGCTGTGGACCGGCTGCTGAAGGGCGAATTGACGAGATTCGCCAGGAAGGCGTCGGTACATCTGCGGGGACGCGATATTCCGTATCCTTTTCAGGCCAATCTTTACGCGTTGCCGGAAAAGCTGCGTCTTGAATGCGTGCGCGGCCTGCAAAACCGCGGCCGGACCGGACGAGATCAGGATTTTGCTTCTTGGATCGCGGCAAAGTTCGGCCTCGGCATCGCCCGGCATTTCATGCTGCCCTACAACAGGAAATTTTGGCGGTTTCCTTTAAGCAGAATGACATGCGGATGGACGCGTTCTTTTGTTCCCGTGCCTTCCCTCGGCAGAATGCTTTCCGGTGCGCGCGGAGGGGATGGAGAATTTCCGGGGTATAATTCCACGTTCTGGTATCCGTCCGCCGGCAGGATAGACGTGCTGCCGCGCAGCATGGCGGAGAACTGCGGGAACATATTCTACGGCCGCAGGGTCGTTCGTATAGACGTGAAACGCCGCGTAGTGCGCACTGCGCAGGGGGAAGAGTTCCCTTACGGCAGACTGATCTCCACGATGCCGATGCCTGACCTCGGCGACGTGTGTCCCGGAGTGGGTAGGGAAGAAAAGGCGTGTTTGAGGCGGCTGAAATGGAATTCGCTTTTAATATTCAGTCTCGGCCTTTCCGGAAAGCCGTCTCCCGCCGAGCATTGGATTTATTTCCCGGGGAAGGAGTTCGTGTTTTACCGCGTCTGCTTCCCGCACAATTTTTCTTCTTTCTCCGCCCCGGCAGGACGGGGAAGTGTTTACGCGGAGGTGTCTTATCCTCCCGGGAGGAGACCCGGAACGAAACAGTTGAGGCGGGAAGTATTATCCGGTTTGCGCAGGGCGGGGATCGTTTCCGCAAAGACGCGCGTCTGCGCGGAGGATGTCCTGGAGATAAAATACGCCTATCCCGTTTACGACCGGAAATACGCCCCGTCGCGCAGGAGTATAATTTCAAGTTTTCTCTCTCGCGGAGTGGTTTTATGCGGGAGATACGGGAGCTGGCGTTATTTTTCCATGGAGGACGCGATGCTGGACGGGATCTCGGCCGCGGAAAGAGCGGTGGGAGATGCGTAGTTCGTTGAAGCTGATCCGGGAGAACCGGGGAATATTGCGCAGTATCGCGCTTTCGCAGCTGCGCGCGAAATACACGGGGACGGCGCTGGGGGCTGCATGGGGCGTTTTGAATCCGATCGCGGTCACCCTGGCGATAATCTTCGCTTTTTCGGTGGTATTAAAGATCAATATGGAAAAGTTTCCTCTTTTCGTTCTCGCCGGGTTTTTCCCCTGGAACTTCTTTTCGTCTTCCGTGAGCGAAGCCTCGCGCTCTTTCCTGGAAAGGAAGGATATCCTAAGGCAACTGGATTTTCCGAGGGCGGTGGTGCCTCTTGCCTATGCCTTGGCCGGTTTCGCCGATTATCTCAGGGGATGGATATTCATTCTGCCGCTGTTCGCGGTATTCAATCCCCAGGTGCTATTTTTTCTTCCCTGGCTGCCGGTGATATTGTTACTGAACCTGTTTTTCGTCTGCGGGTTCTGCCTTTTGGTATCGGTGATGAACGTTTATTACCGTGACACAGCGCATCTGTTGAATCTCGGCCTTATGTTCTGGCTCTGGACTACTCCTATATTTTATACAGCGGATATGATCCCGGGCAGGTTTTACTGGATAATAGCGTTTAATCCGTTGGCGCAGTACCTGGAGGCTTACAGGGCCGTTCTTTTTTCGGCACGCGCCCCGTCCGCCGGCGTTCTCTGCGCGTGCTCGGCATGGGCCTGTTTCAGCGCCGTAGCCGGGATGACGGTTTTCCGCGGGATGGAAGAGGATATACTTAAACGGTTGTAGCCGCTACGCGGGCAACGGCGCATAACAGGGGAGAAACACCGGGTATGAGCATTATCAGGTTCAACGACGTCTGGGAGATGTTCAGGATAAGGTTCTCCGGAGAAGGGCGCTCCTACTGGAAGAACTACTGGGCGCTGCGCGGGATAACTTTTTCCGTCTCCGAAGGGGAAGTCCTGGGTATCATGGGAGAGAACGGATCGGGTAAAACAACGATACTCAAACTTATCGGCGGGATCATCCGTCCGGACCGCGGAAGCGTGGAAGTGAAAGGGAAGGCCGCCGGGCTGCTGGAACTGGGAGCGGGATTCCAGCCTGAACTTACCGGAAGGGAGAATGTGCTCATCTGTTCCGGAATGCACGGTTATTCCGGAGAGGCCGCCGAAAGAAAACTTAAAGAGGTAGACGATTTCGCCCGTATCGGAGATTTTATTAATGCCCCGGTTAAGAACTATTCCCAGGGCATGTTCGTGCGACTCGCTTTTTCTTTTGCCGTCAGCCTGGAACCGGACATCCTCCTTATAGACGACAGTCTGGCAGTGGGCGACGGAGATTTCCAGAAAAGCTGTATCGACAAGATAATGTCCTTGAAAGAATCAGGCCGCACGATAATCTTCGTCACCCACGATACCGGCCTGCTGAACAAGATAGCCACCCGGGCGCTGCTTTTAAAAAACGGCAGGTTAATGGAGGATTCGCAGCCGGAACGCGTCGGCGCCTTTTACGCCCTGGTTTGCGGCAGCCCGGAGGGGAAAGCCGCCCTGGAATCCGGCAGGCTGCGGATGGTGTTTAATAACGGGACATTATTCTTTTCCTGGGACGGAAGGCAGGTGACTTCCGAGAAAGGGATATTCGTGTATTTGCTCTGTGCCGGAGAATGGCTCTTGTCTCATTCGGGGCAATGGAGAATAACCGGCGGCGGCGGGGACAGGATAGAGGCGGAGGGGATTTTCCCGGACAAGGGGATCTCTTTGAAATGGATCATAGAGCTCGCGGAGAACGGCGGCGTCCAGTGGGACATATACGCGTATTCCGAAAACGGCGCGCCTCTTGTGTCCGACTGCCGGATGGAATTTTGCTTCGACCGCGCCTACAACGAGTGGTTCACGAACCTTTCCCGAGGCAGATTGGGAGCGGTATCATCCGTCCAGGCAAGAGAAGCGTCCTCCGAAAGGATCCGTTATGCTGCGGTAAAGCCGGAGGAACGGGAAGAAGACCGGGGAGCCGCGCTTCCGGAGGTGGTGGTGGAGCCGCGCAGGGATAACGGGGATAGTGATGGAGTGGAGGTGCTGGACGGGGAAGACAATTTCGGCAGGATGATGCTGCGTAGCGCCCATCCGCCTTTGCCTTCGGCTCCGAAATGGCGTTCCGCGGCAGCGTATTTCTCCGGAAGGATATTTTTCCGCCGGCAGGCCGTTCCGGTGCAGGCTGCCGCGGATGATAACGAAAAGGAACTGGTCTCCGGGGACAGCAGATTTATTTTTCGCAACGGCGAGTTGCTTATGATCAGCGCCGGCGTTCCTCTTACTTTTTCCCGGCATATATACGCGGAGATATACGGAGACAGGCGGATATACGATTCCCGCGAGGCCGGCTGGAAAGTCAGAAAGACGGGCCCGGATAGAATAGTGGCCTGCGGATTCTGGCCGGGAGCGGTATTCCGGCAGATTTGGGAAATACTGCTGTCCGCCGACGGGACGCTGCGGTTGAAGATATGGTTGGTGTGCCGGGCCGTTTCTTTATTCAGAAGGAGAAGACTGCAGGTAATGTGTTCGTCTTCCTATTCGTCGTATTTCAGCTGTTTCGGTTCCGGAGAGTTTCCCGCCAGATTCTGCACCGAGGAATACGACGTGCTGCAAAGATGTCTGCCCTGCGGCGACCTGGGAGTTTTAGACGCCAGCGGGAAACTTCCCACCCTCTCTCTCTCGTTTGAGGAAGAGGAGAATAATTTCGCGAAAATCATGAATTCCGACCTTTTCAACCGCAGCCGCATATTGAGTGTGGAAAAAGTGGAGCCGGAGGAAAAACTGTTGTTTTCTCCCGGCAGGCACCACTGTTTTTCCGTTTCCATCAGGGCTTTTCCTCCCGGGACGGACCTCTCCGCGGGGGCGGTACTCCGTTCCGGTAAAGCCGGACTGCTTTTTTCCGGGGGAAGATTCGCGCTTATCCATGAAGGAAAAACCTTGAGCGGCGATATAGGGTTGTATGTTTCTTTCCGTTCCGGAGGGCGGTGGCACGATTCGGTGTCCAAAGCGGTATGGAAACTGGATTCCTGCAAGGAAGGGGAATTGGCGTGTTCCGCGCAGTGGAGGCGGCTGCCCATAAAACAAACCTGGCGTATTTACGCGAAAGGCAAAGGGAGGTTCGCGATACGGGTAGTCTTGCTTGTGACCGGGGATACAGTGCTGGAAAGGCAGCAATTCAACCTGGCGCTCCGCGAGGTTTACAGTCTGTGGTCTCACCGTTCCCGCGGCGGCGTGTTCGGCGTGTTCCCGCGCGATACAGGAGACGACTGGCAGACTGTGGAGACGGTTCCCGCCGGCGCGCAGCCGTTAAGCGCCTCCTGCGCGGGGAACGGCCTGCCGGAAGTGGAGTTGTCCGTAGATGAAATAAGGGAAGGATGGAGGCTGGAAGCGGTTAATTCCGATCTCTGTTACCGTTCCAGAGTGCTGCGTTTGAGTAATGCAGGGGAGACAACGCTTTCTCCGGGAGAAAGCGTATTTTTTTCCGGAATGCTGACGGTAGGATGATCACACCGGGTGAATACGGGATTGTTGGGCCATTGAAAAGCGGCGGCATCCGCGCAGCCGGTAAACCGGCAAAAGGATTTCCTGCGTCCCGCGGACAAGCCGTTTATTTCGCCTTTTTGTTGTCTTTTTGCTGTTACGGCCAGGGACTTCAGGCGGCTGATTCTCCGGCGAAAGAATTTTATTCCGCGCGGTGGAGGATAGCGGCCGATTCAGGCTGGGCCGCGTCTTCCGGCGGGGAAGTAGAACTTTATAGCCGGACAAAGAGTTTTCCGGCCGAGCTTCGCTATTCATTTAAGAAAAACAATCTCTGGCAATGGCCGGAAATAACGTTTTCGCTGGACCTTCAGAAGGCGGGGGATTTAAGCGGATTTTCCTGGCTCAAAGTTAGGCTGCGTGGTCCGGCGAACGAAGAGATGTACATCGTTGTGACGGTCGAAGATAAGAAAACCGGGGCGTTGAAACCTTGTATATGCCGGATCCGCACGGCCGGCTACCCGGTGGATTACAAATTGCCTTTTTCGGCGTTTGTCGTCTCCCCGGACTGGACGGTGCGCAACCCCGGCTATTCACCGGATATAGAGTGGGAGAGAGTGCGTTCGATCGGGATGCATAAAAAGGGCAGAGACGGCGGCAAGGGTAGTATCTTTTGGGAACGCCTGGCGTTTTATAGAGGGGACTGTCCTTCGCCTTACGATATAGAAAAAGACAGAAGCGCTTCCCCGCGGCACTTCTCGGTTTCCCTGGAAAAACACGGAAGAAAAAACGTTTACTACGGCCGCGTGGAGATAATCCCCGCGAAAGGGGCAAGCAGGACGGTGAGCCGTTATTTATACGGAGCTAACCTTGCCAGCTGGCTGGATCTTCCTGAAGAGGAACAGGTCAGGCTTTTAAGCCCGGCGTTCCTGCGTCTGGGTGGGCCTTTCCTTGATCGTTATTCCTGGAGCAGCGGGATTTATACTTTCCCCGGGTCCGCGTTGAGGGTGAGGATGTTTTCACTGGACAGGTTCGTGCGGTTTTGCCGCGCCGTCGGAAGCGAACCGATGATACAGATAAATGCTTTGGGTTATCGCGGTGAATCCGGCGACGGCTTCAGTGTGGATAAAGAGGCCGCGGCGATGGTGCGATATTTGAACGGCGATCCGGGCCGCGGCGTAAGGTTTTTCGAGATAGGGAACGAGCCGTTCATTTGGCACCTGACGCATCCCGACTTGCACCCGCAGCCTTGCTCTGCGGAGGAATATTCCGTCCGTTTCGAAAAGATAGCCGGGGCCATGCGCCGCGCTCAGAGTGAACTGCAAAACGGGCTGGATATCAAGATATTCGCGCCGGCGATTTCCACAGCCTGGCAGGGATGGCGCGACTGCCTGGACGGAGAGGAGAACGCCGTAGAGAAATTCCTTACCGGGTGCGCTTCTTTAAAGGATGAAGCCGACGGCAGACCTTTGCTGGACGTCTTGAGTTTTCATCTCTTCAATTCTTTTGCCGCTGACGGAGGACGGGAGGTTCAGCACGGCAACGCGGCCTTGCTCGACGCTGCCGCCGTATGGTGGAAGAAAGACTACGTCAACAGTTATGACAAGGCGTTCGCCGCGGGGGATAAACCGGCGGTATTGCCGCGTTTCAGGAAGTGGATCGCCGATTACGGGCCAGGACTGGATCTGGCGGTCACGGAGTTTAATATCGAGTCCGAATCGATGATAAATTACGATATGCTCTGGAAGGTACTGTATTTGAGCGACCTCTACGGTATTCTCGCGGAAGGAGGCGTTGATTACGCCGCACAATTCTGCCTGAATTCATCCGACCAGAACATAGCGATGCTGGACGATACCGGAAAAAAAACCGCCTTGTATCATCCGTTCAGGCTGTATTCAAATTATTTTTCCGGGGTCTTGATGGACAAAAAAGTCGTCCCGCAGGACTGGGTGAGCGTATATGCTTCCCGTCAGGGCGGGAATTATACGCTAATGGCGATCAACAAAGCGAACGAAGCCAGAGATACGGAATTTCTGATCGGAACGGACAGCGGGGGCAGCGTGATCTTTAATCGCAGGCTGCCCGCTTTGAGTTTGAGCTGTATCAGGCTGAAAGGACCCGCTTATAAGGAAGCGGAAGTATGGGAATATGGCAGAGCACAGATCCATTGATATATCGGTAGTGATCCCCACTTATAACCGTAAACGGCTGTTGGAAGAATGTCTTGATTCGCTGTTGTGCCAGGACCTTCCCGGCGGATCTTTCGAAATAGTAGTAGTGGACGACGGTTCCTCCGACGGTACCGGACTTTTTGCCGGCGGACCAGGAAATGCCCGGGGCAATATACGTTATATAAGACAGGAACGCCGCGGTCCGGCGGCGGCGAGGAATACCGGAGCGGCGCATTGCGGCGGACGGATAATCGCGTTCATAGACGATGATTGCCGCGCCTGCCCCGGGTGGCTGCGGGGCATTCTGGACGCGCACCGGCTGCATCCTTCTGCGGCGGCCGTAGGCGGATATACGCTGCCTGATCCGGAAGGCGGCATAGCGCAGGAGGTAAGCCAGTTCCTGAGCAACAGCAGCATTGAGATGGACTGCGGCAGAGGCAGGGAGCCGATATTTTTCCCTACCTGCAACGTCTCGCTTAAGCGAGAGATCTTTTCACGCTGTGAATTCGATCCTTCTTTCCCTTTCCCGGCGGGGGAAGATCTGGAGTTTTTCTGGAGGCTGCATAAACAGGGGGAGGGGTTGGTTTTTGACCCCAAAATCAGGGTTGTTCACCGCCGCCTCCCCGGTCCGGCGGCTTTCTGCAGGCAGGCTTATCTTTACGGCAGGGGGAATCTGCTGGTAAAGCGCCTTCACCGCGACCATGTGTTGCTGCAGGAGTTAAAGACCGGGCGGTTCGGTTTCTGGGCCGGCATGCTGGTAAATATGGCGAAGGTCCCCAGGTTCGCTTATTGCCTGTGCCGGTTCTTCGCGCGTTCCCAGGGGGCTTCTTACGGGCGGTTCAAAAAGGCAGGCGTGTTTTTCTTTTTCTGCCTGCATAAAATAGCGTATATTTTCGGTAATGTCGCGGAGTTCTGCAGCGGCCGCAGGCTTCCTTTTGCTGTTCCGCAGCTTTTAATACTGGACGTCACGCATAAATGCAATCTGCGTTGCCGTATATGCGATATCTGGAAAAATGCCGATCGGGAAAAAGATATCCCCGGCAGATACGTCCGCAAACTGTTGAAGGAAGCGGCATCTTCCGGCATACAAGAAGTGGCTTTTTCCGGCGGAGAAGCCATGCTGCGCAGCGATATATTGGACCTTCTGGCATGCGCCCGCGGACTGGGTTTGAGGGGAGTGGGATTGCTTTCCAACGGGATCGCCGTGCGGCGTGATTTCGGGAAGCTGGAGCCGTTTCTGAGGGACGGGACGGTTGTTCCCGTTCTGTCCTTGGATTCTCTGCGTCCGGAACTGCATAATTACGTGAGAGACGACGCGCGGGCCTGGGAGAATTCGGTCGAGGCGCTCAAGTCCCTGGCGGATTTAAGAAAAGAAGCCCTGGGAGTGAAATTCAGCTTGATCAGCATCGTTTTCGAGCGGAACCTTGAGGAGCTTGAAGATCTTTATGTGTTTGCGCGCGAGCTGGGCGTGTGTAATATCCAGTACCAGCCGCTTTTGGCCAACAACCTGAAGATGTCGGAGAGAAAAAACGCGGAGTTATGGGTGAAGCCCGGGAGTTTCGGCAGACTGGAACGCGCAGTCGAAAGGCTCATTGCGCGCGGGCGTTCGGACGGCGGGTTCCTGCGTAATTCGGAAGGCAATCTCAGGCTGTTCAAAAAATATTTTGCCGGTGAGTTGGCGCCCGGGGACTGCGTTTGTTCATCCGCCGGCAGGACCGTTCTGGTCGCCAACGACGGGTACTGCCGCACCTGTTTTTCCGCTTACGGAGATATCCGCAGGCAAAGCCTGGCGGATATACTTTCAGGACCGCGGATCAATGAGGCCAGGGAACGCGTGCGTAAATGTCCATGGCCGTGCCTGCTTCCTTGTTTTTGCGATTAAGCGCTTCCGGAGAGTTGACAAACTCCGACGGCAGCGGATAATGTTACAGAGAACTTATTAAGGAGAGCAGAAATGTCCGACACCCTACCGGCTCGACTGCCTCGAGTGAGACGATACCAGAGGTGTCAAACATTTTTGCTCCGAGTAATACTATGAGAATAGCATTGGTCATGCCGCCGCTTTACGGCGTGGATATGCCTCCTTTGGGTATTGCTTACGTGGCGGGGCGCCTGATGCAGGACGGGCATGAAGTCCGTATGTTCTGTCTGAATTCGGAGCTTTTCCATCTTAATCCGGACAAACGGTATCTCTGGGATTGGGATAGTGCAGACGAATGGCGGTCCCTGGAAAGAGTGGGCGCGCATTTCGATCTACCGGCGCTTTTGCGGGAATGGACCGGCAGGATATCGTGTTTTTCACCGGGTATGGTGGGATTCAGCGTGAACAGCCATTCGCTGCCGCTGGCCGGGGCGCTCGCGGGTAGTATCCGCGCGGCCATAGAAGATATCCCTTTGATTTTCGGCGGGCCGATGTGCTCCGAAAGCGATATCTCAAGGGAAACGTGTCCCTGCGTCGACATATACGTGCGCGGAGAGGGAGAAGAGACCGTGTCCGCGATCGCGGCAGCCGTTGAGTCCGGGGTAGATTTACGAACCCTGCGTCTTCCCGGAACGGTGGTGAATACCGTTTCCGGGCTGCGGGATAACGGACCGTCCGAAATGATCGGCGATATAGATTGCATCCCGTTCCCGGCGCTGGAATTGTTCGATCTGGAAAGGTATACAAATAAAGAAGAGATCCCGATACTTTTTTCCCGCGGATGCGATTTCGCCTGCCGGTTTTGCACCGATAAGCCGATGTGGGGAAAATACCGTATGAGGGCCCCGGAGAACATCTTTGCGGAGATGAAGAAACGGTATTCCTTCTGCGGCAGAAAAAAGTTTAAGTGTAACGATTTGATGGTCAACGGGTTACCGGCTGCGCTCGACAGGTTGAGTTCGCTGATAGCTTCTTCCGGCAGCGGTTTCTCCTGGGGAGGTATGGCCAGGGCTTCGGAAAAAATGACGCGCCGGCAGGCGGAAAGGTGGAGAGCCGGCGGGTGCAGTTATCTTACTTACGGGGTGGAGAGCGGTTCACAAGCGGTATTGACGGATATGGGGAAGCCTTCGAAGAAGGCCTTGTTCTTTTCCTTCTCGGCGGCGCACGAGGCCGGGATTAAGGTCAATACACTCTGGATGGTCGGATATCCGAGTGAGAGATGGAGGGACTTTTTTCATACCCTCTTCTTTTTACTGCGCCAGCGCGGTAATATAGACGAGTTCGTCAGCGTGAGCTGCTGTTATATACCGAGGCTTTCCTGGCTGGGAAGGCACACCCGGGAATTGGGGATTAATTGTGGTCAAGGGGGCAACTGGTATAACAGCAAAGGTAATAACGCGGCATTGCGCCGCCTGCGCAGAAAACTCCTGCTTATTTACGCCCGCTTGATCGGGATCTACAAGGGAGGGATATCTTAAGGAAAGAGATGCGTAAATTCACCAATCTACTCCGGCTTGCCGGATTCTGGCTTTCCCGGCGCGTCAATTATCCGTTCGTTCCTCCTCAGACGGTGCAGTTCTCGTTGACTTCACGCTGTAACCTGCGCTGCAAAATGTGCAGTATCTCCGGAAGGCAGCCGGAGGAGGAAGAGCTTTCCACTTCTTGTGTAAAGGGGCTGATCGAACAGGCGGCGGCATGGGGAGTTAATGAAGTCCTGTTCACGGGAGGAGAGCCTTTCCTGCGCGGCGATATTTACGAGCTGTGTTCTTGCGCCGCCGGGAACCGTATGAGAAGTATCATAACCACAAACGGCACGCTTCTGGACCGGGACGCCTGCCGCAGGCTTGCCGCCTGCGGCGTCGGGCACGTGCATTTCTCCTTGGACGGACTGGAAAGGACGCATGATTTTCTCCGCGGCAAAGGAACGTTCGCGTCCGCGGTCAAGGCGTTCGGGCTCCTGCAGGATGAGCGGGCGCGAGGCGCGGCCTTTTCCCTCGGCGCGGCCTTCACGGTAATGGATATTAATGCCGGAGAACTTTGCGATTTTGTCCGATTTTGCGCGGGACTGCGGGTGGACGTGGTCAATTTTCAGCCGTTTACTCCCGATAACGGCGATTTCAGCGTTGATGATCCCGGCTTGCGTTTCTGGCCGGGTCCGGAAAAGATAGCGTTGTTGAAAGAGCAGATCGAGGAACTCGAGAGGATGGCGCCGGGCAGACCGGCGATTCTTCAGGAACCTTCGATGCGTCTTCTTCCCGAATATTATGCCGGCACCCTCGGGCCGCGCGACTGGACCTGTTTCGGGGGCTTCAAGACGGCATTTATTTGTTATTCGAAAAAGGCTCCGTTGCTTTATACCTGCCACGGTATTTGCGGCGGGCTGGATAAAATGAAACTGCCGGAGGCATGGAAGTCTCCCGAGGCATACCGACTGCGGCTGCACTCCCGCTCCTGCGCCAAGCCTTGCCTGCAAAGCTGCTATTCTTTTTCTGCCGCGTCCAGCCTCGGGGCGATCATGAAAAAATGCCTGAAAGGGAGCTGCGCATGAGCGAAAACCGGTATTCCGTTCGTTTTGAGGAATTATTCGGTTTCTACGCGGGCAGGGAAACCGGCGTCCCCCTTGTGCCGCCGGAACACGTTTATTTTTCCTTGACCAACAGGTGCAATTTGAAATGCAGGATGTGTTCCGTCTCCGGGGGAGGGGACGGCGAGATGGAGACCGGGGAGGTGTGCGCGATAATCAGGCAGGTTAAAGAACTCGGGGTGCGGCATCTGATATTATCCGGAGGAGAAGCCTTGCTGCGCCGTGACCTTAAGGAAATAGTGTCTTTTTCAGTCGCCAGCGGCATAGAGATGGTGGATATTATCACTAACGGCACGCTCCTGAATGAAGAGACGGCCGACTTCTTCGTGAAAGAGGGGTTGAATCATTTGACGGTATCCCTTGACGGGTTGAGGAAGAATAACGATTATATACGCGGTGAAGGGGTATTCGATAGAGCTGAAGCGGCCATGGATATCCTCAACCGTGTTAAAAAGACGCACAGCAGACGCAATCCCACTCTCGGGATAAACTTCACGGTAATGGACAGGAACGTGGAGGATATGCTTCCCATACTCGATTTTGCCGGCGGCAAGGAGTGTAATATCGTGGTTTTTCAGCCGGTGCTCTTCGACAACGTGAAAATGCACGTGAAACAGAAGAGTCCGCTATGGCCGTGCGGGGAGAAACTTCGTTTGCTGGAGGAGAACCTGAAGAGGCTGCAGGAACTAAAAAGTGATCCGCGGCATACCCCCATGATTTATACTTCCGATCAGGTATTGTCTCTCATGCCGGCATACTTCCAAGGAAGGATGCCCGCCGGCAGGATCGGCTGTTACGAGGGGTTAAAGAGGATGGTTATAACTTCCGGCGGCCAGGTCTGGAGCTGTCTGGGCATATACGGAGACGCGCGCAGGGAAAAATTGGCTGATATCTGGGTTTCGGCTTCGGCGCGCCGCGTAAGGGAAAAAGCCAGGCGTTGCCGCAGGCATTGTCTGCAGGATTGCGTTTATTTTCCTTCCTCGGTGGCGGCGGAGGCGCTTAAAGTAGTCGCCGGCGCGCCGGAAGAAGAAAAGGCGCTTGCCGCGGCCTCGCTGGAATCCGGACTGAAAAAGACCGGCGCGGCGCTTGCCGCGGCCGGCGCCGGCTTCATCGGGAAAATACGCGGCAGGAACGCGCTCGATGCGCTTAAGGCGAAGATCCGGTCTGCTGATGGGCGCGACGGAGGGCGGAAGAGGGGGGCATGCGGATAGAAGGGGATTGCGTAAAAGAATTCAAGCGGGACCTGGCGTATCATTTTTCCGAGGAGATGAATCATCCTTTTGCCAGGCCGAAATGGGTCTATATAAGTCTCAGCCATAAATGTACCTATTCCTGTAAAATGTGTGGAGTGGTAAATATTCTTAAAGGGCACGAACTCTCGGGGGAGACCGTTGTTTGCGCGCTTGAGGAAATAGCCTCCTGGGACTGGGACAGCACGGTCGTTCTGACCGGGGGCGAGCCGTTCCTGCGTCGTGACATTTTTGATATCATCGGCCGCGCCGTATCGGCCGGAGTGCGCACGGAGGCGGTCTCCAACGGTTCTCTTATCGACGAAGCAATGGCCGAGCGTATCGTCTCCAGCGGTTTAAAGAACATCGCAGTTTCGCTGGACGGGGCGCTTCCGGAAACACACGATTATTTCCGCGGTAAAGGCGCTTTCGACGCCGCCTTGCGCGCGGTGAGAAATCTGGCCGCGGCAAAAAAAAGGTTCGGCCGCGGTCCGCAGATATCGGTCTGGAGCACGATTATGAAAGAAAATATTCCGGAACTGTCCCGCATGCCGGCCCTGGCTGTTTCCGAGGGCGCGGAATGTTTCGTTATGCATCCGGTGATCGTGGCGCAGGACGATATGCAGAACACCTCCGGCAGCGCGCCTTTCTGGCCGGGAGAAAAGGAGATAGGTATCCTGCGCGAACAGATAAAATTGATTACCGCTCCCGGAGGCGGTTGCGGGGTCACCGCTTTCCTGCATGACCCCGCCCTTTGGGCGGATTATTTCTCCGGACGGCTGGAGAGACGGCAGTGGAAGTGCAATCCTTTCGTTTTCATAAATATCGGTCCGGATGGAGAGATCAGGAGCTGCGGGGAGTCTTTCGGCAATATAAAAGACGCGGGCATAACGGCCGCTCTTTTTACCAGGGAGGCGTCGGAGGCAAGGGAGAAGATGAAGAAATGCCGCAAGCCCTGCCTGCAGACGTGCTGGGCGCATCCCGATGCCGACACCATTTCAGTGCTTACCGAAAAAATTATAGTGTCTTCACGTAACATCCCCGGCCGCGCGGTATTGCTGCGCGAGTGCCTTGCGGAATTGAAAGAATACAAGACTATCCTGAAGGGTAAGCCGGTATACACAAGAGGAGATAAATGTTCCAGATGAAAGAGATCATATTTTCCCTGACCTCCAGGTGCAATTTGAAGTGCGTCATGTGCGATATCCCGGCTTCCCGCAGCAGAGAATTGCCTACCGGCGTTCTTTTTGCCGCGCTGGAAGACGCCGCGGCTTTAGGCGCTTCCACGGCCGTATTCAGCGGCGGAGAACCTCTGCTGCGGACGGACATTTACGATCTGGCGGAGTTCTCCAGGGATCTGGGAATGAGCGCTTGCCTTACCTCAAACGGCTGTCTTATCGACGAGGAGACCGCCGGAAGGATCGCCGACAGCGGGGTGGGCGTGGTGAATATTTCCCTTGAAGGGGATAGACAGGTGCATGAAAGACTTCGCGGCCCCGGGTCTTACGAGAAGGCATTGCGGGCGTTGCGCCTGCTGCGGGCCAGGGGTGTGGAGACGACTATCGCCTCTACGGTCTCAAGATATAATTATTCCTCTCTGGAACATATAGTGGAACTGGCCGGGGAAACAGGAGCGACCACGCTCAAGTTTCAGCCTTTCAGCAGAATATTCGTTTCTCCGGGCAGGAATTGCAGCGAATTCCTCCTTGGGGAAGTGGAGGCCGGCATCGCTATGGAAACCCTGCGCGGCATACATAAGCTTTGCGGAGAGCGCGGTATATCGGTCAATCCTTTGCCGTATTTGGAACGCATCCCCGCGTATCTTTCCAGAGGGATCGGCGGCAACGCGGCCAGTTGCCGGGCGCTTTTTTCTTCCTGCCCGGTGGACGCCTCCGGTAAGGTCTTTCCCTGCTGGGTATTGTCCGGCAAGGATATGTTGATAGGAGATATATCTCGAACACCTTTGAGGGAAATATGGGGTAATGTCAGGCACCGCGATATCATCAGCCGTATCAACAGCCGCAGCTGCGGGGGGTGCCTGATGAGTTGTTACGACGCGAACTTCAGCCGTTCCGTTGCCGGACCGTCGGCCGGATTCTTCGGGCAGGCGGTCTCTCCGGTGCGCGGGGCGGCGCTGCGGAAACTGAAGAGGAAAATAATGTTCTACGCCGCTTATCGGGGGTCTCTCCGGAGTTTGCTGCGTCGTCTTTTGCCGTCACCGCCCCGCCGTGCCTCGGCGGAGCGGTCAATCCCGGAAAGAAAGATCGCCGAGATCGAAAAAGCGGAGGAGATGATCAAGAAGGAATTAAAGCGTTCGAAATGAAGATATCCTGTTACGTTCCCCTGTATAATAATGCCGATACGATAGCCTATTGTCTGGATTCGCTGCTGAGGCAGTCTTTGGCTCCAGAAGAGATCCTGGTAGTGGACGACGCCTCTTCAGATCAAAGCCCGCAGATCGCGGCGCGGTATCCGGTGAGATTGATCAGACATCCCGGCAATCGGGGACTGGCAGCGGCCAGGAACACTGCCCTTAAAAACATAAGCGGAGAATTTGTCGCTTCCATAGATGCCGATTGCACGGCAGATCCCGGATGGCTTGAGTCTCTCGCCGGCGCGCTGTCATCTTCGCCGCGCGCGGCCGGGGCCGGCGGGCGGGTCATGGAAACCCAGGCTTCTTCGGTTTTCGACCTGTGGCGGGCCGCGCATATGCGCCAGTTCTGGCAGGAAAACGAAACAAACCCGGTTTTTCTTTTCGGGGCCAATACTCTTTTCCGCTCCGACAACCTGCGGATGATAGGCCTGTACGACGAATCTCTCGGGAACAACGCCGAGGATGTGGATATCTGCTGCAGGCTGAAAGTCTCGGGAAGCGGCCTGGTCTATTGTCATAACGCCGTAGTGTATCATCAAAAAAAAGACAGCCGGAGGTCGTTGTTCAACAGCCACTGGAACTGGCACATGTCATATTACGAGAAAACAGGGTGGTTCCGGAATGATTTCAGCGCCAAGATAAAGGAAAACCTTGGGATGGCCAATCGTTATCTCGAGGAAGACATCGCCGCCGGCCGGCATCAATTGTTATATCTGGATTTCCTGCTCGGGATGTTTTATTTTTTTAAAGACTTTCTTTATATTAAGGGCAGTTATATTAATCCTTCCCCTGCGGTATTATGGGCCGCATTGGCCGATCTGAGACTGAATGAAGCATTTTCCCGCGGGAACAACCGGGTTTTCCGTTTCGATTGCGGGGAAGCCGGATACGCCGCCGACTTCCTGGCAGCAGCTTTGTCGATCGGAGGAGAGATCAAGCGTAAATTTCCGAATAAAAATTTCCTGGCACGCATATACGGCAATCTGCTGGAAGCCGTCTACGGCATAGAAGACAGGCAATTGTCAGGAATGATGGAGGCGCTCTCGTCCATCAACTGGGACTGGTTGACAGACGGTAATTATCCCCTCTCGGGAGAGGCGCTGCTGCCCGCCTTTAAGGAGGGGTTGTCTTCCTGGCTGGATATCCTGGTTACCAGGTCCGGAGATACCCCGACTTGGATAGAATTGGCTTCCAGAGAATAGGCGTCCAGATATTGAGGGAAGAGATACTGCTTTTTGTAACGCAGCTTCAGAGTTTACCGTATTGAAAGGAGACAAGATGTCGAGAAAGAAGATTCCGGTTGCAAGGATCCTGATATTTTTTTCCTGGGCCGTCCCGTTGCTTACGGCCGCCGCCGCGTCCGCGGTTTTATTCCTGCAGGATAAACCGTTGTTCATCTCGGGGATATTTTTACTGCTGGCGGCAAGTTTGATTCCTGCTGTTTTACTGCGCATGTGCGCCAATCTCACGCAGATGGTCTTCGAGATGCAGAATATCCTGCAGTATACTTACAAAGAGCACTCGCAGGCGCTTTCTTCGCTTGCGGCAAACGTGCAAAGTATGCGCAAGGAGGACATTGCTGTCTTGATAAGGGAGATAAACGCGCGGCTGCTTGCCGGGAGTTCCGAGGCGGCCGAGGGAGTTTCGGAGATGACAGGGCTCCTTTCCAGGATAGCGGAAGGACTAGACTCCTTGCCGGGCAAGATAGGGCCGCACCACGAAGAAGATATGCTTATGATCATGAGAGAGCTGAACGCGAGGATCCTTTCCGGGAATGTGGAGATCGTAGAGGCTGTAAGCGCTTTGCCGGGCAAGATAGGGCCGCACCACGAAGAAGATATGCTTATGATCATGAGAG